>JBFWYP010000036.1:0-39254 GCA_050186295.1 Thermoanaerobaculia bacterium | reverse complement strand
CGGATCCACGCGCGCCCTCGCGCCGCCAAGCTTGCGCGCTCCGTCGCCGCGATGCCGCTCCGCGAGATCGCGACCGTCCTCGACTGCAGCGAGACCATGACGAAGAACCTGCTCGTCCGCGGCGTGCGCCAGTTGCGGCGCGCCGTCGAAAGCGGGGCGTAGGAGAGTGCGATGACCGATTGCCGCGAATTCGAACTGTGGATCGACCGGGCCCACGCCGGCGAGCTCGACGAGAACGAGCGCGAGCTCCTGCTCGCCCATCTCGAAACGTGCACCGCCTGCTCGGACCTGTTCGATCTGCTCGGCCGGGTGCGCGCGGAGGGAGAGGTTCCGGAGCCTGCCGCCGACCGGTTCGCCGCGATGCGCCGGGCGGTCGTCGCCGAGCTCGCCCGTCCCGCCGTCGTGCCGTTCCCCGCGCCGACCCCGGCGCCATCCGGCTGGCGGCTGTCGCCGGCGCTGGCCGCCGGCCTGGCGTTCCTGCTCCTCGCCGCCGGCTGGCTCCTCGGGAGCCGCGGCGTTCCGCGTGCCGCGGAGCGCTCGGCAGCTGTCTCCGACCCGTCGTCGGCTGCCGGTCCGGCGAGCGCGGCGGTCGATCGTCGCCTCACCGGCGAGATCCGCACCGCCGCGGTCCGCAACACCCGGTTCGAAGACGTCGAGAACTCGCCGTTCGTCTACTCGAACGTCGCCGTCGAGGAGCTCGCCGGAGCGCGCGTGCGGCTGAGCTTCGACGTCGCGCGCCACCTCGACCTCGAGCTCGCGAAAAGCGATCCGCTGGTCACCGAAGTGCTCGTGCAGTCGCTTGTCGGCAGCTCCTCGGTCGGCACCCGCATTCGCGCCGTCGGCCTCGCCGGCGACCGCGACCTGGCGATGGATCCGAAGGTCGAGCAGGCCCTGCTGGTGGCGATGCGGAGCGACGAGAACCTCGGCGTGCGCCTGCTCGCGCAGAGCCGTCTCGCCGAGCGGGCCGGCGATCCCGACGTGCGCGCCGCCATGCTGGCGATCCTCGAGAACGAGCCGTCCGTCCAGATGCGTCTCGCGGCGATCGACTATCTGACGCGCGATCGCGTGCAGCCCGACGAGCTGGAGCGGGCGATCGGCAGGGGGCCGAGCGAGGGAGACAGTGCGCTCTACCAGTCGGCCCGTTCCTACATTCAACGCAGCGATTCCTGATTCCAGAGGGAGGTTCCCGATGTTTCGACGAACGATGTTCCGTTGGTCCCGCATGGCAGCGCTCGGCCTGGTGCTCGCACCGGGGGCGGCGCTGGCGCAGCACTGGCAGTTCGACCGCGCGCCCGGAGAGAACCTGGAGATCCGCCTGCGCACCGGCGGCGGCATCACGATCCAGGGCGGCGGCAGCGGTGTGACGATCGACGCCGCGGTCTCCGGGCGCGACAAGGCGAGGGTGCAGGTCATGGCGGTCGCCACCGCCGACGGGGTCAGAGTCTCCTCGGAGGTCAGCGGCAATCAGCGCAACACGTCGGCCGATGTCGATCTCACGATCACCGTTCCCGACCGCTTCGACGTCGATCTCGAGACGATGGGTGGCGATATCCGGATCACCGGCGTCGAAGGCAGGCTCGACGGGCAGACCATGGGCGGCGCGATCGTGCTGCACGAGGTCCGTGGCGAAGTCACGCTCAACACCATGGGCGGCAAGATCCAGGTGACCGACTCGGAGGCCGACGGCAAGGTCAGCACCATGGGCGGCAACGTCGAATTCCACAACGTCCGCGGCGGACTCAAGGGGACCTCGATGGGCGGACTGGTCACCATCGACGACTCCGACGGCATCGGCGCCGGAGCCGGCAACGTGGTGCGGATCTCGACCATGGGTGGCCCGATCCACGTCAAGACCGCGCCGGCCGGTGCCGAGGTCTCGACGATGGGGGGCAACGTGACGATCGAGTCGGCCGGCGGACCGGTGGACGCTTCGACCATGGGCGGCCGGATCGAGATCGGCGAGGCGTCGAGCGACGTGACGGCCTCGACGATGGGCGGCGATGTCGTCGTGCGGATGGTCGGCAGCGGCGGCGACGTCGACATCGAGTCGAAGGGCGGAACCATCGAGCTCACGCTGCCTTCCGGCTTCGCGGCCGACTTCGACCTCGAGCTCGCCTACACCCGCAACAGCAAGCGCGCCTACGAGATCCGCAGCGACTTCCCGGTCCAGCAGCGGCAGTCGAACGACTGGTCGTACGAGCAGGGATCGCCGAGGAAGTACATCTACGGCAAGGGATCGACGGGGGCGGCGCACCAGGTCAAGGTGCGGACCGTGAACGGCAACGTCGTCATCCACCAGGGCGGCTGAGCGGCAGGAAGGGAGTCGACGGGCGGAATCAGCCCTTCGCGGCGGCGGCGCGGGTTCGTGCCGCCGCCGCGGCGCCCAGCACCACGGCGAGCGTCAGCGCGTTCGCCGGCATCGTGAGTCCGAAATCGGCGAACGAGTGCAGGCCGACGACGACGAGCGCTCCGGCCGCGGCGACCCCGGCGGCGCGCTCCTCGGAGCTCTCGCCGTCCGCGAGAACGAGGCGCAGCCGCCGGACGTAGCTCCACAGCCCGAACAGCAGCAGACCCATCCCGACCACCCCCGCCGTCGCCAGCAGCTCCACCCAGTCCGAATGGGCGTGGCGCCAGAGCCCGGCGAGCGACTCCGGCTGCACCAGCGGAAAGGCGGCACGGAAGGCGCCGAGGCCGACCCCGGTGACCGGCGAGATCCGCCAGAGATCGAGTGTCGCGAGAGCGGCCTGCAGGCGGGAGCCGCCGCCCAGCTCGCCGAGCGGCGTCGAGACGAGCCGCCCGAGGGCCCCTTCGACCCCCACCACGAGGACGAAGCCGATGCCGACGAGTGCCGCGCCGAGCCCGGTCGCGAGGACCCAGGTGCGTCCGCGGCGGCTGCCGACGAGCATCCCCTGCACAGCGAGCGCGGCGATCGCGGCGAGGATGCCGGCGCGCGACGCCGTGAGCGCGATGCCGGCGAAGACGAAGAGGAAGGCGAGGGCTGCCGGCCCGACCCGGAGCAGGCGCTCCTCGGCCCGTCGTGCGCTCACCCAGTAGCGCCGGACCGTCCACCAGAGCCAGGCGAAGATCGCGACGAGGGCGATCTCCAGGAAGAGAGACAGATGGTTGGGGTTCACGAAGCTGCCGCGCAGGCGGCCGGGGAACGGTGCGAGCGTGACACCCCAGAGACTGTTCGAGCGCGTGATCCAGAGCTCGACGCCGATCGCGATCTCGATCGCGGCGGCGGCGACCAGGGCGCCGAGGAGGAGGCGGCGCACCCTGCGCGAGGCGCCGAGGCGCAGCGCGGCGATCGCCGCGAGGAGCGGCAGCCACCAGTCGAACGCCGCTGCGCGGCTCGAGTGCGGGGCGAGCGAGAGCGGCGCCCTGGCGAGCGTCGCGCCCGGATCGACGAGAGCGGCGCCGCCTTCGGCGTATGTCGCGAGGGCGGGCGCGATCGTCCGCGCCACTCCCGCGGTCCAGGCGATCGACTGGACGAAGGCCAATGCGCCGATCGCCAGGAGCGCGGCGAGGGAGGCGGCGACGAAGCGCGGCCAGGGCGGCGCCTGCAGCGTACCGGCCGCCTCCGGCGCGGGGAGCAGGAGCGCACCGGCAGCGACCAGGGCGGTGAGGAGGAAGAGCGCCTGCGAGGCGGCCGGGGAGACGCTCCCGAACGGCAGCGGCGCCCACACCAGCAGGAGTGCGAGGGGGAGGGCGCGCCAGGAGACGTGTCGTATCATCGGCGAATGTCGCGACAGTCGATGGTCGCCGCGGGTCTCGCGGCTCTCTTCGTGGTGGTACCGGCCGGCGCGCAGGTCCGGCAGTATACGGCGCCGGGCGGCGCCGCCAATGAGGCCGAAGGGCGCAAAGAGGCGCTCGAGAAGGCGGTCGAAGAGGCCCGCTGGCACGCCGGTCCGCTGCGGCTCGATCCGGCCTTCTGGATCTCCGATCTCACCTTCGTCGACAGCCCGGACTCCGGCGCCGACTCGGACCTCACGGCGCGCGCCGGCCTCGGACTGCACGGCTACCTGCCGGTCGGCAGCAAGACGACGATCGCCCTCTACGCCCTCCCCGAGTACATCTGGTGGAAGGAGCGCGACAACGAGCGCGGCGTCAACCAGCGCTTCGGCGCCGGCGTCTTCACCTACTTCAACCGCCTCTCGATCGAGATCACCGCGCAGCGCAACGAGGACTTCGACTACGCCACGACCGAGGTCCTGCAGCGCGTCTCGGGGCGGACCGACCGGCTGGCGGCGACGCTCGAGGTGCCGGTGATGCGCCATCTCGCGGTCTATGGCCACGGTGAAGATTCGACCTTCGAGAGCCTCGCCGCGGATCAGGATCTCGACGAGCTGTTCTCGGATCTCGATCGCACCGACCGCAGCTATCGCGGCGGCCTGCGCTACTACCCGACCGACACGATCTTCGTCGGCGGCGGCGTCGGACACTCCGAGAGCGACTTCGACGCCGGCGCCGCGGACCGCTCGAACTCGGGAGACTTCTGGTTCGCCGAGCTGCGTTACGACCGCCCCAAGCTCGGCGTTTCGGCGACCTACGAAGACAACGACTTCGCCGGCGAGCCCGGCTCCTCGTTCGGCGCCTTCACCGGTTCGACCGGCGACGCCCGCATCGAGTGGCGGCCGCGCGAGCGCCTGCAGTCGCGGATCTACGCCTCGCGCTCCCTCGCCTATTCGCTTCTCGTGGCGTCCGACACCGCCTACGTCGACGACCGGGTGGGCGTCGGGGTGACGATGCGCTTCGGCCACCGGCTGGGGCTCGACCTGTTCTCGGAGAGCGGCTCGCTCGACTACACGGCGGAGCTGGGCGGGGACGACCGCTCCGACGATCTCTCGGCCTACGGTGCCGCGCTCACGGTCCAGCTCGGCCGCCGCTTCGACCTCAAGGTGGGCTACAGACGGACCGAGATCACCTCGAACGCCGGCCTGCCGAAGCGCGAGGTGGACGAGATCCAGGGGTCGCTCGGCTTCGGTCTGAGCAGCGGTTCCGGCACCTGGTACTGAACCCCCGTATAATTTGCGGTCCGATGCTCCGAACCGCCGCGTCCGCGGGACGCCTCCGCCTTCCGTCCGTCAGCGCCTCGCTGGCCCTGCTGTTGCTCGGCTGGGCGGCGATCGCGGCTCCGTCGGAGGCCCGCGGGCAGACCGTCCCGGCCGCCCCGGGCAGCAGCTCGGCCTACCGCCTCGGCCCCAAGGATCTGATCTCGATCAAGGTGTACGAGGTCTCGGAGCTCAACGTCGAGGCCCGGGTCTCGGCCAAGGGCACCGTCAACCTCCCGTTGATCGGTGAGGTTCCCGCCGAGGGGCTGACCGCCGAAGGGTTCGCGGCACGCCTCAAGGAGCTCCTCGAGTCGCGCTACGTCAACCGCGCGTCGGTGAGCGTCGAGGTGCTCGAGTTCCGCTCCCGGCCGATCACCGTGATCGGTGCGGTGAAGACCCCGGGCAACCTCGCCTTCCCCGGACGCTGGACCCTGATCGAGGCGCTCGCCGCCGCCGGAGGTCTGGCCGACGCGCACGGCGACTTCGCCTACATCCTGCGCCGCGCCGAGAACGGGCTCTCCGACCAGATCTCGATCCGCATCGACAGCCTGTTCGTGCAGGGCGACCCGAAGGCCAACATCCCGATCTTCGCCAACGACCTGATCAACGTACCGTCGACCATCGAGGTCACCGTCTTCTGCCTCGGCGAGGTGCTCTCGCCCGGCGCGCTCAAGTTCAAGAGCACCGAGCGGATCACGGTTCTTTCGGTGATCGCCCGAGCCGGCGGCCTCTCCGACCGCGCGTCGAAGAAGCTCTCGGTGAAGCGCCGCAAGGGCGACACGCTGCAGGAGGAGATCGACGTCGACTACAAGCGCGTCCTCGCCGGCAAGGAGCCCGACCTCGAGCTCGGCGACGGCGACGTGCTGGTGGTCAAGGAGTCGCTCTTTTGATTTCCTCGAACCGGCCCGGAGCGTCGGCGCCCGATCCGCTGCGCGATCTGATCGAGCCCGAGAGCGACTTTCATCTCGCCGACTATCTGCGGGTGCTGTCGTCGCGCTGGCGGCTGATCGCCATCGTCACCCTGCTGGCGCTGGCGATGGCGCTCATCCAGTACGCCGTGACGCCGAAGGAGTACCGGGCGACGACCCTGATCCAGATCGAGCGCCGTGTCTCGGTGCCGCTGCAGGCGGTGCAGGACGCCTGGCTCGAGAACTGGTTCAACACCGAGTACTACCCGACGCAGTACCGGCTGCTCACCAGCCGCGGCCTCGCCGAGCGCGTCGTGCTGAACCTCGGTCTGAACGGCCCGGCGGCCCCGGCGACGGACGGCGCGACGGAGGCAGCGAAGCCGGTCTCCGCGGCCGACGACGAGGCGGCGATCGGCCGCCTCGCCGGCGGGCTCCTCGGCGCGCTCGAAGTCAACCCGCTGCGCAACACCCAGCTGGTGGAGATCTCGTTCCGCTCGCGCTCGCCGGAGACGGCGGCGAAGGTCGCCAACGGCTTCGCCGACGCCTACATCGACTGGGGGATCGAGAACCGGACGCGGGTCGCCGGCAAGACTTCGACCTTCTTCGCGGCGCAGATCGATACCCTGAAGCAGGAGATCCAGGACAAGGAGAACCAGCTCCAGGCGTACAGCCGGCGGACCGACATCGTGTCGATGGACCCGGCTTCGAACGTCACGCTGCGCCGGCTCGAAGCGCTCAACCAGGACTACATCGCGGCGGTCTCGGAGCGCATCAACCGCGAGGCGCGCCTGAACGAGCTCAACTCGACCTCCGGCGAGCGGGCGACGGACGTCCTCAACGATCCGCTCCTCGCTTCGCAGCGCGCGAACCTGCTCGAGATGGAGCGCGACTACGCCGCCAAGCTCAATACCTTCAAACCCGAGTGGCCGGCGATGGTCGAGCTCAAGTCGAAGATCGAGCAGAGCCGGCAGAACCTGAAGACGGTCGCCGCCGAGGCGCTCACCAAGGCGCGCGAAGCGGGCCGCGGCGAGTACCAGACGGCGCTGCGCCGCGAGCAGGCGCTCGCCTCCGAGCTCAACCAGATCAAGGCCGAGAACCGGCAGTTGAACTCCGCCGCCGTCGAGTACAACAACCTGCAGGTCGAGATCTCGACCCGGCGCTCGCTCCTCGACGAGCTGGTGCGCAAGCAGTCGGAGACCGACGTCTCGTCGCGCCTCCAGGCGACCGGCGAATCGAACGTGCGCATCGTCGACCGGGCGCTCGTCCCGGGCGGTCCGTTCCGGCCGTCGCTCCAGCGCAGCCTGACGATGGGGATCGGCGCCGGACTGCTCGCCGGCATCGGTCTCGTCTTCCTCCTGCACTACATGGACCGCACGATCAAGAGCACCGACGAGGTCGAACGCCTCCTCGGGCTGCCGGTCCTCGCCGTCGTCCCGGACGTCTCCGGAGACGGGCAGGGAGGCGGCCTCCTCGGGCGCTACGGCTACGGCTACGGGTACGGCTACGGCGCCTCGCGGCGTGCCGCGACGAGCGTCGTTCCATCCGTGACCGCTTCCAGCGGGAAAGCGGGCAAGTCCGGGCGCCCCCGGCGCAAGGGATCCGACAGCGACGTCGCGATCGAGCTCCTGCCGCATCTCCGGCCGCGACTCGCGGTCGCCGAGGCGTACCGCTCGCTGCGCACGGCGCTCCTGCTCTCCTCGGCGCAGGAGCTCAAGGTGATCGTGGTCACGTCGGCCGTGCCGTCGGAGGGCAAGACTTCCACCGCGGCGAACCTCGCGGTCGTCCTCGCGCAGTTGGGCAAGCAGGTCCTGCTGGTCGACGGCGACCTGCGCAAGCCGCGGCAGCACGAGGTGTTCCGCGCCGGCAACAAGACCGGCCTGGTGAGCTTCCTCACCCACGGCGCCGAGGCCGAGAGGATCATCTTCCGCTCCGACATCGAGAACCTGTTCCTGACGCCGTCCGGGCCGATCCCTCCGAACCCGTCGGAGCTCCTCTCGTCCGAGCGGATGCAGGAGTTCCTCAAGTTCGTGCGGGCCCAGTTCGACATCGTCGTCATCGACACCGCGCCGACCCTGGCGGTGACGGACGGCATCCTGATCGGCTCGCAGTCCGATGGCGTTGTCCTCTGCCTGCGGGCCGGGCACGTCCAGCGCCGCGACGCCAAGAGCTGCCGCGATCGCCTGGTCCAGGCCGAAGTGAAGCTCCTCGGCGCCGTGCTCAACCGGCATCACGCGATCCAGGGACGCTACAAGGGCGGCTACAGCGGGACGTACGAGGCCTACGGCGCCAGCGGACCCGATGCGCCGGCCTCCACCGGCGGGGTCGCGGCCCTTTGATCGACCTGCACCTGCACCTTCTGCATTCGACCGACGACGGCGCTGAGAATCTCGAGCAGGCGCTGGCGATGGCGTCGCTCGCCGCGAGCGACGGATGCGAGGTGCTCGTCGCGACGCCGCACCAGCGCCGCGACGAGTGGGAGACCGCCGACCCGCGCCGCCTGCAGGACCGTCTCGCCGAGATCGCCGAGGGAGTCCGGCGTACTGGCGGCAGGCCCGAGCTCCGGCTCGGCGCCGAGATCCGGGTCGATTCGGAGCTCCTCGCCGATCTCGCCGCGCGCGAACGGAGCGGAATCCTGCCGCTCGCCGGATCGCGCTACCTGCTGCTGGAGCTCGACCCGTTCGGCGTCGGTCCCGACCCGGTGGAGCTCGTGCGCGAGCTGCTGGCGGAGGGTTGGCGGCCGATCTTCGCCCACCCGGAGATGATCCCGTTCCTCTGGGAAAGCGAGGAGGAGCCTCTCGCCCGCCTCGCCGAGGCCGGCGCCCTCTTCCAGATCACCGCGATGAGCGTCACCGGTGAGTTCGGCCGCGGCGCGAAGGAGCGGGCATGGGAGCTCCTGCGCGCCGGCTGGGTGCAGTTCGTCGCCAGCGACGCCCATCGCCCCGACTGGCGTCCGCCGGGCCTCGCGCGCGCCTACCGGACCGTGGCCGAGCTCCTCGGCGAGCCGGCGGCACGGGCGGTCACGATCGACAATCCGCGCGCGGTCCTGGCGGACACGCCGCTTCCGGGGATTCCGGCGCCACCGGCCTTCGTGCACGTTGCGGCGCCGGGATCGAGGACGAACTGACGATGGAAGGTGACGGCATGACGGGACGCGGGATCGTGCGCAGGCAACAGACCGGCTGGCTGCTCGCCGGCCTCGTTCTGCTCGGGGGGATCGGTGGCCCGCGTGCGGCGGCGGGGCAGGCGACCGAGCCCGACCCGTTCTACACCGGGCTGATGCGCGACGGACGCACCTCGCTCGCCCGCGGCGATGCCGCCGGCGCGGTGAAGGATCTCCGCGTCGCCTGTTTCGGCCTGCTCGACTCGCCGGCGCTCCTGGTCGAGTGCCGGATCCGGCTCGGCCTCGCTGCCGCGGCGCTGGGCGACAAGGATGCGTTCCTCGAGTCGTTCGGCAAGATCGAAGAGGTCGAGGAGAAGTTCGGCAGCTATTCCGCCGCTGCGGTCACGCCGGAGGAGCGCCGCGCGTTCGAGAACAAGGTCGCCGAGTGGGTTGCGCCGGAGGTGCTGAAGACGATTCCGGTCTTCGCGCCGCTCCTCACCCGCAAGCACGAGGTCGATCTCGCCAGCCTCACGCCGCGCGAGCGCAAGAAGGAGCTCGAGCGCCGTGCCGCTGCGGAGAAGAAGGCCGCCGCGGACAAGAAGGCAGCCGACAAGAAAGCTGCCGACGAGAAGAGGGCCGCGGACCGGAAGGCCGCCGCCGACAAGAAGGCGGCCGACGAAAAGGCGGCGGCGGACAAGAAGGCGGCGGACGCCAAGGCTGCCGCTTCGCGCAAGCCGCCCGCCGCGGCCGGTGCGGCCCCGGCGAAGCCGGCGACCCCGAAGCCCGAAAAGGTGGCCGCCAGGCCGGCCGCGAAGGGTACCGAGACGGCGAAACCGGCGGCATCGACGAGCCGGGAGACGAAGAAGAAGCCGGCCTCCGAACCGGCGAAGCCCGCGGCGAGTGGAGCGACCCCGACGACGACCGCGGCCGGCGCCCCTTCCGCACCCCTGGCTCCGACCCCCGAGAAGGAGCGGGCGGCCGCTGCCGCGAAGCTCCCGGCAGCCGATGCCGCGGCCGTCGCCGACGTGCGGAAGAGCCTCGCGTCGGCCACGCGCCGCGAGGAGCTGGACGGCGCCCTGTCGAAGATCCGCCCGATCGCCGACCGGAACCCGGCCGATGGCGACCTGCAGCTTCTGGTCGGAGAGATCGCCTATCGCGCCGGCCAGTGGGACACGGGGGTGACCTATTTCCGTCGCCAGGATCCCGGCGGCCCCGCCGACCCGACCCTCCGGTTCTACTTCGCCGTCTGCCTCTACGAGAGCGGCAATCGTGTGTCGGCTGCCCGGGTCGCCGGCTCCGGACTCGAGCGGCTGCCCCGTACTCCCTTTGTCGACAGCTACTTGCAGAAGATCCTGAATTCCGGGCAGTGAGCCTGTGACTTGATTCACGGGCCCGGATCCCCTAGGATGCAAAGAACTTTGAGGGCCTGGCTAATGAATGGACGGAAGCTCGCAGCCGCAGCACTCCTCGTTGTCGTGTCCGCCGCCGGCGGCACCGTCGCCGAGGCGCAGAGTTCGACGATCACCTTGGGACCGCTCGCCTGCCTGCCGCAGGGCGGCAACGGCGTCCTCAACGCGACCGTGAGCCCGGAGGTTCCCGGGACGACTGCGCGGCTCTACTTCCGCCGCATGAACGTCACGGTGGAGGATTTCTACTGGGTTGAGATGGAGGCCGCGGGTGGTGGCGGCTACTGGGCGACCTTCCCGGTCCCGACCAATGACAAGGCCGACAAGAAGCAGCTCAAGAACTACTCCTACGAAGGGCAGAAGATCGCCAACAACGGCAAGCCGTGGGCCGAATGGTGGCGCGCCAAGGAAGGCTCGAAGGGACGCAACCCGAACGACGATCTGAAGAAGGAAGAGATCGTCGAGAAGGCGAGCGTCGGCAAGAACGACAGGCGCGACTGGCTCGAGAACATGGACGACGCGACGCTCCAGGCCTGGCTCGATCGCCTCACCGCCGAGCCGGCCGAGTACTTCGTCGCCCTGGTCGACGGCAACAACCGCGTCGTCGCGCGCTCGGAGATGCGCAACGTCGAGGTCCGCAACGACTGCCGCGTCAGCCTCACGCCGCAGCAGGAGGGATACGCCCACAACCTGACGATCGGCGAGACCGCCGTGTGGCAGGCCGAAGACGACGTGTTCCACTGGGAGTGCGACGGTGTCGTTACGCGGGTCAACTCGACCAACGTCCTGCGCGCCGACAACAACTGCCGCGCCTGCGTGATCGCCTGGTGGCCGATCGTCGCGGCTCCGGCCGGAGCGATCGCCATCGTCGGCATCGTCCAGGACGGACCGATCGACGTCTCGCCCTCGCGCCCCTGAACCCGCTCCAGGGTGTGAACCAGCCCGTGCCCGGACACCCGAGCACGGGTTTTTTGTTTCCGACGATGTCCACTCCGCACCGATCTCCAGCGAGCGTCCGCGGCTGATGTGCGGCATCTGCGGCGCCTTCCGACTCTTCCCGACGGCCGCTCCGATCGACCGGGACGCGCTCCGGGCGATCCGCGCGCGGATGGCGAAGCGCGGACCCGACGGCGACGGGGAGTGGTGGAGCGACGACGGCTCGGCGGCCCTCGGTCATCGCCGCCTGGCGATCCTCGATCTCTCCGACGCCGGCGCCCAGCCGATGGCCGACCCCACCGGGCGCTACCGCATCGTCTACAACGGCGAGATCTACAACTTCCGCGAGCTCCGCGCTGCTCTCGAACGCGAAGGGGTCGCCTTCCGCACGGCCTCCGACACCGAGCTGATCCTGGCGCTCTGGGCGCGCGATGGGGAGCGCTCGCTGGCGCGGCTCCGCGGCATGTACGCCTTCGCCATCCACGACCGCGAAGAGAAGACGCTCACCCTCGTCCGCGACCCGTTCGGGATCAAGCCGCTCTACTACGAGGTCCGCGACGAGGCGGAGCTCCGCTTCGCCTCGCAGGTCAAGGCGCTCGAAGCGGGCGGCGCTTCGCTGGAGGTCGACCCGGGTGGCCTCGCCGGCTTCCTCCTCTGGGGCTCGGTGCCCGAGCCGTGGACGATCCGCAAGGCGATCCGGGCACTGCCGGCCGGACATCTCCTGGTCGTGAAGGGGGGCGAGGTCGGCGCGCCGCGGCCGATCCCCGCCTTCGATGCCGGAGAAGGGGAGCCCGCCTCTCTCGCCGAGGCGCTCGCCAGCACCGTCCGAGCCCATCTGGTGAGCGACGTCCCGGTGGCGCTCTTCCTCTCGGCGGGGCTCGATTCGGCGCTCCTCGCGGCGCTCGCGACCGCCGAGCGGGCCCGGCAGGGGAACAACGAGCCGATCGCGACCTTCACCGTCCGTTTCGCCGGCTGGGAGGGGAGCGACCGCGACGAGGGCCCGCTGGCGGCGCAGGTCGCCGCGGCGCTCGGCACGCGTCACCTCGAGCGTCTGCTGACGCGCGACGAGGTGGCGGCCGCCTGGCCGCAGGCGCTGGCGGCGATGGATCAGCCGTCGATCGACGGCTTCAACACCTTCGTCGTCGCCCGGGCGGCCCACGAGGCCGGGATCAAGGTCGCCCTCTCGGGCCTCGGCGGCGACGAGCTGTTTGGCAGCTACCCGTCGTTCCGCGACGTGCCGCACTGGTCGCGCCGCGCGCGGCAGCTCGCGGCGGTGCCGGCCTCGCACGCCCTCTGGCCCGCCGTCGCCCGCACCTTCGCCCGCGACCGGCCGAAGCTCCAGGGCCTGCTGCGCGACGGCGGCACGATCCCCGGCGCCTACCATCTCCGCCGCGGCCTTTTCCTCGCCCCCGAGCTCGCATCGATCGTCGGCAGGAGAACCGCAGCGGAGGGCCTGACGGCCTACCGCCCGATCCGCTCCACCGCAGCAGCGCTCGACGGGCCGGCGCCTTGGGACACGAACCACCAGGGTGACGGGCGCCCCGAGAGCCGCGGCGACTGGGAGGCGGTGCAGCGCCTCGAAGCCGCGCTCTACCTGCGCAATCAGCTCCTGCGCGACGCCGACTGGGCGGCGATGGCTTCGTCGGTGGAGCTGCGCGTGCCGTTCGTCGACGCGGCGCTCTGGCAGCAGCTCGCGCACCGTTCGTTCGAGCCGGCTCGTTCGCGCGGCAAGTCGGCAGCACTCCGCCAGGTCGCAGAGAAGCTCGCGGCCGGACTGCCGGCGGAGCTCTGGGATCGCCCCAAGAGCGGTTTCACCGTCCCGGTCGCCGAATGGATGCTGCCGGCACGGGAAGGCGACCGCGACACGGCGGGCAAGGGCTCGCGGCGGATCGCGCGCCGACTGCTCGAAGAGTGGGGGATCGCGTGACGCGGAAGCGGGCACTCCTCTCGACCATTCCCCCGATTTCGGGCGGCGTGCCCGCCATGCTGCGGGCGATGCTCGGCTTCCTCGACGAGATGGAGATCGACTCCACCGTCGCCTGGTACGAACCCTGGTCGCTCTCGCCGCGCCTCTCGGTACCGCTCTGGCGGACGCTTGTCGGCCGGGTCGCGAGCGAAGAACGCGCCGTGCCGCGCGTTCCGGACGATCCCGAGAGCGGAGGTTCGGTTCCGGGCCGCGCCATCGGCGCCTGGCTCCCGGAGCTCGAATTCACGCACTACCGCGCCACCCGCCCGTGGCGGCAGCTGATCGCCGCGCACGACCTTCATCTCGTCGTCTCCGGGACGGCGATGGCCGGCCGCGCCTTTGCCGACAGCGGCACGCCGTTCCTTGCCTGGATCGCCAGCGACTGGCACGGCGACCGGAAGGATCGCGTACGGGAGTTCCCGGTGTTGCGCCGGCTCCTCGACCGCACGGTCGTGCAGCCCGTCGCCCGCGGGCTCGAGCGCCGCATCCTCTGCACCGGCCGGATCCTCGCCCTCTCGCAGGCGACCCGTGGCGAGCTGAACCGGGTCGCGGGTCGGGAGGTCGTCGCGCAGGTGATGCCTTACCCGATCGACACCGATCGGTTCCGGCCCGATCCGGAAGCGGTCGTCCCCGGGCGCATCGGATTCGTCGGCCGGTTCGACGACCCGAGGAAGAACCTGCCGCTGTTTCTGGATGCGCTGGTCGTGGCGCGGGGGAGGAACAAGGAGATCACTGCCTGCGTCATCGGTGGCCGTCCCGGCGAGGACGACCTCCGAAGAATTCGAGCGTCGGGGCTGGAATCGGCGATCGAGTTCGTTCCGTACTGCGGGCCCGAGCGGTTGGCGACGATGCTTCGCTCTCTCGATCTGATCGCCGTGACGGCGCACCAGGAGGGCCTCGGCATCGCGACGCTCGAGGCGATGAGCTCGGGTGCTCCGGTCGTCTCGACGCGCTGCGGAGGGCCGGAGGAGTATGTTCAGGATGGTCGAAACGGTGGGCTTTCGAGTACCGACCCCGCTGGGATCGCCGATCTGTGGACGCGGCTGATCGCGGATCGGGAGGCGAGAGCAAGGCTGAGCTCCGGTGCCCGCTCGACCGTCTCCAGCGGCTACGCGAAGGGCGCGGTTCGTGAGATCGTTCGAGAGCAAATTCAGCGCCTTGAGAATCTGAGAGGAGTGAATTCGAGCAGATGAAACGGATTCTGATCACCGGCGGAGCCGGTTTCGTCGGCGTCAACGCGGCGCGTCGCTTCGCCTCGGACGGCTGGAAGGTCGTTGTCGTCGACGATCTCTCGAGAAAGGGCTCGTCGGTCAATCTCGATTGGCTCAGAAGCGAGGTCGATGTCGACTTCCGGCGAATCGACATCCGGGATGCCGAGCCGCTCGCCCGTTCCGTCCGGAAGCTCCGGCCGGACGTCGTCCTGCACCTGGCGGCCCAGGTCGCGGTGACGACCTCGGTCGTCGACCCGAGGACGGATTTCGAGATCAACGCCCTCGGCACGTTCAACGTGCTCGAAGCCGTGAGAAGAGAATCTCCCGAGTCCATCGTTCTCAACGCTTCGACGAACAAGGTGTACGGCAAGCTCGAAAATCTCGAGGTCGAAGAGCGTGGCGGGCGCTGGGAGTTCCGCGACTGCCGCGACGGGGTCGGCGAGGATCAACCGCTCGATTTCCATTCTCCCTACGGCTGCTCGAAGGGCGTCGGCGATCAGTACGTCATCGACTACTCGCGGATCTACGGACTCCGGACCCTTACTTTCCGCCAGAGTTGCATCTACGGACCGCGGCAGATGGGTGTGGAGGATCAGGGCTGGGTCGCCTGGTTCACGATCGCTTCCGTTCTCGGGAAGGATGTTTCGATCTACGGCGACGGCAAGCAGATCCGGGACCTGCTCTGGGTGGACGATCTGGTGGAGCTCTACCAGGCCGGGATCTCTGCCGCCGAACGGGGAGTCGGGGGTGCCTTCAACATCGGCGGCGGCCCCGACAACACGATGTCGCTCCTCGAACTCCTCGCGCACCTCGAACGGCTCAACGGGCGAACTCTGGCGCACCGGTTCGACGCATGGCGCCCGGGCGATCAGAAGGTCTTCGTCTGCGACGTATCGAAGGCGGCCGAGGACCTCGGTTGGAAACCTCGAACCAGCGTCGCCGAAGGGGTGGAGCGACTTCACGGTTGGGTGGCGGCGAACCGCGACCTCTTCGTCGGTCTGTTCGCCGGCTGAGAGTGGGCCGGGCCTGCCCCAGCATCCTGTTCGTGGCCCCTGCGGCCTACCCTCTGGGTGGGCTGGCAACTTGGCTCGATGACCTGACTCCCGGCCTTCGGGAGCGCGGATTCGATGTCACCGTGGGCCTGGTCGAGGGCGATCACCACGATGTCGACGCCTACCTGGAACTCCATCCGCTGCCCCGCACGATCCGGATCCGCTCGCGGACCGGCACCAGAGAGGGGCGCATCCGCGCGCTGGTCCGGGCCTTCGAGGAGACGGCGCCGGACCTCGTCGCCGCAGTCAACATCGTCGACGTCTATCCGGCCGTGCAGCGTCTCCGGGCAGCCGGTCGGGACCTGAAGGTCGCGATGACCCTGCACGGCCTGCAGGCCGATCTGTTTGCGGATCTCCGCGAGTTCGGAGCGCTCGTCGACTCCGTGATCGTGACGAATCGTCTGACGGGCGAGTTGTGCCGACAGCTCGCCTCGTTCCCGGAAGACCGCATCTACTACGCGCCTTACGGAGTCCCGTCGAGCGCGGCACCTTCGGTGCGTTGCGAGGCGGGGAAGTTGCGGGTCGGTTTCGTGGGAAGATTCGAACGCGATCAGAAGCGGATCCAGGACCTGCCGGAGATCGTGGAGACGACCCTCCGCGACGACCCCGGGGTCCGGTTCCTGTTCGCGGGCGGCGGGCCGGACGAGGCTTGGCTGCGAAGTGCTCTCGAGAGCCACGCTGCGACCTCCGGCGTGCGGTTCTGCGGCGCGCTCCCGGTCGATGAGGTGCGAAACGGCTTCCTTCCCGGAACCGAAATCCTGCTCGTGACTTCGAGCTGGGAGACCGGCCCGATCGTCGCCTGGGAGGCAATGAGTCGCGGCGTCGTCCTGGTCTCGAGTCGCTATGTCGGATCCGGGCGCGAGAACTCGCTGCGTGATGGCGAGAACTGCCTCCTGTTCGAAGTGGGAGATGTCGCCGGTGCTTCCCGGGCAATCCTTCGACTCAGGGACCCGGAGCTCCGCGAACGTCTCGGCCGCGAAGGGCGCGCGCTCGTCGCGCAGCGCTACTCGACCGAGTCGTCGCTCGCTGCGTGGGCCGAGTCCTTCCAGACGACGCTCCAGCTTCCGGTACGCCCCCTCGCGGAGCTCCGGTCGACTCGACATCGTGCCGGTCGCCTCGACCGCTTGCTCGGCGAGCGGCTGGGAGAGAGCATCCGGCAGGTCGTCGGGAGCGGCTTCGATCACGACGACCCGGGTGGGGAGTGGCCGCACACCGCGAATCCGCGTGCGCTCAGCGACGTGGAGTTCTTCCGGCAGATCGCGCGGGAGGACCGCCCGTGCTGACCGTGGCGATCTGTACCCACGATCGTGCAGAAGCTCTGCGAACAGCGCTTGCCAGTCTCGCGGCGCAGCAGGGCGTGTCGGAGGGTTGGGAGCTTCTCGTCGTGGCGAACGCCTGCACCGACGGCACGCCGGCGGTGCTGCAGGAGTTCGCGACGCTCTTGCCTCTGCGGTCGATCGACGAGCCGCGGACCGGACTTTCGCAGGCGCGGAACCGCGCCCTCGCGGAGGCGCGCGGCGACACGCTCATCTTCACCGACGACGACGTCGAGCTCGACCGTGCCTGGCTCGGAGCCTATGTCCGTGCCGAGTCGGCGTTCGTCGATGCGGAGTTCTTCGGCGGTCGCGTCATCGCCCGGTGGGACGAGCGCCCGCCGCGCTGGTTCCGCCAGGAGTCGCTTGCGCTCCTCGGCGGGGTCTTCGTCCATCAGGATCTGGGTGAGACGAACCGGTGGCTGGAAGCGGGCGACCCGTTGCCGATCGGCGCGAGCTTCGGTTTGCGGCGCCGCCTGTGGGAACGACTCGGGCCGTTCCGCTCCGACCTCGGTGTTTCCGGGAAGCAGCAGGGGCGAGGCGAGGAGACGGAGTTCCTCACGCGGGCGGTGGCGGCCGGCGCACGCGGCGTCTACGTAGGCGAGAGCCGCTGCTGGCATCCCGTGGATCCGAGTCGCGTTCGCTTTCGGGCGCTCTTGGAGTACGGGCGCGCGAGTGGCGTCGCACATCGCAAGATCCGTGCGGCAGGAGCAAGAGGGTCTCTGTCCAGAGCGCTGCTTCACCTTGTTCGCGGTTTGGGTCAGATTCCGAAGGGCCGCGGAGACCGCTTCCGGCAATGTGTCGTGAACTGCGGTATCGAGCTTGGCCTCCGAGACGGCGCTACCGGCGGTCGGCCAAGGCAATAGCTGGACCTTCAGGAGCATCTTGAACCAGGATCCATCGAGAAGGCGCCTGTCCGGTCCCGACTCGAGGCTCCTGCGAGCTATTGAGAAGGGTGCTGAAATCGCGCTGGATGTCCTCGCTATCTCCTGGCGGGCGAGCCGACTTCTTCAGCAAGAGGATGCAGAACCTGTTCGTGACGGTCGAACCTCAAGGCGATGGTGGTCAAGGGAGATCTTTCGACTCCACTTCAAGCTCGGTCTCTCGAAGAGGCGATTCCAAATCGTCGCGACGAGCAGGGCGGCCGCTACGAGGACGATCGCGGCAGGCCACTCGTTCCCGGGCAGATAGCCCAAGCGCGTCATCAGGTTGCAGCCTCGACTGAAGACAAGCGTATGCGTCAGATAGAGGCTGTAGGAAATCGCTCCGAGAAATCGAAACGGTCGACTCGACAGCCACGTTCCGAGAGAACCGGTGCGGCCAGCCAGGTAGAGAATCGAAGCCGTACCCAGAGACGCGAGCGGCTGGTCCGGTCGGCTCAGCAATCCTGCACCGAGAACTGCGCAGCCCAGTAGCACCAGGCTCGCGCGACTGGAGCGGCCCATGATCGTCCAGTAGGTCAGCGCACCGAGGAAAAACTGGTACCAATAGGGAAAGAACCAGACCTTGGTCGGTCCACCGGGTGCAAGGGTGGAGAGAAGCGACATGGCAATGGTTGTCGCCAGGAAGAGCCAGCCGATCACTTGTCGAGTGCGCGCGCTCCTGAGGACTCGGCCCGTCAGCTGACCCAGCACGAGAAGGACGGCCAACACGAGATAGAGCTGGAACTCGATGCAGAGCGTCCAGAAGACGTCGACGAGCTGTTCGTACCCCAGGATCTCCTGCAGATAGACGAGATGAGAGGCAATCTCGCCGGGTCCAGGGAGCCGCAGAGTCCGCTCCGGGATGATCCAGTTGGAAAAATAAATACTGCAGACTGCGGCGGCAATGGCCATCCAATAGGGCGGATCGAGGCGGACCGACCTCCGGGCGACGAAGCGCGCGAGGAAGTCCGGGGAGGTCGAGACATTGCGGAGACTGTGGGCGATAACGAACCCGCTCAACACGAAGAATGTCTGAACTCCAAGCCATCCATGCGCCGTGAGGGCCCGGATCGGGAGGGCAAAGCCCTCGACGAGCCCTCCTGCCAGGGGAGGGGCCACGAGGTGAAACGAAAGAACCCAGAGCGCAGCGAGACCGCGCAGTCCGTCGACGAGATGGAATCGCCCTGGCGAGGCGAGTCCTTCCCGGGAATCGGCGGGAGGTCGGGAAGCGGGAGTCGTGGAAGGCAAGTGAACGGATTTGAACAGAACTTTGGGTAAGATTCACCCTGGAACCGGGAACCGATGCCTGCTTCGCTCGGTAGACTGCGGAGGTGCCTAGCTTCCCGGGCAGACGGAGCTCGCACGGCGGCTTCCTGAGAGTCGGCTTCGCGATCCCCGAGATCGAGTCCGACAACCGAACCGGACGCCCATGAGCCGGTCGGATTCGAAGCTGCGGAGGAGGGCCAGCTGACATCCGTTCCCGAAGTTTCTGTCGTCCTTGCGGTTCGCAACGATCCGATTGGTCTCGAGGTCGCCGCCAGAAGCATTCTCGAGCAGGAGAGCGTCGACCTCGAGCTGCTCATTGTCGACGATGGATCTACGGACGAAACTCCGGCGAAGCTGCGGGAACTGGAGGCCTCGGACGCGCGGATCCGCGGCTTCGTGGAGCCGAAACGCGGCCTCACGCAGTCGCTGATCCTCGGGTGCGGCTCGGCCCGCGCGCGTGTGCTGGCGCGCCAGGACGCGGCGGACTACTCTTTTCCCTGGCGCCTGCGAAGTCAGCTCGATCTCCTCGAGCGCGAACCCTCGGTCTCGTTCGTCTCCTGCTGGACCGAGTGCGTCGGTCCGGACGAGGAGCCGCTGCAGGTGCTCGAGGGCGGGAGGGCGACCGATGAGCCGTTGCGCCTCTCGCTGAGCTCCTCGACAGGGCCGGAAGTGGTCGGTCCCACCTGGCATGGATCGACGCTCTTCCGGCGGGACGCTTACCTGCGGACAGGCGGGTACCGCCCGGAGTTCCGCATGGCGCAGGACTGGGATCTCTGGTGGCGCCTGTCAGAGACCGGAGCGTTCGCGCTGGTTCCGCGGGTCCTCTATCGCGCCCGGATTCTGCCGGGGTCGCTCTCGATGTGTCACCCCGGAGTCCAGCGTCGGTTCGCGAAGCTCGGGCGGGAGGCGTTCGAAGCCCGTCTCGCGGGAGGCGGCGACCAGGCGATCGTCGCTCGCGCCGGGGAAGAGTCCGAGAGCGTCGGCGACCTCTGTCAGACGCGCCGGGGCCGCTCTCGCGGCGAGTACTTCATCGGCTCCCGCCTGCAGTCGATCGGCGACGTCCGGGCGGCGAACTACTTCCGCGCCGCGAGTCGCTCCAACCCGCTGCACCTCAAGGCATGGCTGCGATGGTTCCAGACGCGGTAGCTTCGATCTCGGTCGTCATTCCCACGCTCGATCGCGCGCAGGTCCTGCTGGAGACGATTGAAGCGCTGCTCGGCCTCGCCGATCCGCCCGACGAGCTGCTGGTGGTCGACCAGTCGGTGCGACACACCGAAGCAGTCCAGACGCGTCTGCTGGAGCTCGACCGGAGCGGGCGGATCCGCTGGATCCGCCGTGAGCGTCCCTCGATTCCGGCAGCCATGAACGCCGGACTCCTTGCCGCAACGGGAGAGTTCGCGCTGTTTCTCGACGACGACATCGAACCTCGTGGCGAGCTGATCGCGGCTCATCGAGCCGCCCTGGAAACCCGCGCGGGCTCGCTGGTCGCAGGGCAGGTGCTGCAGCCGGGCGAGGATCCGGAACCTCTCGAAGGAGCAGGGTTCCGCTTTCGCTCGAGTCTCGCGCAGGCCGTTTCCGAGTTCATGGGAGGGAACTTCTCCGTTCCTCGGGAGCGCGCGATCGGGATCGGGGGCTTCGACGAAAAGTTCGTCGGGGCGGCCTACCGCTTCGAGTCCGACTTTGCTCTCCGCTGGACTTCCGGCGGCGGAGAGATCGCCTTCGAACCGTCCGCGAGCATCCGCCATCTGCGTGCCGGAACCGGAGGGACCCGCTCCTGGGGGCACCATCTGCGTACGATCCGGCCCTCCCACGCCGTGGGGGAGTACTATTTCCTCTTGCGTCACCGGCCGCCCGGCACCGTTCGAAGGATCTTCTCCCGTTTCCTGCACTCCGTGACGACACGCCACCATCTCCGCCGCCCCTGGTGGATTCCGTTGACGCTCTTCGCCGAATTGTGGGGCTTCCTTTGGGCGGTAGGGCTTGCGCTCGGAGCGCCGCGCTTCCTCGGCGGCCGGGTGGCCATCGCTGAAGGCGCTCCTTGATCGTCGCCGCGCTCCTTGGTTGTGTCGGCTTCCTGGCCTGTCTGCTCGACTGGCGGCGCGGGCTGCTCCTCTGCCTCGCCGTCGGATTCCTGCAGGACCCACTGCGCAAGCTGACGCCGGGCCAGCCGGTCGCGTTCGTCGTCCTCGTCGGCGTCTTCTTCGCCGGCTGCGCGATCGGCTACCTGCTCAAGCACGGGCTGGGGGGGATCAACAGCTTCTTCGTCTGGTATCCGGGTCTGAAGGCGCCGATCGCCGCCTTCGTGGCGCTGGTGGTGGTCTCGAGCGGCTGGACTCTACTCTCCACTGGAAATCCGGTCCTCGCAGGAATGGGACTTCTCTCTTACCTTAGCCCGCTCGTAGCGCTCTTCCTGGGTCAGCGATTCTGTTCAAGTACCATTGAGATCAGTCGTTGGCAGAAGGTCTATGTTGCGGGTGCCATCGTGGTTGGAGCGGGCATTCTCGCAACCTTCGTGGGTTATCAATCGCGCCTCCTGGAATCGATCGGGGAGACCGTGGTCTTCGGTCGGGGCGGTCAGATCAACATGGTGAGCGGACTGCTGCGCAGCTCCGAGACCGCCGCGTGGCACACTGCGACTGCGGCCTGCCTCGTCGTCATCTGGAGCGTGGCCCGAAGAAAGTCGAGGGCGTTCTGGCTTGGCGCGGCCACGACACTGGCGCTCCTCCTGGCGGTCGTTCTGACCGGTCGGAGAAAAACGCTCGGCGAGGCACTTCTCTTCCTCATTGTCTTCGGATTCCTGCTGGCGAGGGCGCGGATCGGTGCGAGCCGATTGCTACGGGTTGCCGGTGGCCTTTTCTTCGGGGGTGCGTTCCTGATTCTCGTGCTAGAGGGGCGCGGAACCGGGCCGTCGGCCTGGAATCCCTATTTCGAGCGCAGCTTCTCGGTCGTCCAGGATGCTGGCGAACGCTTGAATCAGATGGTCAGTGTGGAACAGCTGGGCTGGATCATCGAGGAAAACGGTTGGCTCGGTAGGGGCGCTGGCACAGGATCGCAAGGCGCGCAGTACTTCGGAGGTGGCGCATCGCTCGTCGGGTGGGGGGCCGAGGGCGGGCTTGGGAAGATCACCGCGGAATTGGGGCTTCCCGGGATTCTCGTCGCCTTCTGGTTGACCCTCGCGATAGGCCTCCGCCTTTGGCGCTTGGCGAGATCTCTCCCCGAGATCGCACCCGAGCATGCCCTTCGGTTCTCCGGTCTCGTCGCTCTCATTCCGGCGAATGCGGTGGTGTTCCTGACTGCTCATCAGGTCTTCGGCGACCCGTTCGTTCTGATCGTTCTCGGATTGATCGCCAGTTCGGCGCTGGCATACCCGCCCATCGTGGCGCGCGAGAGGCTCGTCGCCGAGGAGCGCTCGCATCACGCAGCTCCCGGCCGACGGCTGGAGTCCGCTCCCGCGTGAAGCTACTCCTCTTCGCAACGCACCCAATCCAGTATCAGGCTCCCTGGTTTCGAGCGCTCGCCGTCCATCCGGAAATCGACCTGACGGTTGCGTTCGGGATGCTCCCCTCGGCGGAGGAGCAGGCCGTCGGATTCGACGTCGCCTTCGAGTGGGATCTCCCACTTCTCGATGGCTATCGTTCCATCCAGCTCGAGCTCGCGGCTGGGAGGCGGTCGATCTCGAGCTTTCGCGGAATCCGAGTCCGAAATCTCGACGCGGTCCTTGAGCGGGAGGTCGCCGATCTGGTGCTTGTGACGGGATGGAACTCATGGATGCTGGTACAAGCAGCGAACGCCGCGAAGCGGCGCGGAATCCCTCTCATTGTGAGAGGAGAGTCGAACGATCTGCGCCGTCGCCCAGCCGGTGTGCGTTGGCTGCAACGAAGGTTTCTGGCGAGGTTTGACGCTTGCTTGGCGATAGGTTCTGCCAACCGCCGGTTCTTGGAGGCGCGAGGGATCGCTCCCGAGCGAATCTTCGATACGCCGTACTTCGTTGACAATGCCCGCTTCGTCGATGCTGCGGCGAAGCTCGAAGGACAACGGGAGGGAATCCGAAACCGTTGGTCCATCCCGAGCTCGTTGCTGTGTGTCCTTTTCGCCGGCAAGCTGATTCCCAAGAAGCGACCGCTGGACGTCGTGCGGGCCGTTGCCGTGGCTCGAGAAGCGGGGGCGGACCTGCACCTGCTGATCGCGGGCGACGGTGAGCTTCGCGAAGCGACGGAGTCGGCCTGTCGGGCCGCTGCCATTCCTTCGACCTTCGCCGGTTTCCTGAACCAGACGCAGATCCCCGAGGCCTACTCTGCCGCGGATCTCCTCGCTCTCCCGTCGGACGCGGGAGAAACCTGGGGTCTGGTGGTCAACGAAGCGATGGCGAGCGGTCGGCCCGCACTGGTGAGCCGCGAAGTCGGTTCAGCGGAAGACCTCGTCCTCGCGAACCGGACAGGATGGACTCACGAGCTTGGCGACACGGATGCGATGGCTGAGCGACTGGTCGAGGCGAGTCATGCGCCGGATCGACTCCTCCCGATGGGTGCCTTGGCGAAGGCCCATGTGGTCGAGAACTTCTCGGTGGATCGTGCCGTCGAGGGAACTGTCCGCGCTTGCCGCTCCGCACTTGCCGGCAGAGGTGGAGGGTGAGAATCCTGCACGTCATTCCCAGCTTTGTCCCGGCCTATCGATATGGCGGCCCTGTGCGGTCGGTCGACGGATTGGCACGCGCCCAGGTTGCAGGTGGCGACGAAGTCACGGTGTTCTCGACGAACATCGACGGGGATGGGGTTCTTGATGTTCCGGTCTCCCGGCCGGTGGAGCGATCCGGTGTTGCCGTGCACTACTTCGGGATCGGAGTCCCGCGGCGCCTGTTCCGCGCGCCGGAGATGGCACGGGCACTCTCCCGCCAGGTCCGCGACTTCGACGTTGTGCATGTTCACTCGATGTTCCTCTGGCCCACCCTGAGAGCGACTCGGCAGGCGGTTGCCGACGGAGTTCCCTTCGTCCTGTCGCCAAGGGGCATGCTCGTACGGGAGCTCGTGGAGCGAAAGAGCTGGCTCGCGAAACGGATCTGGCTGGCGCTGTTCGACCGGAAGACCGTGGAGTCGGCTGATGCCATCCACCTGACGTCGCGGACCGAACTCGAGGAGCTGAGGAAGTTCGGCTTTCGCCTCCCGCCGGTGGTGGTGATCCCGAACGGAGTGGACCTTCCAGATGAGGGCGGCGCGCTCGAGTCGCGATCCGGATCGGCGCTCCTCTACCTTGGCCGCCTGAGCTGGAAGAAGGGCCTGGATCGCCTGTTGGCCGCTCTCGCGCTCATGCCGGCGGTACGGCTGAGCATCGCCGGGAATGATGACGAGGGAATCCTGCGGGGGCTACGGAGGCTGGTAGAGGAGTTGGGCCTCCAGGAGCGCGTTCGCTTCTGCGGTGCCGTCGACGGCCCGGAGAAGGCGGCGCTCCTGGCGGCCGCTGATCTCCTGGTCCTGCCGTCGTTGTCCGAGAACTTCGGAAACGTCGTCGTGGAGGCGATGGCTTCGGGCTGCCCGGTCGTCGTCACCTCCGGGGTGGGTGCATCCGATATCGTCATCGAGTCAGGGGCCGGAATCGTGACACCCGGCGACCCGGCGGCCCTCGCAGACTCCATGTTGCGACTACTCGCCGATCGGGAGCGCCTGTTGCAGATGGGGGCGGCCGGAGCCAGGTTCGCGAGGGCTCACCTCTCCTGGTCGAGAATCGCGGAGCGGTGCAGGTCCGAGCTGTATGTCGCGGCTGAGCCCGGGAAGAGAGATCGGACTTGAGCGCCGAAGTGCCACAACGCAACGAGCTCGTCACCGCAGTCATTCTCTGTGGCAACGAGGAGCCGAACATCCGGTTCTGCCTGGAGAGCGTCGCGGGCTGGTGCCGCGTGCAGGTGGTGGATTCTGGCAGCACCGACGGCACGGTCGCGATCTGTCGCGAGTACACCGACCGCATCGCGGTGCACCCCTATTCGACCCACGCCGAACAGTGGCAGTGGACTCTGGCGAACCTTGCGATCGAGACGCCATGGGTTCTGGCGCTGGATGCAGACTTCGTCGTGACCGAGGAGTTGAAGCTCGAAATCGATCGCCGATTGCCGGGAGTCTCTCCGCAGGTTGGCGGAATCTACGTCCGGCATCGCTACGTATTCGGAGGCGGACCGATTCGCTTCGGCGGCACGAAGTCCAGCTGGCTCCGTCTGGTGCGTCGTGGTCGCGTCCAGCCTGACCTGAGTGACCTCGTCGACTTTCGCTTCGTCGTCGACGGGGCGACGGAAGCGTTCCGCGGTGCCGTGGTGGAGGAGAATCGTCACGACGAGGACATCTCGGTCTGGACGCGCAAACAGGACAAGTTCGCGTTGCGCCTGGCTCTCGAGGAGGAGCTCCGACGCGCGAGGCTCCTGCGTTGGGATGGGAATCCGAGCCTGTTCGGCTCGCCCGACGAGCGCTACATGCGATTGCGCGACATCTGGCTACGGATGCCACTCTTCGTGCGCCCCGTCTTCTACTTCTTGTACCGATATGGCTTGTGCGGCGGATTTCTCGATGGCAGAGCTGGATTTCTGTACGCTGCACTCCAGGGATTTTGGCTTCGAGCAATTGTGGACTGGAAGACGCTCGAAATCCGAGGCGCAGGCTTGGCTGACGCGGAGCTCGTGGCGGCGGCGAAGCTGGCGATGACTACGAAGGACGGGTCGGTGGTCGCCCTGCTTGCCAGATTGCGCGAGGCCGCCTCTGGTGTATCGGCGCTGTCATGATCCGTGGGTTGCTCGAAAAGCTGAGCCGAGGTCGTCTGCTGCACAGGGCGTTACCCCCCGAGTTCGGGGGGGCGAGGGTCCTGGTCTCACCGGATTCCCGCCTGTCTTACTGGATTCCTGGCCTTCGACGAACCAGCCCTGAGCTGTTTCGATGGTGCGCTGAATTCGTCGAGGCAGGCAGTACCGTGTGGGACGTCGGAGCAAACTTGGGGCTGTTCAGCTATGCGGCGGCGTTCCGAGCAGGTGCGACGGGCTCTGTCGTGGCCGTCGAGCCGGATTCTTTTCTCGCGGGGATCGTTCGCCGGAACGCCCGTGCACTGGATCGACGCTACGCGCCGATTGACGTGCGAGAAATGGCAATGTCGTCAGACGTTGGCCGAGGGGAACTGGTCATCGCGACCAGGGGACGGGAATCGAACCATCTCCTCAACGTGGGGGGCTCGACGCAGAGTGGTGGAGCACGGGAGACCCAAACTGTCGAGGTCGGGACACTCGATCGCCTCTACGACGAGTTGGGAGCTCCGGACCTCGTAAAGTTAGATGCAGAGGGCGCCGAACATCTGATTCTCGAGGGAGGGCGGAGACTGTTGGAGTCGGCAAGACCCCTTCTGCTGATCGAGGTCTCGGGAATCCGTGGAAGTAGAGTTGGTGAGCAACTCGCAGCAGCGGGATACCGAATGTTCGATGCGGATGCCCGAGCCCCAGGGAGGGTCGAGCAGGAAATACCTGCCTACAACACTCTGGCAGTGCCCACCGAAGGGGTGTCAATACGATGAAGATCCTCGGAGTCTCCGCCTACCACGCCGACGCTGCCGCCGCCGCGGTGGTGGACGGGCGCATGATCGCCGGAGTCGAGGAGGAGCGGTTCCGCCGCATCAAGCACTGGGCGGGTTATCCGGAACAGGCGCTCCGCTGGTGCCTCGACGAGCTCGGCGGAGATCCGGGCGCGATCGAGGCCGTCGCCGTGGCGCGTCAGCCGCGGGCCTACGCGGCGCGCAAGGCGTGGCTCGCACTGACCCATCCGCGGAGCCTCGTGCGCGCCGCCTCACGGGTGAAGAACCTGGCTTCGGTCTCTTCGCTCGGGCAACGCCTTCAGACGACACTCGGCGCCCCGGCGGAGCCGCGGGTGATCGCCGTGGAGCACCACCTGGCCCATCTCGCCTCCGCCTTCTACTGCTCTCCGTACGAGGAGGCGGCCTGCCTCTCGGTCGACGGCTTCGGCGATTTCGTCTCGACGATGCTCGCGGTCGGGCGCGGGAACCGGATCGAGCCGCTCGAGCGCGTCCACTTTCCGCACTCGCTCGGTCTCTTCTACACGGCGATGACGCAGTACCTCGGCTTCGGGCATTTCGGCGACGAGTACAAGGTGATGGGTCTCGCGGCCTACGGCGAGCCGCGCTTCGTCGCGGAGGTCGGGCGCTTGGTCCCGCAGCTTCCGGACGGAACGTTCCGTCTCGATCTCGCCTTCTTCCGGCACCTCTCGGAAGGGGTCGACATGACCTGGGACGACGGCTCGCCGGAGCTGGGGCGCGTCTACTCGGGCGCTCTCGAGCGCCTGCTCGGGCCGGCGCGACGGGACGACGAGCCGCTCGGCCAGCGCCACATGGATCTCGCGGCCTCGATGCAGCGGGTCTACGAGGAGCGCTTCTTCTCGCTCGTGCGCCGGGTGCTGCGGCTCACCGGATCGAAAAAGCTCTGTCTCGCCGGCGGCTGCGCGCTCAACTCGCTCGCCAACGGCCGGATCTTCGACCACACGGACGTCGAGGAGATCTTCATCCAGTCGGCGTCCGGCGACTCGGGGACGTCGCTCGGGGCGGCGCTCTACGCTCACCACGATGTGCTCGGCCGGCCGAGGAGCGGATTCGTCATGGAGCACAGCGCCTGGGGGCCGCGGTATGACGACGAGGCGATCCGCCGGGCGATCGCGGAGGCGATCCCGGGCTCCGAGGGCCGGGACGGACGCTATGGGGAGATCGAGATCCGTACCGCACTCGACGAAGCGGCACTGTGCACGGAAACGGCGAAGGCGATCGCTGCCGGCGAGGTCGTCGGCTGGTATCAGGGCCGCTCGGAGTGGGGGCCGCGGGCGCTGGGGCAGCGCTCGATCCTCGCCGATCCACGCCGCGGCGACATGAAGGACGTCCTCAACCTGAAGATCAAGCGCCGCGAATCGTTCCGGCCGTTCGCACCGTCGATCCTCGAGGAGCGGGTCGGCGACTGGTTCACGAAGAGCTATCCCGATCCGTTCATGCTCAAGGTCTATCCGATCCGGCCCGAGCAGCGGGAGAAAATCCCGGCGGTGACCCACGTCGACGGATCCGGCCGGCTGCAGACCGTCTCCGAACGCTCGAACGCCCGCTACTGGCGGCTGATCCAGGCCTTCGAACGGGAGACGGGAGTGCCGATCGTACTCAACACCTCGTTCAACGAGAACGAGCCGATCGTGAATACCCCGGCGGAGGCGCTCGACTGCTTCTTGAGGACGAAGATGGATCGACTCGTGATGGGGACGAGGATCGCACTCAGGGGCGCGGGCGAGGTCTGAGTGGAGCGCTGCCGGCCTTCTCGGGCCGGCGGGAGCTCTCGGGCGCCCTTTTCGCGACAGGTGCGGCAAGACGTCGACAGTTCCCCGTGAATCCGTGTTGAATCAGTGCGCCTCGAAGGAGCGGCGGTCGCCCTTCCTGGCGAAGAACAGATTCGGCCCGGCACGAAGGCGTTCCTCGTACCCGAACGCGGCGAGATAGGAATGGAGTGGGCCGCTCGGGCTGTTGGCGTTGTCCTCGACGACGATCAGTGCCGGCTGCCAGAGGTCGAGATCGATCCCCTCCAGGGCCCGGAGCTCGCTTCCTTCCAGGTCGAGACTCAGGAGATCCAGGGGTGGCCGGAAGGCCTCCAGCAACTCGTTCAGCGTGGCCGTGGGGACGGCAACGGTTCTGGACTGGTACGGGCTCTGACCGAGTCGTCGCCTGTGTGTCTCCGAGAGATTGGTGAAGGCGAGCATCTCGAGGTCCGAGTCGCTCGAGGTAGGAATGGTCAACTCGGTCTGCCCGGGTGAGCCAGGTCGATCGAGAGCGGCGTGCACCACGGTGCTGAAGGGTCGATTCTTCCGGCAGCTCTCGAAATGAACCGGATTCGGCTCGATCAGGAGGCCGTGCCAACCCATTGCCTCGAGAAAATAGGTGTTGCTGAAGCCGATACCGTCGAATGCCCCGGCCTCGACGAATGTTCCGGCCCTCTTCCCGCCGAAGAACCGCCAGGCGAGCAGATCTTCTCCGTGCTGGGACGGGAGCATCGCCGGGAGGCGGGCGTCGGCGACACTCTGCAGCAAGGCGGATTTCTCGAGGCTCAGCAGTTGCGACCGAATCGAAGTGAGCTGGCTCTCGATGCCCCAGATCTGTCCCCAGAGCAGCCGATTCTTCCTGCGGAGGACCAGCGCTGCGGCGACGGCCAGCGCTGTGACCGCGATCGCCGCCGCAACGGCAAGGTAAAGCAAACCCGTCATTTCAGCAGCGCCCTAACGGCGCCGGCGAGCTCGGAATACCTCCGCTCGGTCGCGACATATTCGTTCCAGCAGCGTCGTGCATTGGCGCTCATCGCTTCCCGGCGAACGGAGATCTCGTCGACGGCGGCAAGGAACTCCTCCTGATTTCGCACCATTCTCCCGCAGTCGTAGTCCAGCACGAACCGGAAACTGTCCTGCACGCTCGTGATGACGGGGACTCCCATGGCGAGGAACATGCACAGACGGTTCGAGCTGACTCCCATTGCCTGGAACTGCGGCGCTTCGTTGAGATAGACAGCGACTCCGATGTCGATCGCTGCGGCCTGCGACCAGGCCTCGGCCCAGGTCAGGCGCTTCTCGGAGAAATGGAACCGGTCTCTCGGTTCGAGGCGGCTCAAGAGATCGCGAACCAGGTCGTCAATTCCAAGTGGCTGCACGACGGCGTGAAGGGACTCACGGAGTCGGACAGTGTCCAGGAGCCAGTGGACGCCGGCCGTCAGATTGAAGCCTCCTGAGAAGCCGATGACGACGGCGTCCTCCGTGACCGACCAGGCCTGGCGCTGGGCTGTTCGGTCGCACGCCGCAGGAGGGTTCACGTAACCTCCCGGGTAGACGAGCGTTCGGGCAGCGGGGGTGAGATCCGCGTACTGCCGAAGGAGCTCGATGCGGACCTCGTCGTTCACGATCCGGAGATCGGCCGTACGGATCGCCCACTGGCAGAGCCGCTTCCAGCGGGCAGTTCTGTTCCCGCTGTAGGAGCCGGTCTTGATCTCGTCGACGAGGGCGATGAACGGCCGGCGGTGGGCTCGCGCGAGGCATCCAGCGACGGCGAGCGGGTCCTCGGCCGTGGCGGAGAAGATCGCATAGCGACCCCAACCCGGACGGAGTGCGTTCCTCGCGAGCCACCGGAATCCGAACTCCGCGGTGTGGGTCGATGCCGACTCGCCGTAGGAGTGGAGAATCCGCGAGCCAGCGGGCGCGTAGAGATCGACGTCGAGCCCTGCTTCGAAGTAGGTGCGGACGAGAGCGTCGTTCGGCGGCGAATCGGCGAGCTCGCCTGAGTCGAGGAAATGGGCGGCCCGGCCGGCGCGAATTCCGCTCCGCATGATCGGCAGGCTAGAGCGCGACCGGTTCCCGGTCGCGCTCCCGGGGTCGCGGAATCCGCAGGGTGCCGGATTCGAGGTCGTGGAGAAAGGTCCGCGTGTAGTCGCGTACGTAGTCCGGGGGAAAGTCTCGGGCTCCGGTCGGGCGTTCCGAATCTTCGGACTGCTTCGGAACCCGGTCGTACCAGTTGTGGTAGTGCGTCACGACTCCGGACAGGTGATAGAAGTTTCCGAGCCCGTACCGCAACGATTCCAGCTCCTCGGACCAGACACCTCCACCGGAGTAAGGCCCGTACAGGTGTGTCGCCGAGCGGTCCGACGGCTGCACGTTCATCGCCGACCAGCCGAGGCCGGCCTGTCGGAGCCGGTCCGGAAGCCAGTGGGTGAGGTGGGGTGCGTCGAGATCGAGCACTCTGCGGGGAGCTCTCAACCTGCCGATCCGTGCCCAGCGCAGATCGAGAAGCCGTCGGAGTCTGCGCCGGTCGAAGAGCAGGAACGAGCTTTCGGGCATCCCGCGGCCGAAGGGCCGGCTGTAGGGCCCGCAGCCGATGTCCTCGGGCGAGACAAGCGCGATGTCGGGTCGCGAAAGCTCTGCCGCGCAGACATCGAACCAGTCTTCGGAGAGGGCGATGACGTCGGAGTGGACCAAGAGAACGTACTCTTCGGACGCCATCCGCAGCAGGCCGTTGATCGCTTCGGGCTGCGTCGATTGGCGGGAGACGAGCTCGGCGCCGGCCTCGATCACCATCCGGGGAGTGGAATCTCCGGACTTGTTGTCCCAGACGACGATGCGATGCGGTACCCGGGTCGTCCGGGCCCACGCCCTGATCGCGTGAGCGATGAAGCTCTCGCTGTTCCAGCTCGTGATGCCGATGAACAGTGTCTTCATCTGCTGCCGGAGCCCAGGGTCACTCGAGATCCCCAGCGACGGGCTCGGTCCGCCATTCCAGTCTCGGCCGGACGGCGCCCTCCCACGTTCCCGACTGGCCAGCTTCGCGCATGCTCCCCGAATCTCGCACAGCGAAGGTCAACACGCGTTCCGCGACTGCCTGGGGCCTCCAGGGGCAGAGATGGGAAACGAAGACGGAAATGGAGTAGTGCTGATCGTTGAGAAGGAAGGCGGGAAGATTGCACGTCGCGCGAAAAACTCCCGGAGCGTGTGGTCGTGCATACCAGCCCACTTCCCTCGTGCTGGCGCGATCCGTGTTGAACGAAACCAGTACGGGGCCTCCGAGCGCATCCCGGAGGTAGATGCAGACCGCGAGGTCGCGCGCGCCGGCGTCCCGGCACGAGAACTCGACTTCGACCGAGATCGCGACGTCGTTCCGCAGGTCGGTGGAGTTGTCGTCGCGGCAGTAGACACGGACGGAGCGCAGCCTCACTGAGTCGTTCCCAGGAGATGTCTCCGGGCGGGACCACCGGACCGAAGTCCGCTCGCCGGTACCGCTCAGGTAGTCGGCAATGACGTTCTGGACGGGCCCGTCGAGCTGGACGGTCCCTTCCTCGAGAAGCAGCGCGCGATCGCAGAGCTCCTGAATCGCGGTCATGTTGTGGCTCACGAACAGCACCGTGCGCCCGTGACCACGGACCTCCCCCATCTTGTCGAGGCAGCGCTTCTGGAACGCCGCATCGCCCACTGCGAGGACTTCGTCGACGACGAGGATGTCCGGATCCAGATGTGCAGCGACCGAGAACGCGAGGCGGATGTACATTCCGCTCGAATAGCGCTTCACCGGAGTGTCGAGAAACCGCTCCACCTCCGCGAAGGCCACGATCTCGTCGAATCGTGTGGCGATCTCGCGGCGAGTCATCCCGAGTATCGCACCGTTCAGGTAGATGTTCTCCCTGCCCGAGAGCTCCGGATGGAATCCGGTGCCGACTTCGAGGAGGCTGGCGACCCGGCCCCGGATCTCGATCCGCCCGCGAGTGGGTTCTGTGATTCGCGACAGGACCTTGAGCAGGGTCGATTTCCCTGCTCCGTTCCTGCCGATGATGCCGACGACCTCGCCGGGAGCGATCTCGAAGTTGAGGTCGCGGAGTGCCCAGAACTTCTCGTTCGAAGTGGCGGTGGAATGCGGTTGATCGCCGGACGTCTGCGGGCCGCTGCCACGACGGAACGTCCTCCGGAGCGCGGACGAGAGAAGATCGTAGAAGGTGTCGTGCGTCGGTTTCAGTCCGCCGAGCCGATACTCCTTCCAGAGGCCTTTGCAGCGAATCGCAGCCTCAGCGCCCACGTCGGCTCCGCGGGTCGTTGGAGAGCAGGATCCGGGGCGGAGCCGGCGGCTGACTCTTGTCTGCTGGCACCCGCCGGCCGGCTGTCGAGCCGGAGCGTCGTAAAGATTTCAGGGGCATGGTCGTCTCAGATCACGTCCGCGAAGCGGCGCTCGACCCGCTCGAAGTAGGCGACGCCGACGCCGAAGAGCGCCAGCGAGATGCCGAGCGAGATCGCGAGCGAACGGACATCGAACGGACGCCCGAGGAATGCCGACCGAAAGGCTTCAATCAGACCGGTCATCGGATTGAGGTCGAGCAGGGGCCGCAGGCGCTCGGGAACCAGGGATGACGGATAGATGACCGGCGTGACGTAAAGCCAGGTCTGGATCAGGAATGGCAGGAGGTGGTTCACGTCACGGTAGGTGACGGTGATCGCTGCCAGCAGGACACCGACTCCGAGCGCGGTGAACGTGACGGCCAGCACGAGGAAGGGAGCCGCGAGCAGATTCGCGCTCCAGCCCACCCCGTACCATGCCATGAGGATGAAGAGGACTCCGGCCGAGACGAGCAGGTCGACCAGGCTTGCACCGATCGCCGAAAGCGGCACGATGAGCCGCGGAAAATAGACCTTGCTGACCAGGTTGGCCGAACCGACCAGGGATGCTCCGGACGAGGCGACCGCCGAAGCGAAGTACGTCCAAGGCATGAGTCCGGCGAAGACGAAGATCGAGTAAGGGATTCCGTCCGAGGGGATCTTGGCGAATCGTCCGAACACGACGGTGAAGATGAGCATCGTCAGGAGCGGGCGCAGTATCGCCCAACTCGCGCCCAGGGCGGTCTGTTTGTAGCGCACCTGGATGTCGCGCAGGGCCAGGACCCAGAGCAGCTCGCGGTAGGCCCAGAGCTCGCGCAGATCGAGTGCGCGCCAGCCCCTGGTGGGCTGGATGACCGTCAGGTGCTGGTGGCCGAAATAGCCCTCTTCGGGAGTTTGCTTTAGTGTTGATTCCATCACGCCTGTGGTGGCCTGAAAGACTACCAGAGCCGGGGCCGGCATCCTTGTGCGATCCTCTCTCTTCGTGAACCCGGGAGAGAAGCTCCGCATCGTCGCGCTCTGTTGCGACGGGACACCTCAACGTCACTTCCTGCGGCGCCTCGCCGAGTTGCACCAACTCGTCGGGGTCGTCATCCACGCGACGCCGCCTTCGCGGAATCGAATCTCGGAGCGTGTGCAGCGGTACCGCAATCCTGTCCTGCTGGCACGCCATCTCCGCGCGCGGTGGCTCGCCCGCTCGCTGGGCGCCCGGGTCGCCGAGCTCGAGCGCCGGCTGTTCTGGGACAGAGACGGGCCGCCGGCGCTCCCGATCGGCCCGCGGATCCTCCGGACCGCCGACGTCAACAGCCCGGAGGTGGTCGCCATGATCGCGGCTTCGGGCGCTGATCTGGTCTGCGTCAACGGGACGAATCTTCTGCGCGCTCCCGTGCTCGATCTGGCGGGCGGGATCCGGTGCGGATTCGTGAACCTGCACACCGGTCTCTCGCCCTACACGCGCGGCGGGAACTGCAACCTCTGGGCGCTCCTCGAGAATCATCCGGAGTGGATCGGAGTCACGGTGCACCACATCGATCCCGGAATCGACAGCGGCGACATCATCCTCTCGGCGCAGACGCCGCTCGAAGCGGACGACCTGTACGAGTGGATCCAGCTCAGGAACTTCCGCCAGGGGTTCGATCTCTTTCTTGAGGCGATCGGCTTGTTCGAGTCAGGAAGCGCTCCTCGGGTTCCGCAGTGGGAGGAAGGCCGGCTCTACCTGCGGCGCACCGGCTTCGTCTACGAGCCGTGGCTGCACGTGCGAGCGAATCGGATGATCCGCGAGGGCGTGATCCGCCGATACCTGGAGGCCAGGACCGTGATCGACGCGCAGGTCCGAACCGTGACCCCCGGGCGATGACGGCGCTCGGCAGAGTTGCGAACCGGCTCCTCGACCTCGCCTTCGTGCCGGGGAGCGGGGCCTACTGGAGGAGGCGGCTCCGCGGCACCGTTCTCTGCCTTCTCTACCACCGCGTCGACACGCCCGGTCGCTTCCCGTTCCTCGAATCGTTCGGGCCGCCGGTCACGGAGCCGGCTGAACTCGAACGCGACCTCGTCTTCTGGAAGAACCAGCGCGCGACCTTCACCAACTTCCGGCAGTTGAGAGAGGGCTGGTGGCCCGAGCCCGACCAGATCGGCATTCTGGTCTGTTTCGACGACGGGTTCCACGACAACTACACTCAAGGTCTCGAGATCCCGCATCGCCTCGGGATTCCCGCGACGATCTTCCAGACAGCGAGCATGCTCGACAGGACGGCCCTGATCTGGGAGCACCAGCTCTACTTCCATCTGCGCGATCCCGGCGCGGAGGCCCGGTTCCGGCGGGTTCTCGGGGAGCAGCTCCCGGAGCCCGAGGCCGATCGGCTGGGCTCGACCCGCGCGCTCCTCGAATGGGCCCGCTTCGTCGCGCCGCGAGAACCGCTCCGCGAAACACTGCGGCGCGCGTCGCAGAAGGAAGATTCCTCGGGACGCGAGATCGAGCTGGCGGCGGAGCTTTACCCTTCCGCGGACGATCTGCGCGCGGCGGAGACGAAAGGAGTAGAGGTCGCGAGCCATGGCCTCCGGCACGAGCCGCGCCACCTTCTGACCGATGCCGAGTTCGAGGCCGACCTCGCGCAGGCCAAGGCCACCCTGGCGGAGGTTCTCCGGGAGCCGCCCGCCGCCTATTCTTTCCCGTTCGGGAGTCGGCTCGAGGGGGACGAACGGATCACCCGGCGCCATTATGCCCAAGCCGCGATCGTTCAGTCGCGACCGATCCGGAGCTCCGACGACCCGCAGGCGCTGCCGCGCTGCTCCTGGCCCGGAACGGCTCGGAATGCGCTCCGCCGGCGTCGCTGGCTGTTGACCGGCGGAATCTGAGCCGGCGAGCGGTCTGGTAGGATTTTCGTTCACCGCGACTCTGAAACCGACCTTGCCTACCACCGAGATCCCCCGGGACGCACCGATCTTCATCGCCGGCCATCGCGGCCTGGTCGGCTCGGCCATCGCCCGGAGGCTCGCGGCCGACGGCTTCACGAACGTCCTCACGGCCACCCGCCAGGAACTCGACCTGCGCGATCAGGCGGCGGTGAACCGCTGGTTCGAGGAGTTCCGCCCCGAGTACATCTTCCTGGTCGCCGGGACGGTGGGCGGGATCCTGGCCAACTCGAGCCGGCCGGCCGAGTTCATCTACGACAATCTCATGATCCATGCGACGGTGGTTCACGCAGCCCACCTCACCGGCGCCCGTCGCCTGCTCTATCTCGGTAGCTCCTGCATCTATCCACGGAACGCCTCGCAGCCGATGAAGGAGGAGGAGCTGCTCACCGGCCTCCTCGAGCCGACGAACGAGCCGTACGCGATCGCCAAGATCTCCGGCATCAAGCTCTGCCAGGCGTACCGGCGGCAGTACGGCTGCGACTTCGTCTCGGCGATGCCGACCAACCTGTACGGCCCGAACGACAACTTCGATCTCACGAGCTCGCACGTCCTCCCGGCGCTGATGCGGAAGTTCGAGGATGCGCGGGAGTCCGGCGCCACCTCGGTCGAGATCTGGGGAACGGGATCGCCGAAGCGCGAGTTCCTGCACGTCGACGATCTCGCCGACGCCTGCCTGCACCTGATGCGGCACTACGACGGCGACGGGCACATCAACGTCGGGACCGGCGAGGATCTCTCGATCCGTGAGCTCGCGGAGATGATCCGCGACGTGGTCGCTCCCGGGATGGCACTGCGGTTCGACACCTCGAAGCCGGACGGCACGCCGCGCAAGCTCCTCGATGTCTCCCGCCTGCACGCCCTGGGGTGGCGGCACAAGATCGACCTTCGTGCCGGCATCGAATCGACCTACGCCTGGTATCTGAAGCGCCGAAAACTATCGAGTGAATCGGCGCTGACCAGTTCTGCGAAGCTGGTCTGAGAAGGCCAACTCACTCTTCGGGTCATGTTCCTATCTTTCCTGAAACGACTCATTCCGACCGCGCTCAAGCGTCCAATCAAGCGAGTACTCGGCCTGCCCGAGCGGCGCCTTCATACCGACTGGCAACTTCTCGAGCGGATTGGGCCGGTCGCGGGGCCACACGTTGTGATCGACGTCGGCGCTCACCATGGCTGGTTCTTTCACTGTTGGAGAGACTGGTGCCCTGGAGCGATTGTTCACGCATTCGAACCGACGCCAGTCTCTTATGCGCGTTGTAAGGAACTCTACGGCAGCGAGCAGAATACCTTCCTGATAGAGGCAGCCGTGGGATCGACAGCTGGTTCCGCTGAGCTCCACCTGCTGGCCGAATCAGAGGTCTCGAACTCCTTGCTGGTTCCACGGGCGGCGACCTGGGATGCGCTGGAGTACAGAACCGGTTCCATCGAGAAGGTCGCGGTCAGGATCCTTACTCTCGATGAATACTTGAGTAGCTGCGATCTGGAGGAGATTTTTCTTCTCAAGATCGACGTTCAGGGCTTTGAGATGGAAGTGCTGAAAGGAGCGGAGGCCAGCCTTTCGCGGATTGACTACATCTTTGTCGAATCGGGCATTCGTCCGCTCTATGAAGGTGGTGCTCGATTCTCGGAAGTATTCGACTATCTGATCGCACATGGATTCCATCTGATAGGACAACGCGCGTGGCACACTGGAGATTTCGCGCTGGTCGAGGCGGATCTGCTGTTTCGCCGAAACGAGCTCCTGCCGAGGGTCGAACCGCAGACTGAACGCATCTACGAATCGATCTGAGCGATGTGCGGAATCGCTGGCTGGATCGCACCCGCGGGAGAGGCGGCCGACGTGGAGGCGCTGCGAGCCTTGGCGCGGGCGATCGCGCACCGAGGCCCTGACGATCGCGGTGAGTTCCTCTCGCCGGACGGCGGTGTCGGGCTGGCTCACCTGCGGCTCTCGATCATCGATCTCTCGGCGGCGAGCCATCAGCCGATGGTGGAGCGGGAGCGCGGGCTGGTCCTGGTCTACAACGGGGAGCTCTACAACTTCCGCGAGCTGCGCACCGAGCTCGAGGGCCTCGGCCAGCGATTCGCGACCAGCGGCGACACCGAGGTCGTGCTGCGAGCGTTCGCCGCCTGGGGAGAGGGTTGCTTCGCGCGCTTCGCCGGCATGTTCGCGCTGGCAATCTGGGACGAGCGCGCGGAGCGGCTCTGGCTGGCGCGCGATGCGACCGGAATGAAGCCGCTCTACTTCCACGAGCGGCGCGGTGGCGGGGTGCTCTTCGCCTCGGAGGTCAAGGCGTTCCTGGAGCTGCCCGGATTCTCGCCCGAGGCGAATCGAGCCTCCCTCTCCCAGTTCCTCGAGTTCGGCTACGTCTTCGACGGCGACGCCACGATGCTGCAGGGCGTGCGAAAGGTCCTGCCGGGCGAGGTGATCGAGGTCGGCAGATCCGGGATTCGCCGGAGATTCCGTCACTTCGAGCCGCCGCCGGTCGAACGCGACGATCGCCGTAGCGGCGACGACCGGGCGGCCGAGCTCCACGACACACTCGGTCGGGTCGTTCGCGAGCACCTGATCGCCGACGTCCCCGTCGGACTGCTGCTCTCCGGCGGGATCGATTCGAGTCTGGTCGCCGCCTACGCGGCGCGGGACGCCCGGCTGACGACGGTGACGATGGCGTTCGCCGATTCGGCGGTCGACGAGCGGGAGCCGGCCCGCCGGGTGGCGCAGTTCCTCGGCACCGACCACCACGAGGTGGAGATTCGCCCGCAGGAGATCGCCGACGAGATCGTCGACGACGCCTGGATCTTCGACGACCTGTTCGCCGACTGGGGAACGGTCTCGACGCGGATCCTCTACCGGAAGTTCCGCGGGCTGGGATTCAAGGTCGCCCTGGTGGGGGAGGGCTCCGACGAGCTGTTCGGCGGCTATCCGATCTTCGAGCAGACGGAGCCGGAGAAGGGCAGTGGCCTGTTTCGGCAGTTCCGTCTCTACCAGCGCTACGCGGGCCAGAGATTCGGCAGCCAGTTCGGAGCCTTCCGGCGGATCCTCCGGGAATACCGACGTGCGGTGGGTGGCGGACTCTTCGAAGCGATCCGGCGCTTCGAGGCCGAGCGGCAGTTGCCGAACAACTATGTGATGAAGGTCGACAAGGCGTCGATGTCGGTCTCGCTCGAGGCGCGGGCGCCGTTCCTCGACCGGCGGATCGCCGGAATCGCCTACCGCACACCGCGCGAGTGGCTGCTCAGGGACGGCGAGAACAAGTGGCTGCTGCGCGAGGTCGCGCGACGCAACGGCCTGTTGCCGCCGGAGATCTCCTCCCGCGCCAAGTTCGGCGCCTCGATCGCCGCCTCCTGGATCGAGCAGGTCCCGTCGTTCCGCGACCTCGCCCGCGACGTGGTGCTCGATCGCGGCGGCTGGGTCGACGAGCTCGGACTGCGGCCGCAGATGGAGCGCTTCTTCGCCGGAGAGAGCGGAGATCCCTGGCCGCGCCGCGACTCGGTCGACAACCACCACGCCAGGCGACTGCTGCTGCTGTATCTCTGGT
>JBFWYP010000035.1:0-39314 GCA_050186295.1 Thermoanaerobaculia bacterium | reverse complement strand
AAATGCGCTCTAGCCGGAACCCTTGCCTGCGGTTCAACAGCGACTTCCGCGAAGCTAGCAGATCAGGAAAAGCGCTCTAGCCGGAACGCCTGCCGCTCGACCGCGCGCAGCTCGCGGGAAGCTAGCAGATCAGGAAATGCGCTCTAGCCGGAACAAGGTCGCCTTCTTGGCCTCGAGCTCCTCGGAAGCTAGCAGATCAGGAAATGCGCTCTAGCCGGAACCGCTGCGGCGCGGCAGTGGCGGACGCCGGGGAAGCTAGCAGATCAGGAAATGCGCTCTAGCCGGAACGGTCCCGTTCTCCCGGTCGCGCAGCCACCAGAAGCTAGCAGATCAGGAAATGCGCTCTAGCCGGAACATCAACCTCCGCCACCAGCTGCTCTGCATAGAAGCTAGCAGATCAGGAAATGCGCTCTAGCCGGAACGGGAGCTCCAGCATCAGGATCGGCTCGTCGGAAGCTAGCAGATCAGGAAATGCGCTCTAGCCGGAACTTGGTTGCCTGTGCGGTCACTAAGCCCGGAGAAGCTAGCAGATCAGGAAATGCGCTCTAGCCGGAACAAAGGAGCCCTCAGCGCCAGCGCCACACGAGAAGCTAGCAGATCAGGAAATGCGCTCTAGCCGGAACCAACCCAGCGCGGAGGGCAGCGTGAAGCGAGAAGCTAGCAGATCAGGAAATGCGCTCTAGCCGGAACTTCTGGCAGGCGAACGCCTCGGCCTCTTCCAAGCTAGCAGATCAGGAAATGCGCTCTAGCCGGAACATATCGCAGCTTGCGATGGTAGCAGAGTCAGAAGCTAGCAGATCAGGAAATGCGCTCTAGCCGGAACTCTTGTCGTCTGCTGCTGTCTGGCTGGCGTGAAGCTAGCAGATCAGGAAATGCGCTCTAGCCGGAACGGGTGCAGCCGCGGGGTGCTCGGCGGGTATGAAGCTAGCAGATCAGGAAATGCGCTCTAGCCGGAACTTCACGTCCACGCGGCCGGCGGCGAAGCGGAAGCTAGCAGATCAGGAAATGCGCTCTAGCCGGAACACGCTCTGCGCGGTGGCTTCGATCTGTGGAGAAGCTAGCAGATCAGGAAATGCGCTCTAGCCGGAACTCCATCGGTTGTGATGCAACGGCAGAGACAGAAGCTAGCAGATCAGGAAATGCGCTTTAGCCGGAACCCGGCTGGGGCTGTCTCCTCTGGGCACTGAGAAGCTAGCAGATCAGGAAATGCGCTCTAGCCGGAACATGCGGACCCAGGTCAACCCGCCATTCCGGGAAGCTAGCAGATCAGGAAATGCGCTCTAGCCGGAACCGTGTCGAGCTGTTCGGGGAGCGGCGCGAAGAAGCTAGCAGATCAGGAAATGCGCTCTAGCCGGAACAGCGACCGCTACACCACGAAGCCGACCGAGAAGCTAGCAGATCAGGAAATGGGCTCTAGCCGGAACCATCTTCGTAGTCGATGCGCGTCGTTCGTCGAAGCTAGCAGATCAGGAAATGCGCTCTAGCCGGAGGATGGTCGAGAGCACGTCGCCGCCCGAAGTGCTGATTCGCACATTCGGCGCGCGGTGCGACCGCAATCCTTGACACCTCCAAGACGTAGGAACTGGCGGGCGGATAGAATCCCTCCGCCGGAGACGAACATCCCCTCCGGCGCCCCCGCACACCATGGAGACTCCGACATGTCGAAACCTCTCGTTCTGCGTCTGGGTGTCGCCGCGATGACGACGCTCGTCGCCGCTTCCGCAGCGCTCGCCGCCAATCCGCTGCTCGAACCGTGGAAAGGGCCGTACGGCGGCGTGCCGCCTTTCGACAGGATCCGCGTCGCCGACTTCGTTCCGGCGCTCGACGCGGCGATGACCGAGCAGCTCGCGGAGATCGACGCCATCGCGGCCGACGCGGCGAAGCCGACGTTCGACAACACCATCGCCGCGCTCGAACGTTCGGGACGCACCCTCGACCGGGTCCAGACTCTCTACGGCGTGATGGCCAGCACGATGAGCACACCAGAGATGCAGGCGGTCGAGCGCGAGATGGCGCCCCGGTTCGCCGCCTTCGGCGACAAGATCACCCAGAACGCGCCCCTCTTCGCCCGCATCGCCGCGGTCTACGAGACGCGCGAATCGAGCGGCCTCACGCCCGAGCAGCAGCGTCTGGTCTGGCTTCACTACACCAACTTCGTGCGCGCGGGCGCCCGCCTCGACGAGACGGCGAAGGGCCGCCTCTCCGAGATCAACCAGCGCCTCGCCGGCCTCTACACGTCGTTCTCCCAGAACGTCCTGGCGGACGAGACCGACGACTTCGTCGTCCTCGCGAACGAGGCCGATCTCGCCGGCCTCCCCGACTCGCTCCGTTCGGGGGCGGCGGCGGCCGCGCAGTCGAAGGGCCTCGAAGGCAGGTGGGTGATCCTCAATACGCGGTCGAGCGCCGACCCGTTCCTCACCTTCTCGTCGCGCCGGGATCTGCGCGAGAAGGTGTGGAAGAACTTCGTGTCGCGCGGCGACAAGGGCGGCGCGACCGACAACAACGCGATCATCACCGAGATCCTCCAGCTGCGCTACGAGCGGGCACGCCTGCTCGGCTACGAGAGCCACGCCCACTGGCGGCTCGAGAATGCGATGGCCAAGAACCCGGAGCGTGCCGTCGCGCTGCTCGAGGCGGTCTGGCCGCCGGCGGTCGCGCGTGTCCACGAGGAGGTCACCGACATGCAGGCGCTGGCCGACGCCGAAGCCGCCGCCGGCCGCGGTGAGAAGCTGACCATCGCCCCGTGGGACTACCGCTACTACATGGAGAAGGTGCGCAAGGCGCGCTACGACCTCGACACCGACGCCGTCAAGGCCTACATGCAGCTCGACCGGCTCCGCGACGGGATGTTCTACGTCGCCGGCCGTCTCTTCGGCTTCGAATTCACCGCCCTTCCCGTCGGGAAGGTGCCGGTCGTTCATCCCGACGTCCGGGTCTGGGAAGTGACCGACAAGAAGAGTCACCGTCACATCGGTCTCTGGTACTTCGATCCCTACGCCCGCGCCGGCAAGCGCTCGGGCGCCTGGATGAACGCCTATCGCACGCAGGAGCGCTTCGACGGCGAGGTGACGACGATCGTCTCCAACAACTCGAACTTCGTGAAAGGGGCTTCGGGCGAGCCGGTGCTGATCTCCTGGGACGACGCCGAGACGCTGTTCCACGAGTTCGGCCATGCGCTGCACGGGCTCTCTTCGTCGGTCAACTATCCGACGCTCGCCGGCACCGCGGTGGCGCGCGACTACGTCGAGTTCCCGTCGCAGCTGCTCGAGCACTGGCTGTCGACGCCCGAGGTCCTCGATCGCTTCGCGCTCCACGTCACCACCGGCAAGCCGATGCCGAAGGAGATCGTCGACCGCATCGAACGAGCGGCGACGTTCAATCAGGGGTTCGCCACCGTCGAGTACCTGGCGAGCGCGCTGGTCGACATGAAGCTGCACCTCGCCGGCGGCGGGAGGATCGATCCCGACAGATTCGAGAAGGAGACGCTCGACGCCCTCGGCATGCCGAAGGAGCTCGTCATGCGCCACCGGACGCCGCAGTTCAACCACGTCTTCTCGAGCGACGGCTACTCGGCGGCGTACTACAGCTATCTCTGGGCCGACACGCTGACCGCCGACGCCTGGGAGGCGTTCCTCGAGGGCAAGGGAGCCTGGGACGAGGCGGTCGCCGGGCGGCTGCGGGACGACGTCTTCCGGGTCGGCAACACCATCGACCCCGCCGACGGCTACCGCGCCTTCCGCGGCCGTGATGCCAAGATCGACGCTCTGATGCGCGATCGCGGCTTCCCGGTGCCGGCAGCGAACGGCAAGGCTTCGGGCGCCCCGGCCGGAAACTGACCTTCGGCCAGGCCGCGCAGCGGCGCTGTCCAGCTCGACCGCGCAACGGCGCCGTCCTTGTCGGCCGCGCAACGGCGCTGTCCTTGTCGGCCGCGTCGGCGGCATCGTGTCGTGCTCGGAGCGGGGACCCCGTTCTCGCCGCCGCGTAAATAGAAGCCGCCGCCTCACGGCGGCACGCGGCAAACGGCTCGCCGGGGTGCCCTCGCTCCTGCGCGCGACACGATGCCGCCGACGCGCCCCACCCGAGCGCTGCAAGGGTTGAAGGCCAAGCCACGGAGCGGACCGAGCGGTCCGCGACCGCGGAGGGTGAGGGAGGAGGGCTCCGCCCGACGACCGAGGGAGGGCGCGCGCCCTCCCTTTCTATCGATTCACGAACCGCCGGAAGTCGACGCCGAGGATCAGACCGAGCGAGACGAAGTTGATCAGGGTGAAGCTGCCGCCGTAGGAGAGGAACGGCAGCGGGATCCCGGTCACCGGGACGAGGCCGATCACCATCGCCGAGTTGTAGAGCACGTGGAAGGCGACGACGCTCCCGAGACCGACGACCAGCAGGATGCCGGCGCGGTCGCGGGAGCGCATCGCCACCGCGGCGACGTTCCAGAGATAGAGAGCGTAGAGACCGAGCACCGTCGCCACACCGACGAAGCCCCACTCCTCTGCCAGCACCGCGAGCACGAAGTCGGTGTGCCGCGCCGGCAGGAAGCGCAGCTGGCTCTGCGTCCCCTGCCCGTATCCGCGGCCGGTGAGCTCGCCCGATCCGACGGCGATCTTCGACTGCCGCACCTGATAGCCGGCACCGAGCGGGTCGGTGTCGGGCGCGAGGAAGGTGAGCACGCGCTGCCGCTGGTAGGTCTGCATCCCGACGTTCCACACCAGCAGTCCGAGCACCAGACCGACGATCGCCGTCGCCAGCAGGAGGCGCGCGCGCACCCCGGCGACCAGCAGGATCCCGGCCGCCATCGGGACGAACATCGCGGCGCCGCCGAGGTCGGGTTCGAGGACGATGAGGACCATCGGCGCACCGACGATCGCCGTCGCCGCGAGGATCTGCCGCAGCGGCAGCTCGCGACCGGACGGCGCGGCGAGATAGCGCGTGAGATAGAGCGCCGTCACCAGCTTGGCGAACTCCGACGGCTGGATGCCGATCGAGCCGATCCGGAACCAGCCCTGTGCGCCGCCCGCCTCGTGGCCGAGGAAGAGCACCAGCGCCAGCGCCGCGAGGCTCGTCAGATAGAGCGGCAGCGAGTACGACAGCAGCGTGTGGTAGTTGAAGCTGAAGGCGACCACCATCGCGACGAGTCCGACGCCGACCCAGACGAGCTGGCGCTTGACGAAGTCGGCGCCCGTCTCGGCCGAAGCGCTGTGCACGGTGGCGAGGCCGAGCACCGTCAGCGCCAGAGCCGCGGCCAGGAGTCCCCAGCGGACGCCCGACAGGTGCGCGAAGCGCGGCCGCTGGTCAGGAAGCGGCAGCGGGGCCGAGAGCTGGCCCGAGGAATTTCTCATAGAGAGCCTTGGCCACCGGCGCGGCGGCGCGCGAACCCTGGCCGCCGTGCTCGATGAAGACGACGATGACGATCGTCGGGTTGGAGAACGGCGCGTACGAGGCGAACCAGGCGTGATTGCGCTCTTCCCAGGGGCGCAGGCTGCTGTCCTCGAAGGCGGTGTGGGTGACCACCTGCGTCGTTCCGGTCTTGCCGGCGATCTCGGCTCCGGCGACGTAGGCGGCCTGGCCCGTCCCCTTGTCGTTCACCACCTTCCAGAGACCGCGCCGGATCGGATCGAGGACCGTGGCCGGGAGGGGCAGCGGGTGCGACGGCGCATCGGCGCCCTCGACCAGGTGCGGCGTCACCAGGCGGCCGCCGTTGGCGAACGCCGCGAAGACGGTCGCGAGCTGGATCGGCGTGGTCAGGAGCGCCCCCTGTCCGATCGACGCCGAGATCGTCTCGCCCGGGTACCAGGCGCGACGTCGCGCTCTCAGGCTCCACTCCGGATCGGGGACCAGCCCGCTGCGCTCGCCGTCGAGGTCGATCCCGGTCGCCTGGCCGAGGTCGAACATCCGCGCGTAGCGCGCGATCCGCTCGATGCCGAGCTTCTGGCCGAGGTCGTAGAAGAAGATGTCGCACGAGTTCTTGAGCGCCGACTCGAGGTTCATGTGGCCGTGGCCGCCCGCCTTCCAGCAGTGGGTCGGACGCTTGTAGTAGGTCTTGACGCCGGCGCAGTAGACGCTGTCCCGGGTGTCGATCACCCCCTCGGCGAGACCGGCGGCGGCGACGATGACCTTGAAGGTCGAGCCCGGCGGGTAGGCGCTCTGCAGGGCGCGGTTCTGGAGCGGCCGGAACGGGTCGTCGATCAGCGCTCTCCAGTCGTCGACCGCAAGCCTGCGGGCGAACAGGTTGGGATCGAACGAGGGCGACGAGACCAGGGCGCGGATCTCGCCGTTTCGCGGGTCGAGCGCCACGATCGCTCCGACCTTGCCTTCGAGCTGGCGCTCGGCCTCCTGCTGCAGCTCGGCGTCGAGCGTCAGCCGCACGAGCTCGCCGGGGCGCCCCATCTCACGGCCGAGCTCCTCGACCGGCTGGCCGCGGCTGTCGACCACCACCACCTGCTCGCCGTCCTCGCCACGCAGGCGACCGTCGTAACTGCGCTCGATGCCGCGGCGCCCCACCCAGTCGCCGACCACGAGATGCTCCTTCGGATCGGCGACTTCGTCCGGACGCGCTTCGCCGAGGTAGCCCAGGACGTGCGCCGCGTGGAAGCCGAGCCGGTAGAGCCGGCGATGGCTGACCTCGACGAGGAACTCCGGATGCGACAGCTCTTCGACCTCGACGCGTGCGACCTGTTCGAGCGACAAACCCTCGCCCAGGAGGACCGGCTGGAACTTCGGCAGCGAGCGATAGCGCTGCAGCAGCTCCTCGAGGGCCGGCAGCGGACGACCGAGGATCGGCGAGGCGAAGCGCAGGCTCTCCGCCACGTTCGCGGCCCGGCTGCGATCGAGCAGGAGGTTGTAGCTCGGCAGATTCTCGACCAGGACCCGGCCGTTGCGGTCGACGATCGTGCCGCGCGGCGCCTTTACCGCCATGCGGCGCAGCCGGTTGTTCTCCGCCAGGTCGCGATAGTGGCTGCCCTTCACGATCTGCACGAACCAGAAGGCGCCGGCGAGCGCCGCGATCAGCACGCCGACCACGCCGCTGACGACGCGCACGCGCCCGACCAGGGCCTCCTTGTGTTCGCCGATCCGTTCCACGATCTTCTTCTATCGCCCGCCGGACGATCTGGCAAGGAGCTTCGCCGGGCGCGCCATCGTTCAGCCCGGCATCTGCAGCTTGGAAGTCCGGCTCTTCTGCCAGAACCGGAAGCGGCGCGCGAGCGCCGCGGCGGAGTACGTCCAGAGGAGCCCGAGGAGCGCCGAGGCTCCGACCTGCACTGGCAGCCAGAACGGATCCGGCAGCTCGGCGCGATCGCGGAAGACGAGCGCCAGCGCGGCGAGGATCGCCTGCTGCGCCGCCGCACCGGCGGCGAAGATCGCCGCCAGACTGGTGGAGCGCTGCACCACCAGCTGCTGCGCGGCGCGGCCGGTGCCGTAGGCGACGGCCGTGTTGGCGAAGCCGTGGAGACCGAACGGACCGCCCGAGAGAGCGTCGGCGACGAGGCCGGCGGTCATCCCGGCGAACATTCCCGACACCGGCCGCCCGTTCCGCGCCTCGAGCATCGCCACGAGCAGGAAGAGGTCGACGGCGCGCGGGAAGGCCGGCCACAGCTTCGTGCCGAAGAAGTGCAGGACCGCCGCGGCGGCGAGGGCGAGGAGGAACCTAACGAGCCGCATCGCGCCCCTCCCGTTCGAGCTCCGGCGGAACCGTCTCGCCTTCGAGCAGATAGACGAAGTCGAGCCGCGAGAAGTTGACCGCCGGCTCGACGACGATGCGCAGCAGCACCTCGTCGCCCGGTTCGACCGAGACCACGGTCCCAACCGGGATGCCGCGCGGATACACGCCGTCGATCCCGGCGGTGAGCACGGCCTCGCCGACCTCGACGTTCGCCTGCCGTGGCACGTAGTCGAGCAGCAGCCGCCCGGGGGCCGAACCGCGCAGCACCGCCTGACGGCGCGACCGCTCGAGCTGCACGCCCACCGAGGCCGAGCGGTCGGTGATCAACTGGACCTTGGCGTAGGCGCCGGCGAGCCGCACGACACGCCCCACCAGCCCGTCCGCGGTGAGCACCGGCTGGTTGATCCGCACGCCGCTGTCGCCGCCGACGTAGAGGATGAGCGAGCGCAGCCAGGAACCCGAATCCGCGTAGACGATCTCGGCCGCGCGCAGGCGCCCGGGCTCGCGACGGGAGAAGCCGAGCGTCCGCGCCAGCCCCTCGTTCTCCTGTTCCAGGCCTTCGAGGCGCAGCGCGCCGCGCCGCAGCTCGAGCAGCTCGGCGCGCAGCTCGCGGTTCTCCGCCAGCAGCTCGCGCCGGCTGCGCGCGCCGCGCGAGGCGCTCGAGAAGAGCTCACTCGCCTGATCGACGATCCACGCGAACGGTCCGAGGCTGCGGAGCGCGACCCCTTCGAGCAGATTCGCGGCACCCTGGCGGTCGGGTTCCTGGGCGGCGAGCAGGAACAATTGTCCCACGAGCAGCACGGCGAGAAGCAGCTGGCTCCGGCGTCGTGTCAACGAACTGCCGTTCGACTCACGTTTCCGGGCGCCCGCTCGATCAGCGAATCGAGACCTTGCGCAGGAGGTTCATGTCCTCGAGCACCCGGCCCGTGCCGAGGACGACGCAGGCCAGCGGATCCTCGGCCTGCACCACCGGCAGTCCGGTCTCGGCTCGGATCCGTTCGTCGAGCGAGCGCAGCAGCGCGCCGCCGCCGGAGAGCACGATGCCCTTGTCCATGATGTCGGCCGAGAGCTCCGGCGGCGTGCGCTCGAGCGCCATGCGCACGGCATCGACGATCACGTTCACGGTCTCGGCGAGCGCCTCCCGGATCTCCTCGTCGGAGATCGTGAGCTCCTTCGGAATTCCCTCCACCAGGTCGCGCCCCTTGATCACCATGGTGAGGCGGTCGCGCAGCGGGAACGCGGAACCGAGCTCCCACTTGATCTGCTCGGCCGTGCGCTCGCCGATCAGCAGGTTGTACTTGCGCTTGAGGTAGTTGATCACCGCCTCGTCCATCTCGTTGCCGGCGACCCGCACCGAACGCGAGTAGACGATGCCGGAGAGCGAGATCACCGCGATGTCGGTGGTGCCGCCGCCGATGTCGACGATCATGTTGCCGGACGGCTCGGTGATCGGCAGTCCGGCGCCGATCGCCGCCATCATCGCCTGCTCGACGAGATAGACCTCCGAGGCGCCGGCCTTCTGCGCCGAGTCCCGTACGGCGCGCTTCTCGACCTGGGTGATCTCCCCGGGAACCCCGATGACGATGCGCGGGTGCACGTACATCTTGCGCCCGTGTGCCTTCTTGATGAAGTAGTCGAGCATGCGCTCGGTGACTTCGAAGTCGGCGATGACACCGTCCTTCATCGGCCGGATCGACTCGATGTTGCCGGGAGTCCTGCCGAGCATCTCCTTGGCCTCGATGCCGACCGCCTCGATCCGGTTGTTGAGCTTGTTGATGACGACGATCGAGGGCTCCCGCACGACGATGCCGCGATTCCGCGCGTAGACCAGCGTGTTGGCGGTACCGAGATCGATCGCGAGATCGTTCGAGAACTGGCGCAGCAGGGCACTGAAGGGCATCGAAATTCCTTACCGGAGAATGAGTCCGCGACCCGTCGCTGCGAGCCGATTCAAAGCGATTCCACGAATACGCGACGACGCACCGTCGCCTCGTTGCCTGCGTTGTCCATGGCCCGGAGCTCGAGAACGCTCCAGCCTTCCTTGGCCACGAGCACGGTCTTGGTGAATGTCCCGTTCGCCGCCACGGCGACCTGTTCGCCGTTGATGCGCACACCGGCACCCGCTTCGGTGCGCCCGGCGACGATGAAGATGTTCCCATAGGCCTGCACTTCGTCGATCACCAGCTCGGGCGGCGTCTTGTCGCCCTGTTCGCCGGCCTGCCGCGAAGCGAGGACGTGGAAGGTCCGGGGCGGGCTCCACGGGCCCTGCAGACCGTCGCGACCGGTCGCCGCGACGCGCCATTCGAACGTCCCCTCGCCCTTGAGACCGAGATCGGCGACGGTCTTGGTGCGTTGGCCGACGTCGATCAGGTTGTCGACGAACAGGCGGTTGCGCGACACCTGGAGCGAGTAGCGCGTCGCCCCCTGGACCGGCTCCCACTCGAGCTCCAGGTGCTTGCTGGCGTCGAGCGAGACCTCGAGGTTGTCCACCGGCCGCACCTGGAGCGGGGCGCGCGGCAGGCCCCGCGCGTCGGAGAGCAGGTCCCCGGTCTGTACCACCTGTTCGAGAGCCCCGACGTTGCGCACCAGTCCGCCCCGCGACGCCACTTCGATGTCGCCGTGGTAGGCGACGAAGCGCCCGGTCGACGACTCCTTGTCGTAGGAGACGACGACGTCGGACTCGCGCCCGACCTTCGCCTCGGCGCGCGGCGTAGTCACGCGACTGCCCTGTTGCGCGGTGTTGAGATTGACCCAGCCGTACTCCATGGCGATCGTCTGCTCCGGCGGCGAACCGCCGGTGCCCGTCGACCGGGTCACCAGGAACAGGGTGTTGGGCCGCACCGTGTACAGCGTGCCGTCGAGGAAGACGATCTCGGCCGAACCGTTGCTCGAGGTCTTGACGTGATCGCCCGACTGCAGAACCACGCGGGTGCGCGCCTCCTCCCACTCGCCGCGCTCTCCGCGGCGGAACTCGACGCTCCCCTGCACGGCGATGAACTGGGCCTCGCCGGTCGAAGCCCCGGCCGAAGCGGCGTCGAGGATGGCGAGCAGCAGCGCGCGGCTGCGGCGGGCGTCGTGCACGGCACCGGGGAAGTCGTGCGCGGCGTAGGCCGTTTCGGCGCGCAGACGGCTCTGCCGCGCCGCTTCGAGCTCGTCGAGGAACGACCCTTCCGGGCGCTCCGATTCGGCGCGCGAGAAGAGTCCCTGGATCTCGTCGAGCAGGAACGCCGCCTCGCGTTCGAGCGACTTCGCCTCCCACTGCCGGTAGAGTCCCCAGCCGGCGAATCCGAACGAGGCGACGATCGCGAGAATGACCGCACCGCGCAGCGTGTCCACCGATACGGTGTACCAGCCGCGGGTTCGTCGATCGAACGGATTGGACGGCAAAGCAGCGCTCCTCGAATACGGCGCGAAAACCGGGCCGAAGCCCTGATTCTACAGAAAGTTACGGGTTCGCACCGGCCTCCGGCCGGAGCGGTTGCCGGTCGGGCGAGCGGCTTGATATCTTGCGGTGTTCGCGCACCGGGTACGGAAGCCGGGCGCTCGCTGGAGTCCCCCCATGCTCAAAATCCTTCGCGACAACCTCAAGTACCTCTCCTGGATCCTCTGGGTCGTCATCCTGATCTTCATCGCCTTCGTCTTCGTCGACTTCGGCGGCGGCCTCTCGCGCGGCACCGGCGGGCGGGCGGCAGCGGCGACGGTCGGCGGCGAGGAGATCAGCTACACCGACTTCCAGCGCGAGTACCGGGTCCTCGAAGGTCAGTACCGGCAGGCGTTCGGCGAGAACTTCACGCCCGAGCTCGCCAACCAGCTGCGGCTGCCGCTCCAGGCGCTCGACCGACTGGTCGACGAGCGCCTGCTGCTCGACGAGGCCGAGTCGCGCGGGATCCAGGTGAGCGACGACGAGGTCCAGGAGGCGATTCTCGAGATTCCGGGGATGAAGGACGCCGGCGACAACTTCGTCGGACAGCCGGTCTACGAGCGCTTCGTGCGCGCCAACGGCTACACCCTGCGCGACTTCGAACAGGCGATGCGGCGGCAGATCCGCCTCGCCAAGCTCAACCGCATCTTCTCGGCCAACGTCTCGGTCACCGACGCCGACGTCGAGAAGTCGTACCGTGAGCAGGCCGAGCGCGCCGCGATCCGCTACGTCGTGCTCGCCCCCGGGAAGCTGCAGGCCCAGGCCCAGGTCACGCCCGAGGAGGTCGCGGCCTACTTCGAGGGTCACAAGGAGGAGTTCCGGCTTCCCGTGCAGCGCGTCGTCGACTATCTGCTCATCGACACGGTCCGCACGCGCGCGAAGATGGAGCTCAGCCCCGAGGAGCTCCAGAGCTACTACGACTCCCACCTCGACGACTACAAGCAGGAGGAGCAGGTCCGCGCCCGCCACATCCTGGTCAAGGTCGACGACAAGCGCAGCGCCGCCGAAGCCGAGGCCCAGATCACCGCCCTCCGCCAGCGCATCGAGAAGGGCGAGGACTTCGGCACCATCGCCCGCGCGGTCTCCGACGACCCGGCTTCCAAGACGCGCGGTGGCGACCTCGGATTCTTCAGCCGCGGCCGGATGATCAAGGAGTTCGAGGACGCCGCCTTCGAGGCGCAGCCGAACCAGCTCGTCGGACCGCTGCGCACCTCGTTCGGCTATCACCTGCTCGAGGTCCTCGAGCACCGGACGGCGGGTCAGCGCCCGTTCAGCGAGGTCGAAGGCCAGGTCCGCGCCAGGCTCGCGGCCGAGCGCGCCGACGCCGCCGCCGAAGCACGCGCCAACGAGCTCGTCGCCCGCATCGACCAGGAGAAGATCACCGGCGAAGAGGGTCTCCGCGCGCTGGCCGACAACGATGTCGTCACCTTCCTCACCACGCCGCCGTTCGGGCGCGAGGACAGCGTCCCGGGCGTCGGTCGCGGCACGCCGTTCTCCTCCGCCGCCTTCGCCCTCGAGCCGGGCAAGCATTCGACTCCGGTCAAGATCGCCCGCGGCTTCGCCATCCTGTCGCTCAAGGAGGAGCGCCCGTCGCGCCTCCCCGAGCTCTCGGAGGTCGAAGGGCGGGTCCGCCAGTCGGCCCTGCGCGACAAGAGCGAGGAGATGGCGGTCACCCGCCTCGAGCGCGAGCGCGCCGATCTCGCCTCCGGACGGAAGAGCCTCGACGCGGTCGCGAAGGATCTCGACGTCGAAGTGAAGGAGGGCGGCGAGTTCGGACGTGGCGGCAACGTCACCGGGCTGGGCAGCGCGCCGGAGGTCGTCGATGCGGCGCTCGCCGCGAAGCAGGGCGAGATCGGCGGCCCCGTGCGGAGCGCCCAGGGCGTCGTCCTCTTCGAGGTGACGTCACGCAGGAGCTTCGATCCCGTGGCCTTCGTCTCCGAGAAGCAGGCGACGCGCGAGAGTCTCGAGCGCAGCGAGGTCAACCGCCTCCTCGCCTCGATCGTCGACCAGAAGAAGCGCGAGAAGAAGGTCCAGTACGACCGTCCGCTCCTCGAGCAGTTCGGTCTGCTCGGCGACGAGTCGACCGGCTCCTGACGGGCTAGACTCCCCGCGATGCGTCTCGAGACCATCGCGGTCCATGCCGGCGGCGAACCCGACGAGGCGACCGGCGCCCTGACGCCGCCGATCCACCTGTCGACGACGTTCGAGCACGGCCCGGCGAACGAACCGTCGCCCGCCGGCCACACCTACCAGCGCGAATCGAACCCGACCCAGGACCGCGTCGAGGCGGCGCTCGCCGCCCTCGACCGCGGCGCGGCGGCGCTCGCCTTCTCGTCCGGCATGGCCGCGACGTCGACGATGCTGCAGTCGCTGCCGGAGGGGGCACGGGTCCTCCTGCACCAGGACGTCTACGCCGGTGTGCGGGAGCTCACGCAGCAGCTCTTCCCGCGCTGGGGCTTCGTTGCGGAGTTCGCCGACCTCACCGATCCCGCGGCGCTGCGGACGGCGCTCGCCCGGCCGACCGCGGCGATCTGGATCGAGACGCCCTCGAACCCGCGCCTCGACGTGCTCGACCTCGCCGCCGTCGCCGCCGCGGCACGCGACGCCGGCGCGCTCCTGATCGTCGACGGCACCTTCGCGACACCGGCACTGCAGTCGCCGCTCGCCCTGGGCGCCGACGTGGTGATGCATTCGACGACCAAGTACCTCGGCGGGCACCACGATCTCCTCGGCGGCGCCCTCGTCTTCGCGCGCCGCGACGAGCTCTTCCGGACGGCGCTCGAACACCGCAAGCTGCTCGGCGGCAACGCCTCGCCGTTCAGCTCCTGGCTCCTGCTGCGCGGACTGCGATCGCTCGCCTGCCGCGTCGAGCGCCACTCGGCCAACGCCCTCGCGGTGGCCCGCGCTCTCGACGGGCATCCGGCGCTCGAGCGCGTTCTCTACCCCGGCCTCGCGACACACCCCGGGCACGAGATCGCCGCGCGCCAGATGCGCGCCTTCGGCGGCATGGTCTCGCTCCTCGTCGCCGGCGGCCGCGACGCCGCCCTCGCCGTCGCCGGCCGCGTGCGGCTGTTCCGCAACGCGACGAGCCTCGGCGGTCCGGAGAGCACGCTCGAACACCGCGCCTCGGCCGAAGGAGAGGAGAGCCGGACGCCGCCGAACCTCCTGCGCCTGTCGATCGGTCTCGAGCATCCCGACGACCTCGTCGAGGATCTGCTGCAGGCGCTCGCGGGGGCGCGGTGATCGGCTTCCTGCGCGGCCGGATCCGCTCGCGGGCGACCGACCGGATCGTCCTCGAGGTCGGCGGCGTCGGCTACGAGGTGGCGATCTCGCTCCACACCTTCGCCGAGATCGACCGCCGCCGCGGCGCGGGCGAAGAGATCGCCCTCGAGATCCACACCCACGTCCGCGAAGACGCTCTCGCGCTCTATGGCTTCGCCACTGCGCGTGAGAAGGAGCTGTTCGAGAAGCTGATCGCCATCTCCGGTATCGGACCGCGACTGGCGCAGGTGGTGCTCTCGGGCATGGCGCCGGACGACCTCGTCGCCGCGCTCGCCGCCGGCGACGTCGCGCGCCTCGTGCGCATCCCGGGGGTCGGCAAGAAGACCGCCGAGCGGATGGTCGTCGAGCTCCGCGACGCGGTACAGGCGATGGCCGCCGGGCTCCCGGCCGCCGGTGCGAAGGCGGGCTCCGACGCCGATCTGGTCGAGGCGCTGGTCAACCTCGGCTACAAAGCGAGCCAGGCCGACGGCGCCGTCGCCGCGGCCCGCAAGGAGGCGCCCGAAGCGCCGTTCCACGAGCTCCTGCGCCTCGCCCTCCGCCGCCTGTCGCGGGTCTGATCCGCAACGGCGGCGCGCCGGCGACTGGCGCCGCGAGTCCGAAGTGCTAAGGTCCCGGGAAACCCCAACCGTTCCGCAGAGTCGACCTGCGGGCAAGAAGGAGACTCTCTTGACGACCCGGAACGTATTGATCTCGTCCCTCTTCGCGCTCCTCGTATCCGCTCCGGCCGCCCACTCCGCGCAGAACGCGCAGAATCTAGACGGCCCCGTGACTGAGATTCCGTCGGGCGCCGGCGGCCTCGACGCCTGGACCTTCGAAGTCGAGTTGGTGAACGGCTGCTACGCCCTGGTCACCGGCACCGTCACGGCATCCGGCGGCGGCTCGGAACAGGCGGCGCTGACTACCTACGACAACGGCGTCCTGATCGACAGCTACGACTTCTCCTTTCCCGCCAATGGCAGTGCACATCCCTACTGCTGGGTTTATCGCCAGATTGGAGACCCGGACAACGGCGACGTCGCGATCGCGCTGCGCGACGATCCGCTGTCGTTGGACGCCTACGACTTCCTCCCTCTGAGCATCTCGGGGACCTGCACCGGCGCTGCCCCCAGCTGCGGAGGCCCCGTGGCCATTCCGACGATCGCACCTGCCGGCTTGGGCGCCCTGGCGCTGGCTCTCCTCGGCGCTGCGATCCTCGTACTGCGCCGCCACCGCCGCGCGTAGCCCGCGCGCACGAGAGGCCCGAGCAATCGCTCCGGCTGGCCGTTCGTCGGCTAGAACCAGGGCAACGCACGCGCTGGTGATCCTTCCGGTAGGACGCTGGTCCGACGGCTCGGCGGTGGCGCCGGCCGGAGCCCACTCACCCGGCGCGAACCGGGTCACTGCCCTCTCGCATGTCGGGAGAGTCCCGCTCCGTTGCAGCCTGCGGCGGTGGCCTCGTTTCGTGCTCGGAGGCGGCTGCTATCCGCGCCGCCTCGTAAGCGCCGCCGCACGTCGGCGGCACTCGGCAAGCGGGCGCTCCGCGCAGTCCGCCTCCTGCGCGCGAAACGAAGCCGCCGCCGCATGCCCGACGGGGTTCCGGAAAGCGGGAGCTATTTCTTCTTGGCGAAGCCCGTGACGACCCAGCTGCCGGAGCGCTCGTCCTTGCGCAGCTTCAGGATGCCGTTGCGCTCGGCGTCCTGCAGCAGCTCGGAGAAGGTCGAGTAGCCGTAGTAGCCCTCGTTGAACGACGGCTTCTTGCGCTGCATCGTCTGCTTGACCATCGAGCCCCAGAGGACGTCCTTGTTCTCGCGCTGCAGGGCGAGGATCGATTCGGTCATCAGGGTGAAGACTTCGGACTTCTTCTTGGTAAGGCCGGTGAGCGCAGGTCCCTTCTGCTGGTCGCGCCAGACGTCCTCGTAGAAGATGAACTCGTCGCAGTTGTCGATCAGCAGATTCGACGACGAGTTCTTGACGCCGATGCCGATGACGTACTTGTTGTTCTCCTTGAGCTTGGAGACCAGCGGCGAGAAGTCGGAGTCGCCCGAGAGCAGCACGAAGGTGTCGAGGTGTTCCTTGGAGTAGGAGAGGTCCATCGCGTCGACGACCATCTTGATGTCGGCGGAGTTCTTGCCGGTGTAGCGGCGCTGCGGGATCTCGATCAGCTCGACCGCGGCCTCGTGGAACGCCACCTTGAACTCGCTGTACCGGTCCCAGTCGGCGTATGCGCGCTTGACGATGATCTTGCCCTTCTCGACCAGCCGCTCGAGCACCAGGTGAATGTCGAACTTCTTGATCTCGGAGTCGCGGACGCCGAGTGCCACGTTCTCGAGGTCGCAGAAGAGGGCGATCTTGCGCTCCTCTTCGGCGGCCGCGGCGGCGCGGTGCACCGCCACCGGCATCGACATCAGGATTTCGCGCGCCAGGGCTTCGCTGTCCTGCTCTTCTTCGTCGTCGTCCTCGTCGTCCCATTCGGGAGGAGCGGCGGAGCGGCCGCCGCCGGGCGTCGCACCGCCCGCGGCGGCGTTCGACGCCCCGCCGCGACCGCGACCGCGACCTCCGCGACGGCGCCGGCGGCGCGGCCGCTCGGCGGGCTCGCCCCCTTCGCTCTCCTGCGGCTCGCCGGCGTCGGCGTCGCCGCCCTCGCCGCCGTCACCGCTGTCGTCGTCCGCACCCGCGTCGTCCGCGTGCCCCGTCTCCTCGGCCTGGGGCGCCGCGCGGCGCTCCTCTTCTTCTGCGTCACGGGACGACTCCTCCCGCGCCGGGCGATCGCCGACCAGATCGGCGATCGAAGGCGTGCGGGGTGCTTCGGATCTGCCGTGCTCGACGTCCGTCGCGCGCTCCTCTGCGGTCTCCCGCCCGGCCGGCTCGGGAGCGTTCTCTTCGTTCTCTTCGCCCGGGGGGCGGAGCCACCAGGGACTCATGACAGCACTCCGGATCGAGCGACGACGGAAAAGGTCGGATTCACGGAAACTCCTTCGCGTGGCGATGATTCGATGGTGCGGATGACAGGGCGTGCCGGAGGGCGCGCCCGGAAAGCATCCTAGCACCGCGGCCCGCGACCGGCCCTGCGCGGGTTGCACCCCGGGGACGGGCGTCGTACGATGCCCGACGGCTCTTCCAAATCATTCCCTTTCCTGGAGATCGGCACATGTCCGAGACGCACCAGAAGGAGTTCAAGCCCTACGTCCCGTCCGAGACGGTGATGCCTGAGTTCACGCTCAAGGCGATCGTCCTCGGATCGATCTTCGGCCTGATCTTCGGCGCCGCCACCGTCTATCTGGCGCTCCGCGCCGGCCTCACCGTCTCGGCCTCGATCCCGATCGCCGTTCTCGCGATCGGCGTCTTCAAGTACATCGGCAAGTCGACGATCCTCGAGAACAACATCGTGCAGACGATCGGATCGGCGGGCGAGTCGATCGCCGCCGGCGTCGCCTTCACGATCCCGGCTCTCATCTTCCTGTCGAACGGCGAGAGCTTCTTCAACTACTTCAACATCTTCAGCCTCTCCCTCGTCGGCGGCATCCTCGGCCTGCTGTTCATGATTCCGCTCCGGCGCGCCCTGATCGTCAAGGAGCACGGCGTGCTGCCGTATCCCGAGGGAACCGCCTGCGCCGACGTGCTGATCGCCGGCGAGCGCGGCGGCGCCCTAGCCAAGATGGTCTTCCGCGGGCTCGGCATCGCCGCGCTCTACAAGATCCTGATGGAGATCCTCGGCCTGTGGAAGGCGACCCCCGTCTTCTCGATGGCGAAGGATTCGGCGTTTCCGCGCGCCACCGTCGACTGCAACGCGACACCGGAGTATCTGGGCGTCGGCTACATCATCGGGCCGAAGATCGCCGGCGTGCTGGTCGCCGGCGGCATCCTCTCCCAGCTCGTGCTGGTGCCCCTGATCGCGATTCTCGGCGACGCGATGACCTCGATCCTGCCTCCCGGAGCGATGCCGATCGCCGACATGTCGTTCAGCCAGATCCGCGTCTCGTACGTGCGCTACATCGGCGCCGGCGCAGTCGCGGCCGCCGGTCTCATCACCCTCATCAAGACCCTGCCGACGATCGTCTCGGCGTTCCGCGACAGCGTCAAGAGCCTGCGCGAGCGCAAGTCCGGCGGAGCGTCCACCGTCCGCCGCACCGAGCAGGATCTGCCGATCACCTGGGTGCTGTTCGGAACGCTCGCCCTGGTCGGCGTCATCGCCCTCCTGCCGCAGCTCCCGGGGGAGGGATTCGGCTCGAAGCTGCTGATGGGACTCCTGGTCGTCGTCTTCGGCTTCTTCTTCGTCACCGTCTCCTCGCGGATCGTCGGCATCATCGGAACCTCGTCCAACCCGGTTTCGGGGATGACGATCGCGACGCTGATGGGAACTTGCCTGCTGTTCGTCTCTCTCGGCTGGACCGGTGATGCCTACCAGGCGGTCGCCCTGTGCGTCGGAGCGATGGTCTGTATCGCTGCCTCGAACGCCGGCAACACCTCGCAGGACCTGAAGACCGGCTACATCGTCGGCGCGACGCCGCGGCTGCAGCAGATCGGCCTGATCATCGGCGTCATGGTCTCGGTTCTCGCGGTCGGCTTCACGATCATGCTCATCGACCGCGCCCAGGTCCCCGGGGCGCTGGTTCCCGGCCACGCCATCGGCTCGCCGACCTACGCCGCGCCGCAGGCGAACCTGATGGCGACGATCATCCGCGGACTGCTGGCGCAGGATCTCCCCTGGGGCCTGGTCTTCGTCGGCATGGCGATCGCCGTGGTGATCGAGCTCTGCGGCGTCAAGTCGCTGTCGTTCGCGGTCGGGCTCTACCTGCCGCTCTCGACGACCATGCCGATCGCCATCGGCGGCGCCCTGCGCGGCCTGATGGAGCGCAAGTCCGGCGGCGACGAGAGCGAGTCGGAGATCTCCTCCGGGATGCTCTACGCGACCGGCCTGGTCGCCGGCGGTTCGCTCACCGGCGTACTGATCGCCGGCCTGCAGGGCTTCCCGCGTCCGCCGCAGCCCTCCATGGCGCAGCAGATCCTCGACGGCGTCGGCGTCCACGAGTGGGCCCACCTCGGCGCCACCGCGGACCTGATCGGAATCGCGATGTTCAGCGTTCTCTGCTTCTTCCTCCTTCGCGCCGCGAAGGCGAAGCTCGCCTGATCCGACGCGGGGCACTGACGGCGGAACGAAGGAACCGACGATGATGCAATCCAGCCGTGGCGCCCTGTGGCCTGCGCTGCTCGTGGTCTCGACGCTGCTCTTCGGCGCCTTCCCGCTGCGCGGCGAGAGCGTCGAGGTCGACGTCCGGCTGACGATCCCGCCGGGCAGCGAAGAGACGATGAACAGTCCGGCGAGCCTGCCGGTCGAGACGATCGCCACCCCGATCCTGCAACCGGTCGCGAAGGGAACCGTCCTCCTGCAGCTCGATCGCGAGAAGCTGCAGAAAGAGCTCGAAGGGGCGCGCAAGGACCTCGCCAGCGCCCAGGCGGAGAAGCGCCGGCTGCGCCAGGAGCGCGGCGGCGCCACCAGCATGCCGCAGAGCCAGGATCCGGCCGCGCTCCGCGCCGCCCAGGAGATCGGCATGGCCGAAGCCGCCGAGCAGCGCGCGATGAGCGACCTGTCGAAACTGCAGACCGAGCTCGCCGAGTCGACCGTGCGGGCGCCCGTCGACGGTTTCGTCGTCAAGCAGCTGTTCGCGGTCGGCGCCAAGACCAAACGGCGCAAGCCGCTGCTGCTGTTCGCCGACGCCGCGAAGACGGTGATCGATGCATCGGTGCCCGCGGCTGCGGCGGCGGCCTACTCCGTCGGCTCGAAGGTCCGCCTCGCGGCCACGACGGCCGAGCCGCACAGCATCACCGGCAAGGTCGTCTCCGCGACCCCGGCGGGCGACACCGTCACGCTCCGGATCCAGCCGCTCGAGCTGCCGTTCTTCGGCCCGGACACGACGACCCGCGTCGCGCTCTCGCCGATCCCCTGAAGGGCGCCGTCGATCCCGCCGGAGGGAAGGTCCAGGAGGAGCCGCCGGTGATCGGCATTCCCGCACATCGTGCGCTGCATCCGGCGCGGCGAGAGCGACGCCCTGCGGATCGAACTGACCCAGACGATGCTCCGGAACCGGAATTGCAGCAGCATCCCCGCATGAAGAGCCTTCTCCCGAATCGGCGAAGGTTCGAGCGCAGCGGGGGTCTCGCCGTCGCGATCGGCTGCGCGTTCCTGTTCGCTGCGAGCGCACCCTCCTCCTCGCAGATCGCGGGCGTCGCCCGTCTGACGGCACCACCCGAAGCGACGATGCCGCTGAAGGCGAGGGCCACGCTGGAGGTGCGCGCGCTTCCGGTGACGCCGGGAGTTCCGGTGGCGGAGGGGCGGATCCTGGTCGAGCAGGACACGGCCATCCTCGAGGGGCGCCTCGCGAAGCGCCAGCAGGAGCTCACCGGCATGCAGGCGGAGAATCGCCAGACCGCCGTCGGTGCGCGCCAGGGCACGCGGGAGATCGATCAGCCGGAGGTGCAGGCGGCGCGCGAGATCCTCGATCTCCAGGCCGAGATCACCGCCGCGACCACCGTCGCGCCGGCGGACGGCTACGTCCTCCGCCACCACTATGCGGTCGGCGCCAGGGCGAAGCGACGAAAGCCGCTCCTCGACTTCGTCCCCGCCAAGGCGACCGTCGTCGAGCTCTCGCTGCCGGCCGCCGCCGCGAGCCGCTTTCCGGCCGGCGCGGCGGTCCGCATCGCCTCCTCCGGCGGATCGACGGCCTCGTTCGAAGGGACGATCCTCTCCGCGACCCCGACGGATGATGACGTCGCGTTGCGGATCCGTCCCGAGGGCCTTCCTTTCCTGCCGCTCGACCGGCCGACCGACATCGTTCTCGCGCCGGCAGACTGAACGGAGCCGGCAGGCTCCCCCTCTCGCCTCTCAGGCGACCCTCGGCGTGACTCTTGCAAAGTCAACTGGTCCCGTTTCGGAAAGGAGGAGGCTTTGTCCCGAGCTCCCGTCATCGTCGCGCGTTGTCGCGGAATCCGCACTCCGGATCGCCCCCGCGTCCCGTCCCTGAACGAGCTCTCTCCCCGCCCCCGGCTCCGGAGCCCCGCCCTCGTCACCGCGACGCTCCTCTTCGCCTTCGCCGCAGCGACCAGTCCAGCGCACGCGGCCGATGCCGTCGGCGGTATCGCGAGGCTCCAGGCGCCACCGAGCGCCGTGAAGCCGATCAAGGCGGTCGCGAACCTTCCGGTCCGCGCTACGCCCGTGGCCCCCGGCCAGCCGGTCGAGGACGGTGCGCTCCTGGTGGAGATGGACCTCGAGACGCTCGAGAAGGAGTTGGCGATGCGGCGGCAGGAGCTGGCCAGCATCCAGGAGGACAAGCGCTATCGCGCCACCAACAAGGAGGTCCGCCGCGGCGGCGGCGGGTCGTCCAACCTCGCCCAGGGGCCGGACAATTCGATCGAGATGGAGCTGGTCCAGAAGGAGGCGAACGCCACACGCGACCTGCTCGAAGTCCAGACGCGGATCTCGACCGCGTCGCCGCACGCGCCCACGGACGGCTATCTCGTCCACCTCTTCTACAACGTCGGAGCGGAGACGAAAAAGCGGAAGCCGCTCCTCACCTTCATCGCCGCCGACGAAACGCTGGTCTCGGTCGTCGTTCCGCCGGAGGCGATCGCCGCCTTTCCGCCCGGCTCGCGGGTGGCGATCGTCTCGTCGACCGATCCGACCCGGCGGTTCGAAGGGACCGTCGAGAAGCCCGCCAAAGGGTCCGACCCGGGGAGGCTGTCCGTGCGCCCGGCCGGACTCCCGTTCCTGAACCTCGACCAGGAGTCGCCCGTCACCGTCTCGCCGGTGCGCTGAAGCTCCGGCGAGCGCGCTAGCATGCGCGAAATGTCGGCAGCTGCGCCCTCCGCCTCCGGCGGGACCGGATCCGCCCGCGTCGCTCTCCTCGTCTCGGGCGCCTCGGGGATGCTCCTGCCGCGGCGGATGCTGGCGGTGCTCGCGGCGCGCCCCGAGATCGAATGCGTTCATCTGGTGGTCTCGAAGGGGGCCTCGCAGGTTCTGTCGCACGAGCTCGGACGGGAGCGGACCGGCGCCGAAGCGCTCCTCGACGCCGCGGCGATCCCGGGAGCCGGGCGCGCGAAGGTCGTGATCCACCGTGACAACGAGCTCGACGCGCCGATCTCCTCGGGCTCGTACCGGCTCGCCGGCACGATCGTCCTGCCGTGCAGCTCGGGCACGCTCGGCGCGCTCGCCACCGGCAGCGCGACGACGCTCGTCCACCGCGGTGGCGCGGTGGCGCTCAAGGAGCGCTGGCCGCTGGTACTCGGCTTCCGCGAGACACCGCTCAATCTCGTCCACGTCGAGAACCTGCGCACGCTGGTCTGGGCCGGCGCGATCGTCGCCCCGCCGATCCCCGCCTTCTACCTCGGCGGCGAAACGCTCGAGCAGTTCGTCGACGCCTACTGCCTGCGTCTTCTCGACCACCTGGGCTTCGCCGGCGGTGATCCCGCCCTCCGCTGGCGCGGATGAGACGGCACCGCCGCCGCGACGCGCTCCTCCTCGCGACCCTGGTCGTCGCGTTCGGCGCCTGCGCGAGCGGACCGCCGCACGAAGCCCGACCGTTCCGCGCACCGGAGCTCGTCGAGCTCGCGCGGATGCCGGAGCTCGCGCCGTCGCTCCGCCTCGACATCCGCTACGCCACGGCGGCGAACTTCACCGGCCGCCCGGTCTACGACGAAGCGCGCGCCTTCCTGCAGCGCCCGGCAGCCGAGGCACTGGCCCGAGCCGCCGGACGGCTCGCCGAAGAGGGCTACGGCATCCTGGTCTTCGACGGCTACCGCCCCTGGCGGGTGACGAAGCTCTTCTGGGAGATCACCCCGCCCGAAAAGCACGACTTCGTCGCCGACCCGAAGAAGGGCTCGCGCCACAATCGCGGCTGCGCCGTCGATCTCTCGCTCTGGGATCTCGCGACCGGCGAAGAGGTCGAGATGCCGACGCCGTACGACGACTTCACCGACGCCGCCTACCCCGACTCGCCCGCGGGTACGCCTGAAGCTCGCGCCCGCCGCGCCCTGTTGCGGAGCGCGATGGAGGCCGAAGGCTTCACCGTCTACAAGTACGAGTGGTGGCACTTCGACTACCAGGACTGGCAGCTCTACCCGATCCTCGATATCCCGTTCGGGGAGATTCCGGCTTCCTCCGATCCCTAGGTCTGCGGTCTTCGGGCCGCTTTTCTTTCCCGCAGCCGGACCGCACGGACAGGCTCTTGACAGGACTGGAACAATGTTCTTAGACTTAACACCGTTAAGTAACTGGTCGATGTTCACGGAGTCGGAATGGGACTGAAGGAACGACGGGAGCGGGAGAAGCGGGCGCTGAGGAAGAAGATCCTCGACGCGGCGCGCGAGCTCTTCGCCGCCGAGGGCTACGAGGCGGTGACGATGCGCAAGATCGCGCGCGCCATCGAGTACTCGCCGACCGCGATCTACCTCCACTTCCGCGACAAGAAGGCGGTGATGGACGCGATCTGCGACGAGGACTTCCTCAAGCTCGCCAAGCGCTTCCGCAAGATCGCCGAGATCCTCGATCCGATCGAACGCCTGCGCGCCGCCGGCTACGCCTACTGCGACTTCGCGCTCAAGCACCCGAATCACTACCGCCTGATGTTCATGACGCCGCACCCGCCGCACCACCCTGAAGAGAGCACCATCGAGCGCGGCAACCGCGACGAGGACGCCTACGCCTTCGTCAAGTGGACGGTCGGCGAAGCGATCGCCCAGGGGCGCCTGCGGCCCGAGCTCGACGATGTCGATCTCGTGGCGCAGATCGTCTGGTCCGCCGTGCACGGCTGGGTCTCCCTGCGGATGACCAAGTGCAACGAGGTCTGGGTCGACTGGCGACCCGACCGGCGGTCGATCGAGGCCGTGATCGACACCAACATCCGCGGCCTGCTGCGCGGCGAAGACCACTGACCATGCCCAATCTCGCGCTCAAGAACCTGCTGCACGACAAGCTGCGTTCGTTCATGACGATCGCCGGCGTCGCCTTCGCCGTGACCCTGGTCTTCGTCCAGGTCGGGCTCTTCCTCGGCATCCTCGACAACGCCTCGGTCACCATCGACCACATCACCGCCGACCTCTGGGTGACGTCGCGCAACACGCCGAACGTCGACTTCGCCCACGGATTCTCCGAGACGCGCGTCCAGCGTGTGCGCTCGATCGCCGGCGTCGAGCGGGCCGACAACCTGCTCGTCCAGTTCCTCAACCTGACGCTCCCGGACGGCGCCGAGGAGGGGATGCTGGTCTACGGCCTCGAGGACTTCGAGCGCTGGGGGATCCCGTGGAACGTCGAGTCCGGCAACCTCGCCGACCTCAAGCGCGGCGACTACATGTTCCTCGACGCCTCCGCCGAACGCCGCTTCGGACCGTTCGCGGTGGGTGACTACCGCGAGGTGATGAACTACCGCGTCAAGATCATCGGCCGCACCCACGACGCCCTGTCGTTCACCACCTCGCCGCTCGCCTTCCTGGACTACGACCTGGTGCAGAAGCTCGCCGGCGAGCGCATGGCCGGACGCTCGACCTACATCCTCGTCCGTCTCACTCCGGACGCCGACGCGGAAGCGGTCAAGCGCGAGATCCGCGCCCGCCTCCCCTACAACGACGTCTACACACGCGAGGAGTGGGCGAACCGGTCGCGCAGCTACTGGGTGGCCTCCACCGGAATCGGTCTCAACATGTACCTCACCGTCTTCCTCGGCTGCCTGGTCGGCGTCGTCGTCGTGACCCAGACCCTCTACACCTCGACGATGGAGCACATCAAGGAGTTCGGGACCGTCAAGGCGATCGGCGGATCGAACCGCGACATCTACCGCATCCTCGGCTCGCAGGCGATCATCGCCGCGGTGATCGGCTTCGTCGCCGGTCGCTTCATGGCGTTCCTGCTCGCGCCGGCGATGGCGAAGATCCGGCTCAAGCTGATCATTCCCCCCGAGTTCGCCGGCGTGGTGTTCGTCGGCACTCTCGTCCTCTGCCTCACGGCCGCGCTGGTCTCGTTCCGCAAGGTGGCGAAGATCGACCCGGCGCTCGTCTTCCGCACCTGACCGGAGAGCCGTATGGAATCCGCAGCGACCGAACGAAACCTCCGCACGCCGCGCGTGCCGAACGTCCTCGAGGCCGAGGGGGTGACCAAGATCTTCCGCGAGGGGCGGGAAGAGGTCTCGGTCCTGAACGGAGTCGACCTCACCCTGGCGCCCGGCGAGATCGTGGCCCTCGAAGGGCCCTCGGGCTCGGGCAAGACCACCTTTCTCTCGATCCTCGGCTGCATCCTGACGCCGACTTCGGGTCGCGTCATGGTCGACGGCGAGGAAGTCGATCCCGGTCGGCCGGGGCGTCTGCCGGCGATCCGCAAGCGCTCGATCGGCTTCGTCTTCCAGCAGTACAACCTCTTCCCCGCGCTCACCGCCCTCGAGAACGTCGAGTACGCGCTCAACATCAAGGGCACCCGCGGTCGCGACGGACGCCGTCAGGCCGAGGCGGCGATCGAACAGGTCGGCCTTACCGATCGCTCGCACTTCCTGCCGCGTGACCTCTCAGGCGGCCAGAAGCAGCGCGTCGCCATCGCCCGCGCCCTCGCCGGCAAGCCCTCGGTCCTGCTCGCCGACGAACCGACGGCGAACCTCGACACCGCCGTCGGCATGCAGGTGCTCGAGCTGTTCCGCGATCTCGCGAAGCGCGAGAACCGCGGCCTCCTCATCGTCACCCACGATCCCAACGTCCGCACGATCGCCGATCGCGTGGTGAAGATCCGCGACGGCCGGATCGTCGACGAGAGCGCAGCGACGGCCGCTGCCGCCGCGCCCTCGATCCAGTCCGCCCTTCCTCCGTCCGTCGCCAGAAAACGCCGTCGCAAGGAGATCGCCTCATGAGCCGCCGTACCGCCTCCCGCACCGCCCTCGGGCTCGCCGCCCTGGTCCTCGTCTCGATGCTGGTCTTCCAGTCGCGCGGGCTGTCGCTCTCGCGCTCGTCCCGGGAGCCGGAGGTGGCGCCCGCACCCTCGGCCTCGCGGATCGTCGCCGAGGGCCGTCTCACCACCTATCCCGGCGCCGAGGTCGTGGTCGGCAGCGAAGTCTCCGGGACGATCGTCACGCTGCCGCTCGAAGAGCGCCAGAGCGTGCGCCGGGGCGATCTCGTCGCCGAGCTGCGGGCCGACGACCTGCGCGCCGAGCGAGCCGAAGCGAAGGCGCGGATCGTCGAGATCGACGCCGAGATCCGCCTCGCCGAGGTCGAGCGCGACCGCGCCGAATCGCTCTACCTGCAGAAGGTGGACACCGCCTCGCGACGCGACAAGGCGGTCCGCGACCTCGAGGTCGCCCGCGCCCGGCGGGTCACCGCGGTCGCCACCGTCGCCCGCATCGAAACCGAGCTCGCCAAGCGCCGCATCGTCTCGCCGATCGACGGCGTCGTGATCGTCCGCCACGTCGACGCCGGCGAGGCGCTCGAGGCGCGGGCACCGATCGTGACGATCGCCGACCTCTCGCGCGTCCGCATCGAAGCCGAGGTCGACGAGTTCGACGTCGGCCGGCTGACCGTCGGAGCAGCGGCGAAGATCGCCGCCGAGGGCTACGACGAGACCCGCTGGAACGGCACGGTGGAAGAGATCCCCGACGCCGTCACCGGCCGCCGGCTGAAGCCCCAGGATCCGGGCAAGCCGCAGGACACCCGCATCCTGCTGGTCAAGATCCGCCTCGACGAGCCGACGCCGCTCAAGCTCGGCCAGCGCGTCGAGGTCGAGATCGGCGGCTGATCCGGCCGCCGGGAACCATCGTCCGCCGGAGCGGGGTCCGCGACCGACCGCGACTGCGAGAGAATCCGTGCCGATGAGGCCGGGAAGATCGCTCGCCGAAGTGCTCGAGATGATCAAGTTCGAGCACACCCTGTTCGCGTTGCCTTTCGCCTTCCTGGGGATGATCCTCGCGGCGGGCGGCTGGCCCGCCTGGCCGACGATCGGCTGGATCGTCGCGGCGATGGTCGGCGCGCGCTCCGCCGCGATGGGGTGGAACCGGCTCGTCGACCGCGAGCTCGACGCCGCCAACCCCCGCACCCGGAGCCGCGCCCTGCCCGCCGGACGGGTCGAGCCGGGATTCGTCCGTCTCTTCGTCTTCGCCAGCCTGGCGCTCCTGGTCGTCGCCGCCTGGCGTCTCAACCCACTCTGCCTCGCCCTTTCGCCCGTGGCCGTCGTCGTTCTGCTCGGTTACAGCTATGTCAAACGGTTCAGCTGGGCGGCGCACCTCGTCCTCGGCCTCGCCCTCGCCGGCGCGCCGCTGGGAGCCTGGATCGCCGTCCGGGGGAGCGTCGAGGCCGCGCCGTTCGTCCTCGCCGCCGTGGTCCTCACCTGGGTCGCCGGATTCGACGTCCTCTACGCCCTGCAGGACGAAACGCACGACCGGGCGGCCGGTCTGTTCTCGATCCCGGCGCGCTTCGGCGTGCGCCGTGCGCTCGCCATCTCGATCGCCCTCCACCTGGCGACGGTGGCGCTGCTCGCCCTGCTCGCAGCCACCTACCGGCCGGGTTTCGGCGGACCGTACTGGATCGGTGTCGCCGGCTGCGCCCTGCTTCTCGCCTGGCAGCACACGGTGGTGCGGCCGGACGATCTCTCGCGGCTCGACGCCGCCTTCTTCACCGCCAACGGGCTGCTCGCCGTCTGGCTCCTGGTCTGGTCGGCGGTCGACCTCGCCTTCCGCACGCCCGCCTGACCGTCGTCTCGGCTAAGCTTTTCTCCGCACCGTGAGCAGCGAAACCTCCCTCCTCGGCCGCCTGGCCGTGCACTACAAGCTCCTGACCGCCGAGCAGGTCGCCGAGACGACCCGCGCCCAGGCGAAAGAGGCCGCGCCGCGGCCGCTCGGCGAACACTGGATCGACGCCGGCTGGATGACCCGGGCACAACTCGACAAGCTCCTCGCGGTGCAGCGCGACGTCGTCGCCCGGCAGGCGAGCGACTCGACGCAGACGGTGGCGCCACCCGCGCCCGCTTCGACCGTCGATCTCGAGCAGACCGCCGCGGGACAGGTCTCGGCCCGCAAGGGCAAGCGGATCGACCGCATCCTGGGCTACGCGGTGTCGGTCCAGGCGAGCGACATCCACATCATCACCGACGAACGCGTGCTGCTGCGGCGGCACGGCGAGCTCGCCTTCGCCGGCGACGCGCCACTCGACCACACGCAGGTCGCACGTCTGGTGGACGAAGTCGTCGAGCCGTCCCAGCGCGAGCAGTTCGAGCGCGACGGCCAGCTCGATTTCTCCTGGACGACGGAAGGGAAGGCGCGCTTCCGCGGCAACGCCTTCCGCCACCAGGGCGGCCTCGGCATCGTCCTGCGCACCATCCCGCTCGAGGTGCCGACCCTCGCCGACCTCGGCCTGCCGAGCCGGCTGGCGCAGCTCACCAACCACAAACAGGGGCTCGTCCTGCTCACCGGCCCGGCCGGTTGCGGCAAGTCGTCGACCCTGGCGGCACTTCTCCGCCTGATCAACGAGGAACGACGGGATCACATCATCACCGTCGAGGACCCGATCGAATTCGTCCACCCGTCGCTCCGCTGTGTCGTCAACCAGCGTCAGGTCGGACGCGACACCGGCGGCTTCGCGCGGGCGCTGAAGGCGGCGCTGCGCGAGGACCCCGACGTCATCGCGATCGGCGAGCTGCGCGACCTCGAGACGATCTCGCTCGCCCTCACCGCCGCCGAGACCGGGCATCTCGTACTCGCGACGCTCCACACCGGCAGCGCCATCCGAACCGTCGACCGGATCGTCGGCTCGTTCCCGGCGCGGCAGCAGGCACAGATCCAGACCATGCTCTCGGAGTCGCTCCGTGCCGTGGTCTCGCAGCGCCTGGTCCGGCGCGCCGACGGGGCCGGCCGGATACCGGCGCTCGAGATCCTGCTCGGAACGCGCGCCGTGGCCAATCTGATCCGCGAGTCGAAGACGTTCCAGATCCGCTCGATCCTGCAGACTGGCGGTGCTCACGGGATGCGGCTCCTCGACGTCTCGCTCGCGGAGCTCCTGAAGGAGGGCGTGATCGCGCGCGACGAGGCGCGACGTCATGCCGAAGATCCGAAGCTGTTCGCCGAGCCGGTGCGGGAGGGCGTCCGATGATCGGCTCCGGCCCGCTGGTCGAGCTCCTGCGCCGGGCGCGCGAGCTCGGCGGCTCCGACATCCATCTCGCGGCGGGGATCGCGCCGCGCGTCCGGCTGCACGGCGCGCTGGTGCCGCTCGCCGGCAGCGCCGCGCTCACCGCCGAGTCTCTCTCCGGAATCCTCGAACCGGCGGTCAGCCCGGCGCAGTGGCAGGAGTACCTGACGAAGGGCGACCTCGATTTCGCGCTCGCGGTCCAGGGTGTGGCGCGCTTCCGCGGCAACTACTTCCGCCAGGAGCACGGTCCCGCGGCGGTCTTCCGCACGATCCCGGAGCAGGTCGCGACCCTCGAGGAGCTCGGGCTGCCGGCGGTGCTCGGACGTCTCGCGGCCCTGCAGAGCGGTCTCGTGCTGATCACCGGCCCCACCGGCTCCGGCAAATCGACCACGCTCGCCGCGATCATCGACCGGATCAACCGCACTTCGGCGCGCCACATCGTCACCATCGAGGAGCCGGTCGAGTTCCTTCACCGCAACGCCCGCTCGGTGCTCTCGCAGCGCGAGGTCGGCAGCGACACGGTGAGCTTCGCCGCCGCGCTCCGCGCCGCGATCCGTCAGGACGCGGACGTCATCCTGGTCGGCGAGATGCGCGATCTCGAAACGATCTCGATGGCGCTCAAGGCGGCCGAAATGGGGATGCTGGTCTTCGGCACCCTGCACACCAACAGCGCGGCGAAGACGATCGACCGGTTGATCGACGTCTTCCCGGCCGACGAGCAGCCGCAGGCGCGGATCTCGCTCGCCGAGTCGCTCGCCGCGATCGTCGCCCAGGTGTTGCTGCCGCTCGCCGACGGTCAGGGCCGGATCGCGGCGCACGAGATCCTGCTGCGGACCTCCGGACTGCCGAACCTGATCCGCGAGGGGAACATCCCGATGCTCGTCAACGTCATGCAGGCGGGCCGCCAGGACGGGATGCAGCTCCTCGACGATGCCCTGTCCGACCTCGTGCAGCGCGGCGTCGTCACGCCGCGCGACGCCATCCTGCGCGCCCAGGACAAGGCACGGTTCGAGCCGCTGGTCACCGGCGACTGATCCGCGGCGCCCGCGAGCAGTTCACTCGGCGGGCGGCTCGATCGTCGCGATGAGCGTCGAGATCGCCCCCGAGAGCTCGTCCGCGACGACGACGGCGACGCGCTGCCGGCCGCGCCCGACCATGACGTCGCCGCGATAGGCCCAGTACGAGTCGAGCGCGCGGGCGAGCTCGTCGTCCGGCACCGTGAAGGCGATCGGCAGGAGCTTGCCGAGGCGCAGCTGCTTCGACTCGTTCTGAACGCCGATCTGCGCCAGCAGGCGCCCCTGGCGCCGGGCGCCGTCCGGAAGCAGGGTGACGAACGAGAGCGGGATCCGCACCAGCACCGGCACCAGGCTCTCCTTCCCCTTCTTGTCGAGCGGCGCCGGCGGTCCGAGCTCGAGCCGCAATGCCAGCGGATTCACCGTCGTCGCGAAGGTCGCCGCCGCCACCAGCGCCGCTTCGATCCGCTCGCCGAGGGTGCTGCGACGGAAGCTCTCGCGATGGCGCACGGTCAGACCCGGGCGACGGACGCGGACGTTGATCCGGTGGTCCCCCTCGCCGGCGCCGGCGCCGGTGGTGAAGCCGAGAGAATAGGCCGCGAGCGCGTCGTCGCTCACCGACTGGAGGCGATCCGAGAGCCGGTCGTCGAGGAAGAGCGACCCGCCGCCGGTCGCGGTCGCCAGGCGGTGGAGACTCGAAGCGGCCTCGGCGACGGACGGATCGCGCGGCGGCGGGACACGGGCGATCTCGCCGTCGCTCGCGAACTCCGCCGATCCCTGCTGCACCGGACCTTCGCGCGGCGACATCGTGTAGAAGGCGACGCGCGCGTTCTGCGCCGCGCGGACGACCTCCTCGAAGTCGTTGATCAGCGCCACCCCGTTCGTCTCGAGGGAAGTGGAGGGGGTCCGGTCGGTCGGAATCTTCTGGCGCTTGATGTCGAGGTATCTGCGGAGGAAGAGATCGGGCTGCGAGGTGAAGCCGGCCGAGGCGAAGAGCACCGACTTCCGGCCTTCGATCGCGGCCAGCCCTCCGATCCACTGCCGGAGCGCCGCCAGCGAACGCGTCTGCCGGTCGAGCTCCTGCTCGCCGAAGCTCTCGATCTCCTGGCGCAGCATCTCGGTGTCGCGGATCTCCTGCCCCGCCTCGCGCTCGGCCTGCTCGGGCGAGATCTGGCTGGTCCCGGGGATCGTGATCATGATCTGCGCCCGCGGCCGCGCGTTCTCCCGCACCTCGCGCTCGAGGCGGTTGCGCTCGGCGCCGGCGAGACTTCCCCGGCCGCGCAGCTTCTCGAGGTCGGCGAACGCCTCCTCGATCCGCTCCTTCTCCGTCGTCGGCGGCGACAGGATCCGCAGGTTGTCGGCGAACGCCGCGATCATGATCCGCTCGTTGCCGCCGGTCCGCGGGAGGACGTACTCGCGCACCTCTTCGAGGATCCGGTTGCTCGTCCGCCACTCGAGTGCGCTCTGGTCGACGAAGACGAACAGATTCGCGCTCGCGATCTCGATCGCTTCGGCATCCTCGCCGGCCGGCACCTCCGGCGCGGCGGCCGGCAGGTCGCCGGCGAGGATCGCCGGCGGCGCGAAATAGTCGATCGCCACCGGCTTCTTGTCGACTTCGAGGACGAAGTCGTCGCGTCCGAGGTCGACGATCCGCTCGCCGTCCTCGTCGGTGACGATGACGTCGACGTTGACGACCTCGACGTCGACACGTTCGCCGAACGCGCCGAGCTCGCCGGGCGCCGGCACCTCTTCCTTCTCCCTCTGCGCGGAGGCGACGGCAGGCGCCACCAGGAGCCAGAGCGACAGGAGGGTGCGGAGCGTGCGCATCCCGGGTTCTCCTATTTCTCGGGCACGTCGAAGATCGCCGACGTCGTCGCGAAGAGGCCCGACGGTTCGTCGACGACCACGGCGGCGACCCGCTGCTCGCCGGTCTTGAGCTCGAGCTCGCCGCGGTGCACCCAGTCCGAAGAACGCGCGCGTTCGAGATCGGCGGGCGGCACCGAGATCGTGACCTCGGTCGGCTCGCCGAAGTGGAGATTGCCGTCGGTGCCGCGCACCGCGAAGCGGACCGAGAGGTGTCCCTCGTAGTTGTCGCCCGGCGCGGCGCCACGCTTCTTCTTCGCCGACTCCTGCGCGAGGGTGACCGCGGAGATCGGGATCCGCACCGCGACCGGTACGGTCGTCCCCTTGCTCTTCTTCTTCGTCGACGGCTTGGGGGCGCCGGGCTCGAGGCGGATGGTGAAGGACAGATCGGTGATGCCGACCGAGGCCGCCGCCGCGAGCGCCTCCTCGACGCGCTCCGCGAGCGTGTCGCGGCGGTACGCCTCGCGATGGCGGAGCTGGACGCCGTCGCGGTTCACCTTGACCGCGATCGTGTGCAGCTTGGTGCCGGCCTCGGCGCCGGTGGTGAAGCCGAGCGAGTAGGCGCTGGCGTTCTCCTCGGCCACGACCTCGAGCTCACTGGCGAGCGCCTTGTCGATCGAGAAGTTGCGTCCGCCGGTGGCGTCGGCGAGGCGCGCCAGGCTCGACGCCGCCTCGATCACCCCCTGGTCGCGCGGCGGCGGCGCGGTGGATCCGGGGCCGACGCTGCCGAAGGCGGCGCTGTTCGAGCCCGGCGGCGCCTCGCGCGGCGCCAGCGTGTAGACGGCGATCCGCGCATCCTGCGCCCGCAGGAGGAGGCGGTCGAACTCGGTATAGATGTCGACGTCGGTCGACTGCAGCGAGCCTCGCCGCACCCGCCCGTCGGGGTCGATCGTCCGCCCGACCGAGTCCGCCAGCTCGCTCAGGTAGGCGGTCGGATTGGCGGTGAAGCCGGGGGTCGCGAGGAGCAGGCTCTTGCGCCCGTCCATGCCAGCGAAGGTGCCGATCCAGTGCTTGAGCGACTCCATCAGGCGGCGCTGGCGGTCGACCTCCTGGTCGTGCAGCGACTGGATGCTGTTGGCGAGCTCGGTGGTATCGACCGGACCGGAGAGCGAACCGGGGGTGGTCCGCCCCTGTCCCAGGAGACGGATCTCGCGCTCGATGTGCTCGCGCTCGGCGGTGAGGCGCGATCCGCGGCCGCGGATCCGGTCGAGCTCGTCGAGCGCCGCCCCGACCGCCGCCGGATCGCTCGTTCCGGGCGCCAGGATTCTCAGGTTGTCCGAGAACGCCGCGATCAGCACCCGGTCGCCGGCGGCGGCGCGGGCGGTGACGAACTCGCGCAGCTGCTCGAGGACGAGATCACTGGTGCGGATCTCGAGGGCGCTCTGGTCGACGAAGACGAGCAGATTCGAGGGCACCGTCTCGGAGGTGACCTCGGGTGCCTCGACTTCGCCGCTCTCCTCGGCGGCCCTCTCGGCGCGCGGGCGGGAGAAGTACTCGATCGCGACCGGCCGCCCGTCCACCAGCAGGGTGAAGTCGGCTTCGGCGAGATCGGTCACCAGTCCGCCCTTGCGGTCGGTGACCACGACGTCGACGTTCACCACCTCGACGTCCACCCGCTCGCCGAACATCTCCGCCGGAGGGGGCGCCTGCTGCGCTCCGACCACGGCGGCACAGGCGATGGCGGCGATCCATGAGACCGTACTGAGCTTCATCGAAATCTCCTTGGAACGGAACCTCTTGCCGATTCTCTGACGGTTTCCCGGAATCCGAAGCAAACTACGCGCCGGGGGTGGCCGGGGGGCGCCGGAGGGCGCGGACGAGAAGAAGGGCGACGGCGGCAGGGCCGGCGACGCGGAGGAAGCGGACGGCGTCGGAGGCGACCAGATAGGTCGTCCCGGGGACCACCGGCGCCAACCAGTCGTTCAGCAGATAGCCGTCGAGGCAGGCGAAGAGGCCGCGGTAGAGGCCCGCGCCGAGGAGGCCGCAGCCCCGGTAGAGCGCCGTCGCCAGCGCTTCGCGAGACACCGTCAGGAGGAGCGCCGCGACGAGGTAGGCGCGACCCGGCGAGGCGAGTCCGGGAGCAATCGCCGGGAGCGCCAGGAGCGAACCGATGACGACGGCGAGCGACCAGGCGGCGCGTTCGCCGAGACCGGCGGCCGCCTGCTCGTAGAGCTGCCCGCGGAGCGTCCTCTCCCAGAAGCGGTAGCCGACGAAGAGCAGGAGCGGCAGCGACCAGATCAGGGTCGATCCACGGTGCGTCGAGAGAGCGGAATCGCCTTCGGCGAGCGTCGCCCAGCCGGCGACGAGCGCGAGACCGAGCGGCAGGAGCTCGCCGGCGACCGCGGCGGCCAGCCAGAGGAGCGCGCGACGGGGCGCCCGCACCGGCGCCGGGGCCGGAGCCGCACCGCGGAACAGGAAGTGGCCGCCGAGGAAGAGGACCGCCGGCAGGCCCCAGACCAGCGCCACCCGGAGCTCGTCCGGGCGTCCGGCGGCGAGGAGACGCCCCGCCACCGCGACCGCGCCCGCGGCGAGTGCGCCGGCGAAGAGCGCGAAGAGGAGGGTGCGCCCTTTCATCGCCACCGATTCTACGGCTTCGGGTAGGCTCGGCCGGCGAACTCCGGAGGAGAGACCGATGCTTCGAATCCGCCTGACCGCCGCCTGCCTGATCCTGACCGCCGCCCCGCTCCTGCTCCCGTGCCCGGCCGACGCCGGCGACGACTATGTCGCGCGGATGGCGCACGAGCACGCGGGCGAGAGTCCGACGCCGACCGCGGCGGTCATCCCGGAGCCGGCGCAGCCGGTCTTCTTCGGCGAAGTCGAGTACGCGAAGCTCGACGGCAAGCCGGTGCGCGGCTATCTGGCGCGTCCGGTCGCGGTCGAGGGGCCGCTGCCGGCGATCCTCGTCATCCAGGAGTGGTGGGGACTGAACGACAACATCCGTGCCGTCACCCGCCGCCTCGCCGGCGAAGGGTACGTGGCGCTCGCCGTCGATCTCTACGAAGGGCGGACCGCCAGCGACGCCGACAGCGCGATGAAGGCGATGCAGGAGGCGCTGGCGCAGGCTCCGCGCCTCACCGAGAATCTGCGTCAGGCGCACGCCTATCTCGAGAAGCAGACGAAGGCGACCAAGGTGGGGGTGATCGGCTGGTGCTTCGGCGGCGGCTGGTCGCTCGCCACGGCGCTCGATCTCGGCGACGGCATCGACGCCGCGGTCATGTACTACGGGCGGGTCGTCACCGCTCCGGCGGAGCTCGCCAAGCTCAAGGCGCCGCTCCTCGGTCTCTTCGGCGGCAAGGACGAGGGGATTCCGGTCGCCGGCGTGCGCGAGATGGAGAACCAGCTCAAGAAGCTCGGCAAGCAGGCGACGATCGTCGTCTATCCGGAGGCCGACCACGCCTTCGCCAACCCGTCGGGCCAGCGCTACGATGCCGCGGCCGCGAACGACTGCTGGTCGAAGACGACCGCCTTCTTCGCCGAACACCTGAAGAAGTAGCTCCGTCCGCCTCGACGGGATGTCCGGCTACCTGCAGAGGCAGTTCGGAGAGATCCGCGCCGATCGCGCCCTCTCCATCTACGGCGCCTGCCTGGCGCTCACGAACGTCGTCGGCGCATTCTTCTGGCGCTCCGAAACCCACAGCCTCGCGCGGGTCATCGGCCCCGGCTCGCAGGCGATCTGCTGGCCGTGGGCGGACGGCTGCGCTTCCTGGCGCGTCCTGTCGACGGCGCAGATCGACCGCGCCGTGCTGCTCTACGGGATCGTCGCTCTGCTCACCGCGGCGCTCTACGCCTCCCGGCGCATCCCGTCCGCCTGGGTGTTGCACCTGGCGCTCGAAGCGACGCGCCTCTTCGTCGTCGGGATGGACTTCCGGCTGCGTCAGAACCAGCACTACATGGGCTTCTTCGTCGGCGTGGCGTTCCTCTTCTTCAGCCGCCGGCGCGAAGTGGTCCGCCTGCTGGTGGTCTTCTTCTACGTCTGGGCCGGCCTGCTCAAGCTCAATCGCGAGTGGCTCACCGGCGCCGCCCTCTACGCCCAGCCCTGGTTCGTGCCCGCGTCGTGGAACGCCGTCGCCTGCTCCTACGTCGTCGTCCTCGAGATCGTCTTCTCGTGGGGGGTCCTCGCGCGCCGCGCGGTCGTCTTCTGGTTCTCCTTCCTGCAGCTCGTCTGGTTCCACGTCGTCTCGTGGGGCGTGGTCGGCTTCTCCTACCCGATGCTGATGTTCGGCATCCTGACGGTCTTTCCGTTGATGCGCTGGTTCGCCCCACCCGCCGGGAGCGAACCGGAGCAGCCGCTCCTGGCGCGCTTCGCGCGCCTCCGACTGCGGCCGGCGACGATCGCGCTGCTCCTCCTCTTCTCGCTCCTGCAGCTCCTGCCGCGGTTGATTCCGGGCGATTCGACCCTGACCGGTGAAGGCCGCGTCTTCGCCCTGCACATGTTCGACGCGCGGATCGTCTGCGACGGAAAGGTCACGCTGCACGACCGGCACGGCCGTCAGCAGCAACTGGCGCTGCATTCGCAGGAAGCCGTGCGCATCGCCTGCGATCCTCTCCTCTACTGGCGCAACGCCCAGGATCTCTGCAGTCGGGTCGCGACCAGGAACCCCGACTTCTCCGACCTCGATCTGGTTCTCGACTCGCGGCACTCGAACGAGATGACCCTCCATCGCGTCCTCGACATCCGGAACTTCTGTACCAGCCGGCCGCAGTACCGGCTCTTCTCGCGCAACGACTGGATCCGCATCGACGGCTGAACGCCGTCAGATGTAGCCCAACGCGCGCAGCGTGCGGTCGAGCTCGGGGTCGATCGCCACCTCGGCCGCCCCGTCGGCGGGAGCATCACGGGCGACGCTCCGGTGGAGCTCCCCTTCGAGCCACTTGCGCTCGAAGGCACGCTCGATCGCCAGATCGACGAGCTCGCGCGGATCGTCGGCGAGGTCGAAGAGCCGCCACGGCGGACGACCGAGCGGCGGGATCCATTCGCCGCGGGCGCGGATCGCCTTGAAGCGGCCACGCTTGGCGGACGTGAGGTAGACCTCGGCGCGCACCAGCCGCGCGGTCGAGGTGCGGGGCCGACGGAACCGTTCCACGTCGTCGATGTCGCGGCCGGGAAGCGACGCGTCGGCCGGAAGCCCGGCGAGCGCCAGGAAGGTCGGTGCGACGTCGATCTGTTCCGCCGGAGCGGTCTCGATCTCGCCCGCCCGCCGCCCTTCGGGCAGCCGCAGCACGAACGGCACTCGCAGCATCTCCTCGAAGACGGTCGAACCGTGTTTCCAGCCGCCGTGGTCGAGGAACTCCTCGCCGTGGTCCGAGGTGAGGAGGACCGCGGTCCGCGCGGCGAGCCGGCGCGCGTCGAGCTCGTCGAGGAGCGCCCCGAACGAGGCGTCGTTCTCGGCCACTTCGGCGTCGTAGAGGTCGGAGGCGTCGGCGGCGCGGCGGCGCGCCGCCGCCGGATCCTCCGCGAACAGCCGGTCGAGCATCGGCACGCCGCCGCAACAGGCGCTCTCGACGTCGACGCGCGGCGCGAACCGGCGGCGGAACTCCTCCGGCGGACGGTACGGATCGTGCGGGTCGAGCGTGTGCACGAAGAGGAAGAACGGCTTCGCCGGGTCGCGCTTGCCGAGCCAGTCGACCACCGCGCGATGGATGACGCGCGAGCTGACGTGGCGCTTGCCGCGTCCGTTCCGCTCGTAGAGATAGTCGAACCTGTCCCACCCCTGGTCGAAGCCGAAGCGCGGCACGATGTTCGGATTGGTGGTGAACAGCGCCGTCTCGTAGCCGGCGGCCTGCAGCCGTTCGGCGAGCGTGTCGATGGTCTCCGGCAGCGCCGATGCGCGCGTCTCGACCCCGTGCACCCAGGGCGGCAGACCGGTGAGGATCGTCGCGATGCCGGGCCGCGTCCACGAGCTCTGCGCCCGTCCTTCGGAGAACTTGACCGCTCCGGACGCGAAGCGGTCGATTCGCGGCGTCGTCGGGCGCGGGTAGCCGTAGCAGCCGAGGCGATCGGCGCGAAGCGTGTCGATCAGGTAGACGACGAGATTCGGCGGCGGACCGCCGGTGGCGACGGGTGCCGCGGACGCCGGCGGCTCGACCGCCGGCGGATCGGGCAGGTGGAGTCGCAGGCCGCGGAGCTCGACGGCCCCCTCGTCCCCTCCCGCCGACAGCAGGAGGCGGGTCAGCTGGGTCTCGCTCCGGCCCCCCTTCGCCGGCGGCGAGAGCCGGAAGCGGCGCTCGCCGGCGATCCGCCGGCCGTTCTCCATCCGGCCGTTCGTTCCGCTGTCGATGCGCAGCCAGGCACCGCCGCGGCGCTCGATCGCGTCCCAGGCGACGAAGGCGCCGCGCGGCAGCTCGAGCGTCCATTCGAGGCCGCTGCCCGCCGGGAGGACGACCCGGCCCGCCGCGGCGTCGATCTCCGGCAACGCACCGGCCTCGCGCCGCGCACCGTCGAGCTGGACGACGTCCCACCCCGCAGCCCAGGGCGGCTCGGTGGCCGACTCGTGGTGACGCGAGTAGGAGAGCTCGAGGAAGTTCTCGCCCACCGCGAGCGCACCCTCCGGCAGCTCCAGCCGCAGCGTGGTCGTGACGGGGGGAAGGGTCCGTCGCCCGATGCGCTGTCCGTTGAGGAGGAACTCGATCTCCACGCCGGCGCCGTCGGCGAACGGATAGGACCAGCCGCGCAGCCGAACCAAGCGGGAGCGGCGACCGAGGGCCCAGAAGCGCAGACGGGAGGAGTCGCCGCCGCCCCAGGCGAACGTGCCCTCGCCCCCCTGTTCGTCCGACCCCCAGCCGTGCCAGAGAGCATCGCGCGCCGCCGGCGTGCCGATGTCGAGGGTGCGGGTCTCGACCACCGGCGAAACGGCCGGCGCGATCGCAGCGAGCTCGAGGCGCTGCGGTGGCAGCTCTCCAGGCGCGCCGCAGCCGGCGAGAAGAGCGACCGCGAGCAGCAGAACGCCTCTCATGCGTC
>JBFWYP010000034.1:0-40700 GCA_050186295.1 Thermoanaerobaculia bacterium | reverse complement strand
GACAGGACGCGCCCGAGAAAGCGGCTCGGGTCCTTGCACAGGATCCGCACCAGATGGTCGCCGCCGCGGCGCTCGGCGAGATGAGCGCTCGGGATCCCCTCGAGCGCGAGGCCGTTGAGGAAACGCAGGAGCTGGAAGTAGAGTCCCACGAACTCGTCTTCGGCCTGGAACGAGCGGGTCTCGCGGCGGTACTCGAGATAGTCGACGAAGGCGGCATCGAAATCCGGCCGCAGGCGCCAGAGCGCCTCCTCGGGAAGCTGGCACTCGGCCGCGGCGTCGGCGGCGGTGCGGCCACCGCCGTCTCCACCGTTGCCGCCGTCGCCTCCCGTCTCCGGCAGGGCGAACGCCGCGGTCTCCTCGATGACACCGGCGAGCAGCAGCCCGAGGCGCTCGATCTCGCGGTGGACAGGCGCGCCACCGTGTGCGGCGCTCTCGGCGGCGCGCCGCGCCGTCTGCGCGGAGAGCTCCGGCGAGAGATAGCCGCGGCCGCGATCGAGCAGGTTGTGGATCTCGTCGATTACCAGGATGACGTCGGAGAGATCGGCCTCCTCGGCGAAGTCGGTGAGGGCGACGTAGGGATCGAAGGCGTAGTTGTAGTCGGCGACGACGACCTGCGAACGACGCGAGAGATCGAGACTGACTTCGAACGGACAGACTTCACTCGCGGCGGCGGCGGAGAAGACGAGATCGGGTTCGAGAATCGACTGCTCGCCGAGCAGGCGCGGCACGACCCCCGACGAGGCCAGCTTGGAGTAGTAGTCGCGCGCGAAGGGGCAGTAGTCCTCGTGGCAGATCACCTCGCCATTGGCGCACATCCGCGCCTTGGCACGAAGGCGGAGGGCGTGGAGCGTCGGGCCGGCATCGAGCTGCTTCAGGACCTTGAGCGCCATCTCCTGCTGCAGGTTCTTGGCCGTGAGGACGAAGACCCGCTTGTCGTTGGCGAGGGCGTAACGCAGCGCCGGATAGAGCGCCGCGGCGGTCTTGCCCAGGCCGGTCGGCGCCTCGAGGAGGAGGTGCTCGCGTTCGGCGAGGGCGTGGTCGACCGCCGCGACGATGCTCTCCTGGCCGGGGCGAAGCTCGGCGTGGGGGAAGGTGAGTGTGGCCCCCGCCTTCTGCCGGTCGGCGAGTGCCCTGCGCTCCTTGCGATGCTCTGCGATCAGCGAGTTGAGCCGGCGGCGGATCTCGGTCTCGAGCGTCTCGAGGTCGAGCTCGACGCGCTGGCGGTCGACGTCGTCGCTGCCGATCGAGATCAGGATGAGCTCGGCGGAGACCGGCTGCGACTCGAGTCGGCTCAGCATCCATGCGTAGATGCGAGCCTGGCGCTCGTAGACCTGTCGCGTGGCCGGGGAGAGCTGCCCCTCGCGCCGCACCGACTTGATCTCCTCGACGACCAGAGAACCGTCGGCATCCTTGCGCACCCCGTCGGCACGCCCGTAGAGCGAAATCTCCCAGCCGCGATGCGCGAACTCCGTCCGCAGGCCGACCTCTCGGCGGTAGGTGGGGTCGTCCGCGAGCGCCTTCTCCTGGTAGCGGCCGTGGATCGCCTGGCCGAGCCAGAGGCGCTCGAATCCGCCCCGGTTGGCGAAGCCGAGGGAGCGCAGGAGCTGCGGCTCGAGGAGGTCCGCGACGGCGAGCTCGAGCCGCGACGCCTCGGCGTCGAATCGCAGCGTCATGGCTCGGCAGTCTAGCCCGTCCGCGGTAGAGTGCCGTCGAAGTCCGACCGATCCACTCCCGGGAGGTTCGCGTGACGCAGCTGGTGCCGCTCCTCGGTCTCGTCGTGATGCTCGGCCTCGCCTGGACGCTCTCCGTGAACCGGAGCGCGATCCGCTGGCGGCCGGTGGTGGTGGGGACGGCGCTGCAGCTCCTGTTCGCGCTGCTGATCCTGCGCACCGATGCCGGCCGCGCGGTCTTCGATTTCATCGGGTCCGGGGTCACCCGCTTCCTCGACTTCACCGACGCCGGCGCGGAGTTCGTCTTCGGCGAGAAGTTCAAGGAGTTCTACTTCGCTTTCAAGGTGCTGCCGACGATCATCTTCTTCTCATCGTTCATCACCATCCTCTACTACTTCGGGATCCTGCAGCGTGTCGTCCGGCTGTTCGCGCGCATCATGATGAAGGCGATGGGTACCTCGGGTTCGGAGTCGCTCTCCGCTTCGGCGAACATTTTCGTCGGCCAGACCGAGGCGCCGCTGCTGATCAAGCCGTACGTCGGCACGATGACGAAGTCGGAGCTCATGGCGGTGATGACCGGCGGCTTCGCGACCATCGCCGGCGGCGTGATGGCGGCGTACGTCGGCATGGGGATCTCGGCGAAGCATCTCCTCGCGGCGAGCGTCATGTCGGCGCCGGCGGCGCTGGTGATGGCGAAGCTGATGTTCCCGGAGACCGAGGAGAGCCCCACCGCCGGCAAGGTGTCGATCGAGGTCGAGCGTCCGTGGGCGAATTCGCTCGACGCCGCGGCCTCCGGCGCCACCGACGGGCTCAAGCTGGCGCTCAACGTCGGAGCGATGCTGATCGCCTTCGTCGCCCTGATCGCGCTGCTCGACTACCCGATCGGCCGGCTCGGGCACCTCCTCGGCTACGACAGCTGGAGTCTCAAGGCGGGTCTGGGGCTGATCTTCCGGCCGCTCGCCTGGGTGATGGGCGTGCCGTGGCAGGAGACGCCGCAGGTCGGCGCCCTCATCGGCATCAAGACGGCGGTCAACGAGTTCGTGGGCTACGCCGAGATGCAGAAGATGATCGCCGCCGGGCAGCTCTCGGAGCGCGCCCAGGTGATCGCCACCTACGCCCTCTGCGGATTCTCGAACTTCTCTTCGATCGCCATCCAGATCGGCGGCATCGGCGCGATCGCCCCGGAACGCAAGGCGGACCTCGCGCGTCTCGGCCTCCGCGCCATGGTCGCCGGATCGCTCGCCTGCTTCCAGACCGCGACGATCGCCGGCCTGCTGTTGTAGTCGTCGTGGGTTCCTTCCCGGTCACTCGGCTCTCGGTCGTCGAAGCGCTCGGCGAGCGCGATCCGGAGCGGCGCCGGGAGGCGTGGGACCTGCTTCTCCGGAGCTACGACGCCCCGCTGCGGAGCTACCTCTCGCGTCGGTGGCGCACCACGCGGGAAGAGACCGAGGATCTCGCCCAGGGCTTTCTCGCCCGCGCCCTCGAAAGTGGCGCGTTCGACGCCTTCGACCCGGCGCAGGCGCGCTTCCGGACCTTCCTGCGCCTCTGCCTCGACCGCTACGTCCTGAACGAACGGGAAGCCGCCGGGCGCGCCAAGCGTGGCGGCGGCGCCGTCCACGTGACGATCGCCGCCGGCGACGGGTTGCACGACGGTGCCGTCGAGCCGCCGGCGCCGGGAGCCGATCCGGAGGAGCTGTTCCACCGCGAATGGCTGCGGGCGATCTTCGGCGAGGCGCTCGAGGAGCTCGCGGCCTCGGCCGCGACCCCAGAGAGGAGGCTCCGGCTCGCCCTCTTCGAGCGCTACGAGCTGGGCGCCGCTGCGGCCGGCGAAGGCGGGGAGCGTCCGACCTACGCCGAGCTCGCCGCCGAGCTCGGCGTGCCCGTGACGCGGGTGACCAACCACCTGGCGCGCGCGCGTCGCGACCTGCGTCGGCTCGTGCTCGAACGGATCCGGCGGGCGACGGTGAGCGAATCCGAATTCCGCGACGAGGCGCGCCGGGCGCTCGGCGTGGAGCAGCCGTGACGCGCCTCGACGACGGTGCGCTCGCGGGCCTCCGTCGCGCGCTCGCCGAGCCGGACCTCACCGGAACGCGCTACGAGCTCCGGGGAGAGCTCGGCCGCGGCGGGACGGCGACGGTCTACCGCGCCTACGACCGGCTGCTCGAACGCGAGGTGGCGCTCAAGGTCCTCGACCTCCCGGAGGCCGACCCGACGTTCGGCGAGCGCGTCCTGCGCGAGGCGCGGATCCTCGCCGGACTCGAGCACCCGGGGATCGTCCCGGTGCACGACGCCGGCACCCTCCCGGACGGCAGGGTCTACTGCGCGATGAAGCAGGTGCGGGGCGAGCGGCTCGACATCGCAGCGCTGGCGCTCGCGCTGCACGAGAAGCTGCGCCTCTTCCTCCGCGTCTGCGAGGCGGTCTCGTTCGCGCACGCCCACGGCGTGGTGCATCGTGACCTCAAGCCGGAGAACGTGATGGTCGGCCCGTTCGGCGAGGTGCTGGTGCTCGACTGGGGGCTGGCGCGACGGCTCGACTCCGCGACGTGGGAGCCCGAGAGCCTGGCCGGGCGGGTGGGGCGGCCGGTGACCCGTGGCGCGGGCCGCCTCACCGGCGAGGGCGACGTGCTCGGGACCCCGGCGTACATGGCTCCGGAGCAGGAGCGCGGGGGTGCCATGGCGGCCGGTCCCGCGAGCGACGTCTTCGCTCTGGGGGGCGTGCTCGAGTTCCTCCTCACCGGCCGGCCGCCGGTACGGGAGGCCGCCGCGAGACTGCAGGCGCCGAAGCCGCTTCTCGCGATCCGCGACCGGGCGCTCGCCGAGAGGCCCGGCGACCGCTACGATTCGGCCGCGGCGCTCGCGGCCGAGATCGAACGCTTTCTCGACGGCAGGCCGGTCGAGGCGTATCGCGAATCGCCGGCCGAACGGGCCCTGCGGTTCTTCGTCCGCTACCGCGGCGCGATCCTGCTCGTCGCGGCCTACCTGCTCGCCCGGATCCTCCTGCTCCTGTTCTCGCGGGGGGCCGGCCAGGGCGGGGGGTGAAAGGAATTCTCCGTGACGCGGAACAGGGGAGACAGAGGCGAAAGGAGACGGAGATGAACAAAGCGCTGCTCGGACTCGTGCTGGGAGGGATTCTCGGAATCTTCGACGGACTGACCGCCTGGTTCACCCCGGCGGTGCGACCGATGATGGCGACGATCGTCGTCGGCTCGACGATGAAGGGTCTGCTCGCCGGCGTCCTCACCGGCTGGTTCGCCCGCAAGGTCCACTCGCTCGGCTGGGGCCTCGTCGTGGGTCTGGGCATCGGGCTCCTGCTCGCCTATCTGGTGGCGGCGATGCCGGGGGAGAACGGCGAGCACTACTACTGGCAGATCATGCTGCCGGGGGCGATCGTCGGCCTGATCGTCGGCTACGCCACGCAGCGCTACGGCCGGAGCGCGGCATGAGCTCGGTCGACCAGGCGCTCGCGACCCAGCTCGCGAACATCGAGAAGCGTACCGGCCGGAAGCTCGCCGAGCTGGCGAAGCTCCTCGAGGCGTCCGGCCTCGAGAAGCACGGCGAACAGCGCGACTTCCTGAAGAGCGAGCTCGGCATGGGTCACGGCGACGCCAACACCGTGGTGACGCTCCACCGGCGCGGCGACCTCGCGTCGGCGGCGAAGGGGGAGGGAACCGCCCCGGCGGGCGCCGCGAAGGGGGGCGACACGGGGAGCGCGCTCGATGCGATCTACGCCGGCGGCAAGGAGCCCCTGCGGCCGATCCACGAGGCGTTGATGGCGAAGGTCGCGAAGTTCGGCGAGTTCGAGATCGCGCCGAAGAAGGCCTACGTCTCGCTGCGGCGGAAGAAACAGTTCGCCATGATCGGCCCGCCGGCCAAGAACCGCGTCGAGGTCGGGCTCAACATGAAGGGCGTTCCGGCGACCGCGCGCCTCCTCGCCCTGCCGCCCGGCGGCATGTGCCAGTACAAGGTGAACGTCACCGAACTCGCCGAAGTCGACGAGGAGCTCCTCGCCTGGATCCGCACCGCCTACGACGCGGCGGGGTGAGGCGACCGGCCGCGGAAGATCGTCGCTCTGTGTCGCCCGGTCAGCGCCCGGTCAGGAACGGCAGGGCGGCGTCGAGGAACTGCTTCGGGCACTCGTCCATCGGGTTGTGGCCGCAGGCCGGGATCTCGACGAAGCGGCCGTCGGGCAGGGCGGCGCTGGTCTCGCGGGCGCCCGCCGCCGGGATGAGAGCGTCCTCGGCCCCCCAGACGACCAGGGTCGGCTGCCGGATCGTCGCCAGGTCGAGCTCGTACGGCAGCTCCTTCGTGGGACCCATGAGCCCGCGGTAGGCGTCGACCGCCCCCTCGATCCGCAGCCGGTCGGCGTACTCGCGAATCAGCGCCGGCGTCACCAGGGCGTCGTCGTAGTACGACTCGAGCAGGCCCTCCTCGATCCGCTTGTCGCGCAGACCGATCGTGTGTACGACAAGGTTCACCACCCAGCGCCAGGCGAAGAACGGGGCGCGCCGTTTGGTGGCGAAGATCGGCAGGACGTTGTCGACGAGGAGCAGGCGCTGGATCCGCTCGGGATGCTCGGCGGCGAGGTAGAGCGCGACGCCGCCCCCGTACGAGTGACCGCCGAGCGTCACCTTCTCGAATCCCAGGCGATCCATGACATCCAGAACCAGCTGCGCCTGGCCCGCGAGGGTGTAGCTCGCACGCTCGCGCGGCCGCTGGGTGTAGCCGAAGCCATTGAGGTCGATCGCCACGACGTCGAAGTGGCGGGCGAGGTCGGGGATCACCTTCTCGACCGCGAGCGTCGACTCGCCGAAACCGTGGAGCAGGACCAGCGGTGCTCCGCTGCCGGCCCGTTCGATGCCGACTTCGCGGCCGGCGACGTCGAGGAGCCGCCCCGGCGGGAGGTCCTTCGTCGCCTCCGCCCAGGGGCGAAGCGACACGCATCCGGAGGCCGCGACCAGAAGGAGAACCGCCGCGAGCGGAGAACTCCATCTCCGGCCGCGACGGGACGCGGTATCATCCCGTCGCGGCGACGATTTTTCCAAGACCCTGTTGAAGAACCCATCCCTTTTCATCCGCACAGCCTATCTGGCTCTGGCTGCCGTCCTGACGGGCGCGCCGCTCTCCGGCGCTCCGGCAGCACGTCCGGCGGCACTGCCGGCGGCACTGTCGCTCGAGGATGCCCTGACCCGCGAGGTCCAGGCGGCGCGCGCCAGCGCCCGCGAGCTCGGGGTGCACATCGTCGACCTCTCGTCGCACGCGCCGGCCTTCGGTTACGCGGCGGACGAACCGCGGATCCTGGCATCGAACACCAAGCTCCTGACGACCGCCGCGGCGCTCGGCATCCTCGGCGGCCAGTTCGAGTTCGAGACCCGGGTGATGGGGCGCGGCACGATCACCGGCGATCGCCTGGTCGGCGACGTCGCGATCGTCGGCGACGGCGACCCGAACATCTCCGGCCGGTTCCACGACGGCGACTCCTACGGCGTCTTCCGCTCGTGGGCGCGCCAGCTCCTCGGCGAAGGGATCCGCCACGTCTCCGGCGATCTCCTGATGGTCGACGGGATCTTCCAGCCGCCTTCGGTGCACCCCGACTGGCCGCGCGATCAGCTCTCCGCCTGGTACGAGGCGCCGGTCGAGGGGCTGTCTTTCAACGACAACTGCGTGCTCGTCCGGGTGACTCCGGGATCGCGCGCCGGGCTGCCGGCGCACGTCGAGACCGTGCCACGGCTCGACTACTTCGAGATCCGTTCGACGGCGACGACCACCGGCAGCCGCGCCCGCAGCCACCTCGCGATCGGCCGGCTCGCCGACAGCGAAACGATCGTCGTCTCGGGGGCGATCTACACCGGCTCGGGTCCCTCGGAAGAGTGGGTCGCGGTGCAGAACCCGGCCGCCTACTTCGCGGCCGGTGTCCGTGCCGCTTTCGCCGAGGAGGGGGTGGAGATCGACGGCGGGACTTTCTTCGTCGCTGCCGCCCTCGGGAGCGAGTGGCAGCTTCTTGCGAGCCACCGCAGCGGCCTGGCGCGTACGCTCGAAGTGACCAACAAGCGGAGCCAGAACTTCTACGCCGAGTCGCTCGCCAAGTACCTGGGCTACAGCCAGCGCGGCGAGGGGAGCTGGAGCGCCGGCGTCGGTGTGGTGAGCGAGTTCCTCGACCGCCTCGGAGTCGCGCCGGAGAGCTTCCATCTCGTCGACGGTTCCGGACTCTCGCGCGGCAACGTGATGTCTCCGCGCGCGATGACGCAGCTGCTCGAGAAGATGTACTTCCACCCCCTCGGGCGCGAGTTCGTGCGCTCGCTGCCGTACTCGGGAGAGCAGGGGCTGCACTGGCAGCGCCGCCTGGCGCGGACTCCGTACGCCGGCAACGTCTTCGCGAAGACCGGAACGATCCGCGGCGTGTCGACGCTCTCGGGCTACGCCAAGGCGGCATCCGGGCGCGTCTACGCCTTCTCGATACTTTGCAACCAGGTGCGCAGTACGGCCGCGGCGAAGGCGGCGCAGGATCGTATCGTCAGCGCCCTCATCGACCGCGGCTAAAATCCGCTCTCACGTTTCCGGAGACTCCCCTTGAGCCCGAACACCGAAGTCCGACCGATCGATTTCCGCCTGTTGATGAAGCGCGTCGAGCAGCTGGTCCGCGAGATCCAGACTTCGGACGAGACCGGACAGACGATTCATCGGCTCGCCGACTCGATCATCGCCCACTTCCGCGAGGCGCTCGGCTTCTACGGCGGACGTCTCTACCAGTGGGACGGTGAGGCCTACCTGCTGACGGCCACCTTCCCCGACGCCAAGCCGGTCGAGGGCGGGCTCCGGGTGCCGCCGACCTACGCCCCGATCGAGATCGCGCTCGCCGAAGGCGCCGTCTACATGGAGGCCGACGATCACCGCTTCGATCGCTCGCTCGAGGATCGTCTCGGCGTCGCCCGCTTCGCCGCGATCGAGCTCGGCGACGAGGAGTTCATCCTCTCGTTCGATCTCGCTCCGGGGAGCCAGCGCGACGACGTCCTCATCTCGCTCGGCGTCATCCGTCACGCCATCAACCAGAAGCTGCTGCAGGCGAAGATGCAGGAGGTCTTCAACGAAGCGCGCACGATCCAGGCCTCGATCCTGCCGAAGAGGACGCCGGTCTACGGCGGTTTCGACATGCACGGCGTGATCCGGCCGATGGAGTCCGTGGGCGGCGACTTCTACGACTACATCCCGATCACCGACAAGATCCTCGGCCTTGCGATCGCCGACGTCTCGGGTCACGGACTCCCGGCGGCGCTCCAGGTGCGCGACATCTACGTCGGCCTGCGCATGGGGATGGCGCGCGATTTCAAGATCGTGCGCACCGTCGAGCGGCTGAACCAGATCATCCACAAGTCCACCCTCACCAGCCGCTTCGTGTCGATGTTCTACGGCGAGCTCGAGCCGAACGGAGTCTTCATCTACGTCAACGCGGGGCACCCGGCGCCGTTCCACCTCTCGGCCGAAGGGAAGGTCAAGCACCTGGAAGAGGGCGGTGCGGTGCTCGGCCCGGTCTCGGACGCGACCTACGAGCGCGGATTCGTGCGCATGAACCCGGGCGACACCCTGGTCCTCTACACCGACGGCATGATCGAGGCGACGCCGGACGACTCCGACGAGAGCGAGGAGTTCGGCGTCGACCGCTTGATCGACATCGCGCGCGAGATGAAGGGAAGGACGGCCAAGGAGGTCGCCGAGGCGATGATGCATGCCGTCGACCGCTACCGCGGCGAGGGTGAAGTGCAGGACGACCGGACGGTCGTCGTCATCACCTACCCGCCGACTCCCGGCGGGGTCTGAGCGACCGCCGCCGTGGGCCGGGCTCAGTCCCGGCGGAGCGGAACCCGCTCGATCTCCTGACGCAGCTTGAAGAGCGTGTCGGCGGGATGGACTCCCGGGCGCAGCTGGACACCGGTGTAGATCTGGCTACGCGCACCGACGATCGTTCCGGGGTTGAGGACCGCGTTGCAGCCCACGAGGACGCCGTCGCCGAGGATCGCGCCGAGCTTGCGCCGTCCGGTCGCGAGCCGCGTGCCGTCGGGCGCCGGGATCGCGATCTCCCGCCCGTCGTGGCGGAAGTTCGAGAGGATCGCGCCGGCGCCGAGGTTCACCTTCTCGCCGAGGATCGAATCGCCGACGTAGTTGAGGTGCGCGGCGTGGGCGCCGGGGAAGAGGATGGCGCGCTTCATCTCGACGCTGGCCCCGACGACCGCGCCGTCGCCCACCCAGCAGCCGCCGCGGAGATAGGCGCCGGCCCGCACCTCGACCCCCTCACCGATCCAGACCGGACCCTCGAGCGTCGCCCCCGGGCCGATGCGCGACCCCTTGCCGACCGCGATCCGGTCACCGACCAGGAAGGCTCCCGGATGGACGACGCCGGCGATCGCTGCCGAGGCGAGCCCGGCGAGCGCCTCGTCGAGCGCTTCGCCGAGCAGCTCCCAGGGACGTGCCGGATCGAAGCCCGCCGCGAACGGCGCGGGCAGGCGGGAGAAGAGCGCGGGGAGAGTGGTCACGCCGTCGCCGGCTTCGCGGCGCGTTCGACGTAGTACGGCAGGGTGAGCTCAAGGCCGCGCTCGAGTGCGGTCTTCGGCGCCGCACCGAGCTCGCGTTCGAGGCGCGAGGCGTCGAGAACGTTGCGGCGGAGCTCGGCCGCCACCGGCGGCACGTGCACCGGGCGGATCGCGCTGCCCAGCCGTCGCGCCACCATCTCGTAGAGCTCGTTCACCGTGGTCTCGATCCCCGTCCCGACGTTGAACACACCGGGTACGCCGCGCTCGACCGCGGCGCGATGCGCGGCGACGAGGTCGCCGACGTACACATAGTCGCGCGTCTGCTCGCCGTCGTCGAAGATCTTCGGTGTCTCGCCGGCGAGCAGCTTCTGCGCCAGGATGGCGACGATCCCCGCTTCGCCCTTGGGCTCCTGGCGCGGTCCGTAGATGTTGGCGTAGCGGAAGATCACCGGATCGAGCTCGCCGATCGAGCGGAAGGCGTCGAGGTAGAGCTCGGCCGACAGCTTGGCGCAGCCGTACGGGCTCGTCGGCCGGAGCGGATGCAACTCGTCGCAGGGATAGACCTCCTGCGTGCCGTAGACCGTGCCGCCGCTCGAGGCGAAGACGAAGGTGCGGATGCCGCAGCCGCGGGCCGCCCGGATCAGGGCGAGGGTGCCGAGGATGTTGGTGCGGGCGTCGGCCGACGGATTCTCGAGCGACACCCGGACGTTGACCTGTGCGGCGTAGTGCGAGATCACGTCGACCTTCTCGTCGCCGATCACCTGATCGAGACGCGGGTCGTTCAGATCCATTTCGTGGAAGACGGCGCCCGGGGCGACGTTCGCGCGCTTCCCCGTCGAGAGATCGTCCACCACCACGACCTTTTCGCCGTGGGCGAGGGCGTCTTCGACGAGGTGGCTGCCGATGAATCCGGCGCCGCCGGTGACCAGGAGAGTTCGACTCATGGGCGGATTATAGTGACCGGATGTCCGTGCTCCGAACCCTGCCGCGCGCTTTCTTCGATCCGCCCGCGGAACGGGTGGCGCGGGCGCTCCTCGGTGCGCTGCTGGTGCGCGTGCTCCCGGAGGGAACCGTCGTCGCCCGCCTCGTCGAGGTGGAGGCCTACGTCGGACCCGGCGACCGGGCGAGCCACGCCTACGGCGGCCGGCGGACGCCGCGCAACGAGTCGATGTATCTCGCCGGCGGGCACGCCTACGTCTACCGGATCTACGGCATCCATCGCTGCCTCAACGTGGTCACCGGGCCGGCGGAGGAGGGGATCGCCGTGCTCCTGAGGGGGGCGGAGATCGTTTCCGGGGAGGGGATCGTACGCGCGCGCCGGAGCGGCGAAACGGTCGCTGCGCGGCTGCTCGCCGGCCCCGGCAACCTCTGCCGCGGCCTCGGCGTCGACATGGAGCTCGACGGCCACCCGCTCGACCGGGCGCCGCTCCGTCTCGCCGCCGGGGAGCCGGTCGACGACGCGGAGGTCGTCTGCGGGCCGCGCGTCGGCTGCGACTCGGCCGGCGAGGCGGCGGCGTGGCCGCTGCGTCTCGCGGTGCGCGCGGCGCGCGGGGTCTCCTACCCGCGCGCGACGCTGATGCCTTGGGTCAGCGGTTCTCGAGCTTCAGGTGACCGGCACGGAGCAGCTTCCAGACCGCGATCTGCGCGTCGAGCGGATTCATCGAGCTGATCTTCACGATCGACTGCACGTCGTAGCTGCCGTTCAGGCGGGTCAGGAGGAAGCCCTCCTGCGGCGATATCTGGAGCTGCGTCAGCTCCTCCATCGAGCGGGTCAGGACCGGCACCGATTTGGGAGTGATGCCGGCGCCGTCGAGCTCGGCCCGGATCTCGTCCTCCGTCTTGTCGATCTCGGCGGCGAGCTTCCGGTTGTCGGGATCGAGCGCCCGCGCCGCGCGCAGGTGCCGCACGGCCGACTCGAGCTCCCCCTTCTTCGCCGCCTGCTGACCGACGAGCAGCAGCGATTCGGGGAGGATGCCGGCGCCCGCGCCGTCGCCGTTGTCGGACGTCACCGAGACGCCGCGCGGCCGGATGATCTTGAGACGCTTGGCCTGGACCTGGCGGTAGAGGATCCGGCAGACGCGGAACTCGCTCGAGTGCGTCGCCTTGCAGATCTCGCGGATGGTGCGGTTGTCGTCGATCAGCGCCAGGATCTGCGGCGCCCCTTCGGTCATCAGCTTCTCGTCGAACGAACCCACGCTCACCGGAACGCAGTCCTCCGACGGGATGAGCTCGCGGATCCGGCGCCACTCGTCGAAGCGCTGCATCCCCTCGAGGACGATCGCCGCGACGTCGAGCGAGATCGGCACCATGTTGGCCGACGGCAGCTGCTGATCGAGGAAACGGAACGCCCCTTCCGGCCAGCTGAAGACGTCGTAGATCGACTCCTCCGCCTTGAGGCGCAGCATGCGATGGATGTCCTGCTCCGAGACGGCGCCGATCGTCGACAGGATCTTGCCGAGCAGCATCTTGTTGCTCGACTGCATGCGGATCGCTTCGGTGAGCTCCTGGTCGGTGATGTAGCCGTGACTGACGAGCACGGCGCCGAGATGCTCCTTCGGATCGGTCGACGCGGAGGAGACGATCATGCCGTCGCGGAAGAAGATCTGTTTGGTGACCTTGCCGTTGTCGACGACGAGCGTACCCGTCTTGAGGGCTCCGGAAAGCCACTGGAGGAGCTCGGCGAGCTCCATCGTCTTGAGGTTTCCGGTGATACTCTTGGTGGATTCGGGCTCAAGTATTTATAGCGGCGCATTTTGCAGCCGCCTGTGGAGAGTTGCGCTGGGCTCCCGGCGCGCGACCGTGGTTCCGGTCTGGCCCTGATAGTGGGAGGAGGAGCCGGGCTCGCCGTAGGCGATTTCTGGTTCGGACTCCATGGCGACGAAGATCAGCTGGGCGATCCGGCGGCCGGCGTCGAGGACGAACGGCGTCGGGCCGAGGTTCTGCAGCTCGAGCGTGATGTTGCCCTGGAAGCCGGGATCGCACCAGCCCGCCAGCGAGTGATTGATCCACAGTCTGCCGAGGGTCGACTTGAGCTTCAGGTCGCAGGCCACCGAGCGCGGGATGCGGACGTACTCGAGCGTCGAGGCGAGGACGACCTCCCCCGGGAAGAGCTTCATCGTCGCGGAAGTGAACTCCTCCGGGTCCCGGGTGGGACAGATCCAGTGATCGGAGAGGCGGACGTCGTAAGAGGCAGAGTTGATCTGCGCCGGGTCGTAGGGGTCGACGCCTCCCTCTTCGGCCCAGCGGCGGATCCAGCGGTCGGGCTTGATCATCGTTCGGTCTTCCGGTCGCGGGTCAGACGGAGAAGTAGATCGGCATCGCGAGGTCCTCGCGGTGGATCGTGTCGACGAAGCGGATGATCCGGCGCGAGAGCGACATGAAGAGGGTCATGGTGCGGCTGCCGCCACCGAAGAAGCGCACGCCGCGCAGGAGCTCGCCGTTGGTCACCCCCGAGCACGAGACCAGGATCTGGTCGCCGGGCGCGAGGTCCTCGGTGCGGTAGATCTTCGTCAGGTCGTGGAAGCCGAGGCTCGCGAGGCGCTCCTTCTGGGCGTCGTTCGATGCCACCAGCCGCGCCTGGATCTCGCCGCCGAGGCAGCGCATGGCGGCCGCGGTGATGACTCCCTCCGGGGCGCCGCCGGTACCGAAAACGGCGTGGACCCCGGTGCCGCGTACTGCCGCGGCGATCCCGGCGGAGAGGTCGCCGTCGCCGATCAGCCGGATGCGCGCCCCGGCCTCGCGGATGTCGGTGATGAGCTGCTCGTGGCGCGGACGGTCGAGGACGACGATGGTCAGGTCCTCGATGTCGCGTTCGTAGGCGGCGGCCAGCACCCGCAGGTTCTCGGCCACGGGGGCGTCGATGTGGATCTTCCCCTTCGCGGTCGCGCCGACGATGATCTTCTCCATGTAGGAGTCCGGAGCGTGGAGCAGGCCGCCGCGTTCGGCTGCGGCGAGAACCGCGGTGGCGTCCGGGGCGCCGGTGGCACAGAGGTTCGTGCCTTCGAGCGGATCGACCGCGATGTCGACACCGGGCGCGTCCGCACGTCCCTTGAGCGCGCCGACCTCTTCACCGACGTAGAGCATCGGCGCCTCGTCGCGCTCCCCCTCGCCGATGACGATGCGACCCGCGATCGCGAGGGTGTCGAGCTCGCGCCGCATCGCTTCGACGGCCACCTGGTCCGACTTGTGGCGTTCGCCGAGTCCCATGGTGTGGGCGGCGGCGATCGCCGCCTGCTCGGTGACGCGGATGAAATCGTGCTCGAGGAGGTGGTCGAGGGTCATTCGCCGGCCGTTCCCACCGTCGCCGGTTCGGGTCGTGCGGCCGCCTTCGCCTTCTTCTCCGAGACCATCGGCGGATTGTAGGAGGCGATCCCGGTGACGGCCTCGCCGATCACCAGACCGTGGATGTCGTGCGTCCCCTCGTAGGTGAAGACCGACTCGATGTTGAGCATGTGGCGGATCACCGGGTAGTCGTCGACGATCCCGTTGGCGCCGAGGATCTCGCGCGCCAGCTTCGCGCACTCCCGGGCCACCCAGACGTTGTTCCGCTTGCCCATCGAGATGTGGTGCGGCTTCAGGCGCTTGGCCTCCTTGAGCTGGCCGAGTTGCAGCGCCAGGAGCTGCCCCTTGGTGATCTCGGTGATCATCCAGGCCAGCTTCTCCTGCACCAGCTGGTGGGCGGCGATCGGCTGGCCCATGAACTGGATCCGCTGCTTGGCGTACTCGAGCGCCGTCCAGTAGCACTCCATGGCGGCACCGAGGGCACCCCAGGCGATGCCGTAGCGCGCCTGGGAGAGACAGGAGAGCGGGCCTCGGAGCCCCTTCGCGCCGGGAAGCATGGCGTCGGCCGGGACCCGGCAGTCGTGGAGGCCGAGCTCGGAGGTGGTGGAGGCGCGCAGCGAGAACTTGCCGTGCTGGTCGCTGGCGGTGAAGCCGGGCGTCCCCTTCTCGACCAGGAAGCCGCGGATGCCGCTGCTCGAGTCGCCGGTCTGCGCCCAGACGACGGCGACGTCGGCGAGCGTCCCGTTGGTGATCCACTGCTTGGCACCGTTGAGGACCCAGCCGTCGTCCGTCTGCCGGGCCGTCGTCCGCATGCCGCCCGGATTCGAGCCGAAATCGGGCTCCGTCAGACCGAAGCAGCCGATCGATTCGCCGCTGGCCAGCTTGGGCAGCCAGTGCTCCTTCTGCGCTTCGCTGCCGAACTCCCAGATCGGGTACATCACCAGTCCGCTCTGCACCGAGGCGAAGCTGCGCAGCCCCGAATCGCCGCGCTCGAGCTCGAGCATGCTGAGGCCGTACGAGATCGAATCCAGGCCCGGCAGGCCGTAGCCGGTGAGCGACGAGCCGAACAGGTTGAGCTCGCCCATCTCGGGCACCAGCTCGAGCGGGAACCGGCCGTCGCGGTGGCACTCTTCGATGACCGGCTTGAAGCGGTCCTCGACCCAGTCGCGGACCGTGTCTCGGACGAGACGTTGCTCTTCGGTGAGAAGCGAGTCGAACTCGATGTAATCGACGCCCGGAAAACGATTCACGGGAGACCTCCGGAGGGATGGTGGGCGCGGGTGGGGCGGCTCGGATTCGAGTTCGCCGGGGCGCGCCGGACAGCGAAAATGCTAGCACAGCGATGGGCTAGGATCCGGGCGTGGGGTTTCCTGGTGGCAGTGCGTACGCGATGGCCAAGGACATCGCCGAGGGGTACCTGCTGGTGACCGAGCGCACCTTCGGTCGCCTCCTGCCGGGCGAGCTCGACCAGCTGGCGTTCGAGATGGAGCGTGCCCTGCGCGACATTCGCGGCAACCAGCCGTCGATCGACGACCTCGCGGCGGTCAAGCTGCGCAACCGCAAGATCCAGCGCCTCAACGGCGCGACCGTGATGCTGCGCAGCTACCAGCAGCGCCGGGGTCCGCGCGGCATGCCGAAGGTCTGACGCCGGATGACACTGCCGGAGATCCTCCGCCTCGGCGGACCCGTTCTCGCCGCGGTCGGGGCGGCACTGCTCGTCGACCGCGGCGGACGCCGCCGCCGGCTCGAGCCGCCGGGCTTCACCGAGCCGGTGCGGCGGGCGCTCGGGACGACGGTGGTCGGGATCACCCTCTACATCGCGGTATTCGCCGCGCTCGGCGCGGTCGGCAGATCGGGCGAAACGGACCTCTCCGGACTCTCGAACTGGCAACTCTTCGCACTGCAGGCCCTCTTCGTGCTGGCGATCGCGGTCTGGTTCGCGCTCGGCTTCGCCGGCACGGCCTCCGCAACCGAGGGCGGTCCGTCGCTCGTCGCGCGCTTCGCGCAGCAGCTCGGATTCGCGACGCCCGCTCCCGGACGGGAGATCGGCATCGGCGTCGTCGCCGGACTCGCCGCCTGGATGCTGGTCCTTGCCGGCGTCCTCGTCTTCGCGCTGATCCTGTCGAGCCTCGCCGGGGACGAGTTCCTGCCGCAGGCGCCGCCGACCGTCATTCCCTGGATCGCCGGCCGTCCCGTCCTGCTGCGGCTGATGATCGCTCTCACCGCCGGGGTGGTGGAAGAGACCTTCTTCCGCGGCTTCCTGCAGCCGCGGGTCGGGATCGTGCTCTCGACCGCGCTCTTCGCGCTCGCCCACCTCTCCTACGACCAGCCGATCATGCTGGTCGGCATCACCATCCTCTCGCTCTTCTACGGCCTGCTGGTGAAATGGCGCCAGAACCTGCTGCCGGCGATCGTCGCGCACTTCCTCTTCGACGCCATCCAGCTGCTGATCGTCATTCCGGCAGCGCTCAAGTTTCTCTACGCGGGGGAGCCGTGAGGCGCTCCGGCACGAGACGTTCCGGCACCGGCGGCCGGGGCGCTCGGCCGAAAGCTCTCTGCTAGACTGATTTCTGGTGCCGACGATGTCGTCCAACGGCCGGGAACTGCATCTCACGATCGCCAGCCGGTTCGAGAACATCGAGCTGGTGCAGACGGTCGTCGACGACGCCCTGCGGGAGCACGGGGTCCCGGAAGACGCTCGCCACTGGGTCGGCCTGGCGCTCCGCGAAGCGGTCGCCAACGCGATCAAGCACGGCAACGAACAGAATCCCGGGAAGCTGGTCGAGATCGGCGCGACGGTCTGCGCCGACGAGCTGGTCCTGCGGGTGACGGACCAGGGGAACGGTTTCGATCCGGAGGAGGTCGCGGATCCGCTGGCGCCGGAGAACCGCTTCCGCACCAGCGGTCGCGGCATCTTCTACATGAAGCGCTTCATGGACGACGTCGCATACGGCAGGACACCGAGCGGAGGCACCGAGCTCACCCTGCGCAAACGATTCGCTCCCGCACAGGGCGCGAGCCAGGAACGATAGGAGGAGGAGAAATGAAGATCGAGAAGCGGACCCGAGACAGCGTCACGATCCTGGATCTCGGCGGCAAGATCACCATCGGCAAGGGTGACGTGGCGCTGCGCGAGGCTGTCCAGAAGACCCTGACCGACGGGCCGACCCACATGCTGATCAACCTCAACGACGTGACGACGATCGACTCCTCGGGAGTCGGCGAGCTCGTGAGCGCCTTCACGACGGTCACCAACCGTGGCGGCAAGCTGAAGCTCGTGAACCTCCCCGCGAAGGTCAACGACATCCTGCAGATCACGCAGCTGATCACCGTCTTCGAAGTCTTCGAGAACGAAGACGAGGCGATCCGCTCCTTCTGAGCTGACTCCGGTCCCGGAGGTCACCGTTTCCCGCCTCGGCCCGCGTCTCGGAAACCTCGCGGCGCGGGTCGAAGCGCGTCTGCCGGAGACCCTCCCTCCGGAGGAGAGCGCGCCGCGTGACGTCCACGCCGCGATGCGCTACGCCGCGACCGCGCCGGGCAAACGCGTCCGACCGATCCTCACCCTGGCGACCGCCGCGATGTTCGGGGCGGAGGGTGACGCCGTGCTCGACCTCGCCTGCGGCGTCGAGCTCGTCCACACCTGCTCGCTGGTGCTCGACGACCTGCCGTCGATGGACGACGCGAAGCTGCGCCGCGGCCGGCGGACGACCCATCTCGAGTTCGGCGAGGCGGTGGCCGTGCTCGCGGCGTTCGCCCTCCTCAATCGCGGCTTCGCCCTGGTCGCCGAGGCGTCGCAGCGACTGCCGCTGTCGCGCTACCGGGCCGAGGACCTGCTGCACCACCTGACCGCGGCGATCGGCAGCGACGGACTGATCGGCGGGCAGGCGCTCGACCTCGGCGGGAGCGCGGCGACGGTCCGCCTCGCCGATCTCGAGGCGATCCACAGCCGCAAGACCGGCGCGCTCTTCGTCGCCGCGGCGGAGCTCGGGGCGATGTCGGGAGATGCGCGGCGCAAGGATCTCGAGGCGATCGGCAGCTTCGCCAAGAATCTCGGGCTCGCCTTCCAGATCGAGGACGATCTGGTCGATGCCACCGCGACCTCCGAGCAGTCCGGCAAGGACGCGCACCAGGATGCGGGCAAGGCGACGTTCGTGAGTCTGCTCGGGATCGAAGGCGCCCGCGCCCTCGCCGACGAGCTGCTCGATTTCGCCGGACAGTCGCTCACTCCGTTCGGCCGCCGTGCCGACGAGCTGCGCGCGATCGCCGAGCTGGTGCGCGACTACGGCCGCCTGCGCACGCCGCCGCCCGGCGCCGCCGCGACGACGGCGCCGTGAGCGACCCGCACGCCCTGGAAGTCGCGCGGCGCGAGCTGCAGCGCCTGGGCTACCTCTCGCATCGCGTCGAGCGCTTCCTGCTCTCGGACGCGGTCTCGGTCGCCGCGGATCCGCGCGCCTTCGCCCTCCTGGCGGGCAAGGTGGGCCTCCTCGCCGGCACGCTCCTCGCCTTCGCCACGACCCTCGCGCTCGGCGTGGCGAACGGACTGTTCGCGGTCGCGCCGCCCGATCTCCTGCCGCTCTTCCTCCACCTCTGGGCCCCGCTGGTGCTGCTCTCGGCGGCCGGCTTCGTGGGCGTGGCGGGCGGCTTCTACTTCGCGCTGCGGCTCTTCCCGCGGCGCAGTCTCGAGGTTCTGATCCTGGGCGTCGCCTTCCTCGCCACCGGGCTGCTTTTCGGCGGCGCCGTGTACCGAGCGCGCGGACTCCTCCTCGAGCTCGACCGCAGCTCCCGGCTGGCAGCGGCGATCGCCCTGCCCCTCCTCGCGGCGGGATTCGCCAAGCTGGTCGCGAACGGACTGCTCTCGCTCGCCATCCGGCTGACGCGGATGACCCCGCGTCAGCGTCTGGTTTCGCGCCGCACGATCCTTTCGGTGCTCGCCCTGGCGCTCGGCGGCCTGGGAGCCGTCGCGTTGGCCTGGCCACAGCGTCCGGCGGCCAGCCCGCCGGCCTCGCTCCCGTCGGCGCCGGGCCGGGCGGTCGCGCTGATCGCCCTCGACGGGATCCTGCCGGGCGAGTTCGACTACCTGCTGGCGCGCGGCGCGCTGCCGCACCTCGCGCGCCGCCTCGAATCGAGAGGCATCGTCGTGCCTCTGCGGCGCCCGGAAGGTCTCGAGCCGGCCGAGCTCTGGACGACGGTTGCCACCGGCGTCGGTGCGGGGCGCCACGGGGTCGGGTCGGTCGACGGCTACCGGCCGCTCGGTCTGCGCACGACCCTCGCGCGGAGCGGCCCCTGGCGCTACTGGTGGCGCTGGGTGGAACAGCCGCTGGGCCTCGCGGAGCACCGGCCGTTGCTCTCGAATCGCCGGCAGGCGTTCACCTTCTGGGAGCTCGCCTCGCGCGGCGGCGCGCCGGTGGCGGCGATCAACTGGTGGTCGACCTTTCCCGCCGCTCAACTCCCCGGACTGGTGGCGGCGCACGGCGCCTTCCAGCTGCTGGCGGACCGAGCGCCGGGGGCCGTCTCTCCGGTGGCCGAGAGCGAGCGGCTGGCGGCGGAGGCGCGCGCGACCGGGCCGGGCGCCTTCGGCGAAGCGATCCATGCCGCGCTGCCGCCCGATCCGGCGGCGATCGCGCTCGAGCGCGCGGTGCTTCCCGATCGCTTCTACCGCGCGCTCGCGGCGAGCGAGGGGGCACGAGGTCCGAGGGCCCTCGCCCTCTATCTCCCGGCGGTCGATCTGCTGGCCGAAGAGTGGGTAGGTGGGGATGTCGCCTTCGCCGACCTCGTCCGGCTCGAGCTCGAAGAGACCGACGAGCTCGTGGGTGCGCTCTCCGGATTCGAGGCGCTCGTGATCGTCACCGACCCGGGTCGCCGGGGTGGCGCCGAAGGCCGCGTCCTGCTCGCCGGCGTGCCGTGCACGGCGCCGGCTTCGGCGATGGCTCCGGAAGCGGTCGCCGCGGCGCTCCTCCGGCTGCTCGGACTGCCGCAGAGTGCCGAGCTCCCCGATCCGCCGGCTTCCTGCGACTGGCCTGCGCCTCCCGGCCGGGTCGCCACCTTCGGCGCGCCGGAGAGCGGACCCGAACCAGCCGGCGGGGCGGACGAGTACCTGAAGAGCCTTCGGGCCCTCGGCTACCTCTGAGTCGTCTTGCGGGGTGAGGGGGGCGGGCGGTCAGTTCGACCAGCTCGAGGCGTCGCCGCTCTCGAACCCGTCCTGGAACAGCACCTGCGGCGCCTGCGGGGTCGCATTCGCCTGCAGGTCCGTGGAGGTCGCGCGGCGCTCGAGCATCCAGTGTGCTCCGACGGCGGCCACGAGCAGCGCAGCGACCGCCCAGCCGGCGACGCGGCGGCCGGACGGCCGGCGGGCGGGCGCCAGACGCCCGCGGAGCGCCACCAGGTCGGCGTATTCGGCGGCGAGCTGCGGATCGTCCTCGAGATGCTGCTCGAAGGCGTCGCGCTCGTCCTCATTCAGCTTCCCGTCGACCGCTCGCTCGAGCAGCTCGTACGGGACCTCGTCGGCCACTGCGAGCGCGCCACCGAGCTCGTCCCGGAACTGCCGGGCGAGCTCCCCGATCGCCGCGCTTTCGGCGGGGGTCGGGGCGGGGCGGATCGGGTGGTCGAAGGTGCGCATCTCGTCTTCCTGCCTGGGAAGAGTCGAAAACGGGGCGGAGGTTACCGTCCGCTCCCCTGGCCGGGGAGGGGGTCAGGCCCCACGGGAGAGGCGGCGCGCCAGCCGGGCCCGCGCGCTCTTGCGCAGGTTGATCACCTGGCGCGGCGTGGCGTCGAGCCGCTCGGCGATGAGCCGGTCCTCGAGTGGCAGCTCGGGGAGGAGCTGCCGCAGCTCCTCGATCTCGAGCGCCAGGCTCGCCGCCAGGGTCGGGAGGTCGACCACCCCGGTCGCCGGCAGAAGGCGCAGGCGATCGCGCCCCTGATCGTCGCGCAGGTTGAGCAGCAGCGCCGTGCGCTGGCGCAGGGGCAGGAGGGCAACCTCCGCCCAGAGCGCCTCGAGATACTGGCGGTCCTCGAGCTGCCGCTGGGCGCCCGGACGGGTCTCCGCGATCTCGCGCTCGCCCTCGTCGTCGTCGACACTGGCGGGAGCTTCCGACAGCGAAACGAGCGGCCGGTCGTGGACGCCGAGCGCTTCGGCCATGGCGGCGAGGAGGCGATCGAAGCGTACCGGCCGGCCGGCGTGGAGGAAGAAGCGGCGCAGGAGCGCGGGCAGCGCCGCGCCGGTGGAGGGCGACGGTCCCGGCTCGAACGGCGCGGGACGGGCGGCTGCGTCGATCGCCGCGAACGCCTCGTCGTCGCGTCCGCGCCAGCCGGCGAGGCCGGTCCGCACCGAGCCGTCGGCGGCACTCCAGAGCGCCAGGCCCGGATCGTGTCCGAGGGCGTAGCGCAGCTGGTTCGACAGCCGGGTCCTCTCCGGGTGGCGCCGCCGGAGGAAGGCGCGGCAGGCGTTGCTGCCGGTGGTGCCGACGTAGGCGCGGAAGCTCTGGATCTCGACTTCGGGATCGCCGGCGACGAAGCGCTGCAGCATCTCGGTGAGGCGCAGCAGGGCGCCGGACTCGACCTCCTCCTGTTCGGCGCGCGGCAGATCGGCGAGCCGTCGGCGGACGATGCTCTCGAGGAGCGGCACCGCCTCGTCGAGCAGCAGCCGGCCCAGCGCCTCGTCGTCGGGCGCCCCCCGTCCGCGCAACGCCAGCAGGCGGGCGGTGGTCTCGTCGGCGGGGTTCTCGCCCGGGGTCAGTACCATTCGATCAACGAGACGCCGAGGCCGACCATCGTCGAGCGGTGGTTGTAGTCGATCAGCGATTCGCCGTAGCCGTGGAAGAGCTCGAAGTAGCCCTTGAAGTTGGAATGGATCGGAAAGGCCCATTCGAAGGCCGCCGCGCCGTGCGACCGGCTGCCGGTGGCGAGGGAGTGGCGCAGCATCAGCGAGAGCTCGTGGCCGCGGTAGCGACGCACGATCTGCAGATCGCCGCGCCCGGTGAAATCCTCGATGTCGGGATTGTCGTCGTCCCAGGCGTGATCCTGGAGCCGCAGCCAGGGGCGCGCCATCACCGTCCAGCCCTGGCGCTCGAGGCCGATCATCAGGATCGCCCGGTTCCAGCCGCGCGAGTACGGATTGCTGCGGCCGTTCGACTGATGATTGAGGCTGACGCCGAAGAGGCGTCCGTCGAGACCGAGGAGGTGGTAGCGCGTCGGGAAGATCAGCATCACTTCCGGCTCGTAGTTGGTCTCGCGGAACGGCCGTGAGGTCTCGGCGTTGTAGACCTGCCAGCGCGACGACTGGGTGTAGCCGAACCAGAGGTCGCCACGATTGCCGATGACCCCCTGCCAGACCTTGGTTTTCAGACTCAGCTGGTACTTGAGCTCGGCGTTGTCGAGGATGTCGGGTTCGGTGACCGTGTGGTCGTCCGCCGGGCTCGTCGGCGCGACGTTGGGTGAGTCGTTCCAGAAGTAGGGCAGAACGTAGATCGGCTTGTAGCCGCGCAGGCTCCAGGTGCCGAGCTTGCCCTGGCGCGAGAGCTCCCAGCGGCTGTCGAGGAGTGATCGCCGCACGGGCGGCTCGGTGACGTCGGCGCCGGACATGCCGGACGAATCGAGCAGCTCCGGCGGGCCGCCGCCTTCGGGGACCGGCGCGAAGCGCGGCAGCTCGGTCGCGGGCTCGCCGATCGAGCCCGGCCGTTCGTCGCGGCCGACCGCGAGGTCGTAGCAGGCGAGGCGATCGGCCGCCGATTCGATGCCGATGCACGCTTCGGGGTCGAGCGGCGGGGAGTCGGTCTCCGGCTCCCGGGTCTGCCAGGCGAGGAGTGGCGACACCAGAATGGGACCGAGCGCCACGAGGAGCGCCAGCCAGCGCGCCGGAGCGGAGAAGGCCTTTGGTAGGATTTCACCGTACCGGCGCGCGCTCCAGGTGGGGCGTGGCGTCGCGATCAACCCGGGGATGGTAGCACCCCGGAAGGCTCGATTCCGTTACCGACAGCCGTTCTCGGCCGACGCCGAGCGCCAGGAGAGTCCCACTTGAAACTCGACACCTCGACCCCGATCCGTACCGGTCTGCTCGTCACCTCCCTCCTCGTCGCGATGGCCGCCAGCGGCCTCGTCGCTCCTGCCGCGTTCGCCGAGGAGCCGCGGGTCGTCGTCCTCGGATTCGACGGCGCCGACGCGAAGCTGACCGAGCAGTGGATGGACGAAGGGAAGCTCCCGAACCTCGCGAAGCTGCGCGAGAGCGGGACGTTCTCGCCGCTGCGCTCGACGATCCCGTCGCAGACGCCGGTCTCCTGGTCGACCTTCTCGACCGGCCTCAATCCCGGCCGGCATTCGATCTTCGACTTCCTCAAGCGCGACCGCGAGAGCTACCGGCCGAGCTTCGCCGCCTTCGACGAAACCTCGAAGCCGTTCCTGTTCGGGGAGAAGAACGGCGTCTACGTCGCCGCGATCGCCGCCGCGGCGCTCTTCGTCGTCGTCTTCCTGCTGGCGAAGCTGCTGCGGCGGCGTGCCGCGACGGCGGCGCTCCTCGCGCTCGTCCTCGGGCTCGCCGCCGGCGCCGCCGGCTGGTGGGTCGGCACGAAGCTCCTGCCGACGAAGGCGCCGTCGGTGGTCAACCGCCGGCAGGGCGACCCGTTCTGGAAGCTCCTCGGCGCGGCCGGCAAGCACGTGCGCGTGATGCGCATGCCGGTGACCTTCCCGCCGGAGCCGTTCGAGCACGGCGAGATGCTCTCCGGTCTCGGCACGCCCGACCTCTCGGGCCGCATCGGCAAGCCGTTCTACTTCACGTCGGAGCTCTTCTTCACCCCGCGCGGCGGCAACGAGGTGTCGATCGAGATCGTCGAGCTCGAGGACAACAAGGGCAGGATCGAGACCGAGATCAAGGGGCCGCCGAACAAGCTGTTCCCCAAGCAGTCCGACTACATCCGCATCCCGATGACGATCACCGTCGCCGACGACAAGTCGAAGATCGACGTCGAGGTGTCGGGCGCCTCCTTCGCGCTGAAGAGCGGGGAGTGGAGCCCGTGGGTGCGCTTCGCCTTCCCCTTCAACTCGCTCATCAAGCTGGGCGGCATCGGCCGCTTCCGGCTGATGTCGATCGAGCCGGAAGTGCGGCTCTACCTCTCGCCGATCCAGTTCGATCCGTCGAAGCTGCCGCCGATCCTCGACATCACGGCGCCGCGCTCGTTCGCGGCCGACCTCTACCGGCGCTTCGGCCTGTTCAAGACGATCGGCTGGATGATCGACACCTGGTCGATCAAGGGCGGCACGATCGACGAGCCGGTCTTCTTCGAGGACACCGACTTCACGGTCGACGAGGAGGAGCGGATCCTCGACGGCCTGATCGCCGACGACTGGGACGTCTACTTCCACTACTTCGAGTTCACCGACCGCGTGCAGCACGTCATGTGGCGCTTCACCGATCCGCTGCATCCGCTCTACACCGAGGAGGGGCACGCGAAGTACGGCGACTCGATCCTCAAGTCCTACCAGCAGATGGACCGGATCGTCGGCAAGGTGATGGAAAAGATGCCGCCGGACGCGATCCTCCTCGTCGCCTCGGACCACGGCTTCCAGCCCTGGCGGCGGACGATGAACTACAACACCTGGCTCGCCACCAACGGCTACCTGGTGCTCAAGGGGCAGAGCGATCACCAGGCGAACCTCGAGGACCTGTTCGATCAGGGCCAGTTCTTCCAGGACGTCGACTGGTCGAAGACGCGCGCCTACGCGATGGGGCTGGGCAACATCTACGTCAACCTCAAGGGGCGCGAAGGGCAGGGGATCGTGAGCGCCGGCGCCGAGTACGACGCGCTGGTCGCCGAGCTCAAGACGCGGCTGCCGGAGTTCGTCGACGTCGAGACCGGCGACCATCCGGTGGCCTACGTCTTCACCCGCGACGAGGCCTACGGCACCTACGACCCGGCGCTCATCCCCGACCTCTTCCCGTCGAACGCCGCCGGCTACCGTGTCGGCTGGCAGGACTCGCTCGGCATCGTCGCCAAGTCGATCGTCGAACCGAACCTCGACGTCTGGAGCGGCGACCACTGCTCCGTCTACCCGCCGCTGGTCGACGGCATCCTCTTCTCGAACCGGAAGCTCGACCTTTCCGAGAAGCCCTACATGGCCGACGTCATGCCGACCCTCCTCGGCATCTACGAGGTCGCCCCAACGACGAAGCTGGACGGAAGGGATCTGCTGGCGAAGTAGGGAGAATTCCGAACAGTCGAAGTGCCATCCGATTAGCGGACGGATCCTCGAAGCCGGCCAGGGAATAGTCGGAGGCCTCAAGCTAAGGTGAATAGTCGAAGGCCGACGATCTCGAGGTGCAGGAGCGCCTCGGTTCACGCGCGGAGAGCCGTCGACACCTTCGCTTCGCGCTCTATCAGTTGGCGGGGCTGCCGATCGTGACGTGGATCGGGCGCGCCGGGCGATTCTTCGCCATGCCGGCAACTGCGTTCCGCGAGCTTTCTCGAATGCCTTCGAATCGAGAGTCGCTAGGTCGCGGCGAGAAACGGACCGGGCGGTGGAAACGAGTTCTCCGGGAAGAGCTCGAAGCGATCGCGACAGCCAGGTCTCGCGCGGTGCTTCGCCGAGGCCTGCGAATAGGCGTTGTAGAAGGCGCGATAGGCGCTGCGGAACTTTCGCCGGGTAGCGGCGGTCGCCGCATGGACGAACGGTGCGAAGCTCCTTCTCGATCGCGCGGGGGTATCGTGGGGGTTCTGCCGGGCGAGTCGTTCGACGCCCATGGGCTCGCGCTCGAGATCGCACATGCGGCGCTCGTTCTCCTGTTCGACGCCGCGGACGAGCTCCCGCATCCTCCGTCGATACTCCTCGCAGGAGACGTCCCTCCAGCAGGGCAGCGGCGTGAGGTCGAAGCTCTCGGTCGAGACGAACGTCCGCGGGTCGTAGCGCTTTCGGGTTCTGGCGACGAGGAACTCGCTCGTCCGGTCGATCCAGGTGCCTGCCACTGGCGCTCCGCTTAGCAATGCTCGGACGGATGTCGCACCAGGCCAGTCTCCGGGTCTCCGCACGAGCCCCTCCTTGGTTCCCTGGCGGAGGATGTAGAGCAAACGCTCGACCTGGGCCGGCTCCTCGTCGGAGACGACGATCGCCTGGTATCTCCTGCCCCAGAACTTCTCCCGCCACGAGACGGCGCGACCGATCTCGCGGGCGAGGTTGGAGTTCAGGTAGTTCATGAAGGCGGCGAGGCGCTGGGAGTCGTGGGCCGAGAGGAGCAGATGGTAGTGATTGCCGAGAAAGGCGAAAGCATGAACCTCGATCGGGTAGAGGCGGACGGCACGCGCGAGGACCCCGCGACAGAGATCGGCGATCCGAGAATTGGGTTGCAGGAGGAGTCGGCCCTGGAGGGTACGGGAGGTCACCTCGACGAGGCTCCCCGGCGGCAGGAATCGGAGTCGGCGGCTCATGCAACAAGAGGACGGAAACCCGATCCTCGACCTGGCGCGGGCTGCTGAGAATCGGGTGGCACCTTGAGGCAGCTCTTCCCCTTGCTGACCGGTTTCCTCATTCGGACAGCGCTGCGGTTCCTATCCTGCGCGCCGCAGGGCTGGGCCTCGACGGAAACGTGATTGATGCAGAGTGCCGCCAGGGCAACGGGCTGAAGAACTCCGGCCCAGTGCGCGGGGCGGGGCAGTTTCACCGTGGTTGACACCAAGATGTCTTCCGCCTAGCATCATGATGTGCGAACCACCCTGACGCTCGAAGACGACGTGGCGGAGCTGCTGCGGAAGGAGATGCGCCGGAGCGGCAAGACGTTCAAGGATGCGGTGAACGATGCGGTGAGGCAGGGTCTGGCCGGGCAGCGGGCGAGCGCCGAGATCGCGCCGTTCGTCGTCGCGGCGCGCGATCTGGGGACGATTCCCGGGCTCGACTACAGCAACGTGGCGGAGCTCCTCGAAGTCGCCGAAGGGCCCCGCCACCGGTGATCCTGGCCGACGCCAATCTGCTGCTCTACGCCTACCACTCGGGCTGTCCGGAACACACGGCGGCGCGGACCTGGCTCGAGGAGCGGTTCTCCTCCCCGGAGCCGTTCGCGCTCTGCTGGCAGACGATCTCGGCGTTCCTGCGCCTCACCACGAATCGCACCGTCTTCTCCTTCCCGTTCTCGATCGGGGAGGCGACGGAGATCGTCGCGCGATGGCTCGAACGGCCGATGGTCGTCCTGCTCGAGCCCGGGGCGCGCTACTGGTCGATCGCCCGTCCGCTCCTCGAGGAGTCGAACGTCCGCGGCGCGCTCGTTCCCGATGCCCTTCTCGCGGCGCTCGCCATCGAACACGGAGCGACCCTCGCCACCCACGACCTCGACTTCCGGCGATTCCCCGCGCTCCGCACCCTCGATCCGATCGTGACCTGAAGCGAGTCCGCGTGAACCTCGCGACGAGAAGCAGAGGGCGATCCGCGGGACGGACCCTCGCCGTCCTCGTGCTGGTCCTGCTGGGCACGGGAGTCGGCGCGCAGCAGCGCGCGACTCCCTCGCGCGAGCAGGAGCTCGAGTCGATCCGGGGCGAGATCGCGAAGCTCACGGCGCGTCTCGAGCGGGTCAAGCAGTCGGCGGCGGGGATCGAAGGGGAGCTCGAGGAGCTCGAGGTCCAGCTCGAGCTGCAGTCGCAGCGCGTCGCCGAGGCGGCGGCGGCGAAGGAGATCTCCGAGGAGCGGGCGGCGGCGTCGGAGAAACAGATCGCGGCGCTCGAGGCGCAGCTCGAGATCGAGCGCCGGCGGCTCGAGCGGCGGCTCGACGGCCTCTACCGGCTCGGCCGCCACGGCTACCTGCGCATGCTGATGTCGCTCGCGCCGGGCGAGGATCTCCTGCCGGCGGTGCGCCAGCTGCGCTACCTGGCGCGGCGCGACGCCGCGCTCGTCGCCGGCTTCGAGGAGATCCGGGCGCGTCTCGCCGTCGAACACCAGGAGCTCGACGAGGAGCGCCAGGTGGCGCGCGGCTGGTTCGCGCGCGAGAGCGAGCGCCGCGATCAGCTCGTGGCGCTCGAACGGCGGAAGAGCCAGCTCCTCGCCGGCGCCCGCGCCGAGAGCGAGAAGCTCGCCAGCCGGACCTCCGAGCTCGGCGAGCGCGCCCGCCGCCTCGCCGGCTTCCTCGACGCCCTCTACGGCCGCACCGACGTCGCCCTCTCGGGGCTGCCGATCCAGGAGTTCCGCGGCATCCTCGACTGGCCGGTCGAAGGGCGCGTCACCGCCGGCTTCGGGCCGCGCGTCGACCGGCGCTACGGCACCCGGGTGCCGCACAACGGGCTCGACATCGAGAGCGCGCCGGGGAGCGAGGTGCGCGTCGTCTATCCCGGAAAGGTCCTCTTCGCCGCCCCGTTCGAGGGGCTCGGTCCGATGGTCGTGGTGCAGCACGCGGGCGGCGCCTTCACCCTCTACGCGGGGCTCGCCGAGCTCGGGGTGAAGCGGGACGACGTGTTATCTTTGCGCGCGGTCGTCGGACGCGCCGGCGCGAGCCTCTACTTCGAGATCCGCGTCGACAACCACCCCGAGGATCCCCGAGCCTGGCTCCGATGATGCATAGCGAAGAGAGCGAGGCCGGATCCGCGCCTTCCGCGGCCGAACCGAGACCCGATATGACCGATCCCGACCGCTCGCGCCGCCGCTTCCTGGCCGTCTCGCTCGTCGTCCTGCTGCCGCTGGTGGCCGGGGTACTGCTCAACGCGGCTCGACCGACCGACGACGAGCCCGACGCCGATTCGCTCTACAAGTACCTGTCGGTCTTCTCCGAGACGCTGAACCTGGTGCGCCAGAACTACGTCGAGACGACCGATCTCGGAACACTCCTCGCCGGCGCCATGGAGGGCTCGACCGACGCCCTCGATCCCTATTCGATCTTCCTGCCGGGCTCGGTCTCGACCGAAGAGGAGCCCGACGTCATCCCCGGCGCCCGCCACGCGGGTCTCGTCGTCCTGAAGGACCGCGGAGTCGCCTACGCGGCAGCGGTCGAGGCGGGGAGCGAGGCCGAGAAGGCGGGGCTCGAGACGGGCGACATCCTGTCGATCGTCGCCGACCATCCGACGCGACAGATGCCGGTCTGGGCGATCAACCACGAGTTGGTCTCGGCGACCGGCAAGTCGGTCGAGCTCGAGATCGTGCGCAACGGCGAGACCAGGAAGGTCTCCCTGCCGATGGCGGAACAGCCGTTTCCGCCGCCGACGATCGCCGACGCCGGCGGCTACCCGATGCTCAGCCTGCCGCGTATCGACGACGCGGCGATCGCCCCGGCGCGCTCGCTGCTCGGCGCCCTGCCGCCCGCGACCCCCGAAGCGCCGGCCAAGCTGATCGTCGACCTGCGCGGCGTGTCGGGCGGTTCGCCCGACGCCGCCTACGCGCTCGCCGGCCTCTTCGCCCGCGGGCCGCTCGGCGAGCTCCGGGAGAAGGAGAAGTCGCTGCGCACGTTCGCGAGCGACGCGGAGCCGGTCTACCAGGGCGAGATCGTCGTGCTGGTCAACGGCTACACCGCGGGTGCCGCGGAGATCGTCGCCGCCGCCCTGCGCCAGAGCGCCGGGGCCAAGCTGATCGGCACTCCGAGCTTCGGCTGGGCCGGAGAGCGGTCGCGTCTCGAGCTGTCGAGCGGCGCGCGTCTCCTCGTCACGACCTCCTTCTTCAACGCCGCCGACGGCAAGCCGCTGCACGAGGCGCTGGCGCCGGATCTCCTGGTCGACGATCTCGGCCGGCGATTCGAGGAGCGGGAGGAGCCGCTCTCCCAGCTGATCCTCGATCGCGCGTTGCGCTACCTCGCCGGTGAGACCGAGCTTGTCGAGAAGAAAGCCGCGTAGAGCAGCCGCACCGCGCACCGTCCGCCGGCGCAAGGGATCGCGGAAGGGCTCGCTCGCCCGGCCGGTGGCGCTGGTCGTCGCAGTCGTCGCGCTGTTCGCGCTCGGCCTCTACTTCGGCGAGCGTCTGCTCGAGCGCAGCCGCAACCTGAAGCCGTCCGCGACGGCGGAGGGGCGGCCGCCGGCGAAGAGTCCCGCGGCGGCGCGGCCGGCGACGAAGCGGCCGCCGGCGGCGAAGACCGATCGGCCCAGCGAGGCGCCGCCGGCTCCGGCCGAACCGCCGCAGAGCGCCGGAACACCCGCCGCCCCCGAACCCGCCGCCACCGCGCGGATCGCGATCGTCATCGACGATCTCGGCCGTCAGGTGAGCGTGGCCCGCTCGCTGGCCGACCTCGATCCGCACCTCACCTTCGCCGTGCTGCCGTTCGAGCCGCAGAGCGCGGCGACCGCCGCGATGCTCGCCAGCCGCGGCGCCGAAGTCCTCCTGCACCTGCCGATGGAGCCGGAAGGGAAGGCGGATCCCGGTCCGGGCGCGCTCTCCGAGAAGATGTCGAAACGGGAGATCGTCGCTGCGACCCGGAAGGCGCTGGAGGCGATCCCTTCGGTTTCCGGCGTCAACAACCACATGGGCTCGGCGCTCACCTCCGACCGCGGCGCGATGCGCGCCGTGCTCGGCGTTCTGATCGAGCGCCACCTCTTCTTCCTCGACTCGCGCACGTCGGCGGAGAGCGTCGGCTTCGACGTCGCACGCAAGGAAGGGGTCCCGACGGCGCGCCGCGACCTGTTCCTCGACGAGGTGCGTGAGCGGGCAGCGATCGAGTCCGCCATCGACGAGTTGGTCGAGCTCGCGCTCCGCCGAGGCTCGGCGATCGGCATCGCCCATCCGCGGCCCGAGACGATCGCTGCCCTCGCCGACCGGCTGCCGGGGCTGGCGGGGCGTGGTGTCGAGCTGGTCCCGGTCTCGTTTCTCCTCGAACGCAGCGAAGCGCTTCCCGAGTAGGTCGCCGGCCGGCAGGATCTTCCGGGGGCCGCCTCAGTCGGCGGCGCGCAGCGCCTCGATCGGCCGCCGGGCGAGCGGGCGCAGGCTCGCCGCGAGACCGGCCACCGCCGCGAGCAGGGCGACGACGACGACGGCAGCGAGCGGCGGCAGGGCAGCGAAGCGGTAGGGGATCTCCATCCCGCGCTCGAGGACCTGAGCGCCGAGGACGGTGCCCGCCACCGCGCCGATCAGGCCACCGACCGCCCCGGCGAGCGCCGATTCGACGGCGAAGATCGCCACGACCTGACCTCGGGTCATGCCGAGACTCTTCGACAGCGCCACTTCGCGTCCGCGGCGCGCCGCACCCGCCGCCATCGCGCCGGCGAGGATCGCGAGCCCGGCGGCGGCGGTGAAGCCGCCCAGGAAGCGGACGCCGAAGCCGATCCGCGCCAGCACCTTGCTCACCTTCTCGAGCACCTCGCGGATCGCGAACAGGGTGATGTTCGGTTGCGCCGCCGCGAGGCGGTCCTGCAGCGCAGACTCGCTCCCCGGCGGCAGCTGCACCGCGGCGATCCGCGTCTGCGGCGCCATTTCGAGGACTCCGGGCTCGACGACGAGGAAGAAGTTGATGCCGAAGCTCTCCCAGCGCACTTGCCGCAGGCTCGTGACGGTGAGGTCGACCGGGACCCCCTGGACGTCGAAGCGCAGCTTCGAGCCGAGCCGGATGCCGAGGTTGTCGGCGAACTCCTGCTCGACGCTGACCTCGGCGGCGTCGGGATCGCTCCACAGCGCGCCGGCGACGATCGTGTTGTCGTCCGGCAGCCGCTCGAGGTAGGTCAGCCGCTGCTCGCGGGTCAGCGCCCAGCGGCCGCGCTCCTCGCGGTTGTCGGCGGCTTCGTTGGCGGCGATCGCGCGGTCGCGCTCCTTGGCCAGCTCGGCGACCGGCTGTCCGTCGATCTCGGCCACGCGCGCCATCACGACCGGTACCGAATCGACCTTCGTCGCCCCGGCCGCTTCGATCTCGGCGAGGACGGCGTCCCACTGCGAGGGCTGGATGTCGATCAGGAAGGCGGTCGGAGCGTCGGTCGGCAGATCGGCGCGCAGGCGGTCGGAGAGGCCGCTCTCGACGGTGCGCATGCCGACCACGACGGTGGCCCCGAGCCCGAGCGCCACGACGCTGCCGAGGGTTGCCGCTCCCGGACGGCCGAGCGCCGCGAGACCGAGGCGCAGGACGAGCGGCAGGCGGAGCCGCGGCAGCCGGCGGGCGAACTGGATGAGACCCTGTGCCGCGCCGGCGAGGACCAGCGCCGTGGCGGCGAGCCCGCCGGCGAAGGCGGCACCGAGCGGGAGCGACTTCGCCTGCACCGCGGCGAGCGCCACCAGTCCGCCGAGGACGACGAACGCGAGAACGACGGTCGCCCAGCCGCGCGTCGGCAGCGGCTCGATCTCGCGCCGCAGGACGCGCGCCGCCGGCACCCGCAGGGCGGCGAGGAGCGGCGGCAGGGCGAAGATCGTCGCCACCACCACGCCGAGGGCGAGGCCGCGGAGGAGCGCGCCGGTCGAGAAGCCGGCGAGCGGCAGGTCGGGAATCAGGTCGCCGAGCAGGCTCGGCACGATCTGCTCGAGCCCCCAGCCGAGGAGTGTCCCAGCGGCGCTGCCGGCGAGCGCGAGGAGCGCCATCTGCGCCAGGTAGAGCGCCAGGATCTCGCGCGGCCGCGCGCCGAGCGCCTTCCAGACGGCGATCGCGTCGAGCCGGCCGGCGAGCCAGGCGCGCATCGTCTGGGCGACGCCGACGCCGCCGATGACGAGCGAGAGGAGCGCCACCAGCCCGAGGAAGCGCTCGGTGCGCTCGACGCCGCGGCGCAGCTCGGGCTGCCCCTCGAGGAACGTCTGGATGCGGTGGAAGGCGGGATCGGCGATCGCCGCCCGCAGCTTCGCCGCCAGCTGTTCGACCTCCTCCTGGCCGGCCACGGCATCCGCGGGACGCGAAGCCTCGGGCGCGCCGGGCAGGCGGACGAGCGTGGCGCGGCGGACCCGGCTGCCGAGGGCGTCGAGGCCGGTGGCGCGGAACGCCTCGCCGGCGACGAAGACGCGCGGCCCGAGCGCGAAGGCGTTGCCGATCCGGTCCGGTTCGGCGAGCACCCTGCCGCGGATGGTGAAGGTGCGCCCGCCGAGCGCGAGCGGGTCGCCGACCCGCAGGCCGAGCCGGGCGAGGAGCTCGGGCGCCACCACCGCGCCGTCGTCGGCGATGAGCGTCCGGAGCGGCTCGGCCGGTTCGAGATCGAGCCGGCCGTAGAACGGAAAGTCGCCGTCGACCGCCTTGAGCTCGACCACCTGACTGCGGCCGGCCTGCGGTGTTCCCGGCGGAGCGAGGACGACGCTCACCGTCTCGGTGAGACGGGTGACTTCGATCCCGGGCTCGGCGGCGAGCACGCGGTCGGCCTCGGGCGGCAGCGGGCGCCGGCTCTCGATCCGCAGGTCGGCGGCGAGGAGCTGGCGCGCCTCCCGCTGCAGGGTCGCCCGCAGACTGTCGGAGAAGCCGGCGACCGCGACCACCGCCGCGACGCCGATCGCGAGGCAGAGAGCGAAGAGGAGGAGGCGGCCGCGTGAGCCGCGCGACTCGCGCGCCAGCTGATGGACGAAGGTGGCGGCGTTCACGTGGCGACTGCCGGTGCTGCGGATTCCTCCGCCGCGGGCGCGCCCTCGATGCGGTCGATGCGGCCGTCGCGGAGATAGATCCGCCGGTCGGCGCGTTCGGCGATCGCCGGGTCGTGGGTCACCAGGATCAGCGTCACGCCGGTGTCGCGGCGCAGGTCGGCGAGCGTGTCGAGGATGCGCGCTCCGGTCGCGCCGTCGAGATTGCCGGTCGGTTCGTCCGCGAACAGGATCGACGGCCGCGGCGCGAAGGCGCGCGCCAGGGCGACGCGCTGCTGTTCGCCGCCGGAGAGCTGCGCCGGATAGTGATGGCCGCGCTCGGCGAGGCCGACGCGGGCGAGCCATTCGCGGGCGACCGCGAGCGGCTCGTCGCGCGCGGCCAGCTCGAGCGGCAGCAGGACGTTCTCGAGCGCGGTCAGGTTCGCCAGCAGCTGGAACGACTGGAAGACGAAGCCGATGCGGCGCCGGCGGAGCCGCGCCAGGGCGTCCTCCGACAGATCCTGGATCGGCTCGCCGTCGACCAGAACCTCTCCTTCGGTCGGACGGTCGAGGCCGGCGGCGAGCCCGAGGAGCGTCGACTTGCCGCTGCCGGACGGTCCGAGGATCGCCGCGAACTCGCCGGCGGGGATCGCGAGATCGACGGTATCGAGGATCGTCAGCAGTCGATCTCCGGACGGGAGGCGCTTGGTCAGTCGGCGGAGCTCGAGGGCGGGTCGGGTCATGGGTTCTCGCGCGAAGGGAATGGACAGGATCTCATCGTTCTACGTGCCGCCGTGGCGATCGGCTCATCCGGGAGGCCATAAGATCGGAGGGTGCGACCTTATTCCCTCGTGCCGACCGTGCTGCTGCTCCTCGTCGCGAGCGCCTGCTCCCGGGAGCCGGTGCGCGAGGCGCGCGCGGAGCCGGCGCCGACTCCGGTGGAGAGCGCGGCCCCCGCGCCGACGCCACCGCTCTCGACCGCCGGGCGCCGGGAGGATCGGCCGACCGTCGTCTTCCTCGGCGACAGCCTGACCGCCGGCCTGGGACTGGGGGAGGAGGAGGCCTATCCGGCGCTCGTCGGCGAGCTGCTCGCGGAGCGCGGCCTGCCGATCCGCGTCGTCAACGCCGGCGTTTCGGGCGACACGAGCGCCGGAGGACTGGCGCGGCTCGACTGGCTGCTCTCGCAGCGACCGGCGATCGTCTTCGTCGCGCTCGGCGCCAACGACGGGCTGCGCGGTCAGCCGGTCGCCGCGATCGCAGCCAATCTCGAGGCGATCGTCGAGCGCTCGCGCGCCGCCGGCGCGCGGGTCGTGCTCGCGGGGATGAAGATGCCGCCCAACTACGGTCCCGAGTACACCCGCGACTTCGAGGCGCTCTACGGCGCGCTGGCGCAACGCGAGCGCCTTCCGTTCCTGCCGTTCCTGCTCGAAGGGGTCGCCGCCGATCCGGCGCTCAACCAGCCCGACGGGATCCATCCGACGGCGGAGGGCCAGCGCCGCATCGCCGCCGCCGTGGCGGCGCAGCTCGAACCGGTGCTGCACGCCCTCACTCCGCCGGCCGCCGCGGCCGGCCGCTAGTTCGCTAGCCCGCCAGCGATGCCGCGAGCGCCGCGGCGAACGCCCGCGGATGCAGTCGCTCGCGCCAGCGCGTCGCGATGGCCGCCGCGTCGCGCTCGCCGCGATCCCAGCGCCCGAGCTCGGCGCCGAGGGCGTCGGCAAGGGCGCGGGCGGAGCGGTTCGCGGAAACCTCGCCGAAGGCCCCGCCCGCGGTCCAGCCGGAGAAGTTCGGCATCGGCGGCGAGACCAGTGTGGCGCCGGAGACCAGGGCCTCGCCCGCAGCGTGCGGACCGGTCTCCCAGCGCGAGGCGAAGAGGACGACGCGGCTCGCTGCCAGCGCCACACGGACCACCGGCGGCTCCTGGATGCCAGCGATCTCGAGGGCTGGAAAACGACCCGCGAGGTCGCCGAAGGCCGCCGCGCCGTCGGCGCCGAAGATCTGCACGCGGGTGGCGCGGCCGCGCGCCAGGAAACGCTCGAGCGCAGCGGCGAGGAGCGGCGCGTCCTTCTGCGGGTCGCTCCAGCGGCCGATCGCCACGACACGGTCCTCCTTCGCGACCGGCGGTGCGTCGCAGAACTCCTCCGGCACCGGGAACGGCGCCACGAAGGCGCGTTCCGCGAGCGCCTCGGCCCCCTGTTGCCGGAGGAACCGGCGCCAGCAGGCGATCGCCTCGCTGCTGCCGAAGGCGATGCGGGAGGAGTGAGCGGCGCTCGCGACGTAGCGCAGATCTTCCTCGTCCCGGCGCGCCCGGCCGGCGACGTAGCGCCGCGCGAAGTAGCGGACGGCGCGCACCCGCTCGCGGAGCGTCGTTTGCTTCGGGTAGAGCCGCTGCCAGGCGGCTCCGGGATGCGCGGCGTAGCCCAGCTGTCCATCCGAATCGGCGATCGCGACGCGCGGCACCCCGGCTGCTTCCAGAGCGCGGAGCAGCGGAACCATCCCGAGCCAGGTGACGGCGACGGCGCAGTCGTAAGCGCGCCTGTTCCAGCTCTCCGGCCGGGCGAGCTCGGCGAGATCGTCGACCGCATCGAGCGGACCGTCGTAGCGCCCGACGAGGTCGCGCGCGGTGACCAGGAACGGCTCGTGGCCGAGCGCGCGGAAGCCGGCGATCAGGTGTTCGTGGCGAAAAGAGATGCGGTCGAGCGAGCGCGCCTCGCCCCAGACGCAGGCGACCTTCATTCGCGTTCGCGCCGCTTGCTCTCGGCCCAGGCGGCCTCCATCTCGTCGAGCGTGGCGTCGGCGATGTGGGTTCCGCCGGCGGCCAGGTTCGCCTCGACCGCGGCGAAGCGGCGGCGGAACTTGAGGTTCGCGCGCGCCAGCGCCCCTTCCGGATCGATCTCGAGGTGTCGCGCCAGGTTCGCGACGGTGAAGAGCAGGTCTCCGACCTCCTCGGCGATGCGCCCGGCGCTCCCCGGCGCTCCCGGCTCCGCCATCTCGTGCCGCAGCTCGGCCAGCTCCTCGTCGAGCTTGGCGAGGACGTCGTCCGCCCGCTTCCAGTCGAAGCCGACGCCGGCCGCCTTCTGCGTCAGGCGGTAGGCCGCGACCAGCGCCGGCAGGGAGGCCGCCGTGGCGCCGTCGAGGAGCGAGGCGCGCGCCGGCTGCGGTTCGCGCGCCTTGCGCCGCTCCCACGCTTCGCGCACCGCCGCGGCGTCGGCGAGCGGCTCGCCGCCGAAGACGTGCGGGTGGCGCGCGATCATCTTGGCCTCCACCGCGTCGATCGCGTCGGCGACGGTGAACTCGCCCTGCTCCTCGCCGAGCCGGGCGATGAAGGCGACCTGGAAGAGCAGGTCGCCGAGCTCGGCCACGAGGTCCGTCGGAGCGCCGCTGTCGATCGCCGCCGCGACTTCGTGCGCCTCCTCGAGGAGGTAGGCGCGAAGGTCGGCGAGCTTCTGTTCGCGATCCCAGGGGCAGCCGTCGGGCGCGCGCAGACGCGCTACCAGCGACGTCAGGCGGGCGAGGTCGGTCGGCGGGAAGGGGCGCGGATCGCTCATCGGTGTGGCCGTCCGGGCGTGCGATCCGGCTTGCTCGCGCGAAACAGCGCTTGCTAGCATAATCGTTCATTCGAGAAAGGCCTTGGATGGCCGAGATCAAGGTCACCGACAAGCGGATGTTCACTCCCGACGGGAACCTCAGGGAGGAGTCCGCCCCGGAGCCGGAGGCCACTCGCGAAGCACCGGCGGCAGCAGCCGCGGAACCGCCGACCCCGCCGACCCCGCCGACCCCGCCGACGGCGGAGCGGCCGCGTGTCGAGCTCCCCGGCGCCGCGTCCGGGCCCGGCACACCGACCTTCTTCGATCTGCTGACCGTGCTCGCCGAACCGGTGTCGCTCTACCTCGGCGATCTCGAGCTGCCCGGCGGCGAGAGTGCCGAGAACCTCGAGCTCGCCCGGCTGCACATCGACCTGCTCGACCTGCTGCGGCAGCGGACGATCGGCAATCTCTCGGCCCAGGAGCTCGCGGTCCTCGACGACCTGCTCTATCGTGTGCGGATGCGCTACCTGGAGAAGCGTGGCTGATCGCGGCCGCAGACGCCGTGCCCTCGCCGCGACCGCGGCACTGCTGGTGGCGTTCGCAACGGCGATGCCGTCGGCGGCGACGCCCGGGAACACCTCGGGCTTCGAGCTGACGCGCGGCACGCAGCGCGCGCTCCACCGGATCCAGGAGGCGTGGCTGCAGTGGGTGAGCGCCTTCTATCGCGACAACGAGACGCGCGCCGCGGAGAGCCTGACGGCGCTCGAGGCGAACGTGCGGCAGCTGGGCATGACCCGGATCGTCGACGTCTCGCTCGGCGCCGCCGCGATGGCGGTGCAGTCGGCTCGCGAAGGGAAGTTCGAGCGCGCCGAGTGGGCGCTCACCGCGGCGGAGCGGCTGGATCCGGATCGCCCCGAGTCGGCGTTCGCGCGCGCCGAGGTGGAGCGACTCTCCGGGCACCGCTGGAGCTCGTGGATGAGCTCGATCCGGGGCATGGCGCGTCTCGCCCGGTCGGACGAGCGAATCTTCCTCGTTTCGAATCTCCTCTTCTGGTCGATCGCCGTGCTGATGATGGCGGGGGCGCTCTTCGTGCTGGTCGAGGTCGCCGCCAAGGGGAGCGCCGTGATCGCCGATCTGCGGCGCTGGCTCTCCGCCCGACTCGGCCCGGGAATGGCCTGGTTCTGCACGGTCGTCCTGCTCCTCTGGCCGCTCCTCCTCCCCGGCGGGCCGATCTGGCTGATGCTCTACTGGTCGGCGCTCCTCTGGGGTTACGAAGGGGTGAGTGAACGGTGGGTGACGGTCGCGATCTGGGGCTTAGTCGCCGCCGGGCCCTGGTTCGTCGCCGCCACCGAACAGCGGCTGGCGATCGCCACTTCGCCGCCGATGCGCGCTCTCGCGCACTTCGCCGAGCGTCGCCTGTACGGAGGCCTGCTCGGCGATCTCGACGTGCTGCAAACGGTGCTCGGCGACCAGCCGGCGGCGCAGGAGCTCCTGGGCGACGCCCATCGTGTGCTCGGACAGTGGGAGCAGGCGCGGAACCGCTATCGCGCGGTCCAGGCGGCGGAGCCGGAAAACGTCCAGGTGCTGGTGAACCTGGGCGCCTACCACTTCCGCAAGTCCGACTTCGCCCTGGCCAACTCCTATTTCGAGCAGGCGGCGAAGATCCAGCCACCTTCGGTGGCCGCCCTCTACGATCTCAGTCTCTCGTTCGCCGAGACCTACCAGTTCGAGGAGTCGCAGCGCGCCATCGCCCAGGCGCGCGCCATCGACGACGACCAGGTCAACGAGTGGGTCAAGCAGGCGAACCCGGGCCGTGTCTTCACCTTCGACGGTGGCCTCGAGCGCCGGGACGAGATCCGTCGCGAGCTCGCCGCGGTCTGGTCGTCGAATCCTCCCGGCGAAGTCGCCGGAATCACGATGCCGGAGCGCGCGAGCTTCTATGCCGTTCTGGTGGTCGCCGCGCTGGCGGTCGGACTCCATCTCGCGCGGCGCGGCAAGCCGTACGCCGAACCGACGCCCTGGCTCGCCTGGCGCAGCGGGCCGGTATCGCGCTGGCTCCGCGCCTTTCTCCCCGCCCTGTCGCAGGTCGAGCTGGGGGAGGGGGGGCGCGCCGCGGTCAGCCTGATCGCGCTCTCGTCGATCCTCCTCGCGCCACGACTGTTCTCGTTCGGTTTCGAGGTCCCGGTCCTCTTCGGGGTCCCGGCGTGGCTGCCCTGGATCCTCGGACTGCTCGGCATGGCCGCCTACCTGGCGCTCTGCGTGCGCGCCGAGATGGCGGAAGGGGAGTAAGCGGAGCGTGGCTCTCGAGGGCGATCTCCAGGTCTTTCTGCTGCCCGACATCCTGCAGGTCGTCTCGCAGCAGCAGAAGACGGGCATCCTCACGGTCCAGGGCGAGCACGACATCCTCGCCGTCTCCTTCCTGCGCGGCGAGATCGTCGCCGCCGACGCGCTCAACCAGAATTTCGAGGAGGGTCTGGGCGAGGTCCTCGCCAGCCAGGGGCTGGTGCGACCCGACGACTTCGCGCGCATCTCCGAAGGGCAGCGCGCGTCCGGCCGCCGCCTCGCCGACTACCTGGTGGAAAAGTCGGTGCTCTCCCGCGAACAGTTGCTCGAGGCGCTCCGCCATCTGACCTATCGCCTGTTGCTTCAGGTCCTGCGTTGGCGCCAGGGCGAGTTCAAGTTCTACAGCGGCGACGAGGTCTCCTACGAGGACGGCTTCGTGCCCCTCACGGTCCCTGAAGTGCTGATGCGCTCGCTCGGCGACCTGATGGGAGAGGGGACCCTCTCCGGCACGCTGCCGCACGGGTTCGTCGCCTACGAACGGGTGACGTCGGTGCAGCCGATCCGCGTCATCGGCCGCGACGGTCCGCCGCCGGCCGAGCCTGGACCCGAGGTCTGGGTGAGCGCCGACGAGCAGCTCCTGCTCGAGCGGATCGACGGCGAGCAGCCGGCCGAGGCGATCGCCAAGGCGACCGGAATCGGGGAATACCGCACCCTCTACGGACTCTTCCGTCTGCTCCAGGCCGGTCTGGTGCGGCCCGCCGCCGGTTTCGAGCCGACGCCGCGGCAGCGCGGCGCGGCCGCGGCGGTGGCCGACGAAGCGGTGGCGGAGGAAGAGGTTCGCTCGCGGCGCACCTCGCGCTCGCGCCGGATCGAGCTGCCGACGGAGAGCGACGAGGCGTCGCGCGAAGCCTGGCTCGGGAGGGTGCTCGCCGCCGGGGTCGTGCTCGCCGTCCTGGCGCTCCTCTTCCTGGTCTCGATCGAGCCGTTCGCGATGCTGCTGCCGTTCCATTTGAATGGTTGGGAGAGCTCCG
>JBFWYP010000033.1:0-42892 GCA_050186295.1 Thermoanaerobaculia bacterium | reverse complement strand
CGATCGGTGGCGCCGGCCTGGTGATCGCCGAGATGACCGACGTGTCGATCGAGGGGCGGATCACCCCCGGTTGCACCGGTCTCTGGAACGACGAACAGGAGCGCGCCTGGCGGAGAATCGTCGACTTCGTACACGGCCGGAGTGGCGCGCGGATCGGCCTGCAGCTGGCCCACGCCGGACGCAAGGGATCGACCCACGTTCCCTGGAAGGGCGGGGAGCCGCTCGCGGGGAGCGACGCCTGGGAGACGATCGCCCCGTCGGCGGTCCCGTTCCGCCCCGACTGGCCGGCACCGCGGGCGATGGATCGCGCGGAGATGGACCGGATCCGCGAGGCGTTCGTCGGCGCGACGGTGCGGGCGGCGCGCGCCGGCTTCGACTGGATCGAGCTCCATGCCGCGCACGGCTATCTCCTGTCGACGTTTCTCTCGCCGCTCGCCAACTTCCGCGACGACGACTACGGCGGGTCGCTCGAGAACCGGATGCGCTACCCGCTCGAGGTGTTCTCGGCGATGCGCGCCGCCTGGCCCGCGGAGCGGCCGTTCTCCGTGCGCGTTTCGGCGTCGGACTGGATGGACGACGAAGGACGCGGCACGACGGTTGCCGAGTCGGTGGTCTTCGCCCGCGAGCTCGGGCGACGGGGATGCGATCTCGTGGACGTCTCGTCGGCGGGGAACTCTCCCGAGTCGCGGCCCGAATACGGCCGCATGTACCAGGTTCCGTTCGCCGACCGGATCCGGCACGAGGCCGGGATCCCGGTCATCGCCGTCGGCGGGATCCAGAACATCGATCATGCGAACACCGTTCTTGCGGCCGGTCGGGCGGACCTGGTGGCGATGGCACGGGCGCATCTCGCCGACCCGTTTCTCACGCTGCACGCCGCCGCGGCGTACGGATGGGACGTCGACTGGCCGGATCAGTACCTCCTGGCGAAGCCGTGACGGTAGAGTCGTGCGCTCATGAGCCATCGTTTCCCGGTTGCCATCCGATTCGGCGACTTCGATTCCGCCGGCATCGTCTACTTTCCGCGCTACCTCCACTTCTGTCATGTCGGGATGGAGGAGTACTTCGCTGAGGTCCTGAAGATGCCCTACGCCGACTTCCTCGCCGGGCACCGGCTCGGCCTGCCGACGGTGCGCTCCGAGGTGGATCACCGTCGCCCGATCCGCTACGGCGAGCCGGTCGAGCTCGAAGTCGGAGTCGAGCGGATAGGCGCGAGCTCGGTCCACTGGCGGCACCGGTTTCTCGTCCCCGGCGCCGACCGGCCGGCGACCGAGGCCCGGGTCGTGACCGTCCTGGTCGACATGTCGACGTTCGAGAAACGCGACATCCCCGACTGGCTGCGCGGGAGGTTCGGACACATCTGATCGCTTCTTCGATTCGTAACGTGCAGGTGAGTGCAGCACCCGATCACCTGCTACCGGACCTTTCCGGAGAAGAAGGAGCGAAGATGAGACCGAGTCGCACGATCCTCTGTTGTGGAGCAGTTCTCACCCTGGCGTTTCTCGCCCTGCCGCTGCTGGCGTCGAGCCATCGCGAGGCGCCCGGCATCACCGCGATGCCGAAGGTCGACGGGACCGACTTCTACATGTTCCGCAGCTACGAGCCCGGCCGGGAGGGCTTCGTCACCCTGATCGCGAACTACATTCCGCTGCAGGATGCCTACGGCGGGCCGAACTACTTCGCGCCGGATCCGGACGCCCTCTACGACATCCGGATCGACAACACCGGTGACGGCGTCGAAGACCTGTCGTTCGTTTTCGACTTCTTCCTCTTCAACAAGGCGATCGCGCTCGACATCGGCGGTGTCCCGGTGCCGGTGCCGCTGCAGCACGTCGGTCAGTTCACCGGCGCCCCGGGAGATCTCGACAAGCAGAACAACGCCGAGCTCTACAACGTCTGGGTGGCGCGGGGTCCGCTGGCGCACCCGAGCTCGCAGATCCTGGCGGAGAACGCTTCGCAGGGCGGGACGTTCTTCGCCAAGCCGCTGGACAACGCCGGCCGCAAGACGTTTCCGGACTACGACCGCTACGCCGGGCTGTTCATGGACGAGATCTCGGTGCCCGGCTGCGACAGTCCGGGCCGGGTGTTCGCGGGGCAGCGCAAGGAGCCGTTCGCGGTCAATCTCGGTGAGGACTTCGATCTCGTCAACCTGAATCCGGTGGGCCCGGTCGACGGCGCCACCTCTGCGACCGAGAACAAGAACATCACGTCGCTGATCCTCGAGCTTCCGATCGACTGTCTCACCGAGGGCCACGGAGATGTCATCGGTGCATGGACGACGGCCCGTGTGCCGCGCTCGCGGACGCTCAGCGAGAATCCGACCTTCGATGTCACGGCGGCGAACTCGGCCGACTACGTCCAGGTCTCGCGGCTCGGCATGCCGCTGGTCAACGAGGTGGTGATCGGACTGCCGGACAAGAATCTGTTCAACGCCAGCCAGCCGAGCGACGACCTCGCGAACTTCGCCACCTACGTCACCAACCCGACTCTGCCGACGCTGCTCCAGGTCCTGTTCGGCGTCCAGGCGCCGACCAACTACCCGCGTCTCGATCTGGTAGCGGCGTTCGTCACCGGGATCGAGGGTCTCAACCAGTTCGGCATCGGCGAGATGCAGCGGCTGAACACCGCCATCGCGCCGACGCCGGCGGCCTCGCAGAGCAATCTCGGCGTCGCCGGGGGCGACCTCGCCGGCTTCCCCAACGGCCGCCGGCCGGGGGACGACGTCGTCGACATCGAGCTGCGCGTGGCGATGGGTCTGCTGTGTCACGCCTTCCCCGGAGCGTTCGGCTGTGGCCCTTCGGATGCGCCCGCCGGGACCCTTCCGTACACCGACGGCGCGGTCCAGAACGCGGCGCAGTTCGACGACGCGTTCCCTTACCTCCGGGGCCCGATCCCGGGCTCTCCAAACGGAGAGAACGGAATCGGCTACTGACGGGGAGGGGCGACTCCGCGGTGTCGCCAGCCTGCGGGAAGCGAGCGCCGGCCCGACCGGGAGGTCGAGCCGGCGCAACACCTCCGGGACTCCCGTAACATCTCCGGGTGCCGCCCCGTCACCCTCTCGCCTTCACGGCGCTTTCCGCGGCGAGCTTCGCGGCGATGGCGATCTGCACCCGCATCGTCACCCGGACGCTGCCGGGAGGCGAGGTCGCCTTTCTCCGTTTCGTGCTGATGTTCGCGCCGTTCCTCCTGTTGCCGCGCTTCGCGCGACGTGCCGTCCGTATCCAGCGCCTCGATCTCCTCGTCTACCGCGGTCTCTTCGGCGGCATCGCGGTGCTGCTCTACTTCCTCGCCATCCAGCACCTGCAGGTGGGCACGGCGACGCTGCTCAACTACTCGTCGCCGATCTGGAGCGTCCTCTTCGCGGCGGTATTTCTCGGCGAGCGGTTCCGCTGGCTCGTTCTGCTGCCGGCGACGATCGCGCTCTCCGGGGTGGCCTTGGTGACCGGGGCGTTCGCCCGGGGCGGGCTCTTCGCCGGCTTCGGCCGCTGGGAGCTCGCCGGATTCGTCTCGGCGATCCTCTCGGGCGCCGCGGTGGCCGCGATCCGCGCCGCCCGACGGACGGAGAGCTCGTGGTCGATCTACGGCAGCTTCTCTCTCTTCGGCCTCGTCGCGACGGCGCCGTTCGCCCTCGCCGGCTGGAAAACGCCGACCCCTCGGGAGTGGCTCTGGCTCGGGCTGGTCGGTGCCACTTCGATCGCCGCCCAGATGTCGATGACGTTCGCCTACCGCTGGGTCACCAACGTCCAGTCGGGAGCGTTTTCGCAGGTGACCGTGATCCTCGCCTACGCCATGGGCGCTCTCTTCCTCGGCGAACCGTACGGGCCGCCGCAGATCGCCGGCTCGCTGCTGACCCTGGTCGGCGTGCTCGGCGTGATCTGGGTCCAGGCGCCACCCCGTACCGTGGTCTGACGCGGTCCCGGACGGAAGGGCGGGAGATCAGCTCTCCCGTTTGAGCTTGCCGCGGTCGATCTTGCCGAGATGGGTGCGCGGCAGGTCGTCGACCAGATGCACCACGCGCGGCGCCTTGTAGGGCTGCAGCTCGGCGGCGACGAAGTCGGCGAGCTCACGTTCGAGCCCCGGCCGGCGCTCGCGGCAGATCAGCCAGGCGTGCGGCTTGACCAGCCCGTTCTCGTCGGTGACGCCGGCGACGGCGCACTCGACCACCTGCGGGTGGCGGAGCAGACAGCTTTCGACCTCGGCGGGGGAGAACCACTTTCCGGCGACCTTGAGCGTGTCGTCGTCCCTGCCCTGATACGTGAAGTAGCCGTCCGGATCGCGCGAGACGAGATCTCCGGTGACCACCCACTCGCCGCGGAAGGTCCGCATGCTCTTCTCGTGCTCGCGGAAGTAGCCGAGCGCCCGTGCGCCGCCGCGCACCCAGAGCTGACCGATCTCGCCGTCGGGCAGGTCGCGGCCGTCGTCGTCGCGAACGCGGACCTCGAATCCGGGAACCACTTCGCCCAGCGTGCCCGGCCGCACCCGCCCCGGCCGGTGCGAGAGGAAGACGTGCCACTGTTCCGCGGTGCCGAGACCGTCGAGCAGCTCGACCCCGAACGTCTCGTCCCACTTCTGCCGCAGCGATGCGGCGAGCGCTTCGCCCGCCGATGTGGCGAGCCGCAGGCTGGACAGGTCGTGAGGGGTCGTGTCCGCCGCGCTGACCATCTGCTGGATCATGGTCGGAACGTTGACCAGGATGGTCGGGCGATGCTGCGCGATCGCCGCGAACAGCCCTTCGGCGGTGGCCTTTCCGGGGAAGAGGCAGCAGGAGGCTCCGACCGAGAAGGGAAAGAAGAGGTTCGATCCCTTGGCGTAGCCGAAGAAGAGCTTGGGCACCGAGAGAGTTACGTCGTCCGGCGTCATGCCGAGGATCCGCTGACCGTAGGCGACGGTGGTGAAGGCGTAGGAGCGATGCGTCTGGACGACGGCTTTCGGACGTCCCGTGGTTCCGCCCGAGAACAGCAGGACCGCCGGGTCGTCGCGATGCGTGCGCACGACGGTGTGCTCGGACGAGACGGTCCGGGCGAGCTCTTCGAACGAAGGGCAACCCGGCGCCGCCTCGCCGACGGTGAGCAGCGCGGTGCCCTCCCGTGCCAGGGCGAGTGCCTCGGCGTAGCGCGCGGCGAGCCGGCCGTCGACGACGGCGAGCCGGGGCCGGAGATAGTCGAGCAGGGCGGCGACGGCGTCCGGAGGCAGGTCCGGGTTCAGCATGACGACGACTGCGCCGGAGCGCAGGACCCCGAAGAGCGCACTGACGAAGTCGAAACCGTCGGGGAGCGCCACGAAGACGCGCTCTTCGGGGCGGACTCCGAGGCCGCCGAGCACGTTGGCGAACCGCCGCGACTGCTGCGCTACCTCTTCGTAGGTGCGGACGCCCTCCGGGAGCCGGAGTGCGGTGCGTCGGCCGGCGCCGGCCGCGACCCGCTGCTCGAGCAGCCAGTCGGCGAGGTTGAAATGTTCCGGTACATCGATCGGGGAACGTGCTTCGGGGTCGTGCATGAGGCAAGTCTAGCCCCGGCGACGCCGGGTCGCCGGGGCCGGAGTGCAGCGATTCCGGACTACTTCGCCCGCAGCTGCTCGAGCGCTTCGCGGATCTGCGCGTTGTGCCGCAGATTGTGCCCGCCGATCAGAACCAGGATCTGGTGCACCGTCATCTTGCCGGCCGGTCCGTCGGCCAGATGCTTCTTGACCAGGTCGTCGGTGCGGCGGACGTAGTCGGTGGTCACCGCGCGCGCCCCGGCGAACTTCGCGAGAGCGTCCGCACGCGACATGCCACCGTGCGGCTTGAGCGGCTCGGGCGCCTGGAACTTCTGCCCGCGGTTGGTCAGCATGCCGAGGAAGTTGTCCGTCGACATCCCTCCCACGACGAGGGCCCAGTCGTCGCTGACCGGCTGGGCGAGCGCCTGCTGCGCCATCCCGAAGAGCAGCGACTCGGCTGCGCCGAGGTGCTCGACGACCTCGGAGACGGACCAGCGGTCGGGCCCGGGCTTCTTTGCCCACTCTTCGTCGGTGGTGTTCGCGACGAGCTCCGAGAGCTCTTTCTGGCCACGCGCGTAGAGCTCGAGCAGCTGCTCGCGCTCGGCGCTGTCGAGTCCGCCCGAGGGCGCCGCCTCCTTGAGCTCGGTGGCCACGGCGCGAACCGTCGACTTGCCGACATTCTTCACGCTGTGGGCTTCGGCGGGGACGAAGATCGTCTCGCCGGTCTTCGCCTCGACGATGTGCTTGGTGCCGTCAGCGAGAGTGAACTCGAGCTTGCCGCCGGAGGTCACGTAGGCGAGGTGATCGGGGTGCGAGTGCATCGACGACTCGTCGCCCTTCTTGTACGTCACCTCGAGGACCCGGACCCTCTCGTTCTCGAAGAGCTTCTTGTAGTTTCCCGGTGAGACCGTCGCGGGATCCTGGGCGACGGCGGCCGTGGCGATCATGCACAGCACGGCTGCGAACACGACGAAATTCCTCGGCTTCATTCTGGGCTCCTCCTGAAGGAAGTGGGATCGCCGGAAGCTTACTCCGGCGACTCGGGGCTGTCGAACCCTGGCGCTCCCCCGGGCCGGGTCAGCGCCCGGTCCAGGCGGCGGGGCGCTTCTCGAGGAAGGCGGCGACCCCTTCCTCCTTGTCCTTCGAGGAGAAGCAGAGGCAGAAGAGGTCGCGTTCGTACGAGATGCCGTCCTCGATCGGGAGCCGTTCGGAGGCGCGCATGGCCTCCTTCGCTACCTTGAGCGTCAACGGGCTCCGCGAGGCGATCTTCGCGGCCAGCTCGAGGGTCTTCTCGCGCAGCTCGGCGGCGGGGAAGACGAGATCGACCAGTCCGATCTCGCGCGCCTCTGCGGCCGGGATCATGTCGCCCGAGAGGATCAGCCGCATCGCCTGACCCATGCCGGTGAGGCGGGGCAGACGCTGCGTGCCGCCGCCGCCGGGGATGAGGCCGAGATTGATCTCGGGCTGGCCGAAGCGCGCCTTGTCGGACGCGACCCGGATGTCGCACGACATCGAGAGCTCGCATCCGCCGCCGAGACAGAAGCCGTTGATCATCGCGATGACCGGCTTGGGGTACGAAGCCATGATGTCGAAGATGCGCGGGCTGCGCATCGCATGCCGCTGGTCGAACGGCGTGCGGCCGGCGAACTCCGAGATGTCGGCGCCGGCGATGAACGACTTCTCGCCGGCTCCGGTGATGACGACCACACCGATGGCGTCGTCCTTCTCGATGCGGGCGAGCTCGGCGAGGAGATCGTCGCGCACCTGGTCGTTCAGGGCATTCAGCTTGTCGGGACGGTTGATGGTCAGGATCGCGACGCGACCGGAGCTCTCGGACAGAACGGTACTGGACATGGATACCTCGAATCGGATGTCGATGGATCAGCGCTTTCCGGCGGCGCGCTCCAGGGTTGCGTGGATCTGTTCCTCGGAAACGATGGTGAGTCCGACCTCTTCGGTGACCCGCACCGGCTGGCTCATCTTCCGGCGCGACTGGATCTTCCAGACGATTCCGGTCGCCGGATCCATGAGCCAGGTCGCGGCTCCGTCCAGCTTGAGCCGATCCCCCAGCTTGCCTGGCGCGGACGGGTTGAAGCGCGTCTTGACCCGGGGCGAGAGCTGCACCGCACCGGGGATCGTGGCGGTCGCGTTGTCGACGTAGGCGAGGTTCACCGTCAGCAGCCGACCGTCCGGCGTGTCCGTCCACGGGCCGGCGCGGACCAGCGTCTGATGACGGGCCCATCCCGCCTCGTCGGGCCAGGCCGCTTCGAACCAGTAGTCGCGTTCGAGCTCGAGCCTCTGCCCGAGGAGCATCTCGAGCTCGTACCAGTCGGCCTTGTCTCGATCCTCCTGCCGCCCTTCGGCGACGTACAGCTCGAGACGCTTCTTCGCTTCACCCTTCATCAGCGGCAGCGCGCGGGCGGCGATCCGGGCATAGCCGTCCACCCTGCGGAGCGCGCCGTCCTCGCCCAGGATGTGGACGATCTCGCTGCCGAGCAGTGCCTGGATCTGGGGCGGAGTCGTGTACTTCTCGCCGGCTGCGGCAGCGGCCATCTGGTCGATCCGGCGTGCCAGATAGTAGGTCCCGGCTTCGCGACGGATCCGGAGATCGGAGCGCGACACGAGCGAGTGCACCTCGCGGTTGCCGCCGACGCGCACTTCGGAGGTCGTCACCTGCTTGAGGACGTATTCCGCTCCGACCGGCGGAGCGAAATAGAAGGTCACGTCCTCCGCGAGGCCCGGGGCGACGCCGGCCAGGAGTGTCGCCATCGCCAGGGTCGGAATCGCGAGGGCCGGCATCGTCCGACGGCTGCTCGTCGACTGGTTCATTCGTGCCTCCATTCGGCGGGGCGCTTGGCGACGAACGCGTCGAGCCCCTCCTGCATGTCCGCGACCTCGACGAGCTCGCGCAGGTAGATCCGCTCCGCCTCGGCGATCGCGGCCGGATAGGGGTGGAGCTCGCCGGCCCGCACCGCCCGTTTGGTCATGCGGCTCACCGCCGCGCTCTGCCGGGTGATCGAACCCGCGAGCTCGGCGGCGCGCTGGTCGAGGGCCGGCCGGTCGGCGACGCGCCCTTCGAGCAGGCCGAGGCGCTCGGCCTCCTCGGCTGCGAAGACTCGGCCGGAGAGCAGGAGCTCGAGGGTGCGGCCGGTCCCGATACGGCGCGGGTAGAGCGCCGCGGCAACCGGAGGAAAACAGCCGAGGGCGATCTCCGGCTGTCCGAAGCGGCTGCGCTCGGTGGCGAGAACGTAGTCGCAGGCCAGCGCGAGCTCCATGCCGCCGCCGAGGCAGTGGCCGTCGACGAGCGCGACCGTGAACGCTTCGAGCTCGCGGATCCTGGCGATGACGCCGTGGAACGAGAGCAGCATCCGGTCGATTTTGTCGGCGGTGTGATCCTGCACCGAGACGCCGGCGGAGAACGCCTTGTCGCCGGCGCCGCGGATCGTCAGGACCTGGAGCGTGCGGTCCCCGGCGAGGGCCGCGACGGCTTCGTCGAGCGCGGTGAGGAGCTCGAGGTCGAGGATGTTGAGCGGGGCGACGCCGAAGGTCAGGGCGGCGGTGCGCTCTCCGTGCTCGGTGACGACGAGCTCAGGCATGCACGGCGATCCCGGCCGCGTCGGCCTTCCGGCCGCGAGCGGAGTGGAAGTAGCGTGTCTCGGCGGCGAACTGGTCGAACAGACCGTGGTGGACTTCACGATTCATCAGATTCTCGGGATGCCACTGGACGGAGCGTCGCCACCAGTCGGATTTAGCCGGTGAGGCGGTCGCTTCGATGATGCCGTCCGGCGCAGTGGCGACGAGCTCGAGTCCGGTGCCGATCCGCTGCACCGCCTGATGATGACGGCTGTTGGTGAGTGGCCGCAGGTCGCGCGCGAGCCAGGCGGCGAGCGGATGTCGAGTCGATGCCGGCACCAGCTCGTGTGCCAGGTGGTCGAGCGCCCAGCCGTCGTCGGCGGCGCAGTTGTGGCCTTCGATCCCGGTCGCGAGCCGGATGTCCTGGTAGAGGCTGCCGCCGTGGAAGACGTTCAGCATCTGGTGTCCGCGGCAGATGCCGAAGACCGGGATCCGGTGCTCGCGGGCGAGAACGAGGAGATCCCACTCCATCTGGTCGCGGTCCGCCGCGGGGGGATTGAGGTGCGCCGCCGGATTCCGCGCTTCGCCGTAGAGCGCCGGCTGGAGATCGGCGCCACCGGTGATCAGCAGCCCGTCGGCGCGCGACATCCATTCCCGCAGGTCGAGCCCCTGGGTGCGCATCGGCGTGGCGCGAAAGACGTCCGACTCGGGAATTCCGACCTCCTCGAGAGCCTCGAGGTAGGGTGCGACCTTCTCTTCCTTGATGTAGGCGACGACGATATTGGGCATTCGCGCGGCGCTTCCTATTCCTGGCGCTCGATGAGCGCGGAGATTCCCATTCCGCCGGAGATGCAGAGCGTCGCGACGCCGAGGCGTTGCCGTCGCTCCGCCATGCCGTGGAGAAGGGTGACGACGATCCGGCAGCCGGTGGCGCCGATCGGGTGACCGAGCGCGATGGCGCCGCCGTCGGGGTTGACCCGCTCGCGATCGAACGGCAGGTCGTTCAGGCACGCGACGACCTGGCTCGCGAACGCCTCGTTGAGCTCGACCGCCTCCACGGCGGAGAAGTCGAGGCGGTTGCGTTCCAGGAGCTTCCGGGTGGCCGGCACCGGACCGATCCCCATGATCCTCGGATCGACGCCGACGACCTCCCAGTCGAGGAGCCAGCCCATCGGCTTCCAGCCGTGCTCCGCGGCGGCCTCCTCGGAGGCCACGAGGACCGCCGCGGCGCCATCGGTGATCCCCGAGGCGTTGCCGGCCGTGACCGTCCCGCCGTCACGGAAGACCGGGGTCATCCTGCCGAGGCTGTCGAGCGAAACACCGTCGCGGGGGTGCTCGTCGACGGAGAATCGCGTCTCGCCCTTCTTCGAGGCGAGGGTCACGGGGGCGATCTCGGCGGTGAACCGGCCGCGTTCGCGGGCCGCCTCGCAGCGCTGCTGCGAGAGCAGCGCCCACGCGTCGGCCATGCCGCGATCGACTCCGGACTCGGCCGCGAGCTCCTCGGCGGTCTCTCCCATGATCAGGCCGGACAGCGGGTCGGAGAAGCCGTCGCGGTACATGCCGTCGACGATTTCGTCGCTGCCCAGGCGATAGCCCCAGCGTGCTCGCGGCAGGAGGTACGGTGTGTTCGACATGCTCTCGGTGCCGCCTGCGAGAACGAGCCCGGCCTCGCCGAGGCGGATCGCACGGGCCGCGGAGAGGATCGACTGCAGCCCCGATCCGCAGGCCTGGTTGACGGTGAAGGCCGGCCGCTCGACCGGGACTCCGGCGCGGAACGAAATCTGGCGGGCGGTGTTCGGTCCGCCGCCCGCCTGTCGTCCGTGACCGAAGATCGTCTGATCCACGGAAGCGGGATCGATCCCGGCGCGCTCGAGGCAGGCGCTCGCCGCGGCGGTTCCCAGATCCGCCGCGGAGAGGGCGGAGAGGGCGCCACCGAACTTGCCGATCGCCGTCCGGACCGGTGCGATCAGAGCCAGTCGCTGGGGCATTCGGTGCCGGCTCCCGTCACTTGGCGGTGAAGGCCGGCGTCCGCTTCTCGACGTAGGCCGCCAGACCTTCCTTGGCGTCGTCGCTCTGGAAGAGCTGCTGCTGCAGCTCGCGCTCGAGCGTCATGGCGTACTCGAACGGGATCTCGGCGCCCGACTGCACGGCCCGCTTGATCCGGCCGACCGCCTTGGCCGCCTTTCCGGGCGGACAGAACTGCTTCGCGTAGTCGTGGATCTGGTCCATGAAGTTCTCGGATTCGAAGATCTGGTCGACGATGCCGTAGCCCTGGGCGTCCTCGAAGGAGAACAGACGACCGGTGACCATGAGCTCGATCGCGCGGCTCTTGCCGACGATCCGGACGAGACGCTGGGTGCCGCCGGTGCCCGGCAGAACGCCGAGGGAGACCTCCGGAAGCCCGACCTTGCCGCCGCCCTTGCGGGCGATGCGCAGGTCGGCCGCCATCGCGATCTCGAGGCCGCCGCCGACGGTGTTGCCATTGAGCGCCGCGATGACCAGCTTCGGCGTCTGCTCGAGGCGCGAGAGGGTCTCGTTCGCGTGCAGGCAGAAGAAGTACTTGAAGTACGGGTCCGACGCCTTCAGCATGTTGATGTTGGCGCCGGCGCAGAACATCTTCTCTCCGGTACCGGTGATCACGATGACGTGCACGGCGGCGTCGAAGCGGGCCTTGAGGATCCCTTCGTCGAGCGCCTTCATCATCTCGTGCGTGTAGGTGTTGGCCGGCGGATCGTCGAGCGTCAGGTAGGCGACGCCGTCGCGGACGGCGTAGTGGACGAGCGTCTTGCCTTCGGGAGCGGCGGAAGCGGCGCTGTTCTCGGACATATCTCTCCTCATTCGTGCTGCCGGGGATGGGATCGGTGAAGGGCCGCCCAGGGGTGGACCGGGCGGCGGTTCGAAATGCGTCGGCCGGATTCTGGCACGCCTCGGCGGGACCGTCCACCCGGGGCAGGGACTCCGTGTACAATCCGCGAGCGATCCCGACAGGCCGCGACACGGGCCCCCAAATGATCACCGGCTACAACACCGACGTCCGTCATGTAGAGATGGTCCTCCACGTCCAGACGGAGGACAAGGGACGCGACAATCCGTTCATCGAGAGCGTGATCTACGTCGCCGGCCGGGTGCTCGCCGCCAAGCGTTCCGGGTATGCCGAGCTCCTCGCCGAGGGCAAGGGAGACGCCGAGATCTCGCAGCGGATGGATCATCAGCACCGGACGATCGTCGCCGCGATCCGCGCCGGACGGTTCGACGCCAAGCTCGAGGAGCTGAAGCGCGGCAGCCCCGCCACGGGGAAGACGGCCGCGCACGCGACCGACGCGGTGCCGGCGCCGGATCCGGTCGACGGGTCCACCATGATCCGCACCGCCGAAGCCGCCCTCGCCGGCCCTCCGGCCGTCGACGAAGAGATCGAGGTGGAGGAGATCGCGGTCGCGGACGAGGGACCGACCCTGGACCAGGTGATCCTCGACTACCTTTCGACCGAGGCCGAGCACGATCAGCTGATTCTGGTGGTGGACGGCCAGGAGGAGCTGGTGCCGGGGCGCTCGAATCAGCTCACGCTGCGGGCCTATTCGTCGAAGAGCGGCCTGCCGATCGCCGGCGTGCAGGTCGCGGTCAAGATGCTGTCGACGGTGGCCGATCCGAGGACCCTGCTGGTGGCGGAGACGGACGACCTCGGGTCGCTCGAGATGCAGCTCGACCTGCCGCCGGTTTCGCGCGGCTCGGCGGCGCTCATCATCTCGGGTTCCTCGGCACTCGGCCGGGCGGAAATCAAACAGCTCCTCTGATGGTTCTCTCCGCTGTGACGGGTTCGACGGCCGTGGTGCTGCAGGTGAACGGCAAGGAGATCGCCCTCGACGCGGCCCTGTCGCTCGATGCGCTCGTGCGTTCTCTCGGCCGCGATCCGCGCAGCATCGCGCTCGAGCGCAACGGCGTGATCGTGCGTCGCGCGCAGTTCGGTGAGGTCCGGGTCGCCGCCGGGGACGTCATCGAGATCGTCCAGTTCGTGCAGGGCGGCTGACGGAGCGCGCGACGTCCAGCGCGCCCGCGGATTGCCTCCGGGCGTTGCAGTTCGATATATTCACCGCCGGCGGGCCGCTAGCTCAATTGGTAGAGCAGCAGACTCTTAATCTGCGGGTTGTAGGTTCGATTCCTACGCGGCTCACCATTCACCCTTTCCGAAGCAGACTTCCGACTTGCTTTCCCGAGCCGCACTCCTGCCCCCGCGAAAGTGGCGGAACTGGTATACGCGCTAGACTTAGGATCTAGTCCTGGGAGACCGGGTTGGGGGTTCGAGTCCCCCCTTTCGCACCATCACCTTCCGAAAAACGAGACCCAACCGAGATGAGCGTCGTACTCGCAGTCGAAGAGGTCGGACCCTGTCGCATGCAGCTCAAGATCGAGATCCCGACGCCGGCGTTCGAGGCCGAGACGGCGCGGGTGACGGCCGACTACGGCCGCAAAGCGAGGATCCCCGGGTTCCGCAAAGGCAAGGTCCCCGCGAATCTGGTGCGCAAGCACTTCGGCAGGGAGATCGAGCAGGAGGTGGTCGAGCGGCTGGTGCCGCGCTACTGGCGCCAGGCCGCCGCGGAGAAGGGGATCGAGCCGCTGACCGCGCCCGAGGTCTCCGTCGACCCGTTCCTCGCCGGCGCGCCGATGACGTTCACGGCCACGGTCGACGTGCGGCCCGAGATCGAGTTGCGCAACTATCAGGATTTCAACTTGCCGGCGCCGGCGACGGAGCCGACCGCCGACGAGGTGCAGCGCACGCTCGACGACGTCCGGCGCGCGCACGCCCAGTGGATTCCGGTCGAGCGCGCCGCGGCGACCGGTGACCGGGCGAAGATCCAGATCACCGAGACGACTGCGGTGGATCCGTCGACGGCGGACGAAGTCGCGGTGCAGGAGATGGAGATCGAGGTGGGTACGCCGCAGATCTGGGAGGAGCTCTCCCTCGCGGTGACCGGGCTCACGGTCGGCCAGGGCTCGAAATTCCGCCGCAGCGAGTCGGTGACGCCGGAGGCGAGCGAGGAGAGCGCGCTGGTCGGTCCGGACGGTGAGCGGATCGGCAATCTCGACAAGAAGACGGTCGAGCGGACGTTCGACGTCAAGCTCGTCGAGCTCTCCGAGGCGAAGCTCCCGGCGCTCGACGACGAGTTCGCCCGTCACCTCGGCAAGTTCGAGAACATCGCGGAGGTCGAAGCGGACGTGCGCCGGCGGATCGAGACCGCGAAGCGCGACGACGCTCTGCGCCAGCGCGAGACGGCGATGCTCGATCAGCTCACCGACCGCCATCCCTTCCCGCTCCCCGAGGGGGTCATTCTGCAGGAGACCGAAGAGCTGCTGCGCGAGTACGCGGAATCGCTGGTCCGCCGCGGCGTCGACCTCGAAGCCGCCGGCCTCGACTGGCAGAAGCTGGGAGAACAGGCGCGCCCCCAGGCGGAGCGCCGCGTGAAGGCCCGGCTGCTGCTCGATGCCGTCTCGGCGAAGGAGGGGATCGAGGTCGGCGAGGAGGAGTTCGAGCAGGCGCTCGCGGTGCTCGCGCGGACACAGGGAATGGCGGCGCAGGCGCTGCGACAGAAGCTCGACCAGGGCGGCCAGCTCGCCGGCCTGCGCGCCCGGATGCGGCGCGAGAAGACGGTCCGCCGCTTGCTGGGCGAGCCGGATCGCGCTACGGTCGCGCCGCAGGCGGCGACGGGCGCGACCGCCGCGGCGCAGGCTGCGGATGAAACCGCGACAGACGCCTGAGTCAGAACGAATTCACCGGAGACCCAGATGCTGATTCCGATGGTGGTGGAGCAGTCGAACCGGGGCGAGCGCGCCTACGACATCTATTCGCGCCTGCTGAAGGACAACATCATCTTCCTCGGTCGCGCGATCGACGACGAGGTGTCGAGCCTGGTGATCGCGCAGATGCTCTTCCTCGAGGCCGAGAACCCCGAGCGCGACATCCACCTCTACGTCAACTCGCCGGGCGGTTCGGTCACCGCCGGCCTGGCGATCTACGACACCATGCAGTACATCAAGCCCGATGTCTCGACTTTCTGTGTCGGGCAGGCGGCGTCGATGGCCGCGGTGCTGGTCGCCGCCGGCAAGGCGGGCAAGCGCAACGTCCTGCCCAACAGTCGCGTCCTGATCCACCAGCCGTGGACCGGCGGCATGCAGGGCCAGGCGACCGACATCGAGATCCACGCCCGCGAGCTCCTCAAGCTGCGCGAGAAGATCGACGAGATCCTCGCCTTCCACACCGGCAAGTCCAAGGAGCAGGTCCGCCTCGACACCGAGCGCGACAAGATCCTCTCGGCCCAGGAAGCGGTCGAGTACGGACTCGCCGACACGGTGATGGAGCGCCGCAAACCCGCGATCAGCGGCTAGCTCTGGTATCATCCGTCAGGCTCCGGTCCGCGTACGACTGAGGTGGTGGACTGTACCCGGGAGTCCGGAATATCGGCTCCCCGGGGTGATGTTGTAGCAGGCGGAGGAAAGATGCCCAAGAAAGAATCCGGCGACGACGCGCTGCGCTGCTCCTTCTGCAACAAGAGCCAGCGCGAGGTGAAGAAGCTGATCGCCGGTCCGACGGTGTTCATCTGCGACGAGTGCGTCGACATCTGCCTCGACATCATCGCGGAGGACCGGCTTCTCGAACAGCAGGCCGAGACCAAGCTTCCCAAGCCGCACGAGATCAAGAAGCTGCTCGACGAGTACGTCATCGGGCAGGAGACGGCGAAGAAGAAGCTCGCCGTCGCCGTCTACAACCACTACCGGCGGATCGAGTTCTCGGAGAAGGCCTCGCGCAGCGGGGACGTCGAGCTGCAGAAGTCGAACATCCTGCTCATCGGACCGACGGGAACGGGCAAGACGCTCCTCGCCCAGACCCTGGCCCGTCTGCTCTCGGTGCCGTTCACCATCGCCGACGCCACCACCCTGACCGAGGCCGGCTACGTGGGCGAGGACGTCGAGAACATCATCCTCAAGCTCTACCAGGCGTCGGGAAACGACAAGGAGAAGACGCAGCGCGGCATCGTCTACATCGACGAGGTCGACAAGATCGCCCGCAAGGGGGAGAACCCGTCGATCACCCGCGACGTCTCCGGGGAGGGAGTGCAGCAGGCGCTGCTCAAGATCCTCGAAGGGACGATCTGCAACGTGCCGCCGCAGGGCGGCCGCAAGCACCCGCACCAGGAGTTTCTGCAGATCGACACGACGAACATCCTGTTCATCTGCGGCGGCGCCTTCGTCGGTCTCGACGAGCACATCGAGAAGCGGCTCAACCAGAAGACGATGGGCTTCGGCGCCGAGATCCGCGGCAAGAAGGAAGCGGCGAAGTCGAATCCGCTCGAGAAGGCGCTGCCCGAGGACATCATCAAGTTCGGCATGATCCCCGAGTTCGTCGGGCGCCTCGCCGTCATGGCGTCGCTCGAGCAGCTCGACGAGGAGTCGCTGGTCCGCATCCTCAAGGAGCCGAAGAACAGCCTGATCAAGCAGTACCAGACGATGTTCGAGTTCGAGGACGTGAAGCTGCGCTTCACCGACGAGGCGCTGAGCGCCGTCGCCCGGGAGTCCCTCAAGCGGAACGTCGGCGCCCGCGGGCTGCGGATCATCCTCGAGGAGATCATGCTCGACCTGATGTACACGATCCCTTCGCAGCGCGACATCCAGGAGTGCGTCATCACCGACGACACGGTGGTGCGGCGCACACAGCCGATCACGACCCTGCGGAAGGCCGGCTGACGGATGGCAGGCAGCTTCATCGAGACGCAGCGCGAGAGTCTCCCCGTCGTGCCGTTGCGCGACATGGTGGTCTTCCCCCACATGATGGCGCCGTTCATCGTCGGCCGCGAGAGCTCGGTCCGGGCGCTCGAGGTGGCGCTCGCGACGTCGCCGAAGCGCATCTTCCTCGTCGCCCAGCGTGATCCGAAGATCGACGATCCGATGCGCGACGACCTCTACGACTTCGGAGTCGTGGCGCGGGTGGTCCAGAACCTGAAGTTGCCGAACGGCAACATCAAGGTGATGGTCGAAGGGGCGATGCGCGGCAAGCTGATGGACTTCGAGGAGCGCGAGGGGACCCTCTGGTCGCACCTCGAGACTTTCGAGATCCAGTATCCGATGTCCGAGAAGCTCCAGGTATTCATGAACAAGGTCCTGAGCTCCTTCGAACAGTACGCGAAGATGTCCCAGCACCTCGCCTTCGAGGGCCTGCTGCCGACCCTGAAACTGGACGATCCCGACCGCTTCTCGGACACGCTGGCGGCCCACCTGAGCGTCGCCACGGCGGAGAAGCAGGCACTCCTCGAGCTCCTCTCGCCCTACGAACGGCTGCAGAAGATGCAGGACCTGCTCGACGTCGAGATCGAGAAGATGAATCTCGACCGACGGATCAACGTGACGGTCAAGAAGCAGATGGAGAAGGCGCAGAAGGAGTATTACCTCAACGAGAAGATCAAGGCGATCCATCAGGAGCTGGGGCGCAAGGACGATCGTTCCGACGAGCTCGCCGAGCTCAAGGAGAAGATCGAGAAGGCCGGACTGCCGAAGGCGGTCGCCGAGAAGGCGGAGCAGGAGCTCAAGCGCCTCGAGGCGATGCCGCCGGTCTCCGCCGAAGCCACGGTTTCGCGCAACTACATCGACTGGCTGGTCGCCGTGCCGTGGAAGAAGTCGAGCCGGGAGATCAAGGACCTGGCGAAGGCGGAGGAGATCCTCCACGCCGAGCACTACGGGCTGGAGAAGGTCAAGGAGCGGATCCTGGAGTTCCTCGCGGTACGCCAGCTGACCACCGAGACCCAGTCCTCGATCCTCTGCTTCGTCGGCCCGCCGGGAGTCGGCAAGTCGTCGCTCGCGAGCTCGATCGCCAAGGCGGTCGGCAGGAAGTTCGTCCGTCTCTCGCTCGGCGGTGTGCGCGACGAGGCCGAGATCCGCGGTCACCGCCGGACCTACATCGGCGCCTTCCCCGGTCAGATCATCCAGATGATGAAGAAGGCGGGGACGGTGAACCCGGTCTTCCTTCTCGACGAGCTCGACAAGATGTCGATGGACTTCCGCGGCGACCCGTCGTCGGCGCTCCTCGAGGTGCTCGACCCGGCCCAGAACCACGCTTTCGTCGATCACTACCTCGACGTCGAATACGACCTCTCGAAGGTCATGTTCATCGCCACGGCGAACGTGCTGCATCCGATCCCGGCGCCGCTCAAGGACCGCATGGAGGTCATCCAGCTCTCCGGTTACACGCTCAACGAGAAGCTGTCGATCGGACGTCAGTTCCTGGTGCCGAAGCAGATCAAGTCGCACGGGCTCGGCTCGGCGAAGATCAAGTTCGAGGACGACGCGCTGCGCAGGCTGATCGAGGGCTACACCCGCGAGGCAGGAGTGCGGAACCTCGATCGCGAGATCGCCTCGATCTGCCGCAAGCTGGCACGGACCGTCGTCGCGGAGGGGAAGCGCTCCCCGTCGCAGCCCAGGGTCGACGCCGAACGCGTTCCGGTGCTGCTCGGGCGCCCGCGCTACCGTCCCTGGAAGCGCGACGAGACGCCCGAGGTCGGTGTCTCCACGGGACTCGCCTGGACCGAGGTGGGCGGCGAGATCCTCGAGACCGAAGTCAGCCTGATGAAGGGCAAGGGGAAGCTGATCCTCACCGGCAAGCTCGGTGAGGTGATGCAGGAGTCGGCACGGGCCGCGGTTTCCTACCTGCGCAGCCGGGCCGACTTCTTCGGCATCGACCCCGAGTTCAACGAGAAGTTCGACCTGCACATCCACGTTCCGGAAGGAGCGATCCCGAAGGACGGTCCGTCGGCCGGCATCACCATGGCCACGGCGCTCGTCTCGGCGCTGACGCGCGCGCCCGTGCGGCGCGACATCGCCATGACCGGCGAGATCACCCTGCGGGGGAAGGTGCTTCCGGTGGGCGGCATCAAGGACAAGACCCTGGCGGCGTATCGCGCGGGAATCACCGAGATCATTCTTCCCAAGGAGAACGAGAAGGATCTCGAGGACATCCCGGAGGACGTGCGGGAGCTGCTGCAGATCCGGCTCGTGGAATCGATGGACGAAGTGCTCCGACTGGCGCTTTCGGGCGAGCTTGCATGGCGGCCTCCGAATGAGAGAGAATTCCCGGAGCGGCCAACGGAGCCTCCGATGGGGTCCGGTTCGCTGGCTCACTGATCCATCGACTCAAATTTCGTTCTCAATCAAGAGCGCCGCTGGAAACTTCGCACCGCCCCGGTATCGGCGGGCGCAAGCCGGATAGCGGCGGAATCCAGTCCATCCGGAGTCCCGCCATCGCCACACCGGTTTCTCCCGTATCCAGCCGGCCGGTGGGCGAGAGACGCCGGGGAACAATCCAGTCGAGGAAGCTCCGGAGCCCTGGTTGAAGATCGAGAGCACGGAGTTTCTGAGGTCCGCGGTGAGACCCGAGGACCTGCTGGGCGAAGGAGAACCGGAAGTCGTATTCGCAGGCCGTTCGAACGTCGGCAAGTCGACGCTGTTGAACAGTCTGGCGAACCGCAGGATCGCCCGCACCAGCGGCACACCGGGGCGCACCCAGGCGATCAACTACTTCCGGGTCAACGGGCGGTACCGATTCGTCGACCTCCCGGGGTTCGGATACGCAAGGGCCTCGAAAGAGTCCCGGAAGCAGTGGGCCGAGATCATCGGCGAGTTTCTGCGGCGGCCTCACGAACGCCGCATGGTCGTACAGCTGGTCGACGGGCGCGTCGGAGCAACGGTCCTCGACGAGCAGGCGGGTCAATACTTCACGGAGCTCGATCTTCCCCGCATCGTCGTCGCGACGAAGATCGACGGAGTGAAGCGAGGTGCCCGGGCACGGCAACTGCAGGAGATTGCGCGTGCATTAGGGCTTGAGAATCCGGCCGCGATCGTGGCCGTCTCCGCGCAAACAGGGGAGGGAATTCGTGAACTCTGGAAATCCATCGCCGAATTTCTCGCGGGGTAAGTCCCGCCGCAACCGAAGGGGCCGTTCGAAAATGCCGAAAATCAACGAAGCGGAACTTCCGCTCGACGTCAGTCAGGAACCACCTCCGCCGCCGGCGATGAATCCCGACGGCACGCCGAAGCAGATGCTCGACATCCGGGCGCTCAAGGAGATGTCGATCGCCGAGCTCACCCAGGTCGCCAAGGACCTGACGGTGGAAGGAGTCGCGGGACTCCGCAAGCAGGAGCTGATCTTCAAGATCCTCGAGGCGCAGACCAAGTCCTCCGGGTTGATCTTCGCCGAGGGTGTACTGGAGTGCTTGCCGGACGGCTTCGGCTTCCTGCGCGCACCCGAGTACAACTATCTCCCGGGTCCGGACGACATCTACGTCTCGCCGTCGCAGATCCGGCGCTTCGATCTGCGGACGGGCGACACAGTCTCCGGACAGGTGCGCCAGCCGAAGGACGGCGAGCGCTACTTCGCCCTGATCAAGGTCGAAGCGGTCAATTTCGAGCATCCGGAAGTCGCGCGCAACAAGATCTTCTTCGACAACCTGACGCCGCTCTATCCGATGGAGCGACTCAAGCTCGAAGTCCCGGGCGACATGTCGTCCCGCGTCATGGATCTCGTGACGCCGATGGGCAAGGGCCAGCGCGCGCTCATCGTCGCGCCGCCGCGTACCGGCAAGACCATGCTGCTGCAGTCGATCGCCCACTCGATCGCCAAGAATCAGCCCGAAGTCGCGCTCATCGTCCTGCTCATCGACGAGCGACCGGAAGAGGTCACCGACATGCAGCGTTCGGTGCAGGGTGAAGTGATCTCGTCGACATTCGACGAGCCGGCGACCCGGCACGTGCAGGTCGCCGAAATGGTGATCGAGAAGGCCAAGCGGCTCGTCGAGCACAAGAAGGACGTGGTGATCCTGCTCGATTCGATCACCCGCCTCGCCCGCGCCTACAACACCGTCCAGCCGCCTTCCGGCAAGGTTCTCTCCGGCGGTATCGACGCCAACGCGCTGCACCGGCCGAAGCGGTTCTTCGGCGCGGCGCGGAACATCGAGGAGGGCGGGTCGCTCACCATCATCGCCACGGCGCTGGTCGACACCGGCAGCCGGATGGACGACGTCATCTTCGAGGAGTTCAAGGGCACCGGCAACTGCGAGATCCATCTCGACCGCAAGCTCGTCGACAAGCGGACCTTTCCCGCCATCGACATCAACAAGTCGGGGACGCGCAAGGAAGAGCTGCTGATGCCGGAGGACGAGCTGCGCCGCGTCTGGGTTCTGCGCAAGGTCCTCAATCCGCTCTCCGTCGTGGAGTCGATGGAGCTGCTGCTCGACAAGCTGACGAAGGCGAAGACCAACCTCGACTTCCTCAATGCGATGAGCAAGTGACGGTGCGCGGCGCGGATGACCTCGCTTCGCATCGGCATCGTCCACTACATCAATAGCCGGCCGCTCTCGCGCGGCCTCCTGCGCTCGCCCGACTCGGGCTGGAGTTGCGAGCTCCTGCCGCCCGCGACGATCGCCGATCGTCTGGCGGCGGGAGCGCTCGATGTCGGCCTGGTGCCGTCGATCGAGCTCGCCAGGAACCCGTCTCTCCGGGTGATTCCGGGCGCCGCCATCGGCGCGACCCACGAAGTCCGCAGCGTGCTCCTGGTTTCGCGCGTCCCGGTCGGCGAGATCGACTCCGTGGCGCTCGACGAGAACAGCCGGACTTCGGCGGCGCTGGTGCGGATCCTCCTCGCCGAACGCTACGGCCTCGAGCCCGAGTACCGGCCGGCAGCGGCGGACCTCGAAGCGATGCTGGCCGAGAACGACGCGGCGCTGATCATCGGCGATCCGGCCCTGCTCGTTCCGCGCGACCGCTTCGTGGTCCTGGATCTTGCCGGCGAGTGGCTCGAGATGACGGGCCTGCCGTTCGTCTTCGCGGTCTGGGCGGCACGGGAGACGGTCGAGCTGCCCGATCTCGCGGGGATCTTCACCGCGAGCCTCGAGATCGGCCTCGCCGAGCTCGACGAGATCGTCCGCGAAACGGCTTCCGAGACCGGTCTCTCGTCCGCGGTGCTGCGCGACTACTACACGCGCAACCTCCGGTTCGAGATGGGCGCGGCCGAGCAGGCGGGACTCGCGGAGTTCCTGCGTCGGGCCGAGGCGCACGGACTCGCGCCGCGATCGTCGATCCGCTTCGTCCCGAGTCTCCTGCACAGCGCCTGAGCTCCCGACGGGCGGTGGTACTCTCCTCGCGTCGTGAGGATCCCACCGGCACCACGACGACGACCGCTCCGGACGGGCGCCTTCGTCCTCCTGCTCGGAGCCCGGCTCCTCGCGGCCCCGCCGCCGGCGCTGTCGGCCGAAGAGCCCGGGGATCTGGAGACCCTCGTCGAACGGGTCCTCCGCTACGTCGATCAGTTCCATCGTGAAATGGAAGGGGCGGTGCTCGAGGAGCGCTACACGCAGCTCCTGCGGAAGCCGTGCTGCATCGAGCCACGAAATCCCGGCGGCGACGAGCTGCTCGCCTGGGCCGAAGGCGGCAGGGTCCCGCGGGCCAGGGGTGTGGTCGCGCGCCGTCGGCTCCTGTCGGAGGTGCTCCTGATCCCGGTATCGGGAGGGATGCGCATCGGCTACCGCGACGTCTTCGAAGTGGACGGCAAGCCCGTCCAGGAGCGGACCGAGCGGCTGCGGGGCCTGTTCGAGAGCAGCTCGGCGGAGAGCGAGATCGAGCTCGGCAGGATCGCCGCCGAGAGCGCCCGGTTCAACCTCGGCCCGCTCCGTCGGACGGCGAATCTTCCGACCATGCCGCTGCTCTTCCTGACCTCCGCGCGACGCCCCGGTCTCTACTTCTCCCGTGGCGGCCGCGACGAGCGCGACGGCCACGACCTCGTCGAGATCGATTTCCGCGAGGATGGCAGCCCGACGCTGGTGGCGGACGCCGACGGCCGGGACATGCCGGCACGCGGCCGGCTCTGGATCGAGCCCGGGAGCGGAGCCGTGCGCGAGATCGAGCTGCGTGTCGGTGAGCGGGTGCGCCGGATTCTGCACGTCTGGTTCCGCAACGAGCCGCGGATGAGCATCCTGGTGCCCGACCGCATGTGGGAGTGGTACGAGCGCATCAAGGTCCCCGGCGAGACCTGGCCGGTCGACCTCGAGGCGCTCGCGACCTACACGGAGGTCCGGCTGTTCACGGTCTCGACGACCGGCGAAACGGGCGATCCGATCCCCTGATCGCCGGACTGCCGGAGCGCTGCACCGGTGGTCCGTGCCCGATCGGCGAGGATTGTCGCCGCGATCCAGAGCAGGTCGGCGAGCAGCAGGTGGAGGAGCTGGAGGGGCACGGGCGCCAGCAGGGCGAGATTCACGAGACCCGCACCGAGCTGCACGAAGACCAGGAGAGTGATGCCGTTCGCGGCGGCGCGAACCCGCCGGTCGCGGGCGCGGCGGCGCGCCTCCTGCGCGAGATGCAGCCAGAGGAGTCCCGCCAGGACCGCGACCAGAGGGTGCAACGTGCGCAGGCGGACGAGGAAGCTGGCGCCGGGCGAGAAGTCGTGGGCGACACCGGCGGCGAGCGAAGCCGCCGGAAAGAGCGTGTCGCCGAGCGCCGCCACGGCGCCCGAGGCGCCGGTGGCGAACAGTGCGGCGAACCCCAGCCACTGGCCGCGCGGGATCGGTTGGCGCTTGGCGATGCCGCCCGGGACGGTGAGGTTCGCCCGTTCGGCGATCAGCGCGAGAGTGCCGAGGAGGAGAAAGGTGTTCAGCAGGTGGAAGGCCATCCAGCCCGCGCGAGCCAGGGACGCGTCGTCCCCGACGAGCCGCAGCAGGACGATGCCGGCGCCGATTGCGGCCTCGCCGAACATGAACAGGAGCGCCAGCCAGGCGAGCCCGGAGAGCGAGCGATCCAGCGTCTCGCGCACTCTCCGGTCGCGCAGTGCCCGGAAGACGGACCAGGCGAGAACCACGACCGCGACGAGGGCGAGGCCGCTGGTGACGCGGTGTCCGAACTCGATCAGCGTCGCACGGTGTGCCTCGGTCGGCACGACTTCGCCGTTGCACAAAGGCCAGTGAGAGCCGCATCCCGCGCCCGAGCCGGTGGCACGGACGATCGCGCCCCAGAGGATCACCGCGAGGTTGATCACCACCACGGTCCAGCTGAAGCGCGAAAGCGACGAGATCCCCCGTGCGGTCATGCGACAAATATAATCGGGTTCTCACCCGTCTGCTCGAGGAGATCGCCATGAACGTTTCCAATCCGCTGCATGAACTGGCCGATCTCGGTCAATCCGTCTGGCTCGACTTCATCCGCCGCGGCTGGCTCGAAGACGGGACCATCGAGCGCCTGGTCCGCGACGACCGGATCTCGGGCATGACGTCGAACCCCGCGATCTTCGAGAAGGCGATCTCCGGCGGGCGCGAATACGACGAGCCGATCGGCCGGCTGGTGCGGGCCGGCGAGGATCGCGCCGGGGACATCTACGAAGCGCTGGCCGTCGAGGACATCCGCTCCGCCGCCGACGTGCTGCTGCCGGTGTATCACGCCTCGGCCGGGCGCGACGGATTCGTCAGTCTCGAGGTCTCTCCCGAGCTCGCCAACGACGCCGACGGCACGCTGATCGAAGCACGACGGCTGCATCGGCTCGTGGATCGCCCGAATCTGATGATCAAAGTCCCCGGGACCGAGGTCTGCACGCCGGTGATCCGGACCCTGCTCGCCGAGGGCGTGCACGTGAACATCACGCTGCTCTTCGCGCGCGACGCCTACGCCCGCGTCGCCGAGGCCTATCTCGAGGCGCTCGAAGAGCGGCACGCCGCGGGACGGAAGATCGACACGGTCGCGTCGGTGGCGAGCTTCTTCGTCTCGCGGATCGACAGCCTGGTCGACGCGCGTCTCGAGGAGCGGGCCGTCGGCTCCGACGCAGCGACGGCCGGCAGGCTGCGGGCGCTCGCCGGCCGGATCGCGATCGCCAACGCCAAGCTCGCCTACTCGCACTTCCTGGAGCTCACCGGCTCCGCCCGCTGGGCGAAGCTCGCGGCCGCGGGCGCCGCGCCGCAACGGCTGCTCTGGGCATCGACCAGTACGAAGAACCCGGCCTACCGCGATGTCCTCTACGTCGAACAACTGATCGGGCGCCACACGGTGAACACCATGCCGCCCGAGACGATCGACGCCTTCCGCGACCACGGTGTCGCGGTCGAAACACTCGGGAAGGGGATCGACGAGGCCGAAGGCGAGCTCGCGGAGCTCGCGGCGCTCGGGATTTCGCTCGATCAGGCCACCACCGAGCTGCTGGACGAGGGGATCCGGAAGTTCGTCGAGCCGTACCGGAAACTCCTGGCGACGATCGCCGACCGGACGCGGCAGCTCGCGGCGGCGTCCGTCTGATGCGGGTCCGGTTTCCGCCCGATCTCAGGCAGGATCTCGACGTGGCGACGGACGCCTGGGTCGCCGCGCGATCGACCGAGCGACTCTGGAACCACGAAGCGGCGCTCTTCACCGGTCACGACGAGAGCCGGTGGCTGGGCTGGCTGGACGCTCCGGAGCGCGAGATGGCGCGTCTCGACCTCTACGCCGAGCTGCCGCGGCGGGCATCGCGCGAAGGGATCACCGATGTCGTGCTGCTCGGGATGGGCGGGTCGTCTCTTGCCGCCGAGGTGTTCCGGCTCGCCTGGGGTGAGCGCCCCGGAGCGCAGCGTCTGCACGTGCTCGACTCGACGCACCCCGAACAGGTCCGACGCACGCTCGACGCCGTCGATCCCCGGCGGACCTGGGTTCTGGTGGCGAGCAAGTCGGGATCGACGCTGGAGCCGAATCTCCTGCTCGCGATCTTCCTGGAGCGCTTCGGAGGTCTTCTCGGGGAGGCCGCCCCGGGCCACTTCCTGGCGATCACCGATCCCGGCTCGGCGCTCGACAGGCGGGCCCGCGAGGGCGGATTCCTCGCCCTCGTCCCGGGCGAGCCGTCGATCGGCGGTCGGTTCTCGGCGCTCAGCCCGTTCGGTCTGACGCCGGCGGCGTTTCTCGGGGTCGATCTGTCGCGTTTCCTCGGCCACGCGGCGGCCATGGCCGGCCGCTGCCGCGCCGCGGAGGCGCTGGACAATCCCGGGGTCGAGCTCGGCCTCGCGCTCGCTGCGGCGGCCGGGCGGGGGCGCGACAAACTGACCCTGATCCTGGCGCCGCCGATCGCAGCACTCGGCGTCTGGCTCGAGCAGCTGATCGCCGAGTCGACCGGCAAGCAGGGCAGGATGATCCTGCCGGTCGAGGGCGAGGCCCCGCTCGCACCGACGACCTACGGCGGGGACCGCCTGTTCGTCGGCGTCCGGCTCGCCGGAGAGCTCGCCGGAGGGGACGAGGACAGGATCGATGCGTTGGTCGCGGCAGGTCAGCCGGTCCTCGAGCTCGACTGCGCGGCAGTCGAGGAGCTCGGTGCAGAGATGTTCCGTTGGGAGATCGCGACCGCCGTCGCCGGAGCACGCCTCGGGATTCACCCGTTCGACCAGCCCGATGTCGAGGCCGCCAAAGTCGCGGCGCGGCGACGGACCGTCGCGATCGAGGAGCAGGGCAGTCTTCCCGAGGAGTCGCCGTTCGTCTCCGGAACAGCGCTCGAGCTCTACGCCGACGCCGACCAGCAGCGCGCGCTTCCGGGCGGCGCCGGACCGGACGCGATCGCCGACTGCCTCCGTGCCCACTTCGATCGGGCCGGGGCGGGCGACTACCTGGCGCTGCAGGCCTTTCTCGACATGAACGAGGAGAACGCGGCGGCGCTCGAGGCGCTGCGGACGTTCGCGGGCCGGAGCGGGGTCGCGACGACCGTCGGATTCGGTCCCCGTTTCCTGCACTCCACCGGTCAGGCACACAAAGGCGGACCTGCAAGCGGAGTCTTCCTGCAGATCACCGAGCAGCCGCTGGAGGATCTCGCGGTTCCCGGACAGTCCCTGACCTTCGGGCAGGTGGTCGCGGCCCAGGCGGGCGGCGATCTGGAGGTTCTGGCGACCCGCGGGCGACGCCACCTCCGGCTCCATTTCCCGGGCGGAGCGGCCGCCGGCTGGCAGGCGCTCCGGGCGCATCTCGCCTTCGGCGGCTGATCCGGGCAGCGACTGTTCCGTGGCGGCCCCCGGGCTGTCTCAGGCAGTGTGAACCTCCCCGCCACAGAATGTCCAGCGAGCGAGCGGCCCGGAGCGACCGTCCCGGTCGAACCGGAGCTCCGGCCCGGATCGGCTAGGCTCCGTCGAGCAGGAGCTGCGGCTCCGGCGCGGATCCTTCCGTTCCGGCCGTCGGCGCCGCGCGAAGGGAGGCACGGCCTGTCGCAGGAGAATCGCGGGACCGGAGAGCGACCCGAGGGGTGGAGCGACGAGGAGCTGGTGCGTGCCGCGCGCCGCGATCCCGAAGCCGCGCCTCGCCTCCTCGACCTGCTCTTTTCGCGCTACCAGCCCCGGGTGACCGCCTGGTGCGTGCGCTTCTCGGGCCGGCGGGACGAGGCGGCCGACCTGGCGCAGGAGGTCTTCCTGCGCGTCCACGAGCGGCTCGACCAGTTCCGTTTCGACAGCGCCTTCGTGACCTGGATCTATCTCGTGACCCGCAGCGTGACGATCAACCGTTCGATCTTCAACCGGCGGCGGGACGCCGACTCGATCGACGAGGAGAGCTTTCTCGAGCCGGCGGATCCGGCGCCGGCGCTGGACGAATCGCTCGACCGGGCGCGGCTCGAAGCGGCCCTCCGCCAGGCGATCGCGGTCGAGCTGGATCCGCTCGAGGCACAGATCCTCCACCTCCATTTCTTCGATGAGCTGCCGCTCGCCAGCATCGATCGCCTGCTCGGCCTGGAGAACAAGTCCGGCTCCAAGGCCTTCATCGTCAGTGCCAAGAGAAAACTGAAGCGATACTTCGCGGCCGGCCGTGCGCCGCAGCCGGAAACCGGGGGAGTCCGAACATGAATCCGATCGAGAGCCGTGACCGGATGCGCGAGTTGCTGACTCCGGCCGCCGACTGTCCGCCGCTCGAACGACTGATCGACGCGCTGTTCGCGGCCGAGGCGACCGCGGAGCAACGGCAGCTCCTCGAGCATGCGGCGGGCTGTGCCTCCTGCGCGGCCGAGATCGAGCTGGCCGGCGGATTCGACGCGGAACCGCGTTCGGAAGCCGAGGCCGTCGAGATGGCGGAGGTCTCGAGGCTGCTGGAAGCGCGGCGAGGGGCGGCCGCTCCGGTGAGCCAGGGTGCGCGCATCCTGCCGATGCGCGAGCGTCGCATCCCGGCATCGCGGGTGGCGCCGCGCTGGAGCCGCTGGGCGGCCGCGGCGATGATTGTGCTCGGAATCGGCCTGGCCCTGCGGCTCGGTGGACCCGATGCGCCGCCGGCGCTGCCCGGAGGCAGCTCGAGCGGGATCGTCCGCGGATCCGACCTGGTGCTCGTGGCACCGGTAGGAGAGCTCGCCGGTCAACCCGACCGCTTCGTCTGGCAGGCCGTGCCGTCGGCGACCCGGTACCGGGTCGAGCTCCGCGACGTGGTGGGAGATCCGCTCTGGAGCGGCGAGGCCACGGGCACCGAGCTGGCGCTCCCGCAGGAGGCGCGTCCGCGGATCGAATCGATGGTGAGCTATCAGTGGACCGTGATCGCCTACGACGGCGAAGAGCGGGTCGTCGCCCGCGCCACTCCCGCAACGTTCCGATTCCGCCCCTGAGACGCCGTCCCTGCGGAGCCGCCGTCGGCGCGGCCCGCGACCCTCAGGCGCGCCGGCTTCGCCACCACCAGAGCGCACACCCCGCGACGATCAGCAGCAGCGCGCCGATCCGGCGGGTGCGGCCGGAGGTCGAGGCGAAGATCGGCGGCGGATCGCCGGTGAGGACGAAGCCTGCCCAGTGCCGTGGATCGGCCCATCGGGAATCGTCGGCGAGGCGATTCTGCGCTGCGCGAAGCGCCTCCGCCGGCCGGTCGCCTGCCGCCAGGCGGAAGTAGAACTGTTCCATCAGCGCCGCGGTCGAAGCGTCGTCGACCTCCCAGAGCGAGGCGAGAACGCTGCGCGCGCCCGCGGCGAGCAGCGATCCCGACAGGCTCGCCATGGCGCTCGCGCTCGCCGTTCCGTTCGCCGGCAGCGCCGTTCGGCAGCCGGAGAGAACGACCAGCTCGGTGCGCAGTCCGAGGGCGGCGAGCTCGGGCGGCGTCACGACGCCGTCGTCGTCGCCGTCCGGCGCCAGGAAGAGTGCCGTGCCGCGAGCCAGGCTCTCGTCGACCAGAGTGTGCGCGGCGATATGCAGGACCGCCGCGCCCTCCTGCGCCCGCCGGCGCAGGTGGCCCTCGCTGGCGCCGGTTCCGATGTCGACGACCGAAGGATCGCCGACCAGCGCCGCAGCGCGCCGCGACTCCTCGGCGGCGCCGGGAAGGGGGGGGAGCCCGTAGCGCGCGGCGAGGAGTGCCGCAGCGCTGCGGCGCGACCTCGCGGAATCGGCCGTGAGGTCGATTTCGGGAGCGCCGAGGGCCGCGAGGCGCCAACGCCCCGGGCGTTCCGTTCCGGCCAGGAGCGGACGGACCGAAAGGCTGGGCAGCAGATGCGTCGCCGTACGCGCGACCAATCGCTCGCCCGGGCGCACGGGATCGGGGAGGAGCGCGAACGGCAGGTAGAAGAGGACTCCGTCTGGCACGATCCGGAGCGCGCCGCCCGTGGCTCGCTCCGCGGAGAGGAGCTCCTGCGACAGGCGGTTCGAGAGCGCCGGGTCGATCGCGGCGCCGCGTTCGAGCCGTGAGAGCAGGGTGAGCGTGTCCGAGGCGATCGCCGCGCTCTCGCCGGCGGCGTACATCGACACTCCGTTCCGGTCGAGGATCCAGAGCCAGAGTTTCTGCGCGCCGAAGAAGTAGACCAGGGTCGTACCGAAGCGATCTCCGAATCGGGCCAGATCCGCCACCGGGATCGGCGTCGCGGCGCGGCCGCTGCCGAGCGAGGAGAGCAGCTCCCGCGCCCGCAGCCGTTCGCTCCAGGCAAGGGCCTCGAGGGCGGCCTCCTCATCGCCGGCCAGCGCCCGCTCGCCGAGGAGGTCGATCGCGGTCGCGAAGAGCCGCCGCTGGTCGCGGAGAAGCGAGCCGGCGAGCTCGGCGTTGCCGACGGAACCGCTGGCTCGTTCGAGGACGTCGACGGCACTCTGCAACTCGGCCAGGGCCGCCTCCGGCTTCCGTTCCGCCGCCAGCACGCGGCCCAGCCCGGTACGCGCTGCCCACTCTCCCGCCGCAGCTCCGGAGGCCCGCGCGAGCCCGAGCGCTGCCGTGAACGCTTCGCGAGCGGCCGCCGTGCCGCCGCGCGCGAGCTCGAGGTCGCCCAGCGTCTGCAGAGTCCGCAGCTCTTCGGCGCGGTCTCCGGTCTCGCGGGCGAGCTCCAGCGCGCGGTCGAGCTCGCGACGTGCCTCTTCCGGCTGCTCCAGATTGAGCGCGTAGACCAGCCCCCGGTTCAGATGGACGTTGGCCAGCGCTGCCCGGTCGCCTGCAGACTCGAACTCGCGGCCGGCGCGATCGAGCAGGCGCAGCGCCCGCCGCGGATCGCCGACGTTGCGGTAGAGGACGGCGAGGTTGGCGGCGAGCGCCGCCGAGTGGCCGACCTCGGGCGCGTCGGAGGCGACCAGCGGGCGGATCTCGGCGAGCGCCTCCCGGTAGGCTCCGAGTTGCTCGAACGCGACGCTCCGGTTGATCCGTACGATCCGCAGCTCCTCTTCCACCCAGTCGGCATCGCCGGCCGAGTGCGCCACGGCCTCCTCGTCGGCGAGCCAGCCGAGGGCCCGCCCGTAGTCGCCCGCACCGATGGCGAGCGCAGCGAGATTGGAGAGGACGATCGCCTCCTGGTCGCGGGCACCGAGCTCGCGCTGGAGATCCAGTGCTTCGCGATAGGAGGCCTCGGCCGCCTCCCGCTCGCCGGTCATCTCGAGCGCGAGTCCGTGACCGTTGAGCGCAGCGGCGAGGCCGGCCCGCTCCGCCGGAGAGTTGCGGGCGGCGGCGACGGCGGCAGCGCACGGTGCGAGCGCCTGGAGGAAGTCGCCGGCATCGTTGAAGCGGGAACAGAGCTCGCGGTCGGACTCCAGCGCAGGCATCCGGCCGGCGAGGCCGAGGAGGAGCGCCGACGAGAGGAGCACGGACCGGCGTCTGCGGCCGGAAGGGCGGTCGGGCATCCGGCCGATCCTAGCGAGTCGGACTCCGGAGCGCGAAAGAGGAACGGGCCCCGGATCGCTCCGGGGCCCGTCGGGGTGGGGTCTGCTGCGCGGAAGTTACTGCGGGCAGGCCTGGAAGGTGATGACGTCCTGCACCGGCTCGGCAGCCTGTCCGAGTGGGTTGTGGTACTGCTTCACGACCCCGGTCGCCGTGTCGGTGACCGACATCGAGTAGTCGACGTTCGTCGTGGCGGCGAAGAACACCCAGTAGGCATTCAGGCCGGGCACGTCGCAGCCGTCGATGACCTTGACCAGCATCTCGATGTTGGCCGGATCGAAGAACCAGAACAGTCCGGCCTGATCGGAGAGACCGACGGCACGCCCGGCCCCCGTTCCGACGTTCGAGGTACGGTAGGTGATGTCGACCGCGAACCGCCCGTTCTGGAGACAGAGCCGGTTGGCTCCCGGGGCGCAGGCGGCCTGCGAGCCGTCATCGTCGAGGATCGAGAGGATCGCCGATCCGCGGGCCGAGTCGATCGTCGCACCGTTGGTCGGATTCGCCAGGCTCAGGTTGACGGTCTCCGTGTCTTCGCTCGCGCTGTCGTCGAAGATCGGCACCTGGAACGTCTTGGTCGACCCGTCTCCGCTGCCCCACGACAGCGTTCCGCCGGTCGCCTGGAAATCCTCACCCTCGGTGGCACTTCCGGCTTCGACCACGTAGTCGACCGAAACCGAACCGCTCTCGCCGTGGGAGCGCTCGACCGTGATGGTCGCCACACCCTGGCCTTCGATCACCTGGTAGGAGGCCTCGGCGAACTTGAAGCTGCCGACGCCGCCGTTGCCTCCGCCACCCGGGGGGAGCCCGCCGGCATCGAGGATCGTCAGGACCGCGCTGCCGCGATCGGGGTCGATGCCGACACCGCCGGTCGGATTCGAGAGAACCAGCTGCACCGTCTCGTTGCCCTCGACCTGGTTGTCGGGGAAGAGCGGGATGGTGACGACCTTCGTCGAACCGTCACCGTTGGCCCAGGAGAGGGTCGTCGAAACCGCCTGGTAGTCGCTGCCCGCCGTCGCGGTTCCGTTGGCGGTCGAGAAGTCGATGGAGACCGCGCCGGTCTCGCCGTGCGACCGCTCGATCGCGATCACTGCGACGCCCGCGCTTTCCAGACCGAAGAAGCTTCGCTCGTCGAACTTGATCAGCCCGGCCGCTCCACCGCCGCCGCCGGAGCCACCGCTGCCGCCGGAGCCACCGCTGCCGCCGGAGCCACCGCTGCCACCGGAGCCACCGCTGCCACCGGAGCCACCGCTACCGCCGGAGCCACCACTGCCGCCCGAGCCGCCACTGCCGCCCGAGCCGCCGCTGCCACCGGAGCCGCCGCTGCCGCCCGAACCGCCGCTGCCGCCGGAACCGCCGGAGCCGCCGCCGTCGTTGCCGAGGATGACGACGACCGTCGTCCCGCGACCAGGCTCGATGTCCGCTCCGCCGGTGGGATTGAACAGGGTGAGCAGGATCGTTTCGTTGCCTTCGCTTTCGCTGTCGTTGATGATCGGAACCGCGATCGTGCGGTTCGAGCCGTCGCCGTCACCCCACGAGAGCGTGCCGGCGACCGGCGTGTAATCCTCTCCGGCGGTCGCCGATCCGTCCGCCGACGAGTACTGCACGGTGATGGCACCGTCTTCGCCGTGGGAGCGTTCGACGACGACCATCGCGACACCCGCCTCTTCGAGGACTTCGGTGCTCGACTGGTCGAACTTCACCGAACCGGGTCCCGCAGCGAGGAGGGAGCTCGCCGAAGCGGCGAGACCGACCAGCACGAGAGCGGCGGCATTCCAGATTCTGTTGCGCATGTTCGTTACCTCCGTTGGCGTCGTCTCGTCGCGGCCCCTCGCCGCGGACGGTTCTGGCGCTATCGGAGGTTGAGACAGTCGGCGTCGGCGGCCGGAACAGAACGCGACGCCGGCACGAAGAGGGCGAGCAGGGCCGCGAGCGCGACCACGGTGGCGACGGAAAGCCAGGAGTAGACCTCGTCCCTCCAGGTCGGCATCCCGGCGAAGGGAGCGAGCGAAAGGAACTGGCCGATCGCCGAGAGGGCGAGAAGCAGGGGTGCGACGGCCCGCCGTTCGCGCCAGAGCAGGGCCGGAGCCAGCAGGAAGGCGAAGTAGTAGGAGGTCATCTCGAGGACGAACGGAATCCAGGCGGCGGCCAGCGCCAGCGAGATCCAGAGCTCGCGCCGTCGCCAGGTTCCGACGGCGACCGCCAGGAGGGCGACCGCGGCCAGACCGAGCTGCAGCGGGCGCTGCTCGGCGCGGGCAGCCAGGCGGGCATCTTTCCAGCGCTCCCAGGGCTCGGTGGCGTTCTCGTCGTGGAGGACGCGGCCGATCTCGTCGGAGCGGAAGGTCAGCGCCGTCATCAGGCCCATGTTGTTGGTGAGCGGCGTGTGGCTGTGTTTCGACGTGTTGGCCAGGAACTGCCGCCAGGCGGTGACGCCGCGCTCCGGGGAGCCGTTCCCTGTCGCCAGGACGCTCAGCGGCAGGGCGACGGCGGCGAACAGGGCCATGCCGACGAGAAAGCGGAAGGGCGAGCGCCCCTCGCCGCGCGTCAGCTCCCGGGCGATCGCGGCTCCACGTCCGACCGGACCGCTGCGGCGGAAGGCGCGCCAGCCGACTCCGACGAGCAGCGCGAGCGGGCCGACGGCGAGCAGGATCGGGAAGAGACGCAGGAGGGCCGCGTATCCGAGACAGAGGCCACTGGCGAGCGGACGGCGCCGGTATGCCAGGGCGAGCGAGGCGGCGAGGAAGAAGAGCCAGTCCCAGCGCAGGAACGATCCTCCGGTCCAGTAGAACCGGGATGGAAGTGCGGTGGCGAGGACGAGCAGGGCGACCGTCGCGGTCCGCAGGCCGAAGCCGCGGATCAGAACGCCCACGAGGGCGACGAAGTAGAGGAGATCCAGCCCGGTGAGCAGCGTGATCGAACGGTCCGTCGCCGGAGCGAGATTCGCGAGGGTCGTCCCGGCGATCATCCAGACGGGCGTCGCGTTGAAGCCATGATCGGCCGTGTACTCGTCCCAACGGTCGCGGGAATCGCGCCCGCGGAACCAGGCGAGGTCGGCCGAGAAGGAAGCGAAGCGGTCGCCATGAAAGCGGTCGAGGCAGCGCTCCGGATGCTCGAGGATGCGCTCGCCCGGCACGAGTTCGTTGGTCCGCAGGTCGCGAACGGTGCGCTCGGCCGCGCGGCGACGGGTTTCCGGATCGGCGGCTCGCGAGTCGGCGACGGTGACGCAGTCGTAGAGACCGTCGTACCCGAGTTCGGGGAAGTACTTGGCGCCCAGGTAGTAGTGGAAGGTGTCCCAGTTGTGGATGTAGTTGGTGAAGTGGAAGAAGCCGAAGTTGAAGTAGGTCAGCACGGCGAGGCCGCACGCCGCGATCCAGGGGAGCCGTCCGCCGCGCCGCCGCGGGAGCGTCGCAGCGGGATCCGCACCACGCTCCGGAAGGGCGAGCAAGGCCGCGGCGAGCAGGGCGAGAAGGAGCTCCCACCAGCGGCTCGAGCGGTCGTTCCATCCCGGTGCCGGACCAGGCCGCTCGGATTGGGGCATCTCCTCCACGGTCTCGAGTTCGAGGACCCAGGAGCCCGGCGGACCGGGAAAGAGGAGGAGCTCGGTGGCCGAGGCTCGCCCGTCGCCGCCCGTGGGGCGCAGGCGGACATAGCGCACGGCATCGCCGGGAAGGGCGACGGCGCGGGTGCGCAGCCCGGCAACTCCGGTGAGGGACGGAGCCGTGGCGAGGAGGTGGAACTCCGTTCCGTCGAGCGAACCTTCGAGCAGGTAGGCGTCGTCGGCGTCGGCCTGCAGGAGTGCCGATCCGATGGCGGTCGCGTCGCCGAGATCCAGGGTCAGTGCGGCGTTCGGCGCCACGAAGCGGACCGCGAGCGGACTGTCCCAGCGGCCGCCTTCGGAGGCGACCCTGCCGTCGCGGATCCATTCCGGGTCGCCCGCGAGGGCCGTTCCGGAGAGCGACCGGGCCGGCAGCAGTTGGCGACGGAGCGAGTCCCCGGCCTCTTCCGCTGCCGACGCGGAGAGCGGAAGGGAGGCGCAAAGGACGGTCCCCAGGAGGAGCCGCACTGCCGGGTGTCGGGAATGCAATGGCATCGATTTCGCTTATCGTAAGGGAAGATTTCGTTGTCGGGAGTGCAATCCGTCCGACCACGTGGCGTACGAGGGGAGACAGACGGCCGGCTGCTCCGGAACAGGCGGCACCTGTTCCGCGACCGCCGCGAAGCTGTCGAACCGTGTATGACGCCCCTCGATCCGAACCACCGTCCCAGCCGCACCCCGGGGCCGAAGGAGTCGACTTGATGACACACCACCCGCGACGCACTCCCGGAGCTCCCGTCCTGACGGGGCTCGCGCTCCTCCTGGCGACCTTCGCAACCCCTTCGATCGCCGTGGAACCGCTCACCCTCCGGGTCGCCGACGCGATCGGTGCTCCGGGAGAGACGACGGCGATCATCTTCCGCACCTACGCGACCCGTCCGGTCCGCCGCGGCAGGCTGGCCAACGGCGGGGGAGCGCTCACCACGAAGACCGGCGAGCTGCTCCTCGGCTCTCCGTTCGCGCAGTTCCTCGGCGGTCAGATCTACAGCGCCGAGGGCGACGTGATCGGCACCTTCGACTTCGACGAACCGACCCAGTCGATCATCGCCGACTTCGAGTCGGCGACGGCGACGATCAACGCGGAAGACGGAATCCTCGGTGTCTTCTTCGTCGAGCTGGATCCCGGTCTCTCGCCCGGGGCCACCTTCCCTCTGGTCCTGAACGGTGCCGACACCTTTCTCGACGACCCGGAGGACGACCCGATCACGATCGACATCCGCAACGGCGAGCTCCTGGTGCGCGCCCCGTCGGCACCTCTCGCTTTCGAGGTGGATGGCGACAAGGTCCACCCGGGCTCGGGGGCCCTGGTCGAGATCGGAACGGCCGAACCGTTCGACATCCAGAGCGGGCGGGTCGTCCTCGAGTACGATCCGGCGATCGCCGGGGGCCTTCCCGTCGTGACCACCGACGCCAGACACGGAATCGCCACTCTCACGGTGACCCATCCCGCGAGCGGGAAGGTACAGATCGACTTCGTGTCGCCGGCTTCGGACTTCAACTCCGTACCGGGCTCGCTCTTCGTCGTGCAGATTCCGACCCTGCCCGGCGTGCCGCTGGGCACGATGTCGGCGGTGTCCGTCGACGCAGCCGAGAGCTACATCGACGGCCCGGGGAGCATCCCGCTCTCCGTCAGCTGGGCCCCGGACGTCATCGACTTCGAGTCGCAGCCGGCCATCTTCTCCGACGGCTTCGAGACCGGCGATCCGTGGATCTGGAGCCGGTTCGTCTCTCCCTGAGCGGGCGCTCGATCCTTTTCCGGTAGAGGGGCCGGGGACGGCGTACCGGCCGTCCCCGGCGACGGGAGCCGCGGTCAGATCAGAACTGCGACCACAGGTACTGGTTCGTCACTTCGTGATGGAACTGGATCTCGCTCCGCTTGACGCGGGTTCCGAGGGCCTTCGGGCAGCGCTCGGCGGAGGCGAGCTTGAGGTCGGCGTACTTGCCGTGGACCTCTTCGCCCATCAGCTCCGCCGCCCAGCGGCTCGACTTGAAGAGCCGGATCCCGTCGTAGATGTTGTCGGGGAGGAACCGGGTCCGCGGCCGCTTGCCGTCGCTCTCGTCCGCGGTCAGGGGACCCTCGATGCCGGTGCGGACCAGAGAGTAGATCGCCAGGTACGGATTCGCATCCGGCGCGATCGAACGGACCTCGACGCGGGCCGATTTCTCGTTGCCGAGCGGAATGCGGACCATCGACCCGCGGTCGATGGCGGACGCCTTGATCTGGTTCGGAGCTTCGAAGTGCGGGTCGAGGCGGCGATACGAGTTGACACTCGAATTCAACACCAGGCAGAGGTCGTTGGCGTTCGAGAGGATGCGCTGGATGAACTTCCAGCCCGCCGCGGAGAGCCCGTCCTCGCCCTTCTTGTCGTAGAAGAGGTTCTTGCCCTTGCGTGCCAGCGACATGTTGGTGTGCATGCCGTTGCCGTTGACGCCGCTCACCGGCTTGGGCAGGAACGAGGCCGTCATGTCCATGCGCGCCGCGACCTGCCGCGAGAGGAGTTTGTAGAGCTGCACCTGGTCGGCGGCGATCGTCGCTTCGGTGTAGCCGTAGTTCATCTCGAACTGCGACGGAGCGACCTCGGGGTGATCCTTCTCGTTGCCGAAACCCATCGCGCGCTGCACTTCGGCGGCAGTGTCGATGAACTGGCGCAGGGCGTCGCCGGGAAGCGAGTGGTAGTAACCGCCGGTGGAGATGAAGTCGAAGGCGCCCGTCTCGCGATAGCGCCGCTCGGCGTCGCGACCCTTGAACAGGAACCCTTCGATCTCGTTGGAGGCGTAGGCCACCGTCTCGTCCTTGGCCCAGATCTTCGCAGCGAAGGCCTTCAGCTTGGCGCGCATGTCACCGCGGTACGGCCTGCCGTCGCGCTCCTGGACCTCGCCGAAGACGAGGACCTTGCCCGGTCCGAAGATGTCGGACGGCAGCCAGTAGAAGGCCGGCCAGTCGATCGCCAGCCGCAGGTCGGACTCCGCCTGCTGCGAGAAGCCGCGGATCGAGGAGCCGTCGAACGTCAGGTTGTCGGCCGACTTGAGGAGGAACTTCTTGTCGTAGTCGAGCATGTGCATGCGCCCTTCGAGGTCGGTGAAACAGACCGTCACCGCCTTGATGCGCCGCTCGTCGTTGAGGTACTTCATGCGCGCCTCGCGAACCTTGTCGGGGTCCTTGTGGCCCAGACGATCGCTCTTCGCCTGGAGGTTCATCTCCTCGAGCTTCTCGTACGGGATCTCCAGAAAATCTCGCAGCGGGCTTTCCATGACTTCTCCTTGATTTAGTTGGCGACCGATTTAGACTAAATATAGCGAAAGTTATTATAAATGGCAATGCGTTTATGGCATTGCGGCCGGTTTCCGCGGGAGTGGTGGGGTCCGGCGCCGTCGGCGGGCCGGGGACTTCGGCTCGCGCTCAGCTCAAGGAAGGCGGGAACGACGGCGAAAGGGCTCCTCCCGTGCCGGGAGGAGCCCCAGGGTGGTGCTCCAGTCGGCGGTCGGCGGCGCCAGCCCGTCCGGGCCCGGCCGGCGACCGGCGGCCGGGGGTCAGGAGGCGAGCGGCGGGATGCGCAGGACCTGACCGGGGTAGATCTTGTCGGGGTCCTTCAGCATCGGCTGATTGGCGACGAAGATGGCGTTGTACTTCGAGGCGTCGCCGTAGAAGTGCTTGGCGATCTTCGACAGCGAATCGCCGGCGGCGACGGTGTACATCTGCGCCTCCGGCGCCTTTGCCTTCGTCTCGAGCCGGTCGTCGACGTGGGCGATTCCCGCCACGTTGCCGAGAGCCAGGACGACCTTCTCGCGCTCGGCCTGGTCGTCGACCATGCCGTGGACGACCGCCGTGTCTCCCTGGACGTCGATCTTCAGCTCTTCGACCTGGAGCGAAAATTCGGCCAGCAGCTTCTCGAGCGCCTTGCGACGCTTCATCGCTTCGAGCTCCTGGGGGCTCACGTGGTGCGACTGCGGCGCCGGTGCCGCCGGCTCGTCCTTGCCGAAGATCGAGGCTCCGGCGTTCTTCACGAAATCGAACAGTCCCATGTAGATGCTCCTTTCGTCGCCCATCTTATGGCCTCGTTCGCATTCGCGCGGTGACGCGGGTGACATCCGGGGCCCGAGGCGGCGTCGATCTTGCAATTCGACTCGCTGCCGGACTCTTCGAGGAGACACGAGCCATGAACGAATACCGAACACAGCGCAACGTCCTCCTGACCATTCTCGTCGTCATCGGCGCCGTGGCGCTGGGGTTCGTCCTCGGTCGCAGCCGGCCGGCGACGGACGCACCGCGCCCCGGAACCGCGCACAGCCAGCCGACCGAACCGGCCGTAGTCCCGTCTCCCGGGCCGGCGGAAGATTCCACAGATTCCCCTGCACCCGCGGCGCCGTCGCCGGCGGCGCCGCCGACGGCCTCCCGCCCTGACCCCGCGCCGACGCCGGCTGCGAAGCCGGCGCCGGTCGTGGCCGAACCGCCCGCCCGGCAGGCTGCTGCCGAAGAAGAGGCTCCGCGGGACGTCGAATCCGCTCCTGCGCCCGATCCCCGCCCCGAGCCGCGGAACCTCCGACTCGAGGTCCCTGCCGGTACCCAGGTCGAGCTCGAACTGACCTCGGGGTTGTCGAGCCAGACGGCGGTCGTCGGCGATCCGGTGTCCGCCGAGGTCGCGCAGACGATCCGGGTCGACGGGGAAGCGGTGATTCCGGCCGGAACCCGCGTCGAGGGTCGGGTCGTCGAAGTCCACCCGCTGGCCAAGATCGGCGGCCATGCCACGCTCTCGGTGACGTTCGATCGCCTCCTGCTGGCGAACGAGGACGCGCCGATCACGGCTTCCTGGCGGCGGGAGGGAAAGAGCGAGACCGGCAAGGACGCCGCCACGATCGCCGCCGGCGCAGCGGTCGGGACGATCGCCGGCAACCAGGCGAAGAAGAACGACAAGGGCAAGGCGATCGGCGCCCTGATCGGAGCCGGTCTCGGGACTCTCATCGCCTCGAAGACCCCCGGCGACACCGTCGAGCTCCCCGCAGGAAGCCACCTCACCCTGACCCTCCGCGACCCGGTGGAGGTGACGATCCGGAACTGAGGGCCTTCCGGCGGAGGCCGGACCGCGGTCCGGCGTCCGTTCCGGCCGGGGAGCGTGTGGCCCGTTTCCCGCGGTTTTTTCGAAGTGCTACTGTAGAGGCAACAATTCGAACTCTCTACGGTAGCCGTGGGCCATTCAGCTCGCCGGACCCACGCGTCTCCCGGATCATCGCATCGGCGGGCGGAGGCGAATGCATGCGACGAATTTCAGCGGTTCTCTTCGCAGTGATCCTGTCCTCGGCTGCTGCGGCGTGGGCAGACAGCGGAGCAACTTTCTACGGTGACACGACACTGGGGAACACGTTCAATCGGCCGGCATCCCTGTCTGACCTCAGTTCGATCGGGACGAACGTGCGTTACAGCGCCCAACCCTTCTTTCCCAACAGCGACGCGAACTGCCTCATACACAGTGTGCAGGAGGGCGACTTCGACGGCTACCTGCTCCTCTATCAGGGTTCTTTCGATCCGACGAGTCCGCTCGACAATCTGATTTACCTGGATGACGACGGGACCCTGGGCATCGGCAGCTCCGAGATTCCGGCCGATCCCGCAGACCTGTCTGTCCCGCTGTCCTTTTCCAGTGACTACGTCCTGGTCACGACAGGGTACGGCAACAGCAGCTTCGGAACGTTCACCAACCATATCGAGTGCGCGAATCCGGCGACCCGCATCATTGCCGGGAACGGCACCTTGCCGACCTACGACGGACGCGTAGCGGAAGTCCAGAACGGCCGCTTCCAGATCTATGTCTCCTGGCGAGACTTCTCCAGCACGACCGGCTTCGGCACGGCGGTTCCGATGGGCTCCACGGACTCGGCCCTCTTCTGGTTCTTCCAGCCCGCAAACTGGGAGATGCTGGTCAAGGTGATCGACGGCTGTGGTCTCAACAACCGATTCTGGGTTTTCGCCGCCGCGACGACCAACGTCGAATTCACGCTGACGGTGGTCGACACGAAACCGAACCCCGACGTGATCTATCAGGTATTCAATCCCCTGGGATCGACGGCTCACGTCTCCATCACCGACACGAGCGCATTCGCCACCTGTCCCTAGCCTCCAGGGCGAACGAGTCCCGCTTCCGGAAAGGCCCGCCTCGGCGGGCCTTTCTTTTTTCGCGCTGATAGAATTCCGCGCGATGAACGACTTCGCCCCCTCCGATCGGAAGGTTCCGGAGATCCTCGACGACGCGGTCGCCGGCCGGCGGATCTCGGCCGGCGACGCGCATCGGCTGCTGCTGGACGGAGATCTGCTGACGCTCGGTCTCGCTGCCAACGAGGTGCGCAACCGGCACAACGATCCCGAGGTCGCGACCTACAACGTCGATCGCAACATCAACTACACCAACGTCTGCGTCTACAAGTGCCGGTTCTGCGCCTTCTATCGCGCACCCGGGGACGACGAAGGGTACCTCCTGCCGTTCGAGGAGATAGGGAAGAAGATCGAAGAGACGCTGGCCCTCCACGGCACCGGCATCCTGCTCCAGGGCGGCGTCCACCCCGACCTGCCGCTCTCCTACTACGTGGAGCTCCTGCACTTCCTGCGCGACAACTACCCGGAGATCCACCGCCACTGCTTCTCGCCGCCGGAGATCAAGTTCATCGCCCGGAAGGAGCGGATGTCGTTCTACGACGTCATCGGCGCGCTCAAGGAGGCGGGGCTGATGTCGATCCCCGGGGGCGGCGCCGAGATCCTGTCCGACGAGATCCGCAAGGAGGTCCTGGCCTACCCCAAGGCGTCGCCGGAGGAGTGGCTCGACATCATGCGCCAGGCGCACCGGCACGGGATGAAGACGACGGCGACGATGATGTACGGGATGGGGGAGCCGCTCGAAGCGCGCCTCGAACATTTCCAGCGGATCCGGGACCTCCAGGACGATACCGGCGGCTTCACCGCCTTCATCTCCTGGACCTTCCAGCACGAGAACACCGATCTTCCCGGCCTCCCCGAGGTCTACTCCGACGAATACCTGAAGACCCTCGCGGTCTCGCGCCTGTTCATGGACAACATCCAGCACCTGCAGACCAGCTGGGTGACCCAGGGCAAGAAGATCGGACAGGCCGGGCTCGCCTTCGGTGCCGACGACATGGGCTCGATCATGATCGAGGAGAACGTCGTCTCGGCCGCGGGAACCAGGCATCTGATGACGCAGGAGGAGATGGAGCATCTCATCCGTCAGGCGGGATACACGCCGAAGCAGCGGACCAATCTCTACGAGCGCCTCGTCACGCCCGCCGACACCGAAGCGGCGGCGCGCAAGTACCGTCACGCGCTCACTGCCGCGCACCGCGGCCAGGGGAGCGCCCTCCCCGTCGTCGCCTGAGACCGGCCGCGGAAGCGGCGTAACAATCGCCGCCCGGAGACGTCGTCTGTTCGTGGAGCCCGCCGCCGGCCAGAGCAACCGACCTCCGCTTCTGCGGCTCCTCCCCCTGCTGCTGATCGTCGCCGCCGGACTTCACGGGCCGGAGTCCCTCCTCGCTTCCCCCACGAAGATGTCCCTGCTCGCCCAGCGCCTCGAGCTGCCGGGCGTTCCGGTCGAGATCCTGAACGTCGATCTCGACCGTGACGGCGTCCGCGACCTCGCCGTGGTGGTCGCTTCGACCTCCTGGGCCGAAACCGGATTCGAGGAGGAGATGCAGGTCGACGATGCGGGCACCTTCGTCGACGTGCTGACCGTCGTTCCGACCCTGCTCGACCGCCGCCAGCTCCTCTTCTTCCGCGGTCGCCCTGCCGGCGGATTCGAACCGGAGCCCAGGACGCTGGAGCTCGCCGAGTCGGTACATGCACTCGAAGCGGGCCCGAGCGGAGCGCCGCTCGTCGCCTGGACCGACGACGGACTCGGCGAGATCGTGATCGGGGCCGCAGAAGAGCTCGCGCTCGAGCTCCGTGCCGCTGCCGCATCGCTCTTCTCGGGGAGCAGCTCGTTCCTTCCGCGGAGCGGTCTGGCGGTCGACGTCGACGGCGATCGCGAGATCGATCTCCTGCTTCCCGTCGATCGCGGGCTGGCGCTCTATCGCGGCAGCGCCGGCGGCTTCGAACGCGCACCACGGCTCACGCTCGAACCGCCCGTCGACTTCGGTCCGCCGCAGGCGACACCGCAG
>JBFWYP010000032.1:0-43286 GCA_050186295.1 Thermoanaerobaculia bacterium | reverse complement strand
GCGTCTTCTTCCTCGAGGACTACGACATGCGCGTCGGCCGGATGATGGTCCAGGGCGTCGACGTCTGGCTCAACACGCCGCGACGCCCGATGGAGGCGTCGGGCACCTCGGGAATGAAGGCGGCGATGAACGGGGCGCTCAATATGTCGATCGCCGACGGCTGGTGGCCGGAGGGGTTCGACGGCGAGAACGGCTGGGTGATCGGCGCCCGCAACGCCATCACCGGCGACGCCGCCGGCGACGAAGCCGTCCAGGACCGCGAGGACGTCCGTGCGCTCTACCATCTGCTCGAGGAGGAGGTCGTGCCCCTTTACTACGAACGGGACGAAAACGATCTCCCGCACGGATGGATCCGGCGCATGAAGGAGGCCATGGCGACGATCACGCCGCAGTTCTCCAGCGACCGGATGATGCGCGACTACTGCGAGTCGGCCTACGTCAGCCTCCTCGCGGGCTCCGCTGCGTCTTCTCCGGACGGGGCGGAATAGATCTTGCTGTAGCCTCGGTCCGCAGCAGGGAACGCACCATCACTCCGTCCCGGCACGGTCGCGGGCGGCTCGAACAGGAGAAACCGATGCGACGACTCCGCCTTTCCTCGACGATGCTGATGCTGATGGCGGTGCCCGCCGCGGTTCCGCTGGCCGCCGACGAGGCGCCCGGCTTCCGTCCCGAAGCCACGCTCGTGCGGCAGCGGGTGCCGGCGCCGCTCCGGATCGCCGAGAGTGCGGCGCTCGAGCCGATGGCGCGGCTCGCCCCCTCGGCGCAGTCGGCCGCCGGAGAGATCGCCGCCCTCAACGAGCGCAATCTGCGCAGCGACGAGTTGCGACGGCCGCTCCAGGTGGGCTTCGCGAGAGAGCTCTCCTCGCCGCTCCGCCTGACGGTCGACCGCGCACGCTTCTCGCGCAGCGTCGGCGCACGGAGCGGCGGCGGGATCCTCGGGCGCGAAACGTCGGGCAACTTCGTCTGGGGCACGTCGGTCGAGGTCGCCGACGCCGTGGCGCTCCGCCTCGAGCTCTCGGAGGTGAACCTGCCCTCAGGAAGCAGACTCTGGGTCTACGGCCTGGGCGGCGAGGCGCGCAGCTTCGACCTGCGGCGCATGCGCGGGGACCGCTCGCTCGTCTCGCCGGTCATCGAAGGCGACCGGATCCAGCTCGAGGTCGAGCTGCCGGACGGCGCGCTCTCCGACGGACAGGGCTTCGTCGTGCGGCGGGTGCACGAGCTGCTGCTCTCGCGCAACCAGCTCAACCCGTTCGCCGACGCCTGCCTCCAGGACGCCTCCTGCTACGGGACGGGCGTCTTCCCGGCGATCAACGACGTCACGGACGGAATCATCCAGTACCTCTTCACCAGCGGCGGCGGCACCTTCGCCTGCTCCGGCGGCCTCCTCAACGACAACGCACCCGCCACCCTCGAACCGTGGATCCTCACGGCGAATCATTGCATCGGGACGCAGGCGGAGGCGCTCACCGTCGACACCGCCTTCTTCTACCGCACGCCGTCGTGCGGGAGCGGCAGCAGCAGCTTCGAGCTCGGTCCGCTCGGCGCGGATCTCGTCGCGACCTCGGCGATCCCCGGTCCGGACGTCTCCCTGCTGCGGGCCATCGACCCGACGGAGGTTCCGCCCGGCGTCTTCTATCTCGGCTGGACGAGCGTGCGGCCGGCCGACGGGACGATTCTCCACCGCCTCTCCCACCCGGTGATGGGTGGCTCGCCGCGGCCCCAGGTCTACAGCCAGATCGCGCTCGACGAGACCCCCGCCTTTCTCTGCACGGGAGACGGGATCACGGTGGCGAACTTCCTGCACGGCGTCAACCAGGCGGGCACCGGCACCTCCGGGGGCAGCTCCGGCTCGCCGGTGATGAAGGCGAACGGCCAGGTCGTGGGCCAGCTCCTCGGCGGCTGTGGGAATCCGTCCGACGGCTGCGGCACCGACGAGAACTCTCTCGACGGCGCCTTCGCCGCCGCCTACCCGACGCTCAGCCAGTACCTGAACCCGGGCGCCGGCGGTCTCTGCGTCGCCGACGCCGACACCGCCTGTCTCCTCGGCGGCCGTTTCAAGGTCGAAGTGACCTGGCAGACGCTCTCGGGATCGGGCGCCGCACAGGTGATGTACTTCAACGCCGAGCGGGCCGAGACCGACCAGTCGGCGTTCTTCTGGTTCTTCAACCCGACCAACTTCGAAATGGGCGTCAAGATGGTCGACGCCTGCGTCGCGCCGTACAACCGGTTCTGGGTCTTCTACAGCGGCCTGACGTCGCAGGGGTTCCAGGTCCGGGTGACGCGGATGGCGGACGGCCTGGTCAAGACCTTCGCTCCGAACCCGATCGACAACCTGCCGACGACCGTCGGAGACACCGACGCCTTCACCTGCATCCCGTAGTCCGCGGCGCTCCGTACGTGCGAGAATTTCCGGATGTCCGGTTTCCTCTGTACCGAACATCCGGAACGTCCGGCGGTCTTCTCCTGTGACGGCTGTGCGCGCCTGCTCTGCGGCGACTGCACGAAGGCCGGACACCGGCTGATCTTCTGCCTGCTCTGCGGCGAGCGGGCGCTGCCGCTCGACGCCGCGACGCCGGCCTCCGTTCCCGAGCGCCAGCGCCACGAGAAGAAGCAGCGCCGCTACACCTTCGACGAGGCGCTGCGCTACGTCTTCCGCGGCAACGGCCGGCTGCTCTTTCCGGTCTACGTCACCGGCATGACCGTTGCCGACGTCGTGCCGTTCTTCGGCGGAGCGGTCGGCTGGCTGTTCCGGGTGATGCTGCCGGCGATGCTCTTCGCGATCGTCAACACCACCGCGGACGGCGAGGACTCGCTCCCCGACTGGCCCGACTACACCGACCCGTTCGACCGGATCCGCGAGATGTTCTGGATGCTGCTGATCTTCGCGGTGAGCTGCCTGCCGACCGTCTTCTTCTTCCGCGTTCTCGACTGCGACATCCAGCTCTTCCTGATCGGACAGGGCGGCGGTTCCTGCTGGCTGGCGCTCGTCGCGGGGGCGGTCCTCGGCGCGGTCGTCGGGGTTCTCGCCTTCGGCGCGACCGCCTACTACTCCAGCGGCTGGCTGAGCTTCCGCATCGATCTCCACCTGCGGACGCTCCTCACCGGCGCGCGCGGCGACATCTTCCGCACCGCCGGCGTCGTCTCGCTTCTCTTCGTCGTCAGCCAGGTGGTGGCGATGGCACTCCGGCCGCTGCCGATCGCCGGTGCCGCCGCGGAGCACGCGCTCTCCGGCTACGCGCTGTTCACCGGCGCGCACCTCGTCGGGCTCGTCTTCCGCCGCCATAGCGATCTGCTCGATCCGATCTACCGCGACTGAGTCGCGGCGGGACCGCGATCAGATGTAGCCGAGGGCGCGCAGCGTCCGGTCGAGCTCCGGGTCGATCTCCTCCTCTTCCGCTGCCATCGCGCTCCCCGCCTGCCGACGCGCGGCGGCGAGGAGCGCCACCAGTTCGCGGCGATGACCGTCGGCGCCGTCCGCACTGCCACGCGGCGCGACCTCCGCGGGATCGCGGGCGAGGTCGAACAGCCACTCCACGGGCGGCGCCGGCGGGTCGTCGCCGCGATTCCAGCGTCCGATCCACTTCCACTCGCCCGCCTGCGCCGCTGCCATCGAGTAGGCCGGATGCTCGAGCCAGGCGAACGACGTCGCCGCCCCGGCCGGCGGGTCGCCCCTCCCCATGAGCCAGGGCAGCCAGCTCTCGCCCGGCAGTCCGTCGACGGGCCCGATCCCAGCGAGGTCGAGCAGGGTCGGGGTGAAGTCGATCTGGTCGATCGGCCCGTCCACCACCCGGCCGGCGGCGGCGCCTCCGGGGAGGCGCAGGACGAACGGGATCCGCAGCAGCTCTTCGTAGAGCGCATGCCCGTGCCGCCAGCCGCCGTGCTCGAAGAACTCCTCGCCGTGATCGGCCGTCAGGAGGATCGCCGTCCGCGGACCCAGCCCGCGGCGCTCGATCACGTCGCGCAGGCGGCCGAAGCTCTCGTCGTTCTGGGCGATCTCGGCATCGTAGAGCGCGATCGACCTGCGCGATCGGTCGACGAGCTCCGCCTCCGTCAGCCCGGCCAGCTGCGCCGGCTTCGGACAGCATGCCGACTCGATGTCGATCCCGGCGGCGAGGCGACTCGCGAACGGTTCGCGCGGCCGGTAGGGATCGTGCGGATCGAGCGTGTGGACGACGAGGAAGAAGGGACGGCCGTCGCTCCGCCGATCGAGCCAGTCGACGACCGACCCGTGGATCTCCGCCGAGTCGACGTGCCCGCGGCGGCGGCCGCGCGGCTGGCTGAGGTAGTGGAATTCGTCGAAGCCCTGATCGAAACCGAAGCGCTCGGTGACCGTCGGATTGGTGGTGAACATCGCGGTGACGTAGCCCGCTGAACCGAGGCGCTCGGCGAGCGTCTCGACGCGCTTCGGCAGACGGTGGGAGCGCCGCTCGGTCCCGTGACCCGGTGGCGTGAGCCCGGTCAGGATCGTCGCCACCGCGGGCTTGGTCCAGGAGCTCTGCGCCCGCGCCTCCCGCACGAGGACCGACTCGCGGGCGAAGGAGTCGATGCGCGGCGAGACCGGCGGCGCGTAACCGTAGCAGCCGAGGTGATCGGCGCGCAGCGTGTCGATCAGGTAGAGGACGAGATTCGGCTGCGCCGGGAGATCCACCGCCGGCGGTTGCCGTGTGCAGGCCGCGCTCGTCGCCAGGAGGAGCAGCGCCCAGGCGGCGCACCGGGTCGGACGGGCGGCGGACCGCGAGATCCGCCGCCGGCGCGACACCGTCGCGAACGCTACGGCTTCGCGGTCCACCGGTCGATCCAGTCCAGCACGGTGTCGTGCCAGAGGATCGAGTTCTGCGGCTTCAGCACCCAGTGGTTCTCGTCGGGGAAATAGAGCAGCTTCGACGGGATCCCCTTGCGCTGCGCCGCCGTGAAGGTAGCCATGCCGCCGGTGTCGACGACCCGGTAGTCGAGCCCGCCGTGGACGACGAGGATCGGCGTCTTCCAGTTCTTCACCAGATCGACCGGATTGTGTTTGGCGTAGCCGGCCGGATTGTCGTACGGCGTGCCGCCGTGCTCCCACTCGGGGAACCAGAGCTCTTCCGTCGCGTAGTAGGCGTAGCGCTCGTCGAGATTGCCGTCGTGCGAGACCAGGGCCCGGAACCGGTCCGGCCAGGCGCCCTCGATCCAGTTGATCATGTAGGCACCGTACGACGCTCCCAGCGCCGCGACCCGGTTGCCGTCCATCCAGGGATGGCTCTTGAGCGCCGCATCCAATCCCTTCTTCAGATCCTCGAGCGGCTTCCCGCCCCAGTCCCCGCGGATGGCGTCGGTGAACGCCTGGCCGTAGCCCACCGAACCGTGGAAGTCGACCGCGACGGTCGCGTAGCCGCGTCCGGCGTAGGTCTGGGGATTCCAGCGGTAGTGGAAGTCGTTGCCGAACGAACCCTGCGGCCCGCCGTGGATCAGGAAGGCGACCGGATACTTCTTCGCCGGATCGAAGTTCGCCGGCTTGACGATGTAGGCGAAGACCATGTTGCCGCCGGCACCACGGAAGCTCATCTGCTCCGGCTCACCGAAGGCGATCGACTCGAGCCGCTCGGAGTTGATGCTTGTGATCCGCGTCTCGCCGCTGCCGTCGGCGTTGGCGACGTGCAGCTCGGCCGGCGACTTCAGGTGTTCCTTCGAGTAGACGATCCGTCCGCCGTCGACGAGCCCGATCGACCGGTTCGAGCCGGCGCCGACGATCGGCCGCGCCGCTCCGGTCGTGGAATCGACCGCGAAGATCGCCTGCTGCCCGACATCGTGGGCCGCGACGAAGAGCGTCGCCCCGTCGGCCGACCAGGTCATCTCGTCGACCGAACGGTCCCACGCGAGCGTCAGCGGCCGGTCCGGCCCGTCGAGCCCGCCGCTCACGTCGCGAACGACGATGTGCAGGCGGTCGGCCTCGAATCCGGCCCGTTCCATCGCCAGATAGGCCATGCGCTTGCCGTCGGGCGAGAAGACCGGCATCGTGTCCCAGGCCGGGTTGGTCGTCAGCCGTCGCGGCGGCGCCGAGGCGTCGAACGGTGCATAGTAGAGATCGAAATTGGTGGACCAGGCTTCGCTCCGTCCGGCGAGGCGCACGGCGAAGACGATCCCCTTGCCGTCCGGAGTCGACGCCATCTCCTCCGAGCCGCCGAACGGGCGCGACGGGGCATCCCCGGCGAGACCCGGCATCAGGTCGGTCGCCAGCCCGCCGGCGACCGGCATCGCGAACCAGTGGTTGCGGCGGCCGTCGCTCCAGCTGTCCCAGTGGCGAAAGAGGAGCTCGTCGTAGATCAGGCCGCTCGCCTTCGAGGCCGCCTTCTCGTCGAGCTTCGACTTCGTGCAGGCGAGATCGGCGGCGCAGTCCGGGAAGACCTCGAGACTGAACAGGAGGCGCGAGCCGTCGCCCGAGAGCTCGAGGTTCGAGACGTCGACCGGCAGATCCGAGACCTGCATCGACTCGCCGCCGTCGAGCGGCAGGCGCCAGATCTGCATCGAGCCGGAGCGGCTGGAGAGGAAGAAGACGCTCCTGCCGTCCGCCGACCAGCGGCCGTTGAGGTCCGACGCGGGGTTGGCGGTGAGCTGCCGCAGCCCGGTGCCGTCCACGTCGACAACCCAGAGATCGGTGCGCCCCCGGTTCGCCTCCAGATCGGTCGTCCGCAGCGTGAACAGGACGCGACGTCCGTCGGGCGACGGCTGCGGATCCGAGATCCGCTGCATCGCCAGGAGATCGTGAACCGTGAACGGGTGCTTCTCCCCGTGGGACATGGCGTACGACGCCGGTGCGCCGGCCGACAGCGCGAGACAGAGGAGGAAGAGTACGAGAACGGGAGAGAGAGCTCGGGCGACCCCTGCGGATTTCATTCGACGACCTCCTGTCGGCGGTTCTGGTGTGGTCTGAGCGAGACGCATCCGGTGACGGGAGGATCGTACCGCAGCCCGGTGGAGCCGATCCGCCCCCACGATCGGCCGCGGACGGCTCCGGAACGGAGACCCGCTAGGATCCCGTCTCCATGAACACTCGATCTCCACTCCAGCCGCGACCGACCACCATCGTCCGGGCGCCGCGCCTCGCCGGGCGCCTCGGTCTCGACCTCTTCCTCGTCTCCGAGACCTTCCAGGAGACCGGCAGCTTCAAGTTCCGCGCGGCGGCGAACGTCGCCGCCCACGTCCCCCATCCGCTGCTCCTGGCGGCGTCCTCCGGCAACTTCGGCCAGGCGCTGGCCCGCGCCGCGACACTCGCCGGCAAGCGCTCGATCATCGTCATGCCCGACCGGTCGGCGAAAGTGAAGGTCGAAGCGGTGCGCGAGTTCGGCGGCGAAGTGGTCTTCGTCGACACGGCGCGTGAGACGCGGGCCGCCAAGGTCGCCGAGGTCGCCGCCGCGCACCCCGAGGCCTACCTCGGCAGCGCCTACGACGACGAGCTGGTCATCGCCGGCAACGCCTCGCTCGGCCGCGAGCTCGCGGCGCTGGCCGCCGGCGGTCTGGAGTTCGACACGGTCGTGGTTCCGGTCGGCGGCGGCGGCCTCTCCTCCGGAGTCGTCCGCGGGCTGCGCGAGGGCGGTCACGGGGCGGCGGTCTGGGGAGCCGAGCCGCTGCTCTCGAACGACGCCGCGAGGTCGCTCCGCGCCGGGCGGCGCCTCGAGAACGAGAACGAGAGCGACACGCTGGCCGACGGCGCGCGTACCCTGTCGCTCGGCGAACGCAACTGGGAGATCCTGCGCGGCGGTTTGGCGGGAATCGTCGAAGTCGACGAACCGGCGATCCGCGACGGACTCCGCCTCCTCTCCGAGCTCGCGAATCTGAAGGCGGAGCCGACGGGCGCGCTCGCCCTCGGCGCGCTCCTCACCGATCCCGGACGGTTCCGGGACCGGCGCATCGCCTGCGTCGTCTCGGGCGGAAACGTCGATCCCGCCGCCTACGCCGCCCTCCTCCGCCCGCCGCTGGACTAGTCGCGCAGCCGGCCGCTGCGAAGCGGGCGGAACGGCGGGTTGTGCGGCATCACGAAGTGGCGGGCGAAGCCCGGCAGCTGCTCGGGCTCACGGCGGGAAAGAGGTCGGACCAGCAGGAAGCCGGCCGCGAAGCCGCCGACGTGGGCCCAGAAGGCGACACCGCCCGTGTCCGGTCCCCGCCCCAGCGAGGTCGTTCCGGAGAGCAGCTGCAGCACGAACCAGAGGCCGAGATAGACGATCGCCGGGATCCGGAGGAAGAGCGGATAGAAGAAGATCGGCACGAGCGTCAGCACACGGGAGTGCGGGAAGAGCAGGAAGTAGCCGCCCATGACGCCGGCGATCGCCCCCGAGGCGCCGATCGTCGGGATGGTCGACGCCGGATTCGTCAGCCACTGCACGACCGACGCGGCGACGCCGCAGGTGAGATAGAAGAAGAGATAGCGCCCGCGACCCATCCGGTCCTCGACGTTGTCGCCGAAGATCCAGAGGGTCCACATGTTGAACAGCAGATGCAGGAAGCCGCCGTGCAGGAACATGCCGGAGAGGAACCCCAGATAGCCGCCCGGCGGGAGCCCCGCCGCGAGCGCCCAGGCCGGATCGCTGATCCGCGCCGGCACCAGTCCGAAGCGATAGAACAACGACGCGAGCGCGCTTTCGGGCAGGGTGAGCTGGTAGAGGAAGAGCGCGACGTTGAGCGCGATCAGCGACCAGGTGACGACCGGGCGACGCCGGCTCGGGATCTCGTCTCGGATCGGGAACATGGTGCGGGGCGGTCACGATAGCACCGGGGATCGCGCATCGAAGGCGCAGATAGAATCCGCCGCCATGCTCGCGAATCGCCCCGAAGCCACCCCCGCGCGCCTCTCGGTCCTCGCCGCGGCGCTCCTCTTCTCGACCGGCGGCGCGGCGATCAAGGGAACGCTGCTCTCCGGTTTCGCGGTCGCCGGACTCCGTTCGGCGGTGGCGGCGATCGCGCTCCTGGCACTGCTCCCGGGAGCGCGACGCGGATTTCACTGGGATCTGCTGCCGGCGGCCGTCGCCTACGCCGGTACTCTCGTCTGCTTCGTCACTGCGACCAAGCTCACCACATCGGCCGCCGCGATCTTCCTGCAGTCGACGGCGCCGGTCTGGGTCCTGCTGCTCGCTCCGCTCCTGCTCGGCGAGCGCTTCCTGCGCTCCGACCTTCCCTACGTCGTCGCCGTCTGCGTCGGTCTCCTTCTCGTCTTTCTCGGCTCGCACGACGCCGTCGCGACCGCGCCGCGCCCCGCGCTCGGGAATCTGGTCGCGCTCGCCGCCGGCCTCTTCTACGCGCTGCTCATGGTGACCTTGCGAAAGCTCGCCCGCTCCGGCGCGGCGGAGGACCGCTCCCTGCCGGCGACCGTGCTCGGCAACGTCGTCGCCTTCGCCGTCTGCCTGCCGTTCCTGCCGCCACTCCCCGAGCTCACCGCCGCACCCCCGCGCGACCTCGCCGCGATCGTCTACCTCGGCGTCGTCCAGATCGGGGTCGCCTACTGGCTGCTGACCCGCGGTCTGCGCAGCCTGCCGGCGCTCGAAGTGTCGCTGCTGGTCCTGCTCGAACCGGTGCTCAATCCGCTCTGGACCTGGCTGCTCCACGGCGAGCGTCCCGGAGCGCTCGCCTCCGCGGGCGGCACGCTGATGCTCGGCGCACTGGTCGTGCGCTCGCTCAGAGCGAGATCGATCCCTTCCGGAAGTCCGACCGCGCCAGCCGCGCATTGATCAGCACCGGGAATCCGGCCCGGGACCAGACCCGCGCCTGAGCGAACGCGGGCGCGATTTCGTCCGGGTGCGCAATCGAGATCCCCTTGCCGCCGAGCGCATCGGCCACGAGTTCGTAGTCGCTCGAAGCCAGCACCGTCCCGACGTCGTCGCCCAGCGCCGTCACCTGATCGCGCGCGATCTGCGCCCACGAGGCGTCGTTTCCGACCAGCGCGATCACCGGCACGCCGTGGCGCACGAAGGTGTCGAACTCCATCAGGCTGTAGGCGACCGAGCCGTCGCCGTACAGAACCCAGACCTCCGCGTCGGGTCGCGCGAGCTTGGCTCCGAGAGCGAAGCCGCCGCCGACCCCGAGCGTGCCGAAGACTCCGGGATCGAGCCAGGCGAGCGGCGAGCGGGCGCGCACGACGTAGGAGGCGGTACCGACGAAGTCGCCGCCGTCGGCGACGAGCAGCGCCGACTCGTCGAGAAACCGGTCGAGTTCGGCGAGCAATGTCAGCGGATTCAGTCCGCCGCCGGCGGGGATCTCGCGCGTCCGACCGGCGATCTCGAGCTCGCGCGTGGTGTCGCGTTCGCGGAGCGTTCCGAGCCAGTCGCTCCAGCGCGCGTGGAGCCCCGCGGCACGCTCCGCCAGGTCCACCAGAAACCGTCCCGGATCGGCGAGCGCACCGATCGACGGGCGGCGGTTCTTCTCCAGGTCGTCGGCGCTCCGGTTCGCGGAGACGAGCCTGGCGCGGCGAGCCACGTGGCGGCCGTAGTCGAGCCGGAAGTCGTTGGGCACCCCGAGGAGCACCACGCAGTCGGCCTCGCGCAGCGCCTCGCGACGCTTGTGGCGGCACAGCAGCGGATGGCTCGCACCGAGGAGACCGCGCGCCATCCCGGAGAGATAGACCGGAGCGCCGAGCGACTCGAGTGCCCCCCGCAGCTCCGCGGGCGCTACGGCCTGGAGCATCGCCTGCGATCCGACCAGCACGAGCGGCCTCTCGGAGCGCGCCAGCGTCTTCGCTGCGCGGCGCACCGCCCTGCGGATCGGGTCGCGAAGCGCGGGAACTCCGCCCGCGGGCGGCACGAAGGCCGGGGCGTCGGCGCCGCGGAAGATCTTTTTCAGATGGCGGTCGAGGTACCAGCGCTCGAGGCGCTTGCCCAGCGACGGGGAGCGCCCCCCCTCCTTCGGCTGCACGCCGTAGAACTCGCGCGTGATCGCCTCGGGATAGAGCAGATCGACCGGACACTCGAGAAAGACCGGACCGGGGACCCCTTCGGCGGCGAACCGGAATGCCGATTCGAGCAGCGGCTCGAGGTCCGCGACCCGCTCGGCGCTCGCCTGCCACTTGACGTGCGGCCCGATGAGCGACTGCTGATCGATGTCCTGCAGCGAGCCGCGCCCCTTGAGGATCGTCGCCGTCGCTCCGCCGAGCAGGACGAGCGGCGACTGCGCCATCTGCGCGTTCTTGATCGCGGTGATCGTGTTGGTGACGCCGGGCCCCGCCGTGACCGCGGCGACGCCGGGGGCGCCCGTGAGCCGCGCCATGGCGTCGGCGGCGAAGACGGCGTCCGCCTCGTGGCGCGTGTCGACGACGCGGATCCCGCGCGCCCTGGCACCGACCAGGATCGGCGAGATGTGCCCACCGCACAAGGTGAACAGGGTCGTCACTCCGTGCCGGACGAGAACCTCCGCGATCCGATCACCACCGTGGTTCATGGCCCGCAAGACTCCCACAGGGCGGTTGCCCGCGGCAAACCCGCGCCGCGCCGGCTGCAGGTGCGCTGCTAGACTCTTCGCCTCCCATGAAGCGCCACGATCCGCGATCGCGAGGCCTTCGCCCGTCACGCCTCTTCCTGCCGATCCTCCTCCTTCTATGTGTCGCGCCGCTCGCTTCCGGCGAAGGCTTCCACATCGAGGTCACCGCGCACCCGGACTATCCCTCCGTCGCCGGAAAGATCGCGGTGCTGCCGCCGGTGGCGCCGCCGGGAGTCGACCCGGACTGGCTCGCGAAGCTCGTTGCCGGAAGAGTCTCGCTCCGCGCCCGGTCCACTCTCGTCGGGCCGCAGGAGAGCGCCCGCGCGATCGCGGCCGCCGGCCTCGACGTCCGGAGCGACGAAGGGCGGGCCGCGCTCGGTTGCGAGCTCGGCGTCGAGTCGCTCCTCGAGATCCGGGTGAGCGACGTGGCGCGCTGGCGCTACGAGGAGGGCGAACCGCGCGAGGGGACCGTGCTGAAGAAGAAGCGAACCGATCGCGCCCGCGCGACCGTCCGGCTGCGTATCGCGAGCGCCGACAGCAACCGGATGTGGTTCGAGGGGGAGACGCGCGGGACCGGCATCGGCAGCAGCGAGAAGCCGCTGGTCCAGGAGATGCTCGACCGACTGCTCGAGCGGTCCCTGCCGCTGCGGGGGACCCGATGAGCGGCTCCGGTGCAGGAAAGCTCCTGCCGATGCGCGAGGCGATCGCGCGCTTCGTCGACGACGGAGCGACCATCGTCATCGAGGGGTTCACGCATCTCATCTCGTTCGCCGCCGGACACGAGATCATCCGCCAGCGGAAGCGCGACCTGACTCTGTGCCGCCTGACTCCCGATCTCGTCTACGAGCAGATGATCGCCGCCGGCTGCGCCCGCAGGCTGGTCTTCTCGTGGGCTGGCAATCCCGGCGCCGGGCCGCTCTACGCCCTGCGCCGCGCCGTCGAGCAGGGGCGGCCGCATCCACTCGAAATCGAGGAGTATTCGCACTTCGGGATGGTGGCGCGCTTCCAGGCCGGCGCCGCGAGGCTGCCCTTCCTGCCGCTCCGCACCTTCACCGGCAGCGACCTGCCGCGGGTCAACGGCCGGATCCGTGAGGTCGTCTGCCCCTACACCGGGGAACATCTCCCCACCGTGCCGGCGCTCCACCCGGACGTCACGATCGTGGCGGTGCAGCGCGCCGATCGCGAGGGGAACTGCCAGGTCTGGGGCCTGCTCGGGGTGCAGAAGGAGGCCGCCTTCGCCGCTTCGACCGTCATCGTCGTCGCCGAAGAGATCGTCGACGAGGCGATCGTTCGCGCCGATCCCAACCGCACCCTGCTCCCGGGCTTCCTCGTTTCGGCGGTGGTGCACGAACCGTGGGGGTGTCACCCCTCGTTCGCCCAGGGCTACTACGACCGCGACAACGACTTCTACGTCGCCTGGCGCGAGATCTCGCAGGACGAGACCAGGCTCGTGCGATGGCTCGACGAGTGGGTGCACGGAGTCGCGGATCGCGGCGAGTACGTCGCCCGCATGGGCGAGCGGCTGCAGCGTCTCCGCGCGAGCGACCGCCCGTCCGCACCGGTGAACTATGGCTACTGAGCCGGCCGTCACTCCCGCCGAGAGGATGGTCTGCGCCGCGGCACGCGAGCTCCGCGACCGCGACGTGGTCTTCGTCGGCATCGGGCTGCCGAACCTCGCCTGCAACCTGGCGCGGCGCACGCACGCGCCGGGGCTCGTCCTGATCTACGAATCGGGCGCGGTGGGGGCGACGCCCGAGCGGGTCCCGGTGTCGATCGGCGATCCGGCGCTGGTGACCAATTCGGTCGGCATCGCCTCGATGGCGGAGATCTTCTACCAGTACCTCCAGGGCGGGAAGATCGACGTCGGCTTCCTCCAGGGGGCCCAGGTCGACCGCCACGGCAATCTCAACACGACGGTGATCGGCGACTACGATCGCCCGAAGGTCCGGCTGCCGGGGAGCGGCGGCGCCTGCGAAATCGCGATCCACGCGAAGCGCGTCCTGATCGTCGCACCGCAGACCGCAAAGAGTTTCCCGGCGCGGCTCGACTTCGTCACCAGTCCGGGCCATCTCGACGGCGGCGACGCGCGGCGGCATGCCGGACTGCCCGGAGCGGGGCCGGTGAAGGTGATCACCGACCTCGCCGTCTACGGATTCGAGGATGGCGAGATGGCGGTCGAGAGTCTCCATCCCGGAGTCACGATCGAGCAGGTGCAGGCGACGCTCGGCTGGAGCGTCCGTCTGCGATCGCCGCTGGCGACGACTCCCGCGCCCGCGTCCGAAGAGCTCCGCCTGCTGCGCGAGGAGCTCGACCCGAAGTCGCTCTTCCTCTGAGCGGCGCTCAGCGCAGGGCGACGTCGTCGACCATCAGCCGGAACGGCCCGACGGCCGACTGGCCGAGGAAGATCGCCATCACGTCGTCGCCCGCGTAGCCCTCGAAGTCTCCCCAGGCGAAGCTCACGTCGCTCCACTCCGTCGTCGCGTCGAAGGTGCGGACGAGCGGCGCCCGCCCCCGCTTCGCCGAGAAGAGCATCGCGACGTAGCTTCCCGGCTTCTCGGCCCGGACCCGGAACCGGAAGCCCCCGCTTCGCGACAGGTCGACCGGCGAGAACGGGCGCGTGCCCGGCGAATAGATCGCGCCCGCCCAGGTCGAGGGAGCGCCGGCCGCCACCGCGCCGCGGATCTCGAACGCCTTGCCGGCGCCGTCATCGACCACCGCGAGCGCGACCTGCGAGGCGCCGCCGATCATCGCGTCGGTCGACTCCACCCACGCCTGGCCGAAGCGGGCGCCTGGCGTCCCGTCCTCGAAGTCGCTGATCGGTCCGGAAGCGACCGGTGCCGCCTGCGGCTTCGCCGCCTCGGCCGCCTTGCCGACGCGCTCCCGGTAGGCGCCGCGGTCGAAGCTCACGCCGCCCCGCCAGATGCCGACGATCTTCCGGCTGTCGGCGATCGCCGTCGTCGGATCGCCCTCGACCAGCACGAGATCGGCGCGCTTTCCCTTCAGGATCCGCCCGCGGTCTTCGAGCCCGAAGCGCTGTGCCGGTTTCGATGTCGCTCCTTCCAGAGCTTCGATCGGCGTCAGCCCCGCCTCGACCAGCAGCGCCAGCTCGTCGTGCATGCTGGCCCCGAACGTGGTCCCGGGATTCGGGGCATCGGTGCCGCAGAGGACCGGCACCCGCGCCAGGCGCAGCGAGGCGACGGCGTTGGCAACCGCCGCGGCCGAAGTCTCGACCTTCATCGGGAATGCGGCGGCAAGCTGCGCCCGCGCCGCGGGGCTCAGGTAGGGGGCGATTTGCGGATCGTCCCCGATCGTCGTCTTCCGTCCCTCGAGCGTCCGCAGGACGGCGAGTGTCGCCGTCACGAACGCCCCGTGCGAGGCGACGAACGCGCCGAACTCGTTGCCCTGCATCGGATCGCGGAACAGGTGGACGATCCCGTCGGCGCCCGCGTCGATCGCCGTCCGCGCCTCGGCGAACGTGCCGATGTGCACCACCGCCATCTTGCCGCGCGCATGCGCTGCAGCCACCAGCGCCCGCAGCGTCGCCTCGCTCACGGTGGGGATCTTCCGGCCGTAGGCGCTGCCGTCGTCGTAGACGATCTTGAGATAGTCCGAACCTTCGGCGAAGCGCGCGTCGGCGAACGTCTGCGCCTCCTCGGGGGCCGAGATCGTCGGGATCTGGATTCCGTACTCGGTGCCGTGCCCGCCGGGTGCCGTGGCGAGGATTCCGGCCGACCGCAGATCGGCCCAGTCGCTCCTGTCGGCCGACTTGAGGCCGGCGATCGCCGCCGGAACCGAGAACATGTCGAGCACCGTGGTGACGCCGAACGCCAGCGACTGTTCGAGCTGCGCGCCGTCGAAGACGTGGACGTGCGCATCGATCAGCCCGGGCAGGAGCGTCCGGCCGCGGCCGTCGATCGCTTCGACTCCCGCAGGCAGGTCGGCACCCTTGCCGACCGACACGATCCTCCCTCCGGCGACGAGGACATTGGCATCGGTGAGGACCCGCTGGCCGTCGAAGACGCGGACGTGTTCGAACGCCAGCAAGCCGCCCTCGTTCGCCGTGGCGGTCGCGGGCCGCGCCGTCGCGGGCAACGGCAGGAGCAGTGCGGCGAGCAGGAACGCGGGGAGGCGGGTTCGGATCGACATGTTCCCGAGCCTAGCAAGTCGTCGTGCGAGAATCCGGCCTCGCGAAACGGCGGCAGAGGAAAGAACGGGGACGACGATGCGGTGGATCACACGCGGCGACATCGACGGATTCTTCGGCCTGGCGCTCGACAACCTCGTCCAGCTGCTGGTGATCGACGCCCTCTGCCGCGGCGTGCTCGGCTTTCCGGCCGACCTCGTCCTGGGCCGCATACTGCCCGGCGCCGCCGTCTCGCTGTTCGTCGGCAACCTCTACTACGCCCGCCAGGCGCGGCAGCGGATGCGCGAGACCGGACGCACCGACATCTGTGCCCTGCCCTACGGCATCAACACGGTCTCGCTCTTCGCCTACGTCTTTCTCGTCATGCTGCCGGCAAAACTCGCCGCCGAGGCGGCGGGCGCCGCCGACCCGGCGCGGATCGCCTGGCAGGCGGGGCTCGTCGCCTGCATGGGCTCCGGCCTGATCGAGATCGCCGGCGCCTTCGTCGCCGAGCGGATCCGCCGCGTCACCCCGCGGGCCGCGCTGCTCTCGACCCTGGCCGGCATCGCCCTCACCTTCATCTCGCTCGGTTTCCTCTATCGCACCTACGCCCGCCCGGTGGTCGGCCTCACCACCCTCGCGATCGTCCTCCTCGTCTACTTCGGGCGGGTGAAGTTCCGCGGCGGGCTCCCGGGCGGTCTCGTCGCCGTCCTCCTCGGGACGGCGCTCGCCTGGATCACCGGCCTGGCGCCGGTCGGCACCGCCCCGGCGGCGAGCGCCGCCTTCCATCCGCCGGTTCCGGTCTTCGGCGATCTCGTCGCGGCGCTCTCCGCGAACTGGCTCCCCTACCTTTCGGTGATCCTGCCGATGGGGCTGTTCAACGTCATCGGCTCGCTGCAGAACATCGAATCGGCGGAGGCGGCGGGCGACTCCTACCCGACGCGACCGTCGCTCCTCGCGAACGGCGCCGGCACGCTGGCCGCGGCGCTCTTCGGCTCCTGTTTCCCGACGACGATCTACATCGGGCACCCCGGCTGGAAGGCGATGGGCGCGCGCGCCGGCTACTCGGTCCTCAACGCTCTCTTCTTCACCGTCGTCTGCCTCTCCGGCACTCTCGTCTGGATCGCCTGGGCGATTCCGATCGACGCCGGGATGGCGATCGTCCTCTGGATCGGGATCGTCATCACCGCGCAGGCGTTCCAGGCTACGCCGCGCGAGCACGCTCCCGCGGTCGTGCTCGGGATCCTGCCCGGAGTCGCTGCCTGGGGGGCGCTGCAGCTCAAGAACGGCCTGCGCGCCGCCGGCGTGGGGCTCCCCGGGGGACCGCCGTTCGGCGAGCAACTGCTCCCCGCGTTCCTCGGCTCGGACACCTGGGCCCACGGTGCCTTCGCCCTCGACCAGGGCTTCATCCTGACGGCGATGATCGTCTCGGCGATGACCGTCGCGGTGATCGAGCGGCGATTCGGGATCGCAGCGGCCTGGGCGGCGGTCGCGGCGGCCCTCTCCGGTGTCGGGCTCCTGCACTCCTACCGCTTCACCGCCTCGGACACCGTGGTCGCCCTCGCACCGGCGTGGCCGTGGGTGGCGGGGTACCTGGCCGTGGCAGCCGTGTTCGTTCTCGCGCGCTGGGTGACCGAACCCGTCGCCGAGCACTGAGTCGCTCTCGGAACCTACCTCGCGGTGCCGGCCTCGCTGACGAGGGTGGGATGACAGACCGGTCCCGCCAATCCTTGCGAGACGCTCCCTCCGTGCCTGGACGCCGACGCCAGGAGAAGAACTGCCGCAACGAGATACATCGCCGCAGCGAGGCGACGGACTGTCGCTCCCTGTGTCCAGCGCGCCACGACTCGCGAAGCACTCCCGGCGAGAAGGAGTGCCGGGAGCGTTCCGGCTCCGAAGGCCAGCATCGCCAGCGCACCCCGCATCGCGCTGCCCGCTGTCACCGCGATCGCCACCGCGGCATAGACGAGGCCGCACGGCAGGAAGCCCCAGGTGATCCCGTAGAGGTAATCGGCGACGCGCGAGCCGTCCAACGGCAACCGCCGTCGCAACGGCTCGACCGCGCGGTAGAGGCGCCCGCCGAGTCGCTCGAGCGGGGCGAGCCAGTTCGGGCGCCCGAGGAGGAACAGCGCGACGCCGGTGAACGAGAGCGCCGCCAGGATCCGGCCGGCACCCGTCGCCGCCTCGACCGGGAACGGCGCGGCGAGGACGCCGCCCACAGCTCCGGCCAACAGCCCCAGCAGGGCGTACGTCGAAATCCGGCCGGCACTGTGCAGCACGATCGGCAGCGGCACACCCGCCGGACCCTGCCTCCTGGATCGCAGCGCCAGCGCGCCGGCGATCCCGCCGCACATTCCGAAGCAGTGTCCGGAGCTGAGGAGTCCGGCCGCGAACATCGCGAGCAGACCGGACGACGAGCCGAACCCTCCGCTCATTTCCGGCCTAGGGTGAGGGTGCGAGGAGGCATCCGCTGTCCGCCGGAGCGCGCAGCTCGCCGACAATCCGCCAGGTGGCGGTTTCCGCCTGCACGTTGTATCGACCAGGAGGCAGCGGCTCGATGACCCCCAGGTAGCGGCCCTCTCCGTCGCGCCGCAGCTCGACGCGACGATCGGCACCGGCGTGGGTGGAGTGGAACAGATCGACGGTCACCGACGGCGGCAGTTGCGCTTCTCCGTTCGAGGTGAAGCGGACGGAGAGGTCTCCGGTCCGCTCGTCGAGTGCCAGCTCGGCACGGAGAGAGCGAGCCTCCGCCTCCCGGTCCCGCCGCAGGACCCGGTTGATCGCCTTGCCGCGCTGGTAGTAGTCGTCTTCGACGACACCGTCGAACACACGGAACGCGAAGACAGCGTATGTCGTCGCCATCACCACGGAAAGGAGCGGCAGACCGACGATCAGCCAGAGCATCGGTTCACGCCAGACGCTCGTGGAGCGCGGACGAGGATCCTGCACGGCCGTTCGACTCATGCCGGCTCCCGGTCCGCGCCGCTTCCGTTCGACCCCGCGCGAGCGCTCGGACCGAGGAAACGGCTCGGTTCGTGCGCCACGATCCGCGGCGCGTCGAGCGCCTCGAGCCGGAATTCGATGCGCGTGCTGTGCTCGGTGAGATTCGAAGAAGGAATGCGCACCCGGACCGCGACGTCACGGATCTCGCCGGCGGGGATCGCCAGGTCGGACTCGCGGACGACGACCTCGATTCCCTCCGGACCGTTCGCGGCGAGACGATAGCGATGTGCGGACTGGTCCATGTTGAGGATGCGGAGGCGGTAGACGTTCTCGATCCGCCCTCCGGTCGCCTCACGATAGGAGACGGTGCGGTCCCGCAGGACGTCGATCTCCAGCGGGATCCGCCGCGCCACCGAGACCCCGAGAGCGAGCGCGCCGATCACGAGGAGGGCTGCATAGATCCCGACACGCGGCCGCCCGATCCGCGGGCGACGACCATCGAGCGATTCGGAGGTCGTGTACCGCACGAGACCGCGCGGGGCGCCGATCCGGTCCATCACCTCGTCACACGCGTCGATGCAGGAAGCACACGCGATGCACTGGTACTGGAGTCCGTTGCGGATGTCGATTCCGGTCGGACAGACCTGGACGCAGAGCGTGCAGTCGATGCACGAGCCGGCGGTCCTGGCGTCGAGCTCACCGCGCACGAGGGGCCCCCGCGGCTCGCCCCGCTTCTCGTCGTACGAGACGATGAGCGTGTCCCGGTCGAACATCGCGCTCTGGAAGCGCGCGTACGGACACATGTAGACGCAGACCTGCTCCCGCATGCGCCCGGCGAAGAGCAGAATCGCCCCGGTGACGAAGGCGATCGCGCCGTAGACGAACGCGCCGGACCGACCGGAGACGACCGCCGGCAGAAGCTCGCGGATCGGGACGAACAGTCCCAGGACGCTCACCGCGACGGCAAACGCGAAGAGCGACCAGAACAGCAGCTTGGCCGTGAATCCGAAGGCGCGCCGGGCGCTCCAACCGCCCTTCTCGAGTCGCAGCTGTCGCGCGCGATCGCCCTCGAAGAGCCGCTCGATCCAGACGAAGATCTGGGTGAAGACGGTCTGGGGACAGGCGTACCCGCACCAGACGCGGCCCGCCAGCGCGGTGACGAGAAAGAGGAAGAGCGCAGCGAGTGCGAGCAGAGCCGTGAGGTAGATCAGGTCCTGCGGCCAGAGAACCAGCCCGAAAAGGTGGAACTTCCGGTGCGGCAGGTCGAGCCAGATCGCGGGCCTAGATCCCCATCGCAACCAGGGCGCGCCGAACATCACACCGAGGGTTGCCACGAGCGCCCAGATCCTGAGTCTCGCGAAGCGCCCCGCGACGATCCGCGGATGCACCTTGACGTGCCGCGAGAAGTAGCCCTCCGAGCCGCTCAACTCAGTCGTCACCTTCGTCGCGCAGTCCGTAGACGTAGGCCGCCAGGAGGCGCACCTTGCGCTCGCCGAGGATCTCTCCGTGCGCGGGCATGATCCCCTGCCGGCCGTCGGCGATCGAGCGGCGGATCGCCTCCTCCGATGAGCCCCAGCGCCAGTAGTCGTCGGTGAGATTCGGACCACCGATCAGGGGGTTTCCCTGGCCGCTCAGCCGATGGCAGGAGAAGCAGACCTGCTCGAAGAGCAGCTTGCCCTGCTCCGCCATGTCGGCCCTGGCCGGCCGGCCGGCGAGCTGCAGGACATACTGGGTGAGCTGATCGACGCCGGCGGCACCGATCGTCGATTCCCAGCCGACCATCAGACCCTGGCGCCCGCCCGAGATCGTCGTCTCGATCGCCTCCGCGGTCCCTCCCCACTGCCAGTCGGCGTCACGGAGCGACGGGTAGCCGATCCCGCCGCGCGCATCCGATGCGTGACAGGGAGTGCAGTTGTTCAGATAGAGGCGCTCTCCGATCCGGCGCGCGTCCGGGTCCGTCGCGAGGTCCTCGACGCTTCGCCCCTCGAAGCGCGTATAGACGGGGGCGTAGTCCGCCTCGGCGCGCGCCATTTCCTCCTCGTAGCGCGACTCCTGCGTCCAGCCCCGGGTCCCGCCGAAGATCGCGAGCCCGGGAAAGAGCACCAGGTACCCCGCGGCGAAGAAGATGCTGCCGTAGAAGAGCCACCGCCACCAGCCGGGGAGTGGATTGTTGTTCTCGCGCAGGTCCTCGTCCCAGACGTTGTGGAGCGTTTCCTCCGCCGAAGGCCGCCGCCCGCGGCTCGCCCAGTAGAGGAACAGGAAGCAGGCGATCAGCGAAAGGACGGTGACGATCCCGATCGTCCAGGGCCAGAATGCGTTCCGGAAGAGCGTCATCGGGCTCGCTCCTCTCCGGCCGGCCCCTGCGGCCCCGTGTCGAACGGATCCGCGAACGGAAGACGCTCCGCATCCTCGAACTCGCGCGCGGCGCGACGCGACCAGGCCCAGGCGACGATTCCGACGAATGCGAGGAACGAGCCGGCCGTCCAGGCCGCCTGCACGACGCTCGGATCCATGTTCATCTCCTCGTCCGGATCGCCGTACCGAGCGATTGCAGGTAGGCGACCAGAGCATCCAGCTCGGACTTCCCCTCGACCAGGGACGGAGCGGCTGCGATCTCCTCGTCCGAGTACGGGTGGCCCAGGCGGCGCAGCACACGCATCTTCGCCTGGACCCCGGCGGCGTCGGCGGCGTTCTTCTCGAGCCACGGATAGGCCGGCATGATCGACTGCGGCACGAGCGTCCGGGGGTCGATCAGGTGCTCCCGATGCCAGGCGTCCGAGTAGCGACCGCCGACTCGGGCGAGATCCGGGCCGACGCGGCGTGAGCCGAACTGGAACGGCCGGTCGTAGACGAACTCGCCGGCGACGGAGTAGTGACCATAGCGCTCCGTCTCCGCCCGGAACGGTCGGATCTGCTGCGAATGACAGGCCATGCACGACTCCCGGATGTAGATGTCACGACCGGTCAGTTCGAGCGCGCCGTACGGCTTCAGACCCTCGACCGGCTCGGTGACCGATTTCATGTACCAGAGCGGCACGAGCTGGACGAGTCCTCCGACGCTGATCACCAGCAGGATGCCCAGCGCCAGCCAGCCGATGTTCCGTTCGATTCGACCGTGGGCGGATTCGAAGTTCATGTCGCCCCCTCAGCTCGCGAACACCGGGATCTGGAAGTCGACCGGTCGGGCGCCACGCACCGTCTTCCAGAGGTTGTAGACCATGAGCAGCATGCCGCTGAAGTAGGTGAGACCGCCGGCGAGTCGAACCAGGTAGTAGGGACGCATCGCCTCGACCGTCTCGATGAAGCTGTAGGTGAGGTTGCCGTCGGGGTCGACCGCGCGCCACATGAGACCCTGCATCACGCCGGCAGCCCACATTGCCGTGATGTAGAGGACGATGCCGACCGTGGCGAGCCAGAAGTGGGTTTCGACCAGCTTCAGGCTGTGGATCTCGCGCCCGTAGAGGCGTGGAATCAGGAAATAGAGGGAACCGATCGAGATCAGCCCGACCCATCCGAGTGCTCCCGAGTGGACGTGGCCGATCGTCCAGTCGGTGAAGTGCGACAGCGCATTCACGGTGCGGATGGACATCATCGGCCCCTCGAACGTCGACATGCCGTAGAAGGAGAGCGAGACGATCAGGAACTTCAGGATCGGGTCGGTCCGGAGCCGCTGCCAGGCTCCGGAGAGGGTCATGATCCCGTTGATCATGCCGCCCCAGGAGGGAGCGAGGAGGACGATCGAGAAGACCATCCCGAGCGACTGTGCCCAGTCCGGCAGTGCCGAATAGAGCAGGTGATGCGGGCCGGCCCAGATGTAAGTGAAGATCAGCGCCCAGAAGTGGACCACCGACAGCCGGTAGGAGTAGATCGGACGGCCGGTCTGCTTCGGAACGAAGTAGTACATCATGCCCAGGAACCCTGCGGTGAGGAAGAAGCCCACGGCGTTGTGCCCGTACCACCACTGCACCATCGCGTCCTGGACTCCGGAGTAGGCCGAGTACGACTTCCAGAGCGACACCGGAAGCGCCATGCTGTTGACCACGTGCAGCATGGCGACGGCGAGGATGAACGCGCCGAAGAACCAGTTCGCGACGTAGATGTGTTTCACCTTGCGGCGCCAGATCGTGCCGAAGAACACGACCGCGTAGGCGACCCAGACGAGCGTGATCAGGATGTCGATCGGCCATTCCAGTTCCGCATACTCCTTCGTCGTGGTGATTCCCAGCGGAAGAGTGATCGCTGCCGCCACGATCACCGCCTGCCAGCCCCAGAAGGTGAACGCGGCCAGCCGCCGTGCGAACAGGCGCACCTGGCAGGTTCGCTGCACGACGTAGTACGAAGTGGCGAAGAGCGCACAACCGCCGAAGGCGAAGATCACCGCATTCGTGTGCAGAGCGCGGATCCGGCTGTAGGTGAGCCAGGGCAGCTCGAAGCTCAATCCCGGCCAGACGAGTTCGGAGGCGATGTAGAGCCCCACGAGCATCCCGACGATCCCCCAGACGACTGACATCACGGCGAATTGCCGGACGACGTCGAAGTCGTATCTCTCCTCCGTCTGCTCCATCCGTTGCTCCTCCCCCGCGGCGGGCTTCCCTGCCTCCCGCGCAACCCCGTGACGATAGGGGTTCGAACGAGTCGGTCGCACCACCCGAGGGCGGGGATCCGCCCCACCCTCACGGGTGGTCGGGAACGCCGGCACGTGCAGTACGTTGAGTGTTCGTGCAGCCGCTCTCCTGCTTCCACTGCGGTCTTCCCGTCCCCGAGGCCGCGCGCTTCTCCTTCCGGTACCGGGGACTCGAGCGATCCCTGTGCTGTGCCGGCTGCGAAGCGGCGGCGGTGGAGATCGTCCGCCTCGGGCTCGAGCGCTACTACGAAGAGCGCGAGCCCGCATCGGGAGCAAGAGCGGCACTTCCCCCCGAGCTGGTCGATCGCCTGGCGGATTGGGACCGCCCGACACTGCTGAACCGTGTCGCCACCGACGACACCGCGAACGGCGCCTCTCTGAGGCGGGCGACCCTGCTGCTCGAGAACCTGCGCTGCGCCGCCTGCGTCTGGCTGGCCGAGCGCACTCTCACCAGTGTGGACGGGCTCCACGAAGCGTCGATCAATTTCGCCACGCGACGCGCAGAGGTGCGGTGGGATCCCGGCCGAACCACGTTCTCCGCGCTCCTCCGTTCGCTCGCCAGAATCGGCCTTGTCGCCCATCCGTTCGAGCCGTCGCTCGCGCGGTCCCTCGCCGAGCGCGAGCGCCGCGACCGGCTCCTGCGCTTTCTGGTTGCCGGCGCCTTCGGAATGCAGGTCATGACCCTCGCGGTCGCGCTCTACACGGGCAGCTCCTCCGGCATGGAGCCGGAGATCCGGCAGTTCTTCCGCTGGATGAGCCTTCTGCTCACGGCGCCGGTCCTCTTCTACTCGGGGATGCCTTTCCTGCAAGGCATGTTCGAGGATCTCCGGCACGGACGGGTCGGAATGGACGTCCCGGTCGCAACGGGACTGCTGCTCGGCTATCTCGGCAGCTTCCGTGCGACGCTCGTCGGAGACGGCGAGATCTACTTCGATTCGGTCTGCATGTTCGTCTTCCTGTTGCACGGCGCTCGGCTCCTCGAGAGCGGCGCCCGGAGGCGCGCCACGAGCGAACTCGACCTCCTCGTCCGCCCGTCGCCGGCCACCGCCTGGCGGTTGACGGACGACGGATCCGAGGAACGCGTCGCCAGCACCGAGCTCGTCGCGGGCGACCGCATCCGCGTCCGACCCGGAGAGATGCTGCCGGCCGACGGCCGGATCCTCGACCGGGAAGCGCTCCTCGACGAGTCGCTGCTCAACGGTGAGAGTCTGCCCGTTCGGCGTGGCGTCGGCGAAACCGCGATCGGCGGATCCACCAATGCCGGTTCGTCCTGCGAGATCGAAGTCACGGCGGTCGGCGACTCGACGGTCCTCGCCTCGATCGAGCGTCTCGTCGAGCGAGCGCGTGCCGACAAGCCCTCTCTGGCGCGGCTCGCAGACCGGATCGCTTCCCGGTTCTCGCTGGCGGTTCTCATATTCGCGGCGGCAGCCGCTCTCTACTGGTGGCGCCACGACCCGGTGCGGACCCTGCCGATCCTGATCTCCCTCCTCGTCGCCTCCTGTCCGTGCGCGCTTGCACTGGCCACGCCCCTGGCGTTCGCGGCGACGAACGGCGCCCTGGCTCGCCGCGGCTTTCTGGTCGTCCGCGAAAGCGCGATCGAGGCGCTCGCCTCCACGCGCGCGGTCGTCTTCGACAAGACCGGCACGCTGACGGCAGGTCGACCGCGGCTGGTCGAGGTCCGTCCGGCCCCGGGCCAGGACGCCCACACGGTGCTCGGTGTCGCCGCGGCGCTCGAACAGGGTTCGGAACATCCCCTCGCTCGCTCGATCCGCGCAGAGGTGCCGCAACCAACGCTCTCCGCCTCCGGGATCGTGAACCTCCCCGGTCGAGGAGTTCGCGGAACCGTCGACGGTGAGGAGGCCGCCGCCGGCTCTCCCGAGTTCGTCGAGGCGCTGCTCGGCGACAGGGCGGCTCCGGTCGACCCGGATCGCCGGACGATCGTCGCGGTCGCGCGGCGTGGGACCCTGCTCGGCACACTCCACTTCCAGGACGCACTCCGCCCCGGCGCCGCGGAGCTGATCGGCCACCTCGAGCGCGCGGGTGTCCGCAGCGAGCTCCTCTCGGGAGACCAGGCAACGGCCGTCAATGCGGTCGCGCGGGAGCTCGGCATCGCGTCAGCCGAGGGAGGCGCCGCACCGGAACGCAAGGTCGCGAGGATTCGGCAGCTCACGGCGGACGGCGAAGTCGTCGCGATGGTCGGCGACGGCGTCAACGACGCTGCGGGGCTGGCAGCCGCCAGCGTCTCGGTAGCGATCGGAGAGGGCGCGTTCCTCGCAGCCCAGTCGGCGGACGCCGTTCTTGCCTCCGGCTCGCTCGAGAGCCTCACCTTCGCCTTCACCCGCACGCGCCGCACGATGCGTGTGGTGCGGGGAAACTTCGCCCGCGCCCTGTTCTACAACGCCCTCGTGCTTCCCGCCGCCGCAGCCGGACTCGTTCCGCCCTGGGCCGCCGCGCTCGGGATGACCGGGAGCTCGTTGCTGGTGACCTACCGCGCCCTCCGGCTGGGCCGCCCGCCGGGGCCGATGGAGACCGCCCCGACGCGCATCGGGGCCCGGGATCAGCCTGTCGCCACGTCGGCGCTCCCCGGGACCGCCTGAGAGGAACGATGGAAGCCGTCTACCTGCTCGTGCCTCTGGCTGCAGTTCTGGTTCTCGTCGTCGTCGCCGCGCTCGTCTGGGCCGTTCGGAGCGGCCAGTTCGAGGACCTCGTCGGCCCGGCGACGAGAATCCTCATCGAGGAGGCTCTGAAGGCGGAGCGTTCTCCGTCCGACGACACGAACGGCAAAACGCCCGCCGACTGCGGAGAGCCGGCGGGCGACGGAACGTCTCGCGACTGAGCACCCGGAGCTACTTGACGATCAGGACGCCCTTCATGCCGCCGATGAAGTGTCCCGGGAACGTGCACACGTAGGTGTACTCCCCCGGCTCCTTCGGTGCGGTGAAAACGACCTCGCTCTTCTCCCCCGCTCCGATCAAACCCGGGGTCATCGCGAGGATCGCGCTCTTCTTGGCTGCCGGAATGTAGCCCGTGTCACGCGCCATCGCCGCCGCCATGGCGAACTGCATCGGGTCGGTTCCCTTGGCGAGAAGGACCCAGTTGTGGGCCATCTCCGCCTTCGGCATCGAGCCGGAGGCCGACAGCGCGATCTTGATCGATTCGCCAGCCTTCACTTCGATCCGCTTCACGCTGTACTGCATCGCATCGTTTCCGGCGATCGCCACGACGCGCGGTTCGGCCGCCTGCACGACGCCGGCCGCCAGAACGCACACGGCGAGGGCGGCCGCGCTGCGGAAAACCGTATTCATCTCTCGAAATCCTCCCGGCAGCATCTGCGCTCGGCTGCCGCGGCCCATTCCGCGGCCAGCCACCGCTTCCTGCCGACCAGGACTCTAAGGGATCCCGCACCGAATCCCGCCACCCCTGCGGGTGGCCCTGCCGCGGCGGAGGCCAGCGTCACACCCGGTCGCCCGGATCCCGGTCCGACTTCGCCGCTGGCACGACTTTTACGGTTTCACCGTTATAGTCATTGCAGTTCCAGTTGACGGCCGATCCCCGACTCACGCGACGGCGGCGGAGGTGCGCTCCGCCCGGCGGAGGAAGTCCGGGGAGGCCGATTCGAAGGGTGGGAGAGACCAGCATGGGCACCTTGGGAACGATCCTCAGCGTCGTGGGCGGCATCGGTTCACTGATCTTCGGCATCCAGATGTTGATTCTCGCCTTCAAGAAGAGCGTCGGCTGGGGGCTCGCCAGCCTCCTCATTCCGTTCGTCATCTTCATCTTCGTTGCCCAGAACTGGGCGGCGTGCAAGACGCCGTTCCTGCGCTGGCTCGCCTGCTTCGGCGTCATGGCGATCGGTTACGCGATCACCGGAGCGGCGATGTTCTCCGGAGCGATGGCCGGCGCCGGCCAGTAGGAACCGGCCTCAAGGCTCGACCGGGGCGGTCGCTCCCGCCGCGATCGCCTCGTCGAAGCCGTTGATCGTGCGGCTCTGCTCGCGCAGGAACTTCAGGAGGTAGTCCGGGCCGAGCGCCGCCGGCCCGGGCGCCCCGCTTCCCTTCCAGCCACCGAACGGATTGATCCCCGGCCAGGCGCCGGTCGTGGCGCCGGATCGCCGGTTGACGTAGAGGACACCCGCTTCGACCTGGTCGAGGAAGCGGCGCAGATCGCGGGGGTCGTTCGAGAAGAGACCGGCGGTGAGGCCGTAGGGTGCCGCGTTGACGCACGAGATCGCTTCGTCGAGCGCGGCGACCGGTTCGACGAGCACGATCGGCAGGAACATCTCCTCGCGGTAGTAGGCATGCCCGCGAGGCAGACGGGCGACGGTGGGCTCCACGTAGTGACCGTGGCCGAGATCGCCCTCCTCCAGGACCCCTCCTCCGGCGAGGATCTTGCCGCCGCCGGCGACGATCCCTGCAACGTAGTCGCGGAACTTCTCGACCGAGCGCGCGCGGATCACCGGTCCCAGCGTCGGATCGCCCGACGACGGATCGCCGACCGAAGCGCTCCGCGCCCGCGCGACGAGCAGCGCGGTGAATCGCTCCGCCGCGGCGGCTTCGACGTAGACCCGGGAGCAGGCGCTGCACTTCTGACCGCCGAAGCCGAACGCCGATCGTGCGACCCCTTCCGCCGCCGCCTCGAGATCGGCGGAGGCCGTGACGATCGCCGCGTTCTTGCCCCCCATCTCGACCACCACCGGACGCGGCCACTCGCGCGAGGCGTCGCGCACCAGACTCATCCCGACCGCCGAAGAGCCGGTGAAGGCGACGCCGGCGACGCGCCGGTCGTTGACCAGCTGCGCGCCGACCTCGGCCTCGCCGTGCACCAGCTGCAGGGCGTCGCGCGGCACCCCGGCATCCCAGAGCGCCGCGGCGAGGAGCTCGCCCGAGACCGGCGCGTCGAGCGCCGGCTTGAAGACCACCGTGTTGCCGGTGACGAGCGCGCCGCCGATCATCCCGGCAGCCAGAGCCGAGGGAAAGTTGAACGGCGCGATCACCGCCCAGACCCCGTAGGGAAGGAGGACGCTCTCTGTCGATTCGGCCGGATGCATCCGCGCCATCGCCCGGCGGTAGCCGGCGTTCGCCGCCATCCGCTCCGCGTAGTAGCGCAGGAGGTCCGCCGACTCCTCCACCTCCGCCATCGCCTCGAGGCGCGTCTTGCCGACCTCGTAGACCATCCAGGCGGCGAGCTCGGTGTTGCGCGCCACGATCCGGTCCGCCGCCGCGCGCAACAGGGCGACACGGCGCTCCCAGCCCAGCGCGCGCCAGCCCGCGGTGGCAGCCGTCGCGAAGCCGAGCGCCGAATCGACGTCGTGCGGCGAGGCGACCACGACCTCGGCGATCGTCCAGCGCTGATCGATCGGCGAGCGCACGGCGTGCAACCTCCTGCCTTCGACCGGACCGAGTCCGACGCCGCCGCCGAGTGCCAGCGGGAACCGCTCGCGGACCCGGGCGAGCTCACGGTCGAACCTTTCGCGGAACTCCGGGTCGGCAGCGGTCGAGGTGTAGGTGATCCGGCGCGTGTCGCTCATGACATCTCCTCCAGGGTCGCGACGAGCTTCGCGACCATCTCGTCCATCTCGTCCCCGGCGATCGTGAACGGCGGCGCCAGCATCGCCACGTCGCCCTTCTCGCCGCGCACCGTACCGGCGCTCGGCCAGACGATCAGTCCGTGGGCGAAGGCGCGCTCGGCGAACCGTTCGGCGAACCGCTCGCGACGTTCGAACGGGTTCCGGCTCTCGCGGTCGGCGACGAACTCGATCGCGAAGAGCGCTCCGCGCCCGCGCACGTCGCCCACCACAGGGTACTTCAGGAGCGTCTCGAGTCGCGCGCGCAGCCCGGATTCGAGGCCCGCAGCACGCTCGATCAGCCGTTCGCGCGCGAGGATCCGGACCGTCGCGAGTCCCGCCGCGCAGTGCGCCGGATGGTGCGAGTAGGTCTGGGCGTGGAGGAACGCTCCGCTCCCGGCGGCGAGCCGGGCGACGTGCGGACGGCGCACGAGGAGGGCCGAGAGAGCGAGCGCGCCGGCGTTCAGACCCTTGCCGAGCACGAGGATGTCGGGCACGAAGTCGTAGTGCTCGCACGCGTACCAGCGCCCGGTCCTCCCCATCCCGCACATCACCTCGTCGGCGATCAGCAGGACTCCGTGTCGTGCGCATGCTCCGGCGACGATCCGCCAGTACTCCGCGGACGGAGCCACGGCACCGGACGAGGAGCCGCCGATCGGCTCGGCGAGGACGGCGGCCACCGTCTCCGGTCCCTGGCGGACGATCTCCTCCTCCACGGCGTGTGCCGCCGCCCGCTCGCCTCCGGGATCGCGGTACGGATCGGGCGCCGGAACGCGCGGGTGGGCGGTGAGGAGCGGACCGTAGAGGGTCCGGTAGTGCTCCCGCGCCGAGAGCGACAGCGCGGCGAGCGTGTTGCCGTGGTACGACGGAACGCGCGAGATCACCTTCCAGCGCGAGGGCTCACCGCCTTCGACGTGGAGCTGACGCGCCAGTTTCACAGCCGCCTCGATCGCCTCGGAACCGCTGGCGAGGAAGTAAGCGAAGTCGAGATCGCCCGGCGCCCGGAGGGTCAGCTCGCGGGCGAGCTCTTCCGCCGGTTCGTGGGTGAACTGCGTGCCGTTGAGGTAGCCGCAGCTGCGGATCGAAGCGGCGACCGCGTCCGCGATCTCGGCGGCGAACGGACCGCCGTGTCCGAGGTTCGCGACCGCCGCACCTCCCGAGGCGTCGAGCCAGCGGCGTCCGTCGTCCGCGACGACATAGCTTCCTTCTCCGCGCGTCGCCCGCGGCAGCGCCCGCACCAGCGTGCGACGGAAGAGCGCGCCCTCCAGACCGGCGGAATCCACCGGCGCCCCTAGAACGGACCCCAGCGAATGGCGTGGGCGATGAGCAGGAAGACGAAGCCGAGAACGATCCAGATCAGCTGCAGGGGCCAGAGGAAGCGTACCCATCGCGTCCACGGGACGCCGATCAGCGCCAGCCCCGCCATGAAGTACCCCATGGTCGGCGTGAACACATTCGTGAAGCCGTCGCCGAACTGGTAGGCGAGGACCGAGGTCTGGCGCGTCACTCCGGTGAGGTCGGCGAGCGGGGCGAGGATCGGCAGCGAAAGCGCCGCTTGTCCGCTTCCCGACGGCACGAAGAAGTTGAGGAGGATCTGGACGAGATAGATGCCGGCGATGCTCGCCCAGGCGGGCAGACCGGCGACCGCCGAAGCCATCTCGTGCAGGAGCGTGTCGGTGACGCGGGCGTCGTCGAGGACGACGAGAACGCCCCGCGCGAGGCCGACCACCAGGCCGGCGGACGCGAACGCAGCGCACCCTTTCGTGAACTCCTCCGCCAGGCGGTCGACGCCGAGGCCGCCGCACAGTCCCCCCACGATCGCCACGCCGAGGAAGAGCGCCGAGAGCTCGAGCAGACCCCACTCCCATCGCAAGCAGCCGACGACGAGGAGCGCGATCGCGGCGACCAGGAGCAGCAGCACGACGATCTGTCGCGGCGTGGCCCGCGTCGCATCGCCCGTCTCCGTCGCAGGCGGAACCGCGGAGCGGTGGCGGCGCGCGTACCAGGAGACGTACCCGATCGTCACCCCGGTCAGCACGGACCAGACGATCAGCCGATAGCCGATACCGGAGAAGAGCGGCAAACCGGCGATCGCCTGCCCGACACCGACCGTGAACGGATTGAGGAAGGCGCCGGCGAAGCCCGCGCCGGCGCCGACCAGCGCCACTGCGCCGCCGATCATCTCGTCGTAGCCCAGACGGCGCGCGAGGAGCGCCAGGCCGGGGAGGAACGGCAGCGTCTCCTCCGCCATCCCGATCGTTCCGCCGCCGAGGGCGAAGAGGAACATCAGCGCCGGCAGGACGACCTCGCCGCGACCGCCGGCGCCGGTGACCACGGCGCCGATGGCGGCGTCGAGCGCTCCGGTCGCCTGCAGCACCTGGAAGGCGCCGCCGATGAGCAGGATGTAGAAGACGATCGGCGCCGTCGCCAGCAGTCCGCGCGGGTAGGCAAGCAGGATCTCGACGACCCCTGCGGGACGCGCCTCGACCGGCTCGAAGCTCTCGGGGTCGACCAGCTGCCGCCCTCCGACGTCGCTGCGCCCGTACTGTCCGGCGGGAACGACGTGGGTCGCCAGGGCGGCGAGGACGATCAGGGCGAAGAGGAGGGCGAAGGTGTGCGGGACGCGGAGCGTCAAGCGGACTCCCTGCCGCAGAATTCGACCGCCAGGGCGGCGTAGATCCGCGACGCCTCGAGAATCTCCTCGACCGCCACCGATTCGCGCGGCGAGTGCGCGAGCGAGAGATCGCCCGGGCCGAGGACGATCGTCGGGATTCCGGAGTAGCCCGAGAGCAGCGCGCCGTCGGTCCATGCCGGGAAGGTGGTGAACTCTCCGCCATCTCCCGAGACGCGACGCTTCGCCGCCTGGGCCGCCATCGCCAGCGGCGACTCGGCGGGCGTCACCAGCGCCACGTGCAACAGATTGCCCATCCCGCCGGGGACACGCTGCACGACGGTGTGCAGGCCGGGGTAGTTGCGCTCCACGCGCTGCAGAAGATCGGTCAGATCGGCGACGATGCTCTGGAAGTTCTCGCCCGGCACGGTCCGCCGGTCGAGCGTCAACATGCAGCCGGCGGCGACGGTCGAGGGCTGGTCCCCGCCGCGGATCGAACCGAAGTTGAGCGTCGGCGGACCGAGGATCGGATGACGGCGTGCCGCGAGCCGCGGCTTGAGCTCGCGCTCGACCATGGCGACGAACTCGCCGGCAGCGGAGATCGCGTTGACCCCCTGGTCGGGAGTGCCACCGTGGGCCGAACGTCCCTGGAAATGCACCTCGAGCCACTCGAGCCCCTTGTGCCCGAGCGCGATCCGGTTGCCGGTCGGCTCGCCCACCACCGCGCCTTCGGCGCGGAAGCTCGTCTCGACCAGCTGCTCGGTGCCGAGGCTCTCCATCTCCTCGTCGATGACCGCCGCGAGCGTCACCCGGCCGGCCGGGAGGCGACCTTCGAGCGCCACCACCGCCGCCGCCATTGCCGCGACCGCTCCCTTCATGTCCACCGATCCGCGGCCGTGCAGGCGCCCGTCGCGGACCTCGCCGGAGAATCCGACTCCCTCTTCTCCCTCGTTGGCCGGAACGGTGTCGGTGTGGCCGCAGAGCAGGAGGTGCGGTCCGGGCCGGCTGCCCGCGACCGAGGCCAGGAGATTCGGCCGCCCGGGCCGGATCTCCTCGAGCTGCACCTCGAGTCCGCGGCCGGCGAGGAAACGCTCGAGCGCCTGGACGACGCGCTCTTCCTGCCGCTCGAGACCGGGGTGGCTCGGGAGGCGCACGAGCTCCGCCGCGAGCGCGGCCGGGTCGGTGCGCTCGATCTCCGAGAAAAGCTCCCGGAGGAGATCCTCCTGCGGAGTCATTTCCGGGAGTCTAGCCCAGCTCGTCGGGCCCCCTGCAGTAGGATCCGCGCCGGTGTCCCCGACCCCTGCCGCAACCCGACCCGCCGAGGGCCGTGCCGAGCTCGTACGCGGGCTCGGCGCCCGGGACGGCACGCTCCTCACCGTCGGCAGCGTCGTCGGCACCGGCATCTTCCTCGTCACCAGCGACATCGCACGCGCGGTTCCGCACGGCGGCCTGGTCCTGCTCGTCTGGCTGGTCGGCGGACTGCTGGCGCTCTCCGGCGCCCTGACCTTCGCCGAGCTCGGCGCCATGTACCCGCGCGCCGGCGGGATCTACCACTACCTCAAGGAGGCATTCGGACCGCTGCCCGGCTTCCTCTACGGCTGGACCTGTTTCCTCATCATCATGTCGGGCGGAATCGCCGCCATCGCGATCGGTTTCGGCGAATATCTCGGCGCCTTCTTTCCGGGGATCTCGTCGTCTCACCTCCTGGCGAGTGCCCGCATCGGCGGTTGGACCTGGACCCTCTCGAGCGCTCAGCTCGTCGGCGTCGCGGCGATCCTCTTCCTCACCGCCATCAACCACGCGGGCCTGAAGCACGGCGCCGGCCTGCAGAACTTCCTCACGATTCTCAAGATCGGCGCCATCGTCGGCGTCGGAGTCTGCGGATTCGCGGTCGCGGCGCGCGCGACGATCGGCATCACGGCGCCGCTGCCGCCCGCATCCGGGTCGACCACCGGCGGCCTGCTCGCCGGCTTCGGGGTGGCGATGATCGCCGCGCTCTGGACCTACGACGGCTGGTACGGCCTGACCTTCTCCGCCGGCGAGATGCGCGATCCGGGCCGCACGCTGCCGCGCGGGCTGATCTGGGGGACGCTCCTCATCACCGCCCTCTACCTGCTGATCAACGCGGTCTACCTCCGCGCCCTGCCGATCGACCGGATCGCTTCCGAGAGCCGGATCGGCGAGGCCGCCGTCGCCGCGCTGTTCGGCGCCACCGCCGGCCATTGGCTCGCCGCGGCGGTCGCGGTCTCGGGATTCGGCTGCCTCGCGGCGACCGTTCTCTACAGCTCGCGGATCTATCACCCGATGGCCGAGGACGGTCTCTTCTTCCGCTCGCTCGCGAAGATCGATCCGGTGCGCCGCGTTCCACTGCGGAGTCTGTGGGCGCAGAGCCTCTGGGCCGTGCTGCTCACCCTCTCGGGGACGTACAGCCAGCTCTACACTTTCTGCATCTTCGCCGGCCTCCTGTTCCACCTCGCAGCCGGCCTCACGATCTTCGTCCTCCGGCGACGCGAGCCCGGGCGCGAGCGGCCGTACCGCGTCTGGGGATACCCGTGGGTGCCGCTCGCCTTCCTCCTCGCGACCGCGATCCTCCTCGTCAACACGCTCCTCGAACGACCCGTCGAATCGCTCGCCGGTCTCGGACTGGTCGCGCTCGGCCTGCCGGCCTACTGGCTCCTGCGCCGTCAGCGCACCTGAATCTTCCTCAAAACCTGCCGGAGAGCGCGAGGGAGACCGACCTGCCGCTCGCCGGAGCCGCCGCATCGTCGGGCGCGCCGAAGTAGAAACGGTCGGCGACGTTCTTCACCAGCAGACGGAGCTCCGCGGCCTCGCTGAAGCGATAGCCCGCGCCGACGTCGAGCAGCGTGTACCCGGGCCGGCGGAGCTCCGTCGGTCCGGGATCGTCGTGCTCGAGGAACGAGGCCACCCGGCCGAAGAGATAGGCGCGCCGGAAGGTGTAGCGCAGGGTCACGAATCCGTTCGGCGGCGCGATGTCGTCGATCGCCGCTCCGCCGTCGGTGCCCCCGCGCGAAACGGCGAGCCCGGCCTCGAGCGACCACGACTCTCCCAGCGAGGTCTGCAGCTCGGCCTCGATCCCCTCGATCCGTCCCTCTCCGCGATTGCGGAAGCGGAAGTCGTCGCCGTCGCGGTAGCGCTCGATCAGATCGTCGATCTCGTAGCGGTAGGCGAAGAGGCCGACTGCCGTGCGGCCGCGCCGCCAGCGCGTACCGAGGTCGTACTGCAGGCTCGTCTCCTCCTCGAGATCGGGGTTGCCGACCACGAAACCGCGCCCTGACGGACCGCGGAAGTAGCGGTCGGAAAGGGTCGGCGAGCGGAAGCCGCGCGCGATCTGCACCGTCGTCGTCCAGCCCGCGAACGGTCCGAACGACAGCGCGGCGTTCCCCGATGGCGCCGAGGATTCGCTCGAGCGATCCCCGAAGTGCCCGCCCCGGTTCCTCGTCTCGACGTAGTCGCCGCGCAGGCCCAGGCCGAGGGTGAGGTGCGCGGCGAGGGGCCGGGTCCAGGTCACGAACAGACCGGTGTCGATCTGGCGGGCGTCGTCGATCGCCGCGAACTGATCCACCCGCTGCACGGTCGTCGCGTCGTCGAGGAAGCGGATCTGGGAGAAGGTCGATTCGAGTCCGAATCGCGAAGTCACGTCGAGCCCCGCCTGGAACCGGCCGCCGCCCAGCTCGCGGCCTCCGACCAGTCGCAGGCTGCCGTCGTTCGCCCGGGTGTCGGCGCGATCGATCCGCCGGTTGGAGCTCTCCGTCGGCGCGCGATCGCGGTCGAGGACGATGTCGTACGTCCCGTAGAAGATCGCCGCCTCGATCGCATCCCACCCCCCGGCCGCGCCGAGCCAGGAGGCCGTCCAGCGATCGGAATCCTCGCTCGGATAATAGGCACGGATCTCCTGCGAGTCGATCGCCGCCTTGCCCAGATCGTCGACCCGGTCGAGGGCGACCCCGAGGCGCAGCCGCCCGCCGCCGACCGGCGCGACGAACCGCACCGCTCCGCCGAACGACTCGTAGCCCGAGTTGAAGATCTCGTCGCCGTGGCCGTCCTCGGACTCCGCGGCCTCGCGGTAGTGCCCTTCGGCGAGGATCGCGCCCGGCCCCAGGGGGAGCGACAGCGAGAGAAAAGCCGACCGTTCGTCGGCCGCGGCGAACGAGCCTTCGGCGCCGTAGGTGAGACGGAACCGGTCCGACTCCGGCTCCCGCGTCACCGCGTTGAGGACACCGCCGAAGGCATCCGAACCGTAGACCACCGAACCGGGCCCGCGCACGACCTCGACCGACACCAGGCTCGCCGGATCGAGGTAGGTCGCCGAGGGACCGGCGCGCCGTTCGGCTGTCACCCGCGCGCCGTCGATCAGCAGGAGCGTCCGCCCGCGGCCGAGGTTGCGCAACGCCGGCACCGAGTCGGCGCCGTCGCCGAGCCGGGAGGCGCCGGCGACCGACTCGAGCACCTGGAAGAGACGCTGCGGCGCGCGCTGCTCGAGCTCCTCCCGCGTCACCACCGTGGCGACGCTGCCCGGCAGCAGGTCGAGCGACGGCGCCACTCCCGAGACGACCGTGACGCTCTCGCGCACGACGTCGGGAAGCACGATCTCGCCGATCGCCGGATCGGTCACGTCGAACACGGCCGAGGTCTCGCCGCCGGGCGAGGTCGCGACGAGGGAGAACGGAACGGCGGGCGCCGGTTCGAAGACGAAGCGGGCCGCCGAGTCGGTCCAGACCGTGATCGGTCGGCCGACCAGCGAAACGGCATAGCCGACGGCCGGCTGGCCGTCGGCGCGCAGGAGGCGGGCCGCGAAGGCGGCCTGCGCGGGCGCACCGCCGGCGAGGGCGGCAGCGACGAGAAGCGACGCCGGCACGAGCCGGCGCAGAGAGAGGTTCACCGGAGATTCCTCCACGAAGGCGCCGGCGGCGTGCACCGTCCGGTGCGCGACGTCGCGACGCGGGGAAATCGCTGCCCTGCCGCCACGAGCGGCCAGGGCGACTCAGTCGCGGGGAGAGCGGTCCGGCATCATTCGTTCTGGCGGCAGGTTCGTCGGCGAACGGAGAGGGCGGAGTCGGGATCGGGCCGCAAGACGGCGCAGGACACCGCGACCGGGATCGACGCGGCGATCCGCGGTGCGAGTCCGGAAGGTGCGAGATATCGGCGCGGCAGCGGCGCGGCCTGCGGCTGACCCGGCGCGCGCGCCGCACGGAGATCGTTCCAGCAGGTCGGCAACCGGGCCGCCGTGAACTGGCGCGTCGACGAGCCGTCACGCGGACCGTCGACCCAGGAGATCACCCCCGCTTCGCCACCACGGGCGGCCTCCCCGCGTCCCATCGCGAGCCACCGCGGAAGCCGGACGTGCGGGCTCGTCGCCTCGATGGCGAACGTCCAGGGCATCTCCTCCTCGACCTCGTGGCGGCCGTCGCCGAAGCGGAGCAGGAGTCGCGCCTCCTCGGTCGCGAGATCCGGGAGCGTGACCGCGAAGCTGCGGACCTCGGCGTCGAGGTGCGGCGTCAGGCGGATCGAATAGTCGCGCCCGCCGTCGAGCGAGAGGAACGCCTCCCATTCGTCGAATCGATCGGCATCGGGGTCGCCCACTCGCTCCCAGGCGAGCCGCACGGTCTCGCCGGCCGCGAACCGGGCGCCCTGCCACGAGGCGTCCAGCGCGAATCGCGCCGCGCCGGCCGGAGTCGACGCACCGAGGAGCGCGAGCGACGCGGCGACCGCGAGGAATCCGGCGGGGGCCGGTCGCAGCGGGAGTTACTCCTCCGCCATGTGCGGATAGGGAACCGACGTCGGGGAGACGAACGTCTCCTTGATCGTGCGCTGCGAGGTCCAGCGCATCAGATTCGCCGCCGAGCCCGCCTTGTCGTTGGTTCCCGAAGCACGGGCACCGCCGAACGGCTGCTGCCCGACCACGGCGCCCGTCGGCTTGTCGTTGATGTAGAAGTTTCCCGCCGCGTGACGCAGCGCCTGCGACATCTTGACGATCGCCGCTCGGTCGCGAGCGAAGATCGCGCCGGTCAGCGCGTACGGACTGGTCGTGTCGCAGAGGGCGAGCGTCGCGTCGAGATCGCGATCGTCGTAGACGAACAGCGTCAGGACGGGCGCGAAGATCTCCTCCTGCATCAGCTTGAATGCCGGGTTCGACGTCAGGACGACCGTCGGCTCGACGAAGTAGCCGGTGCCCTTGTCGCCGCTGCCGCCGACGACGATCTGCGCTTCGTTCGAGCGCCGCGCGTAGTCGATGTAGCCCATCGTCTTGTCGAACGACGGCTCGTCGATCACCGCCGCCATGAAATTGCGGAAGTCGAGCGGCGATCCCATCCGGATCGCTTCGACCTCGGCGACGATGCGCTCCTTCACCGCCGGCCAGAGCGACTTGGGAATGTAGCCGCGCGAGGCGGCCGAGCATTTCTGCCCCTGGTACTCGAACGCTCCGCGCACGAACGCCACCGCCAGGGCCTGGGGGTCGGCGGAAGGGTGGGCGAAGATGAAGTCCTTGCCGCCGGTCTCGCCGACGATCCGCGGATACGACTTGTACCGCGCCAGGTTCCCCGCGATCGTGTTCCACATGCCGCGAAAGGTGTCGGTGGAACCGGTGAAGTGGAGACCCGCGAAACCCGGATCGTCGAAGACCGGGCCGCCGACCTCGGCGCCGCGTCCGGGGACGAAGTTGATCACCCCCGGCGGCAGACCGGCCTCCTCGAGCAGCTTCATCACGTACCAGTTGGAGAGGATCGAGGTCGACGCCGGCTTCCACAGGACGCTGTTCCCCATCAGCGCCGGCGAGCCCGAGAGGTTGCCGCCGATCGCCGTGAAGTTGAACGGCGAAACCGCGAAGACGAAACCCTCGAGCGGGCGGTAGTCGACGGCATCCCAGATGCCCGGAGCGGAGATCGGCTGCTGGGCGTAGATCCCCTCGGCGAAGTGGGCGTTGAAGCGCCAGAAGTCGATGAGCTCGCAGGCGGCATCGATCTCCGACTGGAAGACGGTCTTCGACTGGCCGAGCATCGTCGCCGCGTTGACCGTGTCGCGCCACGGGCCGGCGAGGAGATCGGCGGCCTTGAGGAAGATCGCGGCACGGTCTTCCCACCGCATCTCCGACCAGTCGCGCCAGGCGGTGGCGGCGGCCTCGATCGCCTGCTCGACCTCGGCCTTGCCGGCCTGGTGGAAGGTCGCCAGCCGCTTGCCGTGCTGGTGTGGCGCCACCGCGACCGCCGTGCTGCCGGTGCGGACCTCCCGCCCGCCGATGACGAGGGGAATCTCGATCTCCTCGCGCGACATCGCTTCCAGACGCGCCTTGAGCGACGCGCGTTCCGGCGAGCCCGGAGCGTACGAGCGGATCGGTTCGTTGACCGGCGGGGGGATGCGGCGCAGACCGTTCACTGGGTTGCCTCCTCGAATTCGGCGAGTCGCGTCACCCTCCGCACGCGGTCGGCGGGTACGGTGACGCGTCGAAGATTGGGCCAGACGCCCAGGGCCTGGGCGCGGGCGAGAAACGTCGTACGGGGGACCGTGGCGTCGGACTCGTCGTGGCGGTCGGCGTCACGCAGGTGCACGCCGCGCTCGTCGATGTCGTCGCAGCGGCCGACGAAGAGCTCCGGGCCGTCGGTTTCGACGACCACCGTGATGCCGTGGAGCGAGTGCTTCGCGTCGTGGGCGGCGAACGTTCTCATCCAGCGACGGCGGCGGCGCAGTGCTCCGCGAAGGCGGCGCGCAGGTCGGCCGCGACGGCGAGCGCGTCGCGCCCTTCGATCCGGTGGCGCGGCAGGAACCAGACGAGCTCGCCGTCCTTGAACAGCGCCATCGACGGCGAGGACGGGGGGATGTCCGCGAAGTGCGCCCGGGCACGCGCTGTCGCCTCGAGGTCCTGGCCGGCGAACACCGTCGCCAGCCGGTCCGGCCGCGGCTCGCTCTGCAGCGCCAGACGGGCGCCCGGCCGGGCCATTCCGGCGGCGCAGCCGCAGACGGAGTTCACGACGAGCAGGGCAGTCCCCTGCTTCACGCCGAGGAAGGCGTCGACCTCTTCGGCCGACATCAGCTCGTGGAATCCTGCGCTCGCCAGCTCGTCACGCATCGGCTTGACCATCAGGGGACTGTAGGGCATTCGGCAACTCCTTGGGATCCGGTTCGGTGGAGCGTCGCACGGCGGACGCCGGGGGAGATTCTATCGCGAGCCGTCGACCGCCCTCGCGCCCGCCTCGCGGGCGCGGCGCCGGTCAGCGCCGCATCGAGTCGAGCAGCGGTCGCAGGTCCGCCAGGACCCGCTCGGGCTCGAGGAACTGAACCGCCATCCCCGCCAGAACATTCCGTCCCGGCGGCACCGCCCCGGTCGCGGGGAAGCGCTGCACGACGACCGCCTCGAACAGCTTCGGGCGCTGATCGGCGATCGGCAGCTGAAGCTCGATCCAGACGGTCTCGCGGAGCTCGACCGGCTCGGCGGTCGAGACGAAGAGTCCGCCGCTCTGGATGTCGCGGTGGAAGACCGAGAGGAAGGTCGAAGGATCGTCGAAGGCCACCGGAATGGTCCGGCGCGCCGGTGCGGAGGCGTCGATCTCTCCCCCCTCCTCGACCTCGTCCGCCGTCGCCGTCGGGCTCTCCGCATCCGCCCCTTCGCCCGCCCGCGCGGGGGCAGCCGGCGCCTCCCCTGCCGAGCCCTGGACCACCGCGGGTCCCGCCTGCCGCGCCAGAGGCACCAGCTCTTCGATCAGCTCCTCCGGCGTCAGGAAACGGATCCCGACCCCCGGCTGCTCGACCTGGCGCATGGCGAGCGAAACGCGGTGCACCCGTGCGACCTCCCCTTCGGCGACGAAGCCGTTCGTCCGGTCGAGGATCTCGACACGGAGCCGCTCGCCCGGCCGGAGCGCGGTCGCGCTGCCGAGGAAGAGCCCGCTCTTGGAGAGATTGGTGGTGAATCCGAGGTGACCGGTCTCTTCGCCACGGCGCCAGAAACGCACTTCGACACGCCGTGAAAATCGCCGATGCACGCGCCGCTCCATGGGGTGCGATGATATCGCGCCATGCGGAGAGTCACGATCCGGGACGATGGAACGCCAGCGCTCGAGAGCGCCGGACCGGATACCCCCCGGACCGGCGAGCTGCGCCTCCGAATGCGCGCCTCGGGGCTCTGCGGCACCGACCTCTTCAAGCTCGCGAAGGGTGGCCTTGCGCCCGGAACCGTTCTCGGACACGAGGTGGTCGGCGAGGTGATCGCCGTCGGACCGGAAGTGGAGTCGTTCCGCCCGGGCCAGCGAGTGGTCGTGCCGCACCACCTGGCATGCGGGCGCTGTCGCCTCTGCCTCGCCGGCGCCGAGACCCAGTGCCCGGAGTTCCGCACCCTGCAGCTCCGCCCCGGCGGCTTCGCCGACGAGATCCTCGTCGCGGCGCCGGCGGTGCGACAGAGCGCACAGCTCGTTCCGGACGAGCTCGACGACCTCGACGCCCTCTTCCTCGAGCCGGCGGCCTGTGTCCTGCGTAGCATCGAGCGCGCCGGACTTGGCGCCGAAAGCGGTGCCGGATCGCCCGCGAGCGCGGCGATTCTCGGCGGCGGCAGCATGGGCCTTCTCCACCTCCTCGTCCTGCGGGCGGTCCGCCCGGGCATTTCCGTGACGCTGATCGAACCGGTCGCGGAGCGTCGCGAGCTCGCGAGGACGCTCGGCGCTGCGGGGGCCTTCCCGCCGGGCGACCCGGCGCTCGAAGGACTCGCCGCCGACGCCGCCTTCGACTGCGTCGGTGGCGGCGCGCGGTCCCGCGAGGCGCTCGCCCTGGTCCGCCCGGGCGGAACCGTCGTCCTGTTCGCCCACGGCGCGCCGGGCGAAGCGCCGGCGTTCGCGCTCAACGACCTCTTTCAGCAGGAGAAGCGGCTCGTCGGCGCCTATTCCGGCGCCCTCGCCGAGCAACGGCGGGTCTTCGGCCTGCTCGCCGCGGGGACTCTGCGCCCCGCGGTTCTCGTCAGTCACCGGCTCCCGCTCGAGGAGTTCGCACGCGGGATCGAGCTCGCCCGCAGCCGCGAAGCGATGAAGGTGGTCTTCCACCCGTGAGTCCCCCGGCGCCGCGCGGTCGTGTCGCCTGCCTGGTCGGCCCGGAACGGATCGAGCTCCGCGACGTCGAACTTCCGGTGCCTGCTGCCGGCGAGCTCCTGGTCGCGATCGAGCAGGCGACGACCTGCGGCACCGACCTCAAGGTATTCCTCCGCGGCGGACACCCGCGGATGCTCGCGGCACCGACGCCGTTCGGACACGAATGGACCGGCGTCGTCCGTTCCGTCGGACCGGGCGTCACCTCGTTCGCCGCCGGGGATGCGGTCCTCGGTGCGAACTCGGTCTCCTGCGGCACCTGCCCGCTCTGCGACGCCGGACGCGAAAATCTCTGCCCCGCGATCCGCTACCTGAACGGCGCCTTCGCCGACTTTCTCCTCGTTCCCGACCCGTTCGTGCGGCGCTCGCTCCACCTGCGTCCGGCGCGACTCCCGGTCGCGGTCGCGGCGCTTGCGGAGCCGCTCGCCTGCGTCGAGCACGCGATCGAGAGGCTGCGCTTCGCCGGCCCGTGCGAGGTACTCGTGCTGGGGGGCGGCGCCCTCGGTCAGCTCCTCGCCGCCGCCCTCACCGACGGCGGCCACGCGGTGGCGCTCGCCGATCCGCACGCGGCGCGACGCTCCCTGGCCCGCGAGCTCGGAGCGGCGGAGGTCCTCCTCGTCGAGCGTCGGAGCGACGGGTCGATCCCGCCCTTCGAGCGGCGATTCGAGGTCGCGATCGACGCCACCGGGACGCCGTCCGGCTGGGAGTCGGCGATGGCGGCGGTCCGACCGGGAGGCTCGGCGCTGCTGTTCGGCGGGTGCTCCCCCGGGAGCACGGTCGCGCTGCCGGTCGAAGCGACCCACTACGACGAGCTCGCGCTCCTCGGTTGCTATCACTACACTCCGCGCGCCTTCCGTCGCGCGATCGACCGCCTGGCGTCGAACCCGGAGCGCTACGCGCGCCTCGTCACCGCACGGCGGCCGTTGAGCGAGCTCGAAAGCGCCCTGCGTTCGATGCAGCGTCGTGAGGAGATCAAGGTCGCGATCGTGCCCTGATCCCCGTCGCGCGCGGTCGCGGCCGCGATGCGATTCAGCGCCGGAAGAGAGTCGGCAGCGGCGGCGGCTCGAGGCCGGCGCCCTCTCGTCCGAGAGGTGGCGCGGGGCCGAGATCGCCGGCATCGAGGAGGTAGCCGCGCGGATCGACGGCTCGCCAGTCGTTCTCGTCGCGCATCCGGATTTCGTAGTGCAGGTGGGGCGCGGTGGTCCAGCCGCTCTCGCCGACGGTGCCGATCACCTCTCCGCCGGCGACCCGCGCTCCGGGTCGCGCGCGGATCTCGTCGAGATGACCGAAGATCGTGCGGTAGCCGTCGCCGTGCCGCAGCACCACCGTGCGGCCCAGTCGCCACCAGTCGTCGCGGCGGTTGGGTACAGCGACGCCGGCCCAGGCGACCACGCCGTCGGCCGGAGCCACGACCACGGTGCCGCGGGGGGCGGCGAAGTCGAGGCCGGCATGGAACTCGAGCTCGTGCGTGAACGGACTGCGCCGCGGCCCGAAGCCGCTCGACAACACGACGTCTTCGCCGCGCACCGGCGAGCGTACCGGCACGGTCGCAGCGAGGCGCGGCTCGGACAGTTCGTGGGCCGAGATCGCGGCGACCGTGGCGTCGATCTCGTCGAGACGCCGGCGCAGCCGAGCTTCGATCGCGTTGCCCTGCTCGATGCGGCGCGCGAAGATCGTCGGGCGCCCGATCGACGGCCCATCGGCTACCGGCAGGGCGACCCCCGCCGGTCGCGGCGGCAGCGCGTAGATGTTCGCGATCCGCGTGACCCGGAGCTCCAGCCGCCGACTCTGCTCCTCGAGGCCGTTCAGGCCGTCGACCAGCGCCTGCAGGCGCGCCCCCAGCTGCTGACGCAGGACGACGCTCGCCCGGTAGTCGCGATGCGATCCGCGGACGGCGATCGCTT
>JBFWYP010000031.1:0-45624 GCA_050186295.1 Thermoanaerobaculia bacterium | reverse complement strand
ATCCGCGCCCCGGTTCGCGGTCGCGCCGCGCGCGTCGCCGGCAGGAGCGCCCGCGCGAGAACCTCGTCCATCGAGTCGACGAGGGTGAGCGACAGATCGCGCCGCGCGCTCGCCGGGACCTCCTCGAGGTCGCGCTTGTTGAGCCTCGGCAGGAGGACGCGGCGGATGCCGGCGCCCTGCGCCGCGAGCAGCTTCTCCTTGAGGCCGCCGATCGCCAGGACCTCGCCGCGCAGGGTGATCTCGCCGGTCATCGCGAGACGGCGATCGACTTTTCTCCCGACGAGGGTCGAGATGATCGCCGCGGCGATGGTGATCCCCGCCGACGGTCCGTCCTTGGGGATCGCTCCCGCCGGGACGTGGACGTGGAGGTCGTTCTGCGAGAAGAACTCGAGCGGGCGGCTCTCGCCGGGATGGCGCGCCGCCCAGGCGCGGCAGAAGGAGAGCGCCGCCTGCGCCGACTCCTTCATCACCTCGCCGAGCTGGCCGGTGAGGACCAGCTGTCCCTTGCCCGGCGTCGCCAACACCTCGATGAACATCAGCTCCCCGCCGGCGCCCGTCCAGGCGAGGCCGGTGGCGACGCCGATCCGGTCGCGCGCCAGCAGGTCGTCGGAGTGGTGTTTCGGCGCGCCGATCATCTTCTCCAGCGTCTTCGGCCCGACCTGGACCTTGCGCTTCTTTCCCGAGGCGACGCCGACTGCCACCTTGCGGCAGACCGCCCCGAGCTCGCGCTCGAAGTTGCGCAGGCCGGCTTCGCGGGTGTACCCCTTGATGAGGTGGCGGACCGCCGAGTCGGGCATCGTCAGGTTCCTGTCGGTGAGCCCGTTCTCGGCGAGCTGCTTGGGCAGCAGATGGCGGCGGGCGATGACCAGCTTCTCCTCGATCGTGTAGCCCGACAGGCGCAGCACCTCCATGCGGTCGAGGAAAGCCGGCTGGATCGGATCGAGCAGGTTGGCGGTGGTGAGGAAGAGCACCTTCGACAGGTCGTAGGCGACGCCGAGGTAGTGATCGCGGAAGGTCGAGTTCTGCTCCGGATCGAGCACCTCGAGGAGCGCCGACGACGGGTCGCCGCGGAAGTCGGAGCCGATCTTGTCGATCTCGTCGAGCATGAAGACCGGATTCGAGGTCCCTGCCTGCTGCAAGCCCTGGAGGATCCGCCCCGGGAGCGCGCCGACGTAGGTGCGGCGGTGGCCGCGGATCTCGGCCTCGTCGCGCACGCCGCCGAGCGAGAGGCGCACGAACTTCCGCCCCATGGCGCGGGCGATCGAGCGCCCGAGCGAGGTCTTGCCGACGCCGGGCGGCCCGACGAAGCAGAGGATCGGGCCGCGCGCGTTCCCCTTGAGCTTGCGCACGGCGAGGAACTCGAGGATCCGCTCCTTGATCTTGTCGAGGTCGTAGTGGTCTTCGTCGAGGATGGTGCGCGCGTTCTCGAGATCGAGGTGGTCCTCGCTCGTCGTCGCCCAGGGGAGCGCGGTCAGGCTGTCGAGGAAGGTGCGCTGGACTCCTGCTTCCGCGCCGTCCGGATGGCCGCGCTCGAGGCGGCGGATCTGGCGCTCCATCTCCTCGCGCGCCTCGTCGGGGATCCCCTTCTCGTCGGCGAGCCGGCGGTAACGGGCGATCTCCTCGGCGAGCTCGTTCTCCTCGCCGAGCTCCTGCTGGATGGCGCGCAGCTGCTGACGGAGAAAGTACTCGCGCTGATTGCGGTCGATCTCGCCGCGCGCCTGGGAGGAGATCTCCTGCTGCATGGTGAGCAGCTGGATCTCGCGCTGCATGAACTCGGTGACGCGGCGCAGGCGGTCGACCGGGTCGAGGCACTCGAGAATCAGCTGGGCGTCCGGAACCTCGAGCTCGAGATTCGAAGCGACGAGGTCGGCGAGGCGCCCGGGCTCCTCGAGATTGGCGACCAGGACGAGGACCTCGGGCGAGACGCCCTTCCCGAGGCCGACGATCCGGTCCATGCTCTCCTTGGCGGAGCGGACGAGCGCCTGGAGCGCCATCCCCGATTCGGTGACGTCGCTCTCCTCGAGCGAAGCGATGCGCGCCTGCGGGAACTCCTCGGCGCGCGAGACGTGCTCGATGGCGACGCGCGAGACCCCCTGGACGAGCAGGCGGATCCGGCCGTCGGGGAGCTTCAGCATGCGCATGATCGAGGCGGCGGTGCCGACGGAGTAGAGATCGCCCTGCTCGGGCTCCTCGACCTCCGGATTGCGCTGCGCCACGAGCAGCACCATGCGGTTCTCGGCCAGCGCCTGGTCGACGGCGAGCAGCGAGCTCTCGCGGCCGATCGACAGCGGCACGATGATGTAGGGATAGATCACCGCGTCCTTCATCGGCAGGACCGGGAGTACGTCGGGGAGGCGCGGCGGGTCGTCGACGATCAGATCCCGCGGCTTCAATCGTCCCCCTTCTTCTTGAGCAGGGTCTTGAGCTCGTCCATGAACTCGCCGACGTCCTCGAAGCGGCGGTAGACGGAGGCGAAGCGGACGTAGGCGACCTGGTCGATCTTGGACAGGCGCTCCATGACGAAGTCGCCGATCTCGCGGGTGTGCATCTCGCGGTCTTCCCGGTCCTGGAGCTGCGCCTCGACCGCGTCTACGATCTCTTCCAGCTGGCGCGGCGAGACCGGGCGTTTGCCGCAGGCCACTTCGAGCCCCTTGAGCAGCTTCTGCGGGTCGAAGTCCTGGCGCGTGCCGTCGTTCTTGATCACCTTGTAGGTGATCGCCTCGACCTTCTCGTAGGTGGTGAAGCGCCGGCCGCAGGAAAGGCACTCGCGGCGCCGCCGGACGGTGCCCCCCTCACGGCTCTCGCGCGAGTCCACCACCCGGTCCTCGTTCACCTCGCAGAAGGGGCAACGCACCGCGCGACTCTACCGCAGGGTACCTGCCGTCGAAGGCGGGATTCCGACCGCAGGATCGGCCCGGAAGGGGGCGCGGGTGGACGCGCGAGGTCGCGCTCCGTCACGGGCCGGGCGCGGAGCTTCAGTCTTTCGACTTCAGGGCGACGTTGAGCTGCAGCAGGACGCGTTCGAGCTGGGAGGGGTCCTGGATCTCGATCGGCAGGTCGCGGATCGCTTCGACGATCTGGCGGTCGGAGTCCTCGACCCGCAGGTTGAGCAGGAAGCGGCGCGCGCGTTTGAACTCGTTGCGCTTGAGCGTCAGCTCGACCGAGCGATGGATCTCCCCCTTGCCGTTGAGCGCCGGCGTTCCGAGCGATCCCGCGGAGGGCTGCGGGAACGGCGCCGGAGCCGGCTTCGCCTGCGAGGGCGGGGCCGCCGGCGGGGCGGGGCGCACGGGCGCGCGGACCGGAGCCTGCGGTGCGCTGATCGCCTGGCGGCGGATCTTCTCGAGCTCGGCGAGGACGTCCACCTGACTCGATTTGCCGCGCGCCGCGGGCGACAGCGGGGCCGGCTTCGCGTGAGCTCCTGACACGCCCGTCGTTGCCGCCTGCCGGGGATGGGCGCCGGAGGGCGTCGCCGGTCGCGGCGGCGTCGGCGGAGTCGCCTTCGGATACGCCCCCGACGGGGCGGGCCGCGGCGGCGTGGCGCCCGGACGCTGCGGCACCGGCGAGGCGACGGCGATCACGCGACCCTGCTGACTCGATTCGGAGCCCGGCTTGGTCAGTCGCTTCTTGAGATTGAGCAGCGTCGCCTTCGAGATCCCCTTGAGTGTCTCGAAGACGCCCTGGCCGGTCACCGCCGACGCCTCGAAGCTGGGCCAGCCGCGCGGATTGAGCGCCGCCTCCATCTCCGCCACCGAGCAGACGTCCGGCAGATCGCGCTTGTTGTACTGCAGCACGATCGGCAGCGTCTCGAACGAGAGGCTCATCTCCTGCAGATTCTCTTCGAGGTTGCGCAGCGAATCGATGTTGGTCTGCAGCATCGGCCGCTGCGAGTCGGCGACGAAAACCACGCCGTCGACGCCCTTGAGCACCAGCTTGCGCGTCGTGTTGTAGAAGACCTGTCCCGGCACCGTGTAGAGCTGGATGCGGGTGTTGAAGCCGGCGATCGAGCCGACGTCGATCGGCAGGAGGTCGAAGAACAGCGTGCGGTCGGTCTCGGTTTCGAGCGAGACCATCTCTCCGCGGCTGTCCTGGGACGTGTGCCCGTAGATGAACTGCAGATTGGTGGTCTTGCCGCAGAGACCGGGACCGTAGTAAACGATCTTGGCCGCCATCTGCATGGTGCTGTAGTTGAAGAAAACCATGATGTCAGCCGTGACGACCCGGGGGGAAAGTTAGCACCCGATCTCCAGTCCGGTCAAGAAGATCCGGACGTTCGAGGGCTTCACGGAGCCGCTGCTGCGCGGGGGTCTCGGGCGCGACACGCGCTCTTTGGCGGAGGCTCTCCCGCGCCAGGGCCAGGACGATCGGCAGCGCCGCGGGAGAAGTCGAGTCGAGCGTTCGCGCCTCGGTGCGGAAGGTGGCGAGGTCGCCGCGGGCCGCCGGGCCGGTGATGCCGGCAGCAGGCTCTGCGGCCGCGAGCGCTCCGGCCAGCGCCCGGGTCGAGAGCTGGCGGAACCCGTCGCTCGCCTCCTCCGGGAGCTTCGCGGCGCGGGCGATCTCGAAGGCGGCAGCAGCTACGGTGGTGACGCCTCCGGCGAGCAGCGTCGCGACGAGATGGTAGAGCGGCCGGATCGGGCCGGAGACGATCGCGGCACGGCCACCCAGGGCCGCCGCGAGGCGCCGGCCCAGCTCGACGGCGGCTTGGTCGCCGTCGAGGGCGAAGAAGATGCCGGGCTCGGGATCGGCGGAGGCGGCGAGGCCGGAGAAGGCGAGGAGCGGGTGGAACGTCCCCGCGGCGCTGCCGGCGGCGGCGAGCGGCGCCAGGACCGAGGCGTCCAGCGCTCCGGCGACGTGCAGCGCGACCGCGGCCTGGGGACGGTCCGCGAGGCGTCCGGCGAGGGGAGCGATCTCTTCGTCCGGGACCGCGAGGAGCAAGAGATCGCACGCCGCGCTCGCGAGCTCGTCCACCGCCTGCGGCGTGGCGCCGAGCTCCGCGACGAGGGCCGCGGCGCGTCGGGACCCGGGCCGCGCCGTGACCGTCGCCACGACCGCGCCACGCACGGCGAACCAGCGCGCCAGGTTTCCGCCGACCGCGCCGGCGCCGACGAGGGCGAGGCGCAGTCCGGCGAGAGGCCGATTCCCGGTCGTCACTGCGGTAAACTACGCTCGTTCTCCGGCCGGCGCAATGACGGGAACTGCTTGTGCCTGCATGAGTTCCGAACAGGTGACCATGGATTCCGACCGCTCGTACATCGAGCTCAACGCCCGCGATCGCGAGATCCTGCGCGACATCGTGTCGACCTTCATCCTGGAGGGTCAGCCGGTGAGCTCGCGCGCGGTGGCCAAGCACGTTCGCCACGGCGTGTCGGCGGCGACGATCCGCAACGTCATGGCCGACCTCGAGGAGCGGGGCTATCTCGAGCAGCCGCACAGCTCGGCCGGACGGGTTCCGAGCCGCGCAGGGTATCACCTCTACATCGAGTCGCTGATGGAGGCGCGGGCGCTCTCGGAAGGGGAGCGGGGGCGGATCGACGCCGACCTCAAGGCGGGAGAGTCGCAGCCCGAGAAGATCGTCGGCGTCGCGTCGCAACTGCTGTCCGATCTCTCCGGTCAGATCGGCATCCTGGTCACGCCGGCGATCGGCGAGACCCACCTGCGCTCGATCGACTTCGTGCCGCTGTCCGGCCGCCGGATCCTCTGCATCGTGGTCTCCGAGGCGGGCTTCGTCGAGAACAAGCTGATCGAGTCGGACGAGGACCTGTCGCGCGAGGAGCTGGTGCGGATCTCGAACTACCTGACCGAGAACTACCGCGGGCGGTCGCTGCGCGCGATCCGCGAACGTCTCCTCGGGGCGATGAACGACGAACGGACGCAGGTCGACCTGCTCCTCGCGCGGGCGATCTCCCTCGCCCAGCGCGGACTCGAGCCGTCGTCCGGTCCGGAGCTGCTCGTCGAAGGTACGTCGCAGGTGCTGGCCCGTCGCGAGCTCGAGGACGTCGCCCGCGTGCGCCGCCTGCTCGACACGTTCGCCGACCGGCAGCGTCTGGTCGGTCTGCTCAACCTCTGCCTCGAAGGCGGCGGCGTGCGGGTGGTGATCGGCGACGACAGCGCCGTCACGTCCGATCTGGGGTTCAGCCTGGTCGCGCGCTCCTACGGCGCCGACGACACCACGCGCGGCACCCTCGGCGTCTTCGGTCCGACCCGGATGCAGTACGAACGCATGATCCCGCTCGTCGACTATCTCGGCGAATCCCTCTCGCGCGCCCTCGAGGCGAGCGCCAATCGCTGACATGGAGATCCGCGCATGAGTGACGGCGACAACGGATCCGCCGGCCCGAAGCCGGGCGACGACGCCTTCGACGACACGGTCGTCGAGATCCTCGGCTTCGACGAGGAGTCCGACGACCGGGAGGGCGCCGCGGGTGAGGCGCCGGCATCCGCCGAGAGCCGGCGGCTGGCGGAGGAGCTGGCGGAGCAGAAGGAACGCTTCGTGCGCCTGCGCGCCGACTTCGACAACTTCCGCAAGCGGGCCGAGCGCGAGCGCGGCGAGATCGAGCGTTACGCCCTGGTCGAGCCGATCCGCGACCTCCTTCCCGTCGTCGACAACCTCGAACGTGCGCTCGCCGCGGCGGCGCAGCAGAACGCCGGCGACGACCTGCGGCAGGGGGTCGAGATGATCCACCGGCAGCTGCAGGACGTGCTCAAGCGATTCGGTCTGACCGTGGTGGCGGCGCGCGGAGAACGCTTCGACCCCTCGCTGCACGAGGCGGTGTCGCACGAGAGCTCGGCCGAGGTCGAGGCGCCGATGGTGATCGACGAGTACCAGCGCGGCTACCGGCTGAACGAGCGCCTGCTGCGGCCGGCACTGGTGCGCGTCGCGATGCCGGTCGAGCCCGCCGGACGGAGCGACGCCGCGGAAGAACCGGCGGCGCACCGCGAGCCGGAAGAGAACTGAGACTCAGGACCGGAGAAGGGGGAGCCCGTGGGAAAGATCATCGGCATCGATCTGGGCACGACCAACAGCTGCGTCGCGGTGGTGGAGGCGTTCTCGCCGCGCGTGCTGGCCAATCGTGACGGTTCGCGCACGACGCCTTCGATCGTCGCCTTCACCCCCGACAACGATCGTCTGGTGGGGCAGATCGCCAAGCGGCAGGCGATCACCAATCCGCAACAGACCGTCTTCGCGGTGAAGCGCCTGATCGGCCGCAAGTTCACCGACCCGAACGTGCAGCGCGCGTGCGATCTCCTGCCCTACGGCCTCGTCGACGCTCCCAACGGCGACGTCAAGATCCAGATCCGCGACCGCCAGCACAGCCCCGAGGAGATCTCGGCCTTCGTCCTGCGCGAGCTCAAGGCATTCGCGGAGGAGACCCTCGGCGAAACGGTGAAGGAGGCGATCATCACCGTACCGGCCTACTTCGACGATTCGCAGCGCCAGGCGACCAAGGACGCCGGCCGTATCGCCGGACTCGAGGTGCTGCGCATCCTCAACGAGCCTACGGCGGCGGCGCTCGCCTACGGTCTCGATCGCGGCACCGGCCACAAGCGGATCGCGGTCTACGACCTCGGCGGCGGCACCTTCGACATCTCGGTCCTCGAGCTCTCCGAAGGGATCTTCGAAGTGCGCTCGACGGCGGGCGACACCTACCTCGGGGGCGAGGACTTCGACCAGAAGATCATCGACTGGCTGATCCAGGAGTTCCGCTCCGAAACCTCGATCGACCTGCGCGGCGACCGCATGGCGCTGCAGCGCCTCAAGGAGGCGGCCGAGCGCGCGAAGTGCGAGCTCTCGACCGTGACCGAAGCGACGATCAACCTGCCGTTCATCTCGGCGGACGACAACGGGCCGCGCCACCTCTCGCGGGTCATCACGCGCGCCCACTTCGAGACCCTGGTGGCGGAGCTCGTGGCGCGCACCGAGGGGCCGTGCCGCGACGCGATCGAGCAGGCGGGCCTCTCGCCGAGCGAGATCGACGAGGTGCTCCTGGTCGGCGGACAGACGCGGACGCCGCTCGTCGCCCAGACCGTCGAGCGCATCTTCCAGCGACCGCCGAACCGCGACATCAACCCGGACGAAGTGGTCGCCATCGGCGCCGCGATCCAGGGCGGCATCATCCGCGGCGACATCAAGGATCTCGTCCTGCTCGACGTCACGCCGCTGTCGATGGGAATCGAGACACACGGCGGACTGTTCGTGAAGCTGATCGAGCGCAACGCCACCATCCCGACCAAGAACACCCAGGTCTTCACCTCGGTGGTCGACAACCAGGACACCGTGGAGATCCACGTCCTCCAGGGCGAGCGCGAGATCGCGGCGGAGAACCGCTCGCTCGGTCGTTTCGAGCTCGTGGGAATTCCGCCGGCACCGCGTGGCGTTCCACAGATCGAGGTGACTTTCGCCATCGACTCGAACGGCATCGTTTCGGTCTCGGCGCGGGACGTGGCGACGAACCAGTCGCAGACCATCCAGATCAACCCGGCGGGCGGTCTCTCGAAGGAGGAGATCGAGCGCCTGGTGAGCGAAGCCGACCAGTTCGCCCAGGCCGACGCCCAGAAGCGCGAGCTCCGGAGGCTTAAGAACCGGATCGAGGGGCTGATCTACACCAACGAGAAGGTGCTGACGCAGTTCCCCGACGCGCTGCCCGACAAGGACCGCAAGCGTGCGAACGACACGATGCTGCGGGCGCGGATGGCCCTGACCAGCGATACCCGCGCCGATCTCGAGACGGCGCTCTTCGACCTCAATTCGACGTCGCGGACGCTGTCCGAGATGATGATGAGCCGGGTCGGGGAGGCCGGAGCGAGGGATATCACCGGCATCCCCGAGATCGACGACGCGAGCAAGAGCTGAGACCATGCCGACGGCACAGCGTGACTACTACGAAGTCCTGGAGGTGAGCCGTACCGCCACCGATCGCGAGATCAAGGCGTCGTACCGTCGGCTCGCGCTGCAGTACCATCCCGACAAGAATCCGGGTGACAAGGCGGCGGAGGAGCGCTTCAAGGAGGCCGCCGAGGCGTACGCCGTCCTCTCCGACGCCGAAAAGCGTGCGCGCTACGACCGCTTCGGCCATCAGGGCGCGCCTTCGTTCGAGGGCGGCTTCGATCCCTCCACCTTCGCCGATTTCTCGGACATCCTCGGCGATCTGTTCGGTTTCGGCGGCGGCTTCGGCGGGCGCGCTGCGCGCGGCGGAGCATCGGCCGGCGCCGACCTGCGCTACGACCTGCGCATCGAGTTCGAGGAGGCGGCGTTCGGGGTCACGAAGACGCTGCAGATCCCGCGCCTCGAGAGCTGCGAGACGTGCAGCGGCTCGGGCGCCGCCCCGGGGACCCAGGCGACGACCTGTGCCACCTGCGGCGGGCGAGGACAGGTGCGCTACAGCCAGGGCTTCTTCACCATGGCCCGGGCCTGCCCGCAGTGCCGCGGCGAGGGGGCGATCGTCGCCGACCCGTGCAGGAACTGTCGCGGCGAGGGGCGGGTCGAGAAGGTGCGCTCGCTCGAGGTGAAGATCCCCGCCGGCGTCGATTCCGGAGCCCGCATCCGGCTGACCGGTCAGGGCGAGCACGGCCGCCGCGGCGGCCCGGCCGGCGACCTCTACGTCGTCCTGTCGCTCGCGCCGCACGCGCGCTTCGAGCGCGACGGGGCGCACGTTCTCTCCGAAGTCGAGATCGGCTTCGCCCAGGCGGTCCTCGGGGCGACCGTCGAGGTCGAGACGTTGCACGGCGCGAAGGAGCTCGAGATCCCCGCCGGGACGAAGCAGGGCGAGCAGTTCCGCCTCCGCGGTCAGGGGATCCCGCGGCTCGGCAGCTCCAGCCGCGGTGACCACGTCGCGCTCGTCACCATCCGCGTGCCCCGGAGCAGCGATCTGTCCGACGCGCATCGCGAGCTGCTGCGCAAGCTCGGTGAGCTCGAAGGGCGGCCGGTGCGCGAGAAGAGCGGCGTCCTCGACCGCGTCCGCGACCTGTTCGGCTGATGGCGCGCCGGTACCGCCGGCTGCGCTTCCGCGTTTCCGAAGCAGAGCAGGATCTTCTCTCCGGCTGGCTCTGGGGCCGCGGTACCGAGGGTCTCGAGTTCCGCGATCTGCCCGACGACGGCCTCCTCGTCATCGCTTCGTTCGCCGCCGGGACCGACCCGGGGGCGGGGGAGCTCGAGGAGCTCCGGCGCCTGGTGCCGGGGGCGGCGCTCGTCGACGGGGACGAGGTCGAGGAGACCGACTGGCTCGCCGCCTGGCGCGAGAGTGCGCGCCCGATCGAGCTCGGAGACCGGCTGCTGGTCGATCCGCGCGAGTGGGAGGGCGAGCCGGCGGAGCCGGTGGCGGCAGCCGGCCGGCACCTCCTGCGGATCCCGGCCCGCACCGCCTTCGGCATCGGCAGCCACGAATCGACCCGCCTCGCGTACGAGCTCCTCGAACGGACGGCAGTCGCCGGCCGCCGCGTGCTCGACGTCGGCTGCGGTTCGGGCATCCTGGCGATGGCGGCGCTGCTGCTCGGGGCGCGCGAGGCGGTCGGTTTCGACATCGACCCCGCGGCCTCGCTCCTCGCGGTGCAGTACGCGCGGAAGAACGGGGTGACGCCCCGGCTGTTCGCCGGTACCGTCGCTGCGCTCGCCTCGGGGCGGCCGTTCGAGATCGTCGTCCTGAACGTCCTCCCGCACGAAGTCGCCGACGAGCTCCCGGCGGTAGTGGCGCAGATGGCGCCCGGGGGCGAGCTTCTTGTCTCCGGGGTGCTCGGGACCGAGCGCGCGGCGGTCGAGGCGTCGTTCGCCGCGCTCGGGCTTGCCTCGCGCGACGCGATCCATGCCGGAGAGTGGGTCGGGCTGCGCTTCGCGGCGAAGCCCGAAGCGGCGGGAGCAGCGAGTTGATCCACCTGCTGCTCTCTCCGGAGCAGTTCGCCGGCGCGGCGGCGACCGTCGAAGGCGAGGCGCACCATCATCTCTTCCGCGTGCGGCGGGCCGTCGCCGGCGAGCGGCTGCGCGTCGTCGACGGCCGGGGAGCGGCGCGCTGGGCGACGATCGCGACGATCGATCGCCGGACGGCGCGGCTCGCTCTTGGCGACGCGGCGCCGCCCAACGAGCCCGGCCTCGCGGTGACCGTCGTCGTCGCGACACCGAAACCCGAACGCGCCGCCTGGCTGGTCGAGAAGACGACCGAGCTCGGCGTCGTCGCGGTCCGCTTCGCGGTCGCGGAGCGCGAAGCGCGACGACCGCTGGCGGCGCAGCTCGAGCGCTGGCGACGGATCGCGGTCTCGGCGGTGGAACAGTGCGGGCGTTCGGTCGTGCCGGAGATCGTCGCCGCCGGCACCCTCGACGAGGAGCTCGAGCGCGGAGCGGCCGACGGCGCCGCGATCGCGGTGCTCGACGGCGAAGGCAGACACGTCGCTCCGGTGCCCGGCGCCGACGGCCGGGTCGCCCTCTTCGTCGGGCCGGAGGGCGGATGGAGCCCGGCGGAGCGAACCTCGTTCGTGCGCCGCGGCGCCGGGCTCTGGAGGCTGGGCGGAACCGTTCTCCGCGTCGAGACGGCGGCGGTGGTCGCCGCCGGACTGGTGCTCGCCGCCGAGGCCTAGCGCGATCGCGGCGATCGCCGCACGACCGCCCAGTGGAGCGCCGCGAGGACCACGACGGCGGCGAGGAGCCAGGCGTCGGTCGTTCCCATGCGCGTCACCAGGAGAAGACAGAAGGCGATCCCCAGGAGGGGAAAGAGCGGACCTCCGGGGAGCGCGAACCGCGCCTCGCCGGGGCGTCGCCGGCGAAGCAGCAGGAGGATGACGCAGGTGCTGCCGTAGACGAACAGCCGGGAGACCGCGGACAGCGTCGCGCTCCACTCGAAGTTGCCGTAGACCGCGAGCGCGAGGACCATCGTCGCGAAGGCGACGATCGCCACGTGCGGCGTGCGGAAGCGCGGGTGGACGCGGCCGAAGAGGGCCGGCAGATCGCGGTGTTCGGCGAGCGCGAAGCCGAGCCGCGGCGCGTTGAGGAAGTTGGCGCCGAGCAGTCCGACGACCGAGAGGATCGCGCCGACGGCGAGGAGCGCTCCGCCCCACGGTCCGAGGATGGCCGCGGCCGCTTCGGCCAGGGGGCGCGCGCTCGCGCCTGGATCGGCGAGGGTGGCGTCGACGACGAGCTGGACCGCGGTGTAGAGCACCGCCAGGAAGATCATCGCCGCGACGAGGGCGAACGGGGCGTCGCGGCGCGGATTCTTCGCCTCGCCCATCGCCATCATCGCGCCGTCGTAGCCGCCGTAGGCGAAGCAGATGAGGAGGCTCGCCTGCAGCCAGTCGGCTGCACCGGTGTCACCGTGCGCGAGCGCCGTGACCACCGGGCGGCTCCAGGCGAAGAGCGCTCCGGCGGCGAGGAAGAAGAGGAGCGGCAGGAGCTTGGCGGCGGTGAACAGGTTGTTCCAGCGCGCACCCGCTTCGACGCCGCGATAGTTGACCAGCGCCAGGGTGCCGAGGAGCAGGACCAGGAGGGCGATCCGCGCGCCCTCGCGCTCGGCGGCGGGAACCAGCTGCGCCAGGTAGACGGTGAACAGGTTGGCGGCGGCCGCGGCAGCGGTGACGCGGGTGAGGTAGGCGAGCCAGCCGATGAGGATCGCGAGAGGCCGCGGCAGGGTCTCCCGCGCGTAGAGATAAGCGCCGCCCGCGGCGTGGAAGCGCGAGGCGACCTCGGCGAAGCAGAGCATCACCACGCCGTTGCCGGCGGCGCCGACGATCCAGGCCCAGGGGGCGGCAGCGCCGACGAGGCGCGAGACGGTGGCGGGCAGCCCGAAGATGCCGCTGCCGAGGATGGCGTTGACGACCAGCGCGGCGAGCGTCCACCGGCCCATCGCCTGCAGGAGTCGACCCGAACTGTTCGGCGACTCCGTCGGGGGCTCGGGTGGATTCACCGGTTGAGCGTAGCAGGCGCCTGTCCTATCCTGCGCCGGTGTCCGGGTCTCCGAGTGCCTACGCCGCAGCACTCGTCGCCCGGGGGCGCGCGACTCCCGAGCGGCTCGCTTTCGCATCCGGAGGGGAGAGCCTCCAGTACGGCGAGCTCCTCGCCGAGGCTTCCGCTCTCGCCCGTGGACTGCAGCGGGCCGGCGTGGCGCCCGGAGACCGCATCGCCTTGCTGCTTCCGGCGGGTCTCCCGTTCGTCCGCGGGTTCTCCGCCGCGATGCTCGCCGGCGCCGTTCCGTTCGCGATCCATCCCGATGTCGCTCCGCTGACCGCGCTGGCGCGGGTCGCGCGCGGGAAGGCCTCGCTCGCGCTCGCGACGGAGGATCAGGTCGCGAGCTGGGGCGGCGCCCTGGGCGCTGCTGCCGGAACGCCGATCGCCGCCCTCGAACGCCTGGCGGAGCCTTCACTCCTGCCGATCGAGCCTCCCTCGGTGGATCCCGAGGATCCGTTCTATCTGCAGATGACTTCCGGCACGACGGGTGAGCCGCGGTTCGTGATCGTTTCGCATCGCGCCTTCGCGGCCTGGCGGCAGCAGTCGGCGGGGATCCTCGATGCGGGGAGCGACGACGTCCTGGTCGGGTGGGTTCCGCCCTGGCACGTGACCGGGCTCCTGCGGTTCGTGGTCCTGCCGGTCGTCGGCGGGACGCCAGCCCACCTCGTGCCGCCGCAGGTCCGCAGCCTGGGTCGTTGGATCGAGGAGATCGAGATGCGGCGGGCAACGTTCACCTCGGCGCCCGACTTCGCGCTCCGTTCGGCGGTGCGCGCCGTCGGCGGCCGAACATGCGACCTCTCGTCGCTGCGCCTCGTCGTGAGCGGCGGAGAGTCGATCCGCGGGTCGACGATCTCCGAATTCGAATCCCGGTTCGGACTGCCGGGCATCGTCCGGCCCGGATACGGGCTCGCGGAGTCGACGTTCTCCGTCACCGTGGTCCGACCGGGCGAGGAGCTCGTCGTCGACGGACGCGGCAACGTCTCGTGCGGGCGTCCGCTGCCGGGAGTCGAGCTGGCGATCGTGGGGCCGGACGGCGACGAGCTGCCGCCGGAGCAGGAGGGCGAGATCTGGGTCCGCAGCGCGGCGCTCTTCTCCGGCTACTTCGGAGCGGACGGCGACGAGAATGCGCTCACTCCGGACGGCTGGCTCGCGACGGGCGACTGGGGGCGAACCGATGCGCGAGGGGAGCTCTTCGTGCGCGGACGGCGTCGCGTGCTGATCAAGCACGGCGGCGCGACCTATGCACCGCGAGAGCTCGAGGAGGCGGCGGAGAGCGTTCCCGGGGTCGTCGGCTCCGCGGCGGTCGCTCTCGCCCGATGCGAACTGCCCGAAGCGCACGGAATCGTCCTGGTCGTCGAGAGCGCGCTCGAGGCGCCGGACCTCGCGGCCGGCGTTGCCGAACAGGTCGCACGGGCGGTCCGCAGCCAGGTGGGCCTCTTTCCCAAGGAGGTGCTGGTCGTCCGGGAGCGGACGCTGCCCCGGACCGCGAGCGGCAAGATCCGCCACGTCGAAGTCCGGCGTTCGATCGCCTGCGCCGAGCTTCCGGGACCTTCAGTGCTCCACGGGTTGGCCGACGGCTGGGTCGAATAGGAGCCGGCGCAGGAGGCCGAGCGAACACTGCTCGGGACGGGATCGGAGGAGCTCTTCCAGCCAGCGCGCCGCTTCGGCGGGCGTCGCGACCGCCGGCCAGACGGCGGCCCGGATCCGGTCGCCTTCCCAGAGCGCCGCGATCGGGATCACCGGTGCCCCCGACAGTCGGGCCAGGGTGAACGCCCCCTGGCTGAGCCGGAAGTCGCGATCGAGGATCCGGGCAGGAACCGTCGAGCCGTGCGCGCCGTCCAGCACGGTGGTGACGAACCCGCCGTCGCGCAGGGTGGCGACTGCGGTGCGGAGGACCTCGGTGCGCCGCTCGGGACCGACGGCCGTCGAAGCGCTTCGTTCCAGGTGTCCCGGCGTGTGCCACTCCGACCAGCGGATCGCGAGGCGCGGAACGTTCAGCCGGTTGAGGGCGGCAGCCAGCAGGTAGATCGCTCCGAGGTGCGCCGTGACGAGGATCGCGGGTCGCGGGATCCCTTCCGCGGCCGTCGGAGGAGTCCAGCTCACCAGCGGCGCGAACGGATCGAGGGGGCGTCCTTCGAGTCGCCGGATGACCAGACGATTGCGCGCTTCGAGCGCTCCGATCCGTGCGGCCAGCGTGCTCGAGGAAAGACCGCGGACACCGAACAGCGAACGGACCTGGGCCGGTTCGGGCCAGCGGCGGGAGAGGGCCGCGCGCAGCGCGCCGATCCGCGCCGCGGCGGAGAGCGCCTCCTCGGCCGGGAGCGGAGAGGCTGCGATCGCCCGCTCGCGGCGGTCGAAGCGGGCGCGGACGAACCGCTTCAGGAATCCGGAGCGGCGGGAATCCGGAGCGTCCCCGGCGTCCGGAGAGGTCACGCGGTGGCGGCGGGAACCGCCCGGAGCAGGAGCTGCGCGAGCTGGCCGACGGTCATCTCGTCCTCGAGGAAGATATCGCCGGGGAGCGCGACGTCGAACTCGCGCTCGAAGGCGGCGAGCAGCTCCACCAGTCCCACCGAGTCGAATCCGATCCCGGAATCGTCGAGACGCAGCTCGTCGGGCAGGGGCCGGCTGCGCCAGAACGACGGCGAGTGGCTGCGGATCAGCTCGCGGACCCGCTCCGGAGCCGACAGGTCCGGAACTCCCTTCGTTTCGGGCGCTCGCGCCATGCCGCGCGACTCTAGCAGCGGGGATTCGTCCGGTCGCACTGCGCAACCTTGGTTTGACGCCTCCCGGGAGCGGCGGTACCATCGCGGAGGATTCGTACGAGGAGAAACTCTTGTCTGACAGTCCTTTCGCCGGTGTCCGATGGGTGTGGATGAACGGTCGTCTCGTGGAGTTCGAGAAGGCCACGGTGCACGTCCTGTCGCACGCCCTTCACTACGGTTCGGGTCTCTTCGAGGGGATCCGCTGCTACGCGACGAAGAGCGGTTCGGCGGTCTTCCGTCTCGCCGAGCACCTCAAGCGCCTCGAGAACTCGTGCAAGGTCTACCGGATGGACATCCCGTTCGACGCCGACGAGCTGACGCAGGCGGTCTTCGACACGATCAACGCCAACGAGCTCGACGCCTGCTACATCCGTCCGATCGTTTTCCGCGGGCTGGGGACCCCGGGAATCAACCCGCTGAAGTCGCCGGTCGAGGTCACGATCGCGGTCTGGAGATGGGGCCGCTACCTCGGAGAGGACAGCGGCGACCGGGGAGTCGACGCCTGCGTCTCGACCTGGCGGCGGATGAGCCTCGGCAGCTCACCGGCGCTCGCCAAGGCGACCGCGAACTACCTCAACTCGCAGCTCATCAAGATGGAGGCGATCACCAACGGCTTCGCCGAAGGGATCGCCCTCGACGAGCAGGGCTACGTCTCGGAAGGCTCGGCCGAGAACATCTTCCTGGTGCGCGACGGGCAGCTCTTCACCCCTCCGGTCTCCTCGTCGATCCTGCCGGGGATCACCCGCAACGCGATCATGATGCTGGCCGAGGAGATGGGGCTCATGATCCGGCGCGAGGCGATCCCGCGCGGTCTGCTCTACATGTGCGACGAAGCGTTCTTCACGGGTACCGCCGTCGAGGTCACTCCGATCGCCACCATCGACCGGATCCCGGTCGGTGACGGCACCACGGGCCCGATCACCCGCCGGCTGATGGACGAGTTCTGCGGCATCACCCGAGGCGAGATCGCGGATCGTCACGGCTGGCTGACGCCGGTTCCGGCCGCGACGACGGTCCATGCTTCTTCGTAACGGACGGGACGGAGGCTTGCGATGAACGTCAACGACCTGCTCAAGATCGCCGTCGAACGCAAGGCCTCCGACCTTCACCTCAAGGTGGGGAGCCACCCGGTACTGCGCATCGACGGCACGCTGATTCCGCTGCCGGAGCTCAAGCGGCTGATGCAGGAAGACACCATCGCGATGGCGTTCTCGATGATGAACGCCAGGCAGAAGCAGCGCTTCAAGGACGAATTCGAGATCGACATCGCCTACTCGGTTCCGGGCCTCGGCCGCTTCCGCTGCAACATCTTCCAGCAGCGCGGCACCGTCGGGCTCGTCCTGCGCGTCATCCCGGGCCGGATCCTGACCATCCGCGAGCTCACGCTGCCGCCGGTCCTCGAACGGATCTGCGAGGAGAGTCGCGGCCTCGTGCTCTGTACCGGGACGACCGGATCGGGCAAGTCGACCACGCTCGCCGCGATGATCGACTGGATCAACTCGGCGCGCAGCGAACACATCGTGACCATCGAGGACCCGGTCGAGTTCCTGCATCGCGACAAGAAGTCGCTGGTCAACCAGCGCGAGATCGACGTCGACACGCGCACCTTCTCGGGCGCGCTGCGGTCGTCGCTGCGCCAGGACCCGGACGTCATTCTGGTAGGCGAAATGCGCGACTACGAGACGATCGAGACGGCGCTGCTGGCGGCGGAGACCGGTCACCTGGTCTTCTCGACCCTGCACACGCTCGACGCGACCGAGACGATCAACCGCATCATCGCCGTCTTCCCGCCGCACCATCAGAAACAGATCCGCATCCAGCTCGGGCAGGTGCTGAAGGCGGTCATCTCGCTCCGCCTGATGCCCCGGGCCGACGGCATCGGACGGGTACCGGCGGCGGAAGTGATGATCGTCACGCCCTACATCCGCGACTGCATCGAGAACAAGGACAAGACGAAGTACATCCGCGAGCAGATCGCCCTCGGCACCTCGCAGTACGGGATGCAGACGTTCGATCAGTCGCTGTTCCAGCTCTACAAGGCCGGTCTCATCACGCTGGACGAGGCGATGCGCCGCGCCACAAACCCGGACGAGTTCAAGCTCCGTATCCAGGGCGTGCAGTTCACGTCCGACGTGTCGCGCGAAGAGATGGAGACCTCGATCGAGCAGCCCGGTGCGCTCGCGCCGACCACGGAATCCGCCTTCGAAGTGGAGCGCTTCGAGGCGCCGAAGCGTTGACCCGGGGGGCGCGACGCCCTCCTGAAGGAGCCGGAAGCGGGGCCTGACAGAAGATGGAGTTCACCGGTCGCCTGGGCGTCTTTCCCGCCTCGAATCTGCTGCAGTGGGCGATCCAGGAGCGCGCCTCGGGCACGCTCGTCATCCGCCGCAGCCAGCGGGAGAAGCGGGTCGGCTTCCGCGCCGGCCAGATCGTCGAGTGCCGCTCCAACCAGCCGCACGAGCTCTATGGCCACTTCCTCCTGCTGCACGGGTACCTCAACGCCGAGTCCCTGGGGAAGGCGCTCGTCCACTGTCGCACCAGCCGGCAGCCGCTCGGCGCGGCACTCGGCGAGCTCGAGCTGCTCGACGAGGAGATGATCCGCTCGACCCTCTCGCGGGCGGTGACGGAGTCGGTGCAGGACGTCTTTCTCTGGCAGCAGGGCCTCTTCTACTTCCTCGACCAGAAGCTTCCCGACCGCCGTCTCGAGCTCGATCTGAACTCCACCGAGATCCTCCTCGAAGGGACGCGGTGGATCGACGAGCTGGCTCGGATCCGCGGCGTCCTGGTCGACGACGAAGTGGTGGTGGCGCACGGCCCGGGCGTCGGCAAGACGCCGTACACGGCGCTCGAGCGCTGCATCCTCGAACAGTGCGAAACCGAATCGTCGATACGTGAGATCTACGCGCGCGTCGGCGGCATTCACTTCCCCTTCCTCTCCTCGCTGTTCGACCTGCTGCAGCGCGGCGCGCTCGAGATCGTGCGCAACGGCATCGAACGGGCCAGCGACTCGCGCGACATCGACCTCCGGCAGTTCCTGCTCTCGGTCGAGTCGGAGGACGAGGTCGTGGTGGGATCCGACAGCGCGATCTTCCCTCTCCAGGCGATCGAAGCGCTGGTCCCGGTCTGGATCCAGCGACCTCCGGACCGCGAGATCGAGGCGCTGCCGATCGCCCAGCGCGCCTTCCTCGACGGCTTCGACGGGCGGACCACTCTGCGGCGCCTGTTCTCTCCCGCAGCCGAAACGCGAGCCGACCAGATCGAGCTCCTGCTCGTCGAGCTGCAGCGCCGCAGCGTCCTCCTCCTGCCCGCGTCGCTCGACGACGTCGAACGCCGGCTCGACGAGTCGAGTCCGCTGCGCAAGCTCGTGCGGCGGCTGCGCGGCTGACGGCCGCGCCTCCGCTCATGCCGCTGGCGCCGGCTCGCGGCCGACGTTCCGGGTCCACCACATGGTGATTCCGATCACCACGAAGAGACCGACCGCACCGACGAGCAGCGCCGTCTCTTCGAGGCCGACGAGCAGATAGAGCGCGGTGTAGAGCGTCGCCATCACTCCGCCCAACACCGCGACCCGGGGCCCCGAATCGAGGAGCGCCCGGCCGTAGAGAGTGATCTGGACGGCGGTGGCGGCGGAGCCCACGAGATAGGCGAGTCCGAAGCTCGAGCGTTCCGAGATCGACAGCAGGAGGAGGAAGAAGACACAGATCGCGCCGCCGACGAGGCCGTACTGCAGCGGATGCGCCCGGCGCGTTCCGGCGAGCTCGAAGAGGAAGAACGCCAGGAACGTCAGCACCACGAAGAGGAATCCGTACTTGAGTGAGCGCTCCGTCTTGAGATAGCTGTCCGCCGGGCGGTACCAGGAGACGCCGAAGGCGGTCGCGGCGAGACGCATGGAGCAGCCGCCGTCGAGCCAGAGCGAGCGGATGGGGCGTGCCAGTTCCGAAACCCGCCACACCGCCTCGTATCCTGCGGCCGTGTCGCGACGCTCGGAGGGGAGGAACATGCCGTCGAACGAAGGATCGGGCCAATCGCTCGTCAACCGGAGCTCGGTGGAGCCCCCGGAAGGCGCCACCGCGAGCCGGTCCGTGCCGCGCAGGTCGGCCTCGAAGCGCATCGCGAGGGAGCTGCTTCCGGGTTGCGGGTAGAGCATCGCGATCGGGAGAGCGGCCTGGACTCCCGTCTGCCACTCGCCGCCTAGCGGCGTCCCGGCAGTCCACTCCTCCCGTCCGCCTCCGGGAGTCTCCAGCGGCGAGATGTGATCGATGCCGCGGGCGTCGGAGAGGGCGAAGACGATCGAGGCGGCCTCCACCCGCGTTTCTGCGCAGCCCCAGTCGAGCTCCGCCAGGGCCGGAGGCTCGACCGTGAAGTCGATCGAGAAGTGCGTGCTATAGACCGGGATCTCGTGGATGCCCCGTCGGCGGATCTCGGATCGCGTGCGTCCCTCGAACCGCAGCGTCGAAGGCAGACGGAGCGCGAGCGGGCGGCTGCGCGTGGGATTGCCGTTCTCGTCGCGCGTGGTGCAACTCGCCTGGATCACGAGCGCCGGGCCAAGCAGGGTCTGGGCGCCGCCCCAGCCTTCGGAGATCGAAGCGGCCGCCTGCGACCGCAGCGACTGGCGTTGACGGACCAGGTCGCGGACGCTCGAGAGCGGGACGAGGAGGAGCAGTGACAGGAAAGCGAGGACGAAGAGACGAAGACTGATCGAGCGACGCACCCAGCGGATCGGTTCCTGTGGATTCATGGATTCCCCTTTCGAACGCGGACTGTGCGACGCGGGAGGGCCGGAACGAGGGCTGGACCATGGCGCCTCCGGGGCGGAATGTGGCGAAACGATGGCGATGCGCGAAGCAGCGCTAGAGTCCCGCCATGGTCGATTCCGCCGCCGCGCGCATCGCGATCGTCGACGACGAGCCGTCGATCCGGGAGACGCTTTCACTCGCACTGCGGCGCGAAGGATTTGCGGTCGAGGCGTACGCGGACGGGCTCGCGGCCTGGACGGCGTTCGATCGCCTGCTTCCGGATCTGGCGGTTCTCGACATCCTGATGCCGCGTCTCGACGGCATCGATCTGCTGAAGAGGCTGCGATCGCGCACACCGGAGCTTCCGATTCTCATGCTCACCTCGAAGGGTGAGGAGATCGACAAGGTGCTCGGGCTCGAGCTCGGTGCCGACGACTATCTCGTGAAACCGTTCTCGTTGCGCGAGCTCGTAGCGCGGGTCCGCGTGCTCCTGCGACGGGCGCGGCTGATCACCGAAGGGATGGAGAGTCCGGCGGAGCGCCGGTTGGAGCGCGGCCGCCTGGGCCTCGACCTCGACCGCATGGAGCTGACCGTGGACGGCGGACCGGTCCCGCTGACCGTCTCGGAGTTCCTCCTGCTCGCCGCTCTCGCGCGGCGGCCAGGCCATGTTCGCAGCCGCTCGCAGCTCCTCGACGAAGTGCACGGCGACGACGAGGCGGGAAGCGAGCGCACCATCGACTCGCACGTGAAGCGGCTGCGCCGGAAGCTCGCCCAAGTCGCGCCGGATTGCGACCCGGTCGAGGCGGTCTACGGTGTCGGCTATCGCTTCCGTGTTCCCCCGGGCTAGATGCGATCGCGCCTCTACCTGCGCCTGCTCGTGGTGGCGCTGCTGGTCCTCTTCCTCCCGGTCGCCGGCGTCTGGTCGCTCGCGAGCTTCGAGAAAGAGCTGCTGGCGAGCGAGGAGCGCGGCATGGGCGTGCAGGCGCGGACGCTGGCGGCATGGCTCGCTCCGCCGGGGACGCTCGACGGCGAGCGGGCGCGCTCGGCGGTGCGCGCGATCGAGCGGCCGCTCTCCGGCCGGGTACGAATCGTGGACGCGGCCGGCGCGACGCTCGTCGACACCGCGGGCGGCACTCCGGAATCCTCGACGAAGCTGTCGGGGAGCGGCTCGTCGACGGTGCGCGACCGCGCGCTCTACCGGATCGGCGCCCTGCTCTGGCGGCTCCGTCCCGCCTTCACCGCGAGGCCGGAGGGTGAGGGCGCCAGCGACGGGTCGGCGATCGCGGCGGCGCTCGCCGGGAACTACGGCGCCGTCACGCGTGAGAGCGCTGATGGTGCCTCGACCGTGCTGACGGTTGCCGTGCCGGTCCGCGCGCTTCCCGCGGACATCGCAGGCGGCGCCGAACGGGGGGCCCCGGGCGATCCTGCCGCCCTTGCGACCCGCGTGGTCGGAGCAGTGGTCGTCTCCCGTACCACGGACACCGTCCTCGCGGCACTCGACCGGATCCGCCTCGACCTCTTCCGGATCGTCCTCCTGTCGCTCGCGGCGACGATCCTCATCGTGCTCCTCCTCGCCCGCGGAATCGTGCGCCCGCTGCTGCGCCTCCGCGACGCTGCCGACCGCGCCCTGCGCGGCCGGCGCGAGAGTCCATCGTCGATTCCGGAGACCGGCCGCCGCGACGAGATCGGCGAGCTGGCGCGGGCGCTCGCGAACCTCAGCGACCGGCTCGAGCGGCGTCTCGACGAGCTCGAATCGTTCGCCACCGACCTCGCTCACGAGCTGCGCAATCCGCTCGCCGCGATGCGCTCCGCAGCCGACCTCCTGCCGGATTCGGCGACCGACGAGGAGCGGCGGCGGCTCGCCGGGCTCATCCGCACCGAATCGGTGCGGATCGACCGCGTGGTCACGTCGCTCCAGGAGCTGGCTCGGCTCGACGCCGAACGAACCGTCGATGGCGAGCGCGGATGCGACCTCGGCGCGGTGCTCGAGCGGGTTGCAGCGGTGGCGCGGAACGAAGGTCCGGCAGGAGTCGAGATCGCGGTGAGCGCGCCGACCGGGATCGTGAGCACGATCCCGGAGGAGGCGGCCGAACGCGTCGTGGAGAACCTGCTGGCGAACGCTCTGTCGTTCTCGCCAACCGGGGGGCGAGTGGATGCCGTCCTGGCACAGGACGCCGCGAACCCCCGGCTCGACGTGATCGATCGCGGACCGGGTGTTCCGCCCGAGCACCGCGAACGCATCTTCGACCGGTTCTTCACCTTCCGGGAGGAGCCGCGCGGGGGTGGTCATCTCGGGCTCGGGCTCGCGATCGCGCGCACGATCCTCGAACGGAACGGCGGTTCGATCGAGCTCGTCGATTCGGCGACGGCAGCGCGTGGGGCGTGCTTCCGGGTGCACTGGCCGCGGCCGGGCGCCGCCGAGGACCGCTCGCACCGACCGCGCTAGCATGCCGGGAATGCGCGAGCGGAGGGAACGAAGGAGGAGCGCCGCGGCCGAGGCGGGTGGCCCCGACGGAGAACCGGAGGTCCGGTCCCGGCTCTCCGCCTTCGATCGCGCGGCGCGGCTCCTCGAACGCCGCCCCCACTTCCGCCGGGAGATCGAGCAGAAGCTCGCGCGCGCGGGGCACGAGATCGACGAGATCGACGAGGCGGTGCAGCGCCTCACGCGGCTCGGCTATCTCGACGACCTTCCGGCGGCGCGCTCGTTCGCCGCCCAACTCGCCGAGCGCAAGGGGTACGGAGTGAAGCGGATCCGGAGCGAGCTCGCGCGCCGGGGCGCGGACGAGGAGGCGATCGCCGGGGCGCTCGCCGCGCTGCCCGCCGACGGTGACTTCGACCGGGCCCGGGAAGCCGCCGGCCGCTGGCAGCGCCGCGGCGGCGACGCGCCGGCGGCGCTCGCCCGTCATCTCGACCGGCGCGGCTTCGACCGGCGTGTTATCTTCGCCGTTTTAAAGGAGTTGGCTCCCGCGGCCGGAGGCGAATCGTTCGCCGACGAGTGACCGCCGGCGCCGACCACCGGGCCCGGAATCGTCCCATGCGAAGCGCCGAAATCCGTCAGAGTTTCCTCACCTTCTTCCGCGAGCGCGGACACCGGCAGGTGCCGTCGTCGCCGCTCGTTCCGCACGGCGACGCCACCCTGTTGTTCACCAACGCCGGCATGGTCCAGTTCAAGGACTACTTCACCGGCGCCGCGACGCCGGAGTTCGCGCGCGCGGTGACTTCGCAGAAGTGTCTCCGGGTTTCGGGCAAGCACAACGATCTCGAGAACGTCGGCCCGAGCCCGCGGCACCACACCTTCTTCGAGATGCTCGGCAACTTCTCGTTCGGCGACTACTTCAAGGCCGAGGCGATCGAGTTCGGCTGGGAGCTGGTGACGAAAGGCTGGGGTCTAGATTCGCGTCACCTCTTCGCCTCGGTCTTCGAGCAGGACGAGGAGGCGGAGAAGCTCTGGCTGCGGATCTCGGGTTTGCCGGCGGAGCGCGTGGTGCGCTGCGGCGAGAAGGACAACTTCTGGGCGATGGGCGAGACCGGTCCATGCGGACCGTGCAGCGAGATCTTCGTCGATCGCCATCCCGAGCTGCCGCGGGTCTCCTGGGAGGAGGGCACCGACTCCGGCCGCTACCTCGAGATCTGGAACCTCGTCTTCATGCAGTTCGAGCGCTCGAAGGCGGAGGACGGCTCGATCGTGACGGTGCCGCTGCCCAGGCCGTCCATCGACACCGGCGCCGGCCTCGAGCGGGTGAGCGCCGTCATCGCGGGCGTCGACTCCAACTACGACACCGATCTCTTCCGCCCGATCCTCCAGGCGACGTCGGCCCTCGCCGGCGTGCGCTACGGCGCCGCCACCGAGAGCGACGTTTCGATGCGCGTCGTCGCCGACCACCTGCGGGCGACCGCGTTCCTTCTCGCCGACGGCGTCATTCCGTCGAACGAGGGGCGGGGCTACGTGCTGCGGCGCCTGCTGCGCCGAGCGGTCCGTCACGGCATGCGCCTCGGTTTCGAGGAGCCGTTCCTCTGCCGGCTGCTGCCTACCGTGGACGAAGCGATGGCCGGCTTCTACCCCGAGCTCGGCGCCACCCGCGCCGCCTCCGAATCGACCCTGCGGACCGAAGAGGAGAAGTTTCTCGCCACCGTCGCCGCCGGCTCACGCCACGTGCAGGAGGCGATCGAGGAGGCGAAGCGTTCCGGTGGCCGCGCCCTCTCCGGCGAGCAGGTCTTCCGCCTCTACGACACCCATGGCCTGCCGATCCAGCTGCTGCGCGAGATCGCGGAGGAGGAACGCTTCTCGCTCGACGAGGCCGGATTCGAGCGTGCCCTGGAAGGGCAGCGGGAACGCTCGCGCGCCGCGACGGGCGACTCGCAGCGCAATGCAACGATCGTGGATCTCGCTCTCCTGAAGGCGGACAGCGCTCAGGTGAGAACTGTCTTCGAGGGCTACGAAGAGCTTGCAGCAGAGGGAGTCCGCGTTCTGGCGGCGGTCGGAGTCGACCGCGAGCCGAACGGCGGCGCCAACGGTGCGGAAGGTGCCGAGCTTTCTGCCTCCATTGCGACGGGTCAGTCCGGTGTCGTCGTGCTCGATCGCACCGTCTTCTACGCCGAGAGTGGCGGCCAGGTCGGCGATCGTGGCGAGATGTGCTGGAACGGTGGTCGCGCGCTCGTCACCGACACGACCAGGGACAACGCGGGACGGTTCCGGCATCACGTGACGGTCGTCGAAGGCCGGCTGGAGTCTCCGTACCCGCCGGTGGATCTCGCCGTTTCCCGAGCGCACCGCCTGCCGACGCAGCGCAATCACACGGCGACGCACCTGCTGCACGCCGCACTGCGCGAGGTCCTCGGGACCGGCGTCCGCCAGGCGGGCTCGCTGGTGGCGCCCGACCACCTGCGGTTCGACTTCACCTACGGCAAACCGCTGACCGACGAGGAGAGGAGCCGCGTCGAGTCGCTCGTCGACGCCTGGATCCTGCGGGCGGTCCCGACCCGGATCGTCGAAGGCCGCTCGTACGACGAGGCCGTGGCCGCCGGGGCGATGGCGCTCTTCGGCGAGAAGTACGGCGATCGGGTGCGTACGGTCGAGGTCCCGGGATTCTCGCTCGAGCTGTGCGGCGGCTGCCACGTCGGCAACACCGGCGAGATCGGGCCGTTCGTGCTGCGTGCCGAGCGCGGCGTGGCCTCCGGCGTGCGTCGCATCGAGGCGCTGACCGGAACCGGAGCGATCGATTACCTGCGCGGCCGCGACCGCGCGTTCGCCGCCGTCGAGGCGGCGCTCGGCTCGTCCGGAGAGCGCGCCGAGCCGGCGGTCGCCGCCCTGCGGCGAGAGATCAAGGAGCGCGACGCCGAGCTGGCGAAGCTCCGGTTGGCGATGGTCTCCGGCGGCGGGGCGGACGCCGACGGCGAATCCGAGGTCGACGGCGTGCGGCTCTCGGTGCGGGAGGTGCCGCCGGCGTCGCCTGCCGAGCTGCGGCAGATGGCCGATACTCTCCGCGACCGGCTCGGATCCGGGGTCGTGGTCCTGGGCACCCGGAGCGAAGGAAAGGTCTCCCTGATCGCGGCGGTGACCCCCGACCTCAAGGGGCGCATCCCGGCCGGGCGGCTGCTGCGCTCGCTCGCCGCCCTGGTCGGCGGATCGGGGGGCGGGCGCGACGATTTCGCCCAGGCCGGCGGCAAGGAGCCGGACCGGCTCCCGGAGGCGCTCGCCGCCGTCCCGGCGGCCGTGTCGACCCTCCTCGCCGGCGGTTCGTGACGCGGCGGGAAGGGCGCCGTTGGGCTTCCGGCGGGCGGAGAGTAGAATTCCCCTTCCGGTCATGAATCGCCTGTCGACACCGATCCTGGTCGCCGCCCTGACGAGCCTCGTCCCGGGGGGGCTCGTCGCGCCGCCGCGGGCCGCGGCCGAATCGACCCGGATCGTCGTCCGGGCCGACGGGACGAAGGTGATCGTCAACGAGCCCTCGGAGGCCCGCAGCCGGCGCCTCGCCGATCACCTCCTGGCGGCACCGAGCGACGAGATCGCCACCGCGATCGTCCGCCACGCCACCGACCGCGAGCTCGATCCGCGGCTCGTTCAGGCGCTGGTGCAGGTCGAGTCGGGCTACAACCCGCGGGCGCTCTCGAACAAGGGCGCCATGGGCCTGATGCAGCTCATGCCGGGCACCGCGCGCGATCTCAAGGTCGGCGACCCGTGGGACTTCGACCAGAACATCGCCGGGGGCACCACCTATCTGCGCCAGCTCGTCGACCGCTTCGGGGTGCTCGAGCTGGCGCTCGCCGCCTACAATGCGGGGCCCGAGGCGGTGGCGCGCTACGACGGGATCCCGCCCTACAAGGAGACGCGCGACTACGTCCGGCGTGTGCTCCACCTGTTCGACGGTTCCGACTCGGCCCTCGACGGCCGGCGGGTGAACATCACCCGCGACGCCAACAACCAGATCCGGCTGACGACGGCGAGTGTCGCCAGGCCCTAGGCCGGCACTGCGCGGATGGCGGCCCGACGACAGGGATGACGAATCTTCCCAACATCCTCACCTCGATCCGCATCCTGCTGGTCCCGATTCTGGTCGTGGTGCTGCTGACGAAGTTCGACGGCAAGGAGTTCGTCGGCCTCGGACTCTTCCTCTTCGCGGCGCTGACCGACTTCCTCGACGGCTACTTCGCGCGGCGCTGGAACCTCGTGTCGCGGTTCGGTCAGCTGCTCGATCCGGCGGCCGACAAGATCCTGACCGCCGCCGCCTTCGTTTCGCTGGTCGAGCTCAATCCGCACGTCACGCCCTCATGGATGGTGGTCGCGATCCTGGCGCGGGAGTTCGCGGTCGGCGCCCTGCGCAGCTACGCCGCCTCGGAGCGCGTCATCGTGCCGGCGGGCTGGAGCGGCAAGGTCAAGACCGGCGCGCAGATCGTCGCCATCTCGTTCCTGATCATCTACAACAAACTGGGAGAGTTCTCGCATCTCGCACCGATCTCGCTCTGGGTGGCGCTGCTGATCACGCTGTTCTCCGGAGTCGAATACTTCGTCCGTTACTGGAAGCTCCTCACCGGCGCCGGAACTCCGCCGGCGGCGACGTGACGACGTGATCCGACGCAAGCCGCTCGAGCGGCTGCTGCTGTTCTGCGGAAGCCGGCCGAAGCTCGTCTTCGCCATCTTCCTCGTCGTCGTCGGGAGCTGTGCCCTGCTGGCGACGCGTCTGCGGTTCGATCCCGACGTCCTCCATCTGCTGCCGAAGCGCAATCCGGCGGTGATCACCTACCGCGAGACTCTGGAGCAGTTCGGCAGCGCCGACTACTTCGTCATCGGCGTCCGGATCCCGGAAGAGGCGCCCCTCGATCCATACGAGGAGTTCGCCGACGACCTCGCGCAGCGGCTGACGCGCCGGACGGAGCTCATCGGCAGCGTCGAGCACCGGATCGGCGAACCCGAGGAGCTCCTGGCGCAGCTCCTTCCCGGGGCCGTCCTGTTCCTCGACGAACCGGCGCGGGAGCGATTCGCCGCCCGGCTGAGCGACGCCGAGCTCGCCATGCGCGCGCGCGAGCTGCGACGGCAGCTCGAGACGCCCCAGGCCGTAGCGATGAAGGAGATCCTGAAACTCGATCCGGTGGGGCTATCGAACGTCTTCCTCGACCGGGTCGGTGGGCAGCGGGGGCCGCTCGCGGTCGACTGGACGAGCGGGCGCTACCTCTCGCGCGATCACCGGATGCTGCTGATCCTGGCCAAGCCGGTGGTCAACCCGCAGGACCTCGATTTCAATCAGCGGCTGTTCGACGGCGTCAACGAGGAGGTCGCGGCGGCGACGTCCGGCTGGGGAGATCTCGTCGAGGGGGTCGATCTCCCGGCGCCGGAGTTGATCTACGGCGGGCGCTACATGATCACCCTGGACGACTCCGGGCTGATCCGCCGCGATGTCATCGTCAACGCCGCGAGCTCGCTCATCGGCGTGCTGCTGCTCTTCTACATCGCCTACCGGCGCCTTTCGCTGCTCCTCCTGGTCTTCTCGCCGCTCGCCTGCGGTCTGGCGATCACCTTCGGCTTCTCGGCGGTCGCGGTCGGCGTCCTCTCGTCCACCACGGCGGGGGTGGCGGCTCTCCTCGTCGGTCTCGGGGACGATTTCGTGATCGTGCTCTACGGGCGCTACGTCGAGGCCCGGCAGGCCGGCTCGACGGTGCCCGAGGCGCTGCGCTCGATGGGTGGCGCCACGGCCCGCGGCGTCGTCCTGGGTGCGATCACCACTACCGCCACCTTCTATGCCTTCCTGATCACCGACTTCACCGGCCTCTACCAGATGGGACTGATCATCGGGACCGGGACGCTGTTCTGCCTGCTCGCCGTTCTCTGCCTGGTGCCGGCGATGATCGGCTGGAGCGAGGAGCACCACCGCAAGCGGGCGCGGGAGCCGCGCCTGCACATGTTCGCCTTCGGCATCGAGAAGGTGACGACGCTGGCGATGCGCCGTCCCGGACCGACGCTGCTCGTGGCCCTCGCAGTGACCCTCGCCGCGCTCGCCGCACTGCCGCACCTGCGCTTCGACGACAACGTCGAGGCGCTCCGGCCACCCGGCAACCGCGGCATCCTCGCCCAGCAGGAGATCAACGAGCATTTCGGCTCCGGTTTCGACGCCATGTCGCTCGTCGTCGAAGCGCCGACGCTCGACGAGGTCCTGGCGCTCTCCGGCGAGGCGACGGCGCGTGCCCGGGAGCTGGTCCGGAACGGCCAGCTCGGCGGCGCCGACGGCGTTTCGTCGCTGCTGCCGCCGCCGTCCGTGCAGGACGAGGCGCTCGCCTGGCTCGCGCGGGGACGCGCCGACGGCTCGCTCGACATCGGGCGCATCCGTGCGACGTTCGACGCCGCGCTCGAGAAGGAGGGGCTGAGAGAGGAGCCGTTCGCCGCCGGACTCGAGCTCCTCGGCCGCGCCCTCTCGCCGGCCGGGCCGATCACGCGCGAGGCGCTCCTCGAGCTGCCGCAGGGCAAGGCACTGCTCGACCGCTGCCTGCGCGAGACGCCGAACGGCTGGAAGAGCGTGGTGAAGATCTACAACCTCCCCGGCAGACCGAAACGCGAGGTGCCGGTCGCCGCGGTCGACCTGGCGGCGAGCCTCGGCGAGCATGCGAACCTGACGGGGATGAACGTGCTGTCGCGCAGCCTGCGCTACGAAGTTCGCCGCGACGCGATCGTCTCGGCCGCGATCGGCATGGTGGCGGTGATGATCCTGCTCTGGATCGACTTCCGCAAGGTGCGGAGCGCCTTCCTCTCGCTGGTGCCGCTGTTCGTCGGCGTGCTCTGGATGGTCGGCCTGATGGTGCTGCTCGGCTTCCACCTCAACTTCATGAACATTTTCGTCATCACGATGATCATCGGAATCGGCGTCGACTACGGCATCCATGTCATCCACCGCTACGTCGAGGAGGAGGGTGAGGGACGCGATCCGCGGCCCGCGGTCGAGGAGACCGTGCGCGGGGTCTTCCTCGCCGCGCTGACGACGATCGTCGGCTTCGGCTCGCTCGCCACATCGCACTACCCGGGTCTGATCTCGATGGGACTGGTCTCTATCCTCGGCACCCTCTCGACTGCCATGGTCGCGATCGTCGTCGTCCCCGCCTGGCTCTCCTGGCGCCGCGCCGGCAGAGCCGTAGTCGACTGAGCGGCGCTGTACCGCAGTCGCCGGATCAGCGCCGGCGGCGGAGCATGTGGAGAAGGACCGGACCGGCGGCGAAGCCGGCGAGGTGGGCGTACCAGGCGACTCCGCCGGTGGCGGAACCGGGAGCCGCGGCGAGCGCCCCCCAGAGCTGCAGCAGGAACCAGACCGGCAGGAAGAGGAAGGCGCGGCTGCGCATTGGCACGACCAGGCAGCCGAGCGGCAGGATCCCTTCGAGCCGCGCCTTCGGGAACAGCACCAGGAAGCTTCCCAGCACTCCCGCGATGGCCCCCGAGGCGCCGATCAGCGGTACGGACGAGGCCGGCGTGACGGCGATCTGCGCTGCGCTCGCGACGAGTCCGCTCCCGAGATAGAGGAACAGGAAGCGCCGCCCGCCGAGCCGGCCTTCGACGTCGTCGCCGAAGACGCCGAGGAACGCCATGTTGCCCAGCAGGTGGAGCCAGCCGCCGTGCAGGAAGAGAGCGGCCACGAGGCGGAACGGCAGGCGGAGCGGATCGGCGAAGGCGACGACCTCGGCCGGCGCGACGGCGAGCGCCGCGATCCGGTGCTCCGCCGCGGCGCCGAGCGAGAGCTCCCAGGAGAAGAGGGCGACGTTCGCCACCACCAGCGAGATCGTCGCCCAGGGGAAGCGGCGGCTCCTCCCCGAGTTGCGGAGCGGGATCAACCGCGGGGCGACCGCTTCCGGCGCGGCCGGGCAGCAGTGGCGGACGGCCTCTGCGGCCGGACGCGATGGATCCGCAGCAGATTCGTCAGCGGCCTGTCGCGGATCGGCCAGCCCATGAGCAGGATCATGCATTCGCCCGGGCGGACGTGCTTGCGGTCGAGGAGCTCGTTCTCCACCTGCTCGATGAGATCGTCGCGATGCTGGACGTCGCGCTCGAGGTGGATCGGCCGCGTCCCCCAGAGAAGCTGGATCCGCCGGGCGACCTGGGCATCGGTCGTGAAGACGAAGGTCGGCACCACCGGCCGGTAGCGCGCCAGGCGCTGGGCGGTGAATCCGCCCTGCGAGAAGGCGACGATGCGGCTGCCGTCGAGTTTGCTCGCGGCGTGGACCGCCGCCGCGGCGATGACGTCGGCGATCTCCACCTCGCCGCCGCGGTCCGCCTCGTGGAGGACGCGCGGCGCCGCGGTGGGAAAGCGCCCGCCGGGGAGCGACGGATCGCGCGGCAGCTCGCCGGTCTGGAAGACCCTGAGCTTGTAGGCCTCCGCCTCGACGACGATGCGTGCCATGGTCTTGACCGCTTCGACGGGGTAGAGGCCGGCGGCGGTCTCACCCGAGAGCATCAGCGCGTCGGCACCGTCGAAGACGGCGTTGGCGACGTCGGACGACTCGGCGCGGGTCGGCCGCGGCTGCTCCATCATCGATTCGAGCATCTGCGTGGCGACGATCACCGGCCGGCCGATCCGTCGTCCGGCGGCGATGATCCGCTTCTGCAGCACCGGGACCTGGTGCAACGGGACTTCGACACCGAGATCGCCGCGCGCGACCATCACTGCGTCCGAGGCGGCGACGATCTCGTCGATGTGCTCGACTGCGGCAGCGCGTTCGAGCTTGGCGACGATCGGGATCAGGGCGCCGTGCGCGGCCGCCGCGGCCCGCACCGCCTCGACGTCGCGCGCACGACCGACGTAGCTCGCCGCGATGTAGTCGGCTTGCACTTCCGCGGCGAAGGCGATATCCGCGGCGTCCTTCCCGGAGACGGCGAACGGCAGTTTCGAGTCGGGGAGGTTGATCCCCTTGCGGGTGGAGACCGGTCCGCCGTGGACCACCCGCGCCGAGACGCGGCTGCCGCGCCGGGCGACGATTTCGAGCTCGATCAGTCCGTTGTCGATCAGCATCCGCTCGCCGCGGCCGAGGTGGTCGAGGAACTCGGGTTCGTCCACCGGCAGGTCGACTCCGGCCGCGCTCGCTCCGAGGGTGACCCGCTCGCCGCCGCGGAGGAGGCGGGGACCGTCGGCGACTACTCCGAGCCGGTAGCGCGGGCCCATCAGGTCGAGCAGCACCGGGATCTGGCGGCCCTGCTCGCGGGCGACGCGCCGGACCAGGTTCAGGGTGGCGCGGTGCGAGGCGCGGTCGCCGTGCGAGAGATTGAAACGCAGCACGTCGGCTCCGGCGGCGAGCAGTCGCCCCAGCATCTTCTCGTTCGCGGTCGCCGGCCCGAGGGTGGCGACGATCTTGGCTCGGCGTTCCATGGCAGTGGTCGGGCCGCCCGCAGGCGGACGGTAGACGATACCGCGATCCTTCTCTGGTATCGTTCGCCCTGCGCCGGCGGGCGTATCGCGATTCCCCGCGCGCGGCGAACCCCGAGCCATGTTCGAAGGACTCCAGGACAAGTTTCAAGAGGTCTTCCGCCGCCTGAAGGGCGAAGGGAAGATCACGCAGGAGCATCTCCAGGCGGCGCTGAAGCAGATCCGGCTGGCACTGCTCGAGGCCGACGTCCATTTCCGCGTCGTCAAGGAGCTCCTGGCGCGGGTCGAGGAGAAGGCGCTCGGCGAGAAGGTGCTCGAGAGCCTCTCGCCGGCCCAGCAGGTGATCAAGATCGTCCGCGACGAGCTCGCCGTGACGCTCGGGGGCGACGACGCCCGGGAGCTGCGGGTCGACGGGGCGCCGGCGGTGATCCTGATGTGCGGCCTCCAGGGTTCGGGCAAGACGACCACCTCCGGCAAGCTCGCCAAACGGCTCGCCGGGCGCGGACGCTATCCGCTGCTCGTCGCCGCCGACCTGCAGCGCGCCGCCGCCGTCGAGCAGCTGGTCCAGGTCGGGCGCGGAGTGGAGATCCCGGTGCTCGAGCCGCAGGCCGGCGAGAAGGTCGTCGACCTCGGCCGCCGGGCGCTCCGCGAAGCGCGCGACCGCGGTCGCGACGTGGTGATTCTCGACACGGCGGGCCGGCTGCACATCGACGAAGCGCTCATGGTCGAGATCTCCGAGCTCGCCGCTGCAGTGTCGCCGCAGGAGATTCTCTACGTCGCCGACGCGATGACCGGCCAGGACGCGGTCAAGTCGGCGCAGGAGTTCGCGCGCGTGCTGCCGCTCACCGGCGTCCTGCTGACCAAGCTCGATGGCGACTCGCGCGGCGGCGCGGCGCTCTCGGTGCGGGCGGTCACCCAGGTGCCGATCCGGTACGTTGGCGTGGGGGAGAAGTCCGGCGACCTCGAGCTCTTCTCGCCGGCGCGGATGGCTTCGCGCATCCTCGGCATGGGCGACGTCCTGTCGCTGATCGAGAAGGCGCAGGAGACGGTCGACGCCAAGGAGGCGCAACGCCTCGCCGAACGCATGGGGCGCAACGAGTTCACGCTCGAAGACCTGCGCGACCAGCTGCGTCAGGTGCGGCGGATGGGGCCGCTCAAGAGCGTCCTCGAGATGCTGCCCAAGGTGGGCGCGCTCAAGGAGATGGCGAACGTCGGCGACGCCGACGAGAAGCGGCTCACCCGGATCGAGGCGATCATCAATTCGATGACGCTCGCCGAAAGGCGCACCCCGGGACTCCTCAACGCCAGCCGGAAGCGGCGCGTGGCCAGGGGTTCGGGCACCTCCGTCCAGGAGATCAATCAGTTGATCCGTCAGTACCTGCAGATGAAGAAGATGATGAAGGGTGTCAAGAAGGGCTTTCTCAAGAAGGCTTTCGGCAAGTCCGGCCTGAGCCGGGACGCCGGCCGCTTCCCCGGGATGTGATACTCTCCCGGATCGCATGTCGTCCGAGGGCTCCGAGAGGCCTCCGCGGACAGTCCAATACCAGATCCGTTTCAGGAGGTTGAAGGAGATGCTCAAGATTCGGCTGCGCCGGATGGGATCCACCAACAAGGCTTTCTACCGGCTGATCGTTTCGGATTCCCGCAAGTCGACGTTCGGCAGGGCCCTCGAAGAGGTCGGTATCTACGATCCGCGGCAGAATCCGCCGCGCATCCAGCTCGATCGTCCGCGCATCGAGTACTGGGTGAGCAAGGGTGCAGGGCTGTCCGACACCGTCAAGAATCTCGTCGCCCGCAAGGCCTGATGGCGGTCGAAGAGGTGCTCCTCGACGTCGTCCGCCTGCTGGTGGACGATCCGCGCGCCGTCTCGGTGCGCCGGGTCGAAGGAGACGGCGAATGGCTGCTCGAACTGGACGTGGCTCCCGACGACCGGGGAAAGGTGATCGGACGTCGCGGACGCACCATCGAGTCGCTCCGTTCGCTGGCCGCGGCCAGGGCGCCGGAGAACGGCCGTTCGTATGAAGTCGAGCTCCTCGACGACTGAGGGCGGAACGCCCCCGCTTCCGAACGAATCCATCCTCGTCGGCATCGTGCTGCGCCCGCACGGCGTACGCGGCGAGCTGACCGTCGCATCCCAGACCGACAACGAAGGTCGATTCGCGCCGGGCGCCGTCCTCGAATGGGCGCCTCCGGGCCGGCCGGTCGTCCGGCACCTGACGATCGAACGCTCGTCGCCGTACAAGGGCGGCTACCGGATCGCCTTCGCCGGGGTCGCGGATCGCGACGCCGCCGAGGCGCTGCGCGGCGGCGAGCTCAGCGTGCCGCGTGCGGCAGTGCCCGAAGCGGAGGAGGGCGCCTACTACTTCTTCGAGCTCGTCGGCTGCCGCTGCCACGACGAGAAGGCCGGGGAGCTGGGGACGGTCGTCGAGGTCCTGGCCGACGGCGGCGGATGGCTGCTCGAAGTCGAGGAGCGGGGAGCCGCCGGCGTGCGGCGCCTCTCGCTGCCGTTCGTCGAGGAGTTCCTGGTGCGGGTCGACCGCGCCGACCGCCGCATCGACTGGCGGCTGCCGGAAGGGCTGATCGAGGCATGCGCTTCCAGATCCTGACCATCTTCCCGGAGCTCTTCGCTCCCTTCGTCTCGACCTCGCTCATCGGCCGGGCGGTCGAACGCGGACTGCTCTCGATCTCGGTCCGCGATCTACGGGACTTCACGAACGACCGGCATCGCTCCGTCGACGACGAGCCCTACGGCGGCGGCGGCGGCATGGTGATGTCGGCGCCGCCCTGGATCCGCGCGGTGCGCGAGCTCTCGGGCGACCCGGCTCCCTGGCGCATCCTGCTCTCGCCGCAGGGGAAGCGTCTGGACGAGGCCAAGGTCCGCGAGCTCTCCGCACGCCCCGACCTGCTCCTGCTCTGCGGGCGCTACGAGGGGATCGACGAACGGGTCCTCGCCACGGTCGTCGACGAGGAGATCTCGATCGGCGACTTCGTCCTCTCCGGCGGCGAGCTCCCGGCGATGGTCCTCGTGGAAGCGCTCTCGCGGCAGATCCCCGGCGTGGTTCAGCTCGCCGGATCGGTCGAACAGGACAGCTTCCGCGGCGGCCTGCTCGACTTCCCGCACTACACCCGGCCGGTCGAGGTCGAAGGGCTGCGCGTCCCGGACGTCCTCCTCTCCGGAGACCATGCGGCGATCGCCGCCTGGCGGGAGGAGATGGCGGTCCGGGCGACCCGGACCAAGCGGCCCGATCTCCTCCCGGAGGCCGAGCTGACACCGCGACAGCGCCGCCTCCTGGCCCGGCTCGAGGCCCCGGAAGCGCCCCGGGATTTGCCCTAAACCTAGAAAAACTGGATAATTGCCGGTCCCGGAGGGCGCCAGAGGCGGCCCGTTCCGGAGAGCTCAAGGGGTTGGTCATGAATCCACTGGTCGAAGTCGAGCGCAGCTACCTGCGCCAGGATGTTCCGGAGTTCCGCGCGGGCGACACCGTGCGGGTGCAGGTCCGGGTGAAAGAGGGCGACAAAGAGCGTCTGCAGGCGTTTCAGGGTGTGGTCGTGGCCCGCAAGGGCAGCGGCACCCGCGAGATGTTCACCGTGCGCAAGATCTCGGGCGGCATCGGCGTGGAGCGGATCTTCCCGCTCAACGCGCCGGTCGTCGACCGGATCGAGCTGGTGCGTCGCGGTCGTGTTCGCCGTGCCAAGCTCTACTATCTGCGGAATCTCAAGGGGAAGGCGGCACGAATCGAAGAGCGTCGCGACGACAACACGTCATCGACTCGCGGCTGAGCGGCCGCCCGCCGCGGCAGGTTGGTCGCCGGTGGGCAGCGGGGACAGGGAGTGACGAAGACGCTCGAACTCTGCTGCGAGCTCTACCGGCTCGAACTCATGGTGGGGCTCGAAGATCGCCTCCATCAGCTCGGCTTCCGCGCGGTCGCCGGGGTGGACGAAGCCGGTCGCGGCTGTCTGGCCGGACCGGTCGTGGCGGCGGCGGTCATCCCCGATGACGGACCTCCGGTCCCCGGCGTCGACGATTCGAAGCGCCTCGACCCCGCGACCCGCAGTCGGCTCGCCGGCGAGATCCGCAGGCGCAGCCGGGCCGTCGCCGTCGCCGCGGTCGCGGCCGACTGGATCGATCGAATCAACATCCTCGAAGCGACCCGACTCGCCATGCGGCGAGCCCTCGCCGGGCTCGGCGTCGCACCCGACGCCGTCCTCTCCGATGCCGTGAAGCTCCCGGGACTCGACGTGCCCTGCATCCCGGCGGTGAAGGCGGACGCCTGGAACTACGCCGTGGCCTGCGCCTCGATCGTCGCCAAGGCGAGCCGCGACGAGCGGATGCGCGAGCTCGACCGCGAGCTCCCCTGGTACGGCTTCGCGGTCCACAAGGGGTACGGAGCGCCGGCGCATCTCGAGGCGCTGGACCGGTTCGGGCCCAGCCCCGAGCACCGGCTCACCTTCCGCTCGGTCCTGCCGCGGTCGGGCGATGCCGCGAAACGGCGGGTGGCCTGATGGCGGTCAACCGGCCCCAGGTCATCGCCTCGGCGGAGAAGCTGGTATCGCGCGGCAAGATCGAAGCCGCGATCAAGGAGTACCGCAAGCTCCTCGCGGACAACCCGAACGACGCTTCGACTCTCAACCGGCTGGGAGACCTGTTCGCGCGCGTCGATCGCATCGACGAGGCGGTGCGGCTCTTCTCGCAGATCGCCGACCGCTACACGGACGACGGCTTCTTCGTCAAAGCGATCGCGATCTTCAAGAAGATCATCAAGCTCGATCCCACCCGCCTCGCGGTCTACGAGCGGCTCGCCGAGCTCTACCACAAGCAGGGGCTGATCCCCGAAGCCCGCACGCAGTATCAGGTGCTGGTCGACTACTACCAGAAGCACGCGAACGCCGCCTCGGCGATCGGCATCCTGCAGAAGATGGCGGTGCTGGTGCCGGACGATCCCGGCCCGCACGTCAAGCTCGCCGAGCATTACCACGCCCAGAAACTGACCGACAAGGCGCTTGCCGAATACCGCGTCATCGCCGACCTGATGCTGCGCCACAACAAGGTGGACGAGGCGACCCAGGTCTACGGCAAGGCGATCGAGGCCGAACCGGGCGACATCGCCTTCATCACCGACGCGGTCCTCGGTCTGAAGGATGCCGGCCACGTCGGTGCCGCCGCCCGTCTTCTTGCGCTCGCGGTGGAGAAGAATCCGCAGGCAGAGAAGATCGCGCGGCTCGCCGGGCTGGGCAGGGAGTCGACCCAGGCGTCGTCGACCGCGACCCAGCCACTCAAGGTCTCCGACATCACCCATCCCGGCCGCAGCGAGCGCGAGGTGCTGCAGCTCGACCCGTCGGTGCTCGAAGGCGGAGCGCCGCGACGGGAGAAGGCCGCAGCGACGACGCCGGCTTCGTTCTTCCCGCCGCCGCGACCGGCGCCGCCGGTCGCTCCCTCGCTCGAGGACGGCGAGGTCGATCTGGTGCTCGACCTTCCGGGGGACGGCGAGTCGACGGCCCCTTCGACCCTGGTCAGTCCCACGGACGAGATGCTGCGCCGTTCGCCGGACTCTCCCTGGTTCGACGGCGCCGCCGGTCTCGAAGGCGAGGTCGAAGTCGAATTCGAGCTCGAGCTCGATCTCGGGGAGGTCGGCCCGGGAGAGGCCCTCGAAGGGCTGCAGGACCTCTCGCCGGTCGAGACGGAGGAACCGGTCGCGCTGGAGGCGCCGGCTGTGGAGTTCGAGCTTCCGTCGAGCGCGACGGGTTCGCTGCCGGCCTTCGAGGCGGAGGTGGAGGAGGCCTCGTCCGCGGCGCGTGCGTTCGACTCCTCGTTCAGCCAGGAGGGCTCCAGCGAAGAGTACGAGATCGACTGGCGCTTCGAGCCCGAGCCGGAGCTCGAGCTGCCGGCGATCGGGCAGCTCCAGGCGGACGGTGGTGCGCCGGCGTCCGGCGAAGCGCCGCGCGGAGCGCTCAACTACGAGGAGCTCGAACGGACTTCGTACGAGGTGGCGCCCGAGCCGGCATCCGGGGCGCGTCGCCAGGGCGACCTGCTCGCGGAGGCCGAGGTATTCCACAAGTACGGCCTGCGCGAGAAGGCCCAGGACCGGGTGCGCGAGCTGCTGCAGATGAACCCCCGCCATGTCGGCGCGAACGGACTGCTGGTCACGCTCTGGATCGAGGAGGGGAAGCACGATCGGGCGATGACGCGCGCCAATCAGCTGGCGAAGCTGGCCGAAGAGAGCCGCGACGAAAGTGTATGGACGCAGGTGCGGAACCGGCTCGTGCGCGCCGGATTCGACGTGCGGGGAAACCAGGTGGTCGGCCTTCCGGCGGCGCCGAAGAAGAAGGATCGCATCGCGTCGCTGCTCGAGGATCTCGCCGGCTACAAGGCGACGCCGACGACGCCGCGGGCTGCGACCCCGCCGGTCGAGATCCCGATCGAGCTCCCGGAAGAGCCGCCGCTCGAGGAGCCCCCGGCGCCGCGTGCGTTCGCTCCCTCGAGATCGACCGAGGCGCTCGACGACGAGCTCCCGGAGATCGTGCTGCCGATCCTCACCCCCGGCGAGGTCGCGACCCGGAAGCCGAAGGCTCCGGCCGGCGGCGCGCCGGGGAAGGCGACGAAACCGCCGGCGACACCGAAGGCGCCGGTCACTCCGGCGCAGCTCGAAGCCGACGAGAGCCTGTCGTGGCTCGACCAGGCGGTCGCGGCGCCGGCGACGAGGAAGAGCGAAGAGGAGAAGCTGTTCGACGAGGAAGAGGGCTTCTTCGACCTCGCGGCAGAGCTCGAACAGGAGCTCTCCGACGAAGAGCTGATGTCGGGTCGCGACCTGATGCCGACTCCGACCGAACAGTCGCTCGAGGAGATCGTGGAAGGGTTCAAGAAGGGAGTGGCCGAGAGCCTCTCCGCCGAGGACTACGACACGCACTACAACCTCGGCATCGCCTACCGCGAGATGGGTCTCCTCGACGAGGCGATCGGCGAGTTCCAGCTCGCCTCGAAGGAGCCGCGGTATCTGGTCGACTGCTGTTCGCTGCTGGGCGGCTGCTTCCTCGAGAAGGGGCTGCCCGAGCTGGCGACGAAGTGGTACAAGCGCGGACTGGAAACGCCGAATCTTCCCGAGGAGGCCTACCTCGGTCTGCTCTACGATCTCGGCAACGTCTACCAGTTCCAGGGGGACGCCGACCGCGCGCGCACGACCTTCGTAGAAATCTACGGCGTCAACTCGAACTACCGGGACGTCGTGGCCAAGCTCTCCGAGCTCGGCCATCCACACTGAAGAACACGGGGAATCCGACATGAAGACGATCACACTGTTGCCCGGCGACGGGATCGGGCCGGAGGTGACCGCCGCGACGGTCCGCGTCCTGGAAGCCGCAGGCGCCAGATTCGAATGGGACTCGCATCTCGCCGGGAGCGAGGCGCTCGCCCGCTACGGCAACCCGCTGCCGCAGGACGTTCTCGATTCGATCGAGCGCAACGGAGTGGCGCTCAAGGGGCCGGTGACCACGCCGGTCGGAACGGGTTTCGCCTCGATCAACGTCCAGCTGCGCAAGGTCCTGGACCTCTACGCGAACCTGAGACCGGCGAAGAACCTTCCCGGGATCGCGAGCCGGTACGAGGGCGTCGACCTGATCGTCGTGCGCGAGAACACCGAGGATCTCTACAGCGGGCTCGAGCACACCGTCGTTCCCGGCGTCGTCGAGAGCCTAAAGATCATCACCGAGAAAGCGTCGACGCGCATCGCCCGGTTCGCCTTCGAGCACGCGGTCGCCAACGGACGCAAGCGGATCACCGCGGTGCACAAGGCGAACATCATGAAGCTCTCGGACGGGCTCTTCCTCGACTGTTTCCGCAAGGTCGCGACCGAGTATCCGCAGATCGAGGCCGACGACCGCATCGTCGACAATCTCTGCATGCAGCTCGTCACCCGTCCCGAGCAGTTCGACGTCCTACTGCTCGAGAACCTCTACGGCGACATCGTCTCGGATCTCTGTGCGGGACTGGTCGGAGGGCTCGGCGTCGTGCCCGGCGCCAACTTCGGTCAGAAGGGAGCGGTCTTCGAGGCGGTCCACGGCAGCGCCCCGGACATCGCCGGGCTCAACCTGGCGAATCCCTTGGCCCTCATCCTGACCGCGGTCATGATGCTGCGGCACCTCGGGGAGCTGGCGATCGCCGACCGGATCGACGCGGCGCTCCAGCGCGTGCTGGCCGATCGCGGGGTCCGCACCCGGGACCTCGGCGGGTCGGCGACGACTACCGAGTTCACCGAAACGATCGTCCGCGAAATCGAGAGCTGAAGCTCGCGAGAACCGCGTCGCAGCGTTCGGCGGGTCGGGCCGTTCCGGCGCGCATCGCCTTTTCCCTGCGGGATGGCAGAATCCCGACCGTGGATTCGCTCTTCGACGGTGCCAACGACGGCCGAAGGGAAGAGGCCGACCGCGCAGCGGACGGCGTCGACCCCGGGGCTCCACTCGCCGAGCGGATGCGGCCGCGATCGCTCGCCGAAGTGCAGGGGCACGCGGAGGTCCTCGGAGAGCGGGGCTTCCTGGCGGCGGCGATCGCCGCCGATCGCGTGCCGTCGCTGGTCTTCTGGGGCCCTCCGGGCTGCGGCAAGACGACCCTGGCGCGGCTGATCGCCGAGTCGACGAAGAGTCGCTTCGTGCCGTTCTCCGCCGTGACCTCCGGCATCAAGGAGATCAAGGAGGTGATGGGCGACGCGCAGAAGCTGCGCCGGGCGACCGGACGACGGACGCTCCTCTTCGTCGACGAGATCCATCGCTTCAACCGCGCCCAGCAGGATGCCTTCCTCCCCTACGTCGAACGGGGCGACATCGTGCTGGTCGGCGCAACGACCGAGAACCCCTCCTTCGAGCTCAACGCCGCGCTGCTCTCCCGCTGCAAGGTCGTCGTCCTCGCCGCGCTCACCGAGGCCGATCTCGTGAAGGTGGCACGTCAGGCGTTGCGGGACGAGGAGCGCGGACTGGCGCAGGCAGGGGTCGCTCTCGACGACGACGCGCTCGCGACGCTCGCCGGCCTAGCCAACGGCGACGCGCGGCGGGCGCTCAACCTGCTCGAGCTGGTGGTCGACGAGGCGCGAACTGCCGGTCGCGGGACGGTCGCTGCGGAGACCGTCACCGCTCTCGCCCAGCGCAAGCTGATGCTCTACGACAAGAGCGGCGAAGAGCACTTCAACCTGATCTCGGCTCTGCACAAGTCGTTGCGCGAGAGCGACCCGGACGCGGCGCTCTACTGGCTTTCGCGCATGCTCGAGGGGGGCGAGGATCCGAACTACCTCGCCCGCCGGCTGACGCGTTTCGCCGCCGAAGACGTCGGACTCGCCGACCCGCGGGCGCTCGAGCAGGCCCTCGCCGGCTGGCAGGCCTACGAGCGTCTCGGTACACCCGAGGGCGAGATCGCGCTGGCACAGGTGACGATCTATCTCGCGCTGGCGCCGAAGAGTGTCGCGGTCTACCGGGCTCTGGGCGAGGCGCGAAAGACGATCGCCGAGCGCCCTGCCGACCCCGTGCCGCTCGCCCTGCGCGGCGCGCCGACCCGGCTCATGAAGGAACTGGGCTACGGGCGCGACTACGAGTACGCTCCCGATTCCGAGCTCGGCGTCGCCGGGCTCGACTGCCTGCCGGAGGAGATCTCGGGGACGCGCTTCTTCCGTCCCTCGTCGTCCGGATTCGAGGTCCGGCTGGGCGAACGGCTGCAGGAATTCGCGAAGCGGCGCGAGGCCGCGAGAAAGAAATGAAGAGATGAAGGAAGTCCCGACGCAGGACCGGAGGACCGGAATGAAGACTCTGCTTCGTGCCCACCGGCTGCTGGGCGCCTTCGCTGCCCCGATGCTGATCCTGTTCGCGATCTCGGGATCGTGGCAGCTCCTCAACATCCACAAATCGAAGCGGGATGGCAGCTACAAGGCGCCGGCGGTCGTGAAGACGATCTCCGACGTGCACATGGGGGAGGACCTCGAAGGGCCGGCGAAGTGGGCGTTCCGCGGGATCGCCTGGCTGGTCGCCGCGAGCCTCGTGGTGACCTCCTCGATCGGGCTCTTCCTGGCCTTCAAGCTCGATCGCGGCCGCGCGGTGCTGCTCGCCGTCCTGGCGGGAGTCCTCCTGCCGCTGATCCTCTTCCTCGTCGCCCACGAATAGGAAGGGCGGCCTCTCGGCCGCCCTCCGGGTTGCTGCTGTCGCTGCTGCGACCTCAGGCCGTGCGCCGTCTCCCGAGGATCGCCAGGCCGAGGAGCGCCAGTGCGATCGCTAGTCCGGCGAGCGCCCCGGGTCCGAGGGTCGGGATCTCGAGGATGCTCTGGCCCGGCCCGTTCTCTCCGACGACGATTTCGGTCGGGTCGGTCGCGCCACCCACCGCCGGATCGTCCGTCACCCCGGATGACTCGTTGGTGCCGTCGCCGTCGGCGTCGAACTGGATCGTTCCCTGGTTGGCGATGGTCTGCCCGACCGTGCCGGCGTCGATCGTCGCCTCGATGGTGATGGTCACCGAGCCGGCGGCCGGAATCGAGCCGTCCCAAGTTACGTTGTTGCCGCCGACGCCGACCGTTCCGCTGGTCGCGGAGGCGGTGACGAGGGTGAGTCCGGCCGGCAGGGTGTCGTCGAACTCGGCGCCCGGATTGTCGAACTGCGTACCGGGTCCGGCGTTGCTGAGGATGATCTCGTAGAAGATGGTGCCGCCCTCGACGAAGTCACCCGAGACCGTCTTGGTCGCCGAGAGGTTCGCCGGAGAGACGACGTTGGTGTTGTCGGTCGCCGAGTTGTTTGCCGGATTGCCGTCCGTCACGCCGCCCGCCGCGGCCACCGTGGCCGTGTTGGACAGGTTGCCGAGGAAGGCGCCGGAGATCGTCCCGTTCACCGTGTAGGTGACGGAGCTGCCGGCCGGCAGGTTGACGACGTCGTTGATGTTTCCGGCACCGACTCCGGTGCAGGTGCCGCCCGAGCCGGAACAGGTCCAGGTTGCGTCGGTGAAGCCGCCCGGGAAGGTGTCGGCGACGGTGGAGCCCGGGGCGTTCGACGGGCCCGGGTTGGAGGCGACGATGGTGTAGGTCGTCGCCTGCCCCGGCGCTGCGGTGGTCAGGCCGTCCGTCTTGGTGATCGCGAGGTCGGCCTGCGGCGTCAGCGTGTCGGTATCCGGCGCCGAGTTGTTGTTCGGGTTCGGATCGCCGGTTCCGGAGATCGTCGCCGTGTTGGCCAGCGAGCCGGTGGCGGCCGGCGAGATGTTGCAGGTCGCCGTGTAGGTGACGAACGAGCCGTTGGGCATCGCCAGGACGTCGTTGATGTTGCCCGCCGCCGGGCCGACCGTGTTGCCGGTGGCGCCGCCGTTGGCGACGCTCGAGTAGGAGACCGACGCACAGGAGGCGGGGAAGGTGTCCGCCACCGTCACGCCGGTCGCGGCGTCGGGACCGGTGTTGGTGGCGACGATCGTGTAGACGACGCTCGTCCCGGGGACCGCCGTGGCGACGCCGTCCGTCTTGGTGATCGTGTAGTCCGAGACCAGCGGCCGGCAGGCGGTCACCGAGACGTCATCGATCGCAAGACCTCCGAACTGCACGCTCGAATCCGAGTCGAGATGGACCCGGAGCTCGGAGTTCAGGCCCGCGAGGCTGTCCGCACGGCGCGAATAGAGACCCCAGCCGACGCTCCCGCCGATGTTCACCTGCGGGTTGCCGGTGCCGCTCGATGCGCTGATCGGCGTCGGGTCGAGCCACTCGTAGAGCCGCACGGGCGTCGCCCCGCCGGCCTGCTGGAAGTCGACGAACATGTGATCGAAGTTCGTCGTCTCGATCTGGTGGCGCTGGGCCCAGGTCACGACGACCGGCGCCGAGAGTCCGGTCAGATCGATGTTCGGCGACAGGAGGTCCTGGTTGCTCGACGCGTTGTAGGTGTTGTCGAGGTCGGTCTTCCAGCAGTTGACGCCGCTGTGGCAGCTGTTGAATGCGGCGATCGGATTGGCTGTGGTCGTCGCCGCGGTCGCCGGCAGGCCGAGCTCCCATTCGTCCTGGACCCCGGAGTGAGTGAAGCCTGCGGCGCCGGCTTCGAAGTCGGTCGAGAAGACGGTCGTGACGACGGTTCCCGGCGGACAGGCGGGCGGCGGCGGCGGTTCGCAGATCCGCAGGCTCCACGCGGTCAGAGTTCCGCCGCTCGAGTTCGCCAGGTCGTCGCGGATGTCGAGGGTCCAGGTGCCGCCGGCGTTCTCCCCGTCGTACCAGGAGAGCCGGTAGGCGCCGGAGGAGTTCGCCGTGCCGCCGGTGGAGCCGTTCTCCGGCTTGAAGCGCATTCCCTTCAGAGCGGTGAACAGCGGCGGGACCGCGGCTTCGTCGTCGAAGACGATGTCCATCTGCGTCTGCCCGCCGGTGGCCGCCGCCCCGATGTCGGTGAAGAGGCCGTTGTCGTTCCCGGCCGGGGACCGCAAGTGGACATCGAGATCGGCCATCAGCGCGTGGTTGAGGACGATCTCGACGTCGACGTCCGCGATCCTCGGATTGCCGGGAACGGTGATCGTCGAGCTCACCAGCCCGGTGCCCGGTCCGATCGTCTGCGGGACGTTGGTGGAGGTGTAGGTCGTGCAGTTGATTCCTTCGTCGGTGGCGGGATGGATGCTGACGCTCAGGTTGTAGGTCGCGGTCGGCCCGCCGGTCGCCGCCGAGGCCGAGTCGACGAAGGCGAAGTAGGTGCCGGTCGTCTTGACCGTCATGAAGAGCGCCTCGGAGTCCGCCGTGTCGGTCGCTCCCGAGTCGTCGACCACGAGGATCTGGTTGGTCGAGTCGCCGAAGAGCGCCACACCGAGGCGGCCGTTGAACGTCGTGATGTCGTCCTCCGGGTCGAGATCGAGCGAGAGATAGACGGTGTCACCGGCGTTGGCGGTGAAGCTGTACCAGTCCTGTTCGGTGGCGGCCGCCGGGTTGCGCGTGCCGCTGACCCAGCCGCCGGCCGGGAGCGGATTCGCTGTTCCCGGAGTGTCGTTCGGTTCGGTTTCCGGTGTCGGCGCTCCGCTCTGGATGCGGAAATGAAGCTCGTAGGGGCGCTGGGACGCCGTCCCGGCGGTGAAGTCGTTGACCTTGAGAAAGTAGGTGCCGGCCGACGGGATCACCGCGCCGGCGATCGAGGAGGAGAAGTTCGGGAAGCTGCCGTCGTCGTCGTCGAACTCGATGATCGTCGTCCCGTCGGTGTTGAGCACGGTCAGCTGGCTGTCGGTGCTGGTGCCGGCGGAGCCGCTCGACATGATCGCCGCGTAGATCCGGTCGCCGGCCGCGGCCGTGAAGGAGAAGAAGTCGATGTCGCCGGGCGGGAACAGATTCGCACGGACGACGAGGTTCGTGCCGGTGTGCGGGCTGGCGGTTCCAGCGGAGTTGTTCGGCTCGGCCGCGCCCTGGTACCCCAGTCCG
>JBFWYP010000030.1:0-46309 GCA_050186295.1 Thermoanaerobaculia bacterium | reverse complement strand
GCTCCCCGCCCTTCCCGGGAACGTGGGTCGATCCCTCGCGTCCGGCGTGGGCCAGCTGCAGGCCGAACCGCGCGCCACTCCGGCCGTGTACGCAGTCGACGATTCTCCGCCAGGCGCGCTCCTGTTCGTCGTTCCAGAGACCGGTGCAACCGGGGGTGATCCGCCCCTCGATCGACACGTCGGTCATCTCGGCGATCACCAGGCCGGCGCCACCGATCGCCCGGCTCCCGAGATGGACCAGGTGCCAGTCGCCGGGCACGCCGTCCACGGCCGAGTACTGGCACATCGGCGAGACGACGATCCGGTTCGGCAGCTCGAGCGAACGCACGCGGAGCGGAGTGAACGCCGGCGCGGGGATCTCGCCGTCCGACCGGCGGCCCGCCGCCTCCTGGAAGCGGCGGTCGACCGCGGCCACCAGCTGCGGATCGCGCGCGCGGAGATTCTCGTAGGTGATCCGCTTCGAACGCGTCATCAGGTTGAACGCGAACGTCTCCGGATCCTGTCCGCGGTAGCGCTCGGTCTCCTCGAACCAGCGACGCGAGATCTTCGCCGCGCGCTGGAGCTTGGCGACGTCGAGCCGCCTCCCCGCCTCGTAGGCGTCGAGGGTCGCGGCGATGTCCTCCGTGCCGTGCTCGCGGATCGCGGCGACGAGTCCGATCGCGTCCTCCATCGCCAGCTTCGTACCGGAGCCGATCGAGAAGTGCGCGGTGTGGACGGCATCGCCGAGCAGGACGAGGTTGCCGTGCCGCCAGCGCTCGCAGGTCACGGTCGGGAAGCGGCGCCAGATCGAGCGGTTGGCGAACAGCCGGTGCCCGCCGAGAATGCCGGCGAAGAGGGAGCGGCAGCGTTCGACCGACTCCTCCTCGCTCGCCCGGTCGAAGCCCGCGTCGCGGAACGTCTCCTCCGTCGTCTCGACGATGAACGTCGACCGCCCCGGCGCGTACGGATAGGCGTGGATCCGGAACAGGCCGTGCGCCGTCTCCGGAAACCAGAAGGTGAAGGCATCGAGCGGCAGATCGGTTCCGAGCCAGCAGAACCGGCTCGCTCCGAGCTCGACCGTCGGCCCCAGGCTCGCGGCGTAGCGGTCGCGGAGCGCGCTGTTCACGCCGTCGCACCCGACGACGAGATCGGCTCCGGGAAGGGGCGCGGCGGCATCGAACTCGGACTCGAAGTCGACCTCGCAGCCGAGCGCGGCCGCGCGCCGCTGCAGGATCGACAGCAGCTCGGCCCGGCCGATCGCCGAGAAGCCGTGGCCGGTCGAGACCACGCTCTTCCCGCGGAAGTGCGTCTCGATCTTCTTCCAGGTGCGGAATCGCGCGCGGATCTCGGTCGCCGACTCGGGATCCGCATCGTCGAGGAACGACAGCGTCTCGTCCGAAAAGACGACGCCGAACCCGAAGGTGTCGTCGGGCCGGTTGCGTTCGAGAATCCTCACCGCGGCCCCCGGCAACAGCTTCTTCACCAGGATCCCGAAATAGAGTCCGGCCGGTCCCCCTCCGATCGCCACGGCACGCATGCCGCCATTCTAGGCCGCCGGGAGTCGCGGTACGCGAACTTCTCCGTCCCGCGAACGTACGGAAGAGCAGAGCGAAGGAGGCCCGGAATGCGACGAAACCCACGAAGGTTCCGCCCCGAACGGCTCGCGGCGTTCGCGGTGGTGCTCACGATCTGCGGCACGACGGCGGCGTGGAGCGCCCTGCCGGGTGAGGATGCTCCCTCCGCGATCCGGCTGACCGGTGACGGGGAGCCGGGCACGCCCCTCGTCGTCGAGGGGACCGTCTTCCGACCTGACGGCGTGACCCCTGCTCCCGGGGTGGTGCTCTACGTCTACCAGACCGGACTCGACGGGCTCTACCACTCGACCGACGGGGCCCCCCGTCTGCGCGGATACATGAAGACCGACGAGCACGGCCGCTTCAGCTACCGCTCGATCCGTCCCGGTTCGTACCCGAAGAGCACGATCCCGGCGCATGTCCACACCCAGCTCTGGGGCGGCGGCTTCGAGCCGCAGTGGAACCGGGATCTGCTCTTCGCCGACGATCCGTTCGTCCGCGACCGGGACCGTTCCGAGTCGGACTCCGCCGGTCGTTTCGGCTGGATCTGCGCTCCGCGCCGGGATGCGGCCGGTGTCCTGCACTGCACCCACGACCTCCGTCTCAAGTCCGAGGGCGACCGCTTCGAGCCCGCGACCCGCCACGGGCTCGACGGACCCCGTCGCGACTGAGGCGGCCGGAGGCCGCAGCACCGCTCAGGAGGCGGCCGGAGGCGAGCTCAGGGCTTCGAGCTCCTTGCGCAGGGCCGTCATCATCCTCTCCGAGCGCTGTGCTTCGGGGAGCGCGTCGCCCTCGGCGATCGCCGCGGCGAGCGTCGCCCGCGCTCCCGTGCGATCCCCCTTCTCCTCGAGAATCTTCGCGCGGTTGCGCAGGATGCCGAGGCGGCGCGGCCCGTAGGCGAGCTCGAGGGCGCGGTCCGCCGCCTTCAGCGCCAGATCCGGTTTCTTCATCGCGCGATAGGCAATGGCGAGCCGGGCCGGCGGATTGTAGTCGCGCGGGAAGTCGCGCTCGGACGCCTCGAGCATCGGCACGGCGCGCTCCGGCTCCCCCGCTTCGAGGTAGGCCGAGAGGCGGTGCGAGTCGAAGACGGCGCGGGCCGTCGGCGTCTCGGCCTTCGCCGCGGCGCCGTCGAGCAGCGCGATCCACTCCCGGACCAGCCGGCTCTTTCCTTCCTCGTCCCCGGCAGCGTCGCGCGCCGTGATCAGGGAGATGTAGAGGCCGGAGAGGTCGTCGACCGCGAGCCCGGCCGGGGGGTGATCGATGGCCGACCGCGTCGCGCGTTCGAGCGCGGCGATGGTCGCGCTGCGCTCCGGGGCGTCGGCGGCGAGCTCGACGGCACAGTCGAGCCCCATCGAGGCGACGGTCGCCGACGACGGAGTCGCCCCCATGCGCGGCAGCAGCTCGCGTGCAGCACGGGCGCACTCCGCGGTGCGGTCCGCCCGGATCAGCGAGAAGAGGTAGGCGTCGGCGGCACGCGGCGCCAGCTTCCAGTCGGCAGGGGCGTGCGCCAGCACCGAGGCGTACGCCGTCGCCGCGGCGTCCCAGGACGCCGCACCGTAGAGCGCGTCCGCACGTCCCAGCGCCACGCGCAGCGGATCCGCCCCGTCCGCGCCGGCGCTCTTCGCCGGACCGGCGGAACCTTCGGTCTCGTCCAGGAAGTTGCGCAGTTGCTCGACGGTGGCGCTCCCGGTCCAGCGGAAATCCGCCTTCTCGGTCTGCGGGTCGATCACGTACATCGACGGCCAGGCGCCGACCGGGTACTTCGCGATCGTCGCCGCGTTGACCTTGTTCTCGGTGTCGACCGAGAGCCAGACGAACTTCGCGGCCCAGGGTGCCAGCCGGCGATCGGTGTAGACGTACGCCTGCATCGAGCGGCAGCTGTGACACCAGGGAGCCCAGGCCTCGAGGAAGATCGGCACGTTGCGCGCCCGCGCTTCGGCGAGCGCCTTCGGATAGTCGTTTTCCACCCAGGGCAGGACACCCTCGGAAGCGTCGGCAGTCAGCGCGCCGGCGAACGCTCCGAACAGAATGGCGGGAAGAAGGGCACGCAGGCGGAGTCTCTTCATCGTTCTACGCTAACACCGCCCGCGCGCGAACCCATTCCCCGGTCCCTTCAATCCGGCGACCAGCGCGGCGCGGAGAGACGGCGGCGACCGTCGCTCGACTTGAGGATCCCCGGTTCGTCGAGCTCCTCCCGGTCCCAGAGCTGGCAGGTGACCTGCTTGTGCATCTGATCGAGCCCTTCGCAGTAGTTCGAGTAGATGCAGCGCCGGACTTCGGCACCGTGCCCGAGGCGCATCTTGCGGAACCAGTCGGGATCGGCCAGCGACTGCCGGGCCGCAGCGAGGATGTCGGCCGCACCGCTCGCCAGGAGCTTCTCGCCCTGGGCGAACTCGGAGATGCCGCCGGCGAGGACGACCGGAGTCTCGAAGCCGGCGGTGCGGACGGCGGCACGGATGGCCCGTACCGCCTCCACGTTCCGCCCGAACGGTCCGAAGGCGTCGGAGATCGCCGTCGGCATGCACTCGTAGCCGGACGGTCCGGTGTAGGGATAGACCGCGCGGCCGACTTTCGGCTGTTTGGCGTCCTCGAACTTGCCGCCGCGGGAGAGCGACAGGAAGTCGACTCCGGCGCGGGCGAACTCGACGGCGAACCAGGCGGCGTCCTCGACGGTTCCTCCGTCGCTCCCGTCGATGCACTCCGCGGCGAGGAAACGGCAGCCCACGGCGAAGCGGCCGCCGATCGCACCCTTGACCGCCGCGATCACCTCGAGCGGCAGGCGGACCCGCTGCTCGCGCGGGCCGCCGTAACCGTCGTCCCGGGTGTTGAGCGGCGAGAGGAACGAGGCCATGGTGTAGGCGTGCGCGAAGTGGAGCTCGACACCGTCGAACCCGGCGGCTTCGGCCCGGGCGGCCGCGGAAGCAAAGAGGCCCGGCAAGGAGGACGGCAGCTCACGGATCCACGCGAGGTGCGTGTCGTTCACGGTCTCGCGATATCCGTAGTGCAGATCGCGCAGCTCGCGCTCGGTGAGCAGGCCCGCGAGGACCTCGTCGTCGAGAGTTCGCAGGATGTCGCGCGCCGCCTCGTCTTCCCTTACCGAAAGCCTTTCTCTCAGTGCTTGCGAGATCTTCAGGTAGCGCGAAATGAATACGTCCCGCTCCGGCCGCCGCCGGATCGTGAGGAAGTCGAGGATCTGGAGGAAGAGCTTCGTGCGGCCGCCGCTCGCCCGCCGCACGGTCTCGACGAGCTCGCGGAGACCGGGGACGAACCGGTCGTCGCCGGCGCGCAGGAGCGGTCCGCTCGGGATGTCGCGGATGCCGGTCGCTTCGACGACCAGCGCTCCCGGCTCACCGCGCGCGAAGCGCTCGTACCAGGCGAGCACCTCGGGAGTGACGAGGCCGTCGTCGGTGGCGCGCCACGGGACCATCGCCGGCACCCAGGTCCGCTCGGCGAGCCGCACCGGGCCGACGTCGACCGGACGGAACCAGAGCGACGCCGCGGCCTGCCCGGCGGTCGGCCAGGCCGGTTCGAGGAGCGGGTGCCGGATGCGCTCGGGCGGTTTCCACACCGCGACAGTCTAGCTGCGCGACGACGCGGGCACGCGGCGCCGGACGCGCTCAGCCCTTCAACAGCTCGCGTGCGATGACGATCTGCTGGATTTCGGAGGTCCCCTCGTAGATCCGCAGGGCGCGCACGGAGCGGTAGAGCCGGTCGACGACCGAGTCGGCGAGGACTCCGCTGCCGCCGTGGATCTGCACCGCCTGATCGACGATCCGCTGCGCCGCCTCGGTCGCGAACCATTTCGCCATCGCCGCCTCTTTCGTCGCGCGGGTCCCCTCCGGCGACCGGTCGAGCTCCCAGGCGACGCGGTAGACCAGCAGGCGCGCCGCGTCGAGCTCGGTCGCCATCGTCGCCAGCATCGCCTGCACCAGCTGCTGCTCGGCCAGCGGGGCCCCGAACTGACGGCGGCCCCTGGCGTGCCCGAGCGCCTCCGCGAGCGCCCGCCCCGCCATGCCGCAGGCAGCGGCGGCCACGGTCGGACGCAGCCGGTCGAGCGTCCTCATGCCGAGCTGGAATCCCCTGCCCGCGTCGCCCAGCAGGTGATCCGCCGGGATCCGGCACCCGTCGAAGGCGATCTCGCCCAGCGGATGCGGCTCCGACAGCACCAGCGGACGGACGAAGCGGAAGCCGGGGGCGTCGGCGGGGACGACGAAGCAGGAGAGACCCTTCACACCGAGGGCGCGGTCGGTCGACGCGAAGACGGTGTAGAAGTCGGCCAGGCCGGCGTTCGAGATGAAGCGCTTCTCGCCGTCGAGGATCCAGTCGCCGCCGTCGTGCCGGGCAGTCGTGGCGATGGCGCCGACGTCCGAGCCGGCCTCGCGCTCGGTCATCGCGAAGCCGGCGATCGCCGTGCCGTCCGCGACCGCCGGAAGCCAGCGAGCACGGAGCGCCTCGTTCCCGGCGAGAGCGATCGGCGTCGAGCCGAGCGCCTGCAGCGCGAACAGGGCGTCGGCGAGCGGCGAGACCGCTCCCAGCGCTTCGCGCACCAGGCAGAGCGCCCGATGATCGACGGTCCGCGACGCACTCTCCCCATCGGGGACGGCGTGGCGGAGCAGGCCCTCCTCTCCGAGCGCCCGCACGATCGCCGGGGCAGTGCGGCGCGCCTCCTCGTCGCTCTCGCACACGGGCAGCGCCTCGAAGCGACCCCTGGCGATCCCGCGGAGCTCCTCCGCCAGGGAGGCGTGACGCGGCTCGAGGAAGGCGGCGACTCCCGCCGCCGGATTCACCGGAACTCCGGTTTCCGGCGGGCGAGGAACGCCTCGTACGCCTCGCGGAAATTCGGATCCTGCATGCAGATCGACTGGATCTCGACCTCGGCGGCGAGCGCCGCGTCGAGATCCATCGCCGCTTCGCGGTAGAGCATCCGCTTCGTGACCTCGAGGGCGAACGACGGTCCGGCCGCGAGGCGCTCCGCCCAGGCCCGCGCCTCGGCCGGCAGCGACTCCTGCGTCACCACGCGATGGTAGAGGCCGATCGCCTCCGCCCGCCGGGCGTCGACGAAGTCGCCGGTCATCAGGAGCTCCATCGACCGGCCCAGTCCCACGATCCGCGGCAGCAGCCACGAGGCGCCCATGTCCGCACCCGACAGTCCGACCTTGGTGAAGAGGTAGGCGATCTTGGCGTTCTCGGAGGCGATCCGGATGTCGCAGGCCGCGGCGATGACCGCGCCGGCACCGGCAACGGTGCCGTTCAAGGCGCCGACGATCGGCCGCCGGCAGGCGATCATCGAGCGGATCAGCGCGCCGGTGACGCGGGTGAAATCGAGCAGTCCCTTCGCGTCCCGTGAGAACAGCTCGCCGATGATCGACTCGACATCGCCGCCGGAACAGAAGGCGCGCCCCTCGCCGGTCAGCAGGACGGCACGAACACCGGACTCGCTGTCGAGGGCGTCGAAGACCGTCCGGAGCTCGTCGTAGACCTCGAAAGTCAGGGCGTTCAGTCGGTCGGGACGGTCGAGGGTGATCGTCGCGACCGAATTCGCGGCGTCGACCTCGTAGCGGAAGCTCCGCGGCGCGATCATCCGACGTCTCCTTCGGCGATGGCGGCGGTCGCCTCGATCTCGACCTCGGCGTCCGGCTCGACCAGGCCCGCCACCTCGACCAGGGCCATCGCCGGAAAGTGCCTTCCGAGCACACCGCGGTAGGCGGCTCCGACCTCCGAGAGCGAACGCAGGTAGCTCCGCCGGTCGATGACGTAGATCGTCAGCCGGCAGATCGATTCGGGCCCGCCGCCGGCAGCGCGCACGACCGCGAGAACGTTCGCCAGGGCACGCTCGAACTGGGGCACGAATCCACCCGCCACCACCCTCTGCTCCCGATCCCAGCCGATCTGCCCGGCGACGAACAGGATCTGCGCCCCGGCCGGCGCCAGCACCCCGTGGCTGAACCCCTTCGCCGCGCCGAGCTCCTCCGGGTGAATCGTCCGCGGAATCTTCGTTTCCGTGCTCATCGCTCGCTCCGCTCAGCCGAGAAACGCGCCGCCGTCGACGGCGAGCGCCTGTCCGTTGACCCCGCGGGCGCGGTCGTCGCACAGCATCGCGACGAGGAAGGCGACCTCGTCCGATTCGATCAGGCGGCCCTGTGGGTTGAGCGCCACCAGCCGGGCGCGTGCCTTGTCCGCGCTCATGCCGGTCTTCGCCGTCACCCGTTCGATCGATTCGTCAGTCATCGCCGTGTCGACGAAGCCGGGGCAGACGGCGTTCACCGTCACTCCGTGCTCCGCCATCTCGGCGGCGAGAGCCCGCGTCAGACCAACGAGAGCGTGCTTCGTCGAGGCGTAGGCGGAGATGTATGGCATCGCCGTGAGACCCGCGATCGACGCCACGTGAACGATCCGTCCCCAGCGACGCCCGATCATGCCGGGCGAGAACTCGCGCGCGCAGAGGAAGGCCCCCGTCGCATTGACGGCGAAGAGGCGCTGCCACTCCTCGAGGGAGGTCCTGCCGAGCGGCGCCGAGGTCGCGACGCCCGCATTCGACACCAGGATGTCGACCCGGGAGTAGCGCTCCTCCGCCGTCGCACGCAGGCCGGCGATCGAGGCGGGATCGGTGACGTCACAACGCACAGCGAGCGCTTCGCCACCGGCGTCGCGGATCTCCTGCGCCACGCCCTCGATCTCGTCGGTACTGCGCGCCGCCAAGACGACCGTGGCCCCGGCGCCCGCCAGGACGCGCCCGGTCGCGGCGCCGATCCCCCGGCCACCGCCCGTGACGACCGCCGTTCGCCCTGCGAGATCGATCCGCAGGGAGCGCTCAGCCACGCTTCGCCAGCAGGTCGCGGATCTCGGTGAGGAGGACGACGTCCGCCGGCGGCGGGGCCGGCGCCGCGGCCGGCTCCGGCCGCTTCGCCGCATTCACCGCCTTGACCAGGAGGAAGACGCAGAAGGCGACGATCAGGAAGTCGATCGTGGCCTGCAGCAACGATCCGTACTTGAGGAGCACCGGTTCAGCCTCCGTGCCGCCGAGGCGCAACGCGAGACTGGTGAAGTCGACTCCGCCGAGGGCGAGGCCGACCACCGGCATGAGCACACTGTCGACCAGCGCACTGACGATCTTGCCGAACGCGCCCCCGAGAATCACCGCGACGGCGAGATCCATCACGTTGCCCTTGTTCACGAAGGTCCTGAACTCCTGGATCATTCCCATGCGGATCTCCCTTTCCGTTGCGAAACCCTCACATTAAGGCGGCGCGCACCGCCTCGGCAAGGATCTTCCCGAGCTCGGCCACGATTTCGCGCCCTTCGGCCGCCGTCGCTGCGGCGGGATCGCCGCAGTAAGCCTCGTCGAGCCCGGCGTCGGCGAAACTGGTCTGTCCGAGGCGCGACGCCTCGACCAGCGAGACCGGACGCTCGCGCAGGGCGCGGCGCTCCTTCTCCCGGACCAGGTCGGGGCGTTCGGCGAGCAGGATCGACGATTCGTAGCGCCCGGCGTGGCAGGCTCCGGTGCGGAACTCGTCGCCGAGCCGCCCGGCCAGCGTACGGCGGGTGCAGTCGGGAAAGACGACGCGCAAGCCACCCGCGCCGTCGACCGCGTCGACCGTCGACCGCAGCACCGCCACGTTCGCGGGATCGAAGTGGGCGTTGGCGAGCGCGAGGACGGCGACACCGCGCCGCGTGACAGCCGCGGCGAGGTCCAGCAGAAGGGCGCGGGTGGTCTCCGGGCGGATCGAGAGCGTGCCGCCGAACCCGTCCGCGAACGGCGCGGCGGCATAGGCGATCGCCGGCAGGACGAGGGCCGGGACCCCTTCCTCCGCCAGGCGATTCCGCCCCGCCCTCGCCATCGCCTCGGCGATCCAGACGTCGGTCCCGACGGGCAGATGCGGCCCATGCGCTTCCACCGCACCGAGCGGCAGGATGGCGACCCGGTTGGGGGAGTCCGCGTCCGGCTCGAGCTCCGGGTAGCTCCGATCGGCCCAGTTCATCGCTGCGGCGAGGATAGCTCAGGCCGCCTCACACCTCTCGACAGTCGCCGACGATTCGGCTACCTTGGAACGATGCCGACGAACGCCGAACTGACCGAACAGCAGAAGCAGCAGTGGACCGCCGTGGCGGAAGGCTGGGAGTGCTGGACGGACTGGTTGGAGAACAGCGCGCGCGATATCACCGCCTGGCTCGGAGATCACGCGGGAGCACAGCCCGGCAGCCGCCTGCTCGACCTGGCCTGCGGTGGCGGCGAGCCGGCGGCCACACTGGCGGCGCGCGTCGCCCCCGGCGGCGACGTGGTCGCCGCTGACATCTCGCCGGAGATGGTGGGAGTCACCCGCCGGCGGGCGGAGCGACTCGGTCGGGCGAACCTGACGGCGCAGGTGGCCGACCTCCAGACGCTGCCGTTCGACGACGCCTCGTTCGACGGGGTGACCTGCCGCTTCGGCCTCATGTTCTGCCCCGAACCGGAGCTCGCGGCGCGTGAGATCCGGCGCGTCCTCCGACCGGGGGGCCGTTTCGCCGCCGCGGTCTGGGACCTGCCGGCGAAGAATCCTTTCTTCATCGTCCTGGCGGAGGTGCTCGGCAGACACATGGAGCTGCCCGCACCGGATCCCAGGGCGCCCGGACTCTTCCGCCTCGCGCCGCCCGGAGAGTTCGAAGGGATCCTCCGCGGCGCCGGACTCGAAGACGTCCTCGTCGAGTCGCGCCCGATGATCTGGGCCTACGACTCCCCCGAGGAGTACTGGAAGATCCAGCTCGACCTCGCCGCCCCGCTCCGCGCCGCGATCCGGGCGCTCCCCGCCGATTCGGTCGATCGGCTCCGCGCGGACGTCCTCGAGAGCCTCCACCCGTTCACCGAGAACGGCCAGGTCAGGCTCACCGCCACCGCCCTCTGCGGCAGCGGGAGGAAGGCCTAGAGCTGCAACATCCGGTTTCCATCCGATTCCGGTAAGGCCTTTCTGCATCGCCTGCCCCTAGGTTCCGCCCGACGGGCACCGCGCCTGTTCGCGGCGAAACCTCCGGAGGGATCGGACGATGCAATCTGCGGCAGCTTGGCGAAGGTTCGCGATCGCGGCGATGTTCGTGGTGAGCGCCCTCTTCCCGCAACCGGCCCGCCCGCTCGACGGCGAGCTCGACCCCTTGTTCCCGCGCCTCGTCCTGCCGCTTCCACCGCTCGTGACCGGCAGTACTCAGGGGGTCCGGATCCGGATCCAGCAGGACGGTCGCATTCTGGTCCTGGCCGAATTCACCCCTCCTGGCTCCATCGATCCGAAGGCGCTCCTGATCTACCGCCTGCTACCCGACGGCCAGCCGGACACCGGGTTCGCCGACGACGGCCTCTACATTCTCGAGATCAACGGCCGGCCGATCCATCCGACCGCCCTCGAGCTGGATTCTGCGGGTCGCATCGTATTCGGCGGTTGGGGGGAGCAGGTCGCCGGACAGAACTCCTGGCTGATCGGCCGCCTGCTTCCGGGCGGAGAGTTCGACCCCGACTTCGCGAACGGCTACCCCCGGACCGTCACCTTCGGCGCGATTTCGGGAGGAGTCGACGACCGGCTCAACGACCTGGCGATCTCCCAGGACGGCGGAATCGCCGCGGGCGGCGTGACCACGTTCTCCTCGGCGCGGCAGGATGCCGCCTTCTGTCGCCTCACCTCCGACGGAGACTTCGACTCCTCGTTCGGTCTCAACGGGTTGACCGTTGCGAATCTCGGACCCGTGAACGCCGACGCCCGGGCCACGGAGGCCACGGACCTCCTCCTCGAGCCGGGGAGCGAATTGCTCACCTTCGCCGGAACGCACTATTCGGTCTTCGGGACGACGTACAACAGCTACTGGGTGGCCGGGAGAATCGGCACCAACGGCGTCTTCGATCCTTCCTTCCACGGGACCGGCTACCTCCTGACCTCGGGCAGCGCGATCGATCCCACGACGACCGACTCCTGGGGCACCCGGATCGTCCGGAATTCCGATGGCAGCTATCTGCAGGCGGGCCACTTCTTCCAGGCCACCATCCCGTATTCCTGGATCGCCCTGGCGAAGATCCTCGAGAACGGTACCGTCTCCATTCTCTGGGGCGATTTCGGCTATCGCAGCTTCGTCTACGACGCGGCCGCTGGCTCCCAGGTCGCGGGTTTCGCCCTCGACGGCGAGGAGCGCCCGCTCATCGCCGGCTGGGCGGACTTCGGAGGAACGTATCCGAAGACCGGCTACGCCCGCTTTGCCGGAGACCTGCCCGACCCGAACTTCGTCGGCGGCGGAGCGACCAGCATCGATCTCGTCGTGGGGCCGATGATCCGGGGCTTGGGGAACGACATCGCCGTCGATCGAGGAGGCAGGTTTCTGATCCTCGGAACGACCATCTTCAACCATGCAACGCCCGACGCGTACCGTCGCGCGACGATCGTGAGATTCCGCAACGGCCTTCCCTTCGCCGACGATTTCGAGAGCGGAAGCACCTACCGCTGGTACCCGGTGAACCCCTAGCGTCGCACAGCAGATGAGTTCCGCGGCCGCGGAGACCCGGGCTGAGGCAGAATCGGCGGTGTGGAACCAGAGGTCCTCTCCGCAATCCCGGAATGCTGGCGGCTCGGCAAGGCACTGATTCTGGATGCCGCCGAACGCAGGCTGACCCGCGCCGGCGAAGAGGTCCCGCTCCCCCCGCGCGCCCTCGACCTTCTCGTTCGGCTGGCACGCGCCGAAGGGCATCTGGTAACGCGCGAGGTTCTGCTCACCGAGGTCTGGGCCGGTGCCTTCGTCGAGGAGGGGACCCTCTCGCGCCATGTCTCGACCGTCCGCCGCGCCCTGGGAGAGGAAGCCGTCCACCTCGAGACCGTTCCGAAAGCGGGCTATCGCCTGCGCGGCGTCGTGGCCATCGCCTCCTCGTCGGCCCGACCGGACTCTCCGGCCGGGCCGGCGGAAGCTTCCGGCGCCGGTCTGATTTCACGGCCGCGTCGTCTGGCTGCCCTCTGGCTCACCGCCGCAGCGATTCTCCTCCTCGCCCTCCTGGCGATCCTCCGGCTCCGCGGCGGAGTGCCTCCCGCACGACCCGGAGATCCGGCTCCTCCGTCGACCGCCACCGATTCCAGGGCCCGGCAACTGGAAGCCGCCCGCGAACTCGCGGTGCGTGCCGCTGCCCTCACGGCGCGGCGCTCGGAAGCGGAGATGCTCGAGGCGGTCCGTCTCTACCGGCAGGCGGTCGAGCTCGATCCGGAGAGCGCTTCGCTTCAAGCGGCCCTGGCCGCCTCGATCGCGCTCGTCTCCGGCACCTCGCTGCCGGCGGCGAGCTACGACAGCGCTCGACTGCACGCGAAACGTGCCCTCGAGCTCGACCCCGCGACCCCCGACGCTCACGCCGTCCTCGGCCTGATCGCCATGAATCGGGCACACGACTGGGTGGGAGCCGAGACCGAGTATCGGCGCGCACTCGAACTCGATCCCGACAGCGTCCAGGCTCACCATTGGCTGGGAGAGATGCTCGTGCTCCTCGGCCGGCGGACCGGGGAGGGCCTCGAACTCCTGCGGCGAGCGCATCGGCTCGCACCCGGCTCCCAGGCCATCGCGAGCGATCTCGCCAAGGCGCACTATTTCGCGCGCCAGTACGGGGAAGCCGTGGCCGCCGCCACGAGCGCGATCGACCTCGACCCGTCGTTCGCCCACGCCTATCGTTGGCGAGGATTCGCCCGGGCCGAGCTCGGTGCCTGCGCGGAGGCCGAGCGGGACATGCGCAGTGCCGTGGGCCTGGATCCCACGCCGATCGTGCGCGCAGAGCTCGCCAACGTCCTCGGCAGGTGCGAGCGCCTAGGCGCCGCCCGGGAGATCGCCGCGGCGCTCGAATCCGAGGCGCGCAGCGGCTACGTCTCCCCGCTCGCTCTCCTCGTCGCACGGGCGGGCGTCGGAGAGGTGGACGCAGCGCTCGATGCACTCGAGGGACTCGAGAGCTCTGGCGACATGACCCTCGGCGCTGCGACGGCGCCCTGCTTCGACCACCTCCGCTCTTCTCCGCGATTCGCAGCGCACCTCAGCAGGGTCGGGAACGGAACCCGGACGGAACAGTAGCGGTCTCGACCCGCCTCCGCCGCACGGGAAGCGCCGACCCTTGCAGTAGCCAGCGGCTGCTGTCGTACACTCCCCGCGTCGATGAACCGGAATGCCGGGGCCTCGTCGCAAGCGGAGGGTCACGGGGACCCTTCCGGGCCGCCGGTACCAACTCGGAGGCTACTCATGCGTCAGAACTTCTCCCGCGCAGCAACCGCCGGAATCTTCTCCCTCGTTCTCCTGCTGTGCCTCGGCACCGCGGCCTTCGCCCGGGCGGAGAAGACGCCCTCGCAGACGACCATGGCCGAGCTGGTGACGATCACCGGCGAAGTCGCGTCGATCGATCCTGTGACCCGTCGCGTCGTCGTCCTCGGGCCGCTCGGCGGCGAGATCGCCGGCCGGATCGACAAGGACGTGAAGAACCTCGATCAGGTGCACAAGGGCGATCTGGTCACCATCGCCTACTACCAGTCGATCGCGCTCTCGGCGACGAAGCAGGGGGAGTCGAATCCGCTCTTCACCGGCGGCGACGCCACGACCTCCCGCCCCGGCGAGAAGCCCGGCGCCTACGCCTCGGCGCAGACCAAGAGCACGGTGACCGTCGACTCGGTCGATGCGGACCACCACTCGGTCGTCTTCCAGGGCGAGGACGGCACCCTCTTCCCCGTCGACGTGGAGCGTCCGGAGTTCATCCAGAAGCTGCGCACACTCCGCGCCGGCGACAAGATCGACGTCGTCACGACCGAGGCGGTGATCACCGCGGTCTCGCCCGCGAAGGAAGGGGACAAGCCGTCCGCCACCTACCAGGCGGCGACCCTGATCGTCGACCGCGGCACGGTCATGCGCCGGGTCGGAAACACCCTGTTCATCCGCAACGAGCGCAACCGGATCGTCAAGGTGAACGTCGATCCGAAGTTCAAGTTCCTGCTCGACGGCAAAGAGGTCACCGTCTCCGACATCGACGCCGGCACGCGTCTCGAGCGCACCGCCTTCCGCATCGTCGAATCGGCGTCGTTCGAGAAGGAGTAGGGCCGGCAGGAGAACGCTCTCCTTCCGGCGGCAGCTCATTCGGGGGGCGAGCCGCCTCGTTCGTCCGCGGATTTCGCCCGCCGGGTGATGATCGTCGAGAGCATGGTCGCGACGAGCGTGCGCTCTCCCTCCTCGAGGCCCCAGACCCGAGCCTCACAGACGGTGAGCGTGCGCCCGGGCCGCAGCACCCGCCCCTCGGCGAGGAACCGTCGCGCCGAGGCCGGCGCCAGCAGGTTGATCTTGAACTCGACCGCGAGCACGTCGGTCCCGGGCTCGCAGAGCGTGAAGGCAGCGTAGCCATTGGCCGAATCTGCCACGCTGGTGATCGCGCCGGCGTGCAGGAAGCCGTTCTGCTGGCAGTGGGCGGGCGAGAACGGCAGGGCGATGTCGATCTCGCCCGGCGCCACCCGGACCAGCTCGGCGCCGAGCGTGCGCATCAGACTCTGGCGCGCGAAGCTGGCGTGCGTCTCGTCGGCGAATCGCGGATTGCGCGCCGGGAACATACCTCCGGATCCTAACGACTTTTCCTTACGGTACGACCCGGTCCCAGGCGTCGGCGGTGCCGTAGTCGAAGCCGTCGGCGAAGACGAGCCAGGGAAAATAGGAATGGAAATTCGGACCGTTCAGAAGGGTCAGGGCACCCGTGATGGTTCGTACCGGGCCGACGTTCCCGGTGGCGGTCGCGGGAAAGAAGAGGAGCGCCGGATCGGGAATGGTGCGCATCACCGCGATCTCGTCCCGCGCGAGATCGACGTCGACACCGCGCAGACCGTTGAACCCGGTCGCAGCTCCCGAGAGCACGCGGAGCGCCGGCACGTTACCGCTCGCGGTCCGCGAGAAGACCCGGATCGACGTGCCGTTCACGACGTAGACCTCGCCGTGCAGCGGGTCGACCGCGACGGCGGAAGGATCGGTCAGGCCGGTCGCAGCGCCGCTGATGGAGCGGTTCGGCGTCTGGACCCCGTCGTTCAGGAGCGGCAGGAACCGGATCGCCGCGGCACCCGCGGTCCGGTCCGCGACGACGATCTCGTCGTGCACCAGATCGAGATCGAAGTCCACGGTCGTGGTCGACCAGGGAGGATCGGTCGAGATCGTCCGGTTCGGCGGGCTGTTTCCGCCCGCCGCGCTGGAGAAGACGAGGATCTCGCTGCTGTCCTTGGACAGGACGTAGAGATCGTCTCGCTCGAAGTCGAGCTCCAGATCCCAGGCGGTGTCGATCGTCGTCAGAGCGCCGCTCAGGACACGGACGGGCGTGGTCGCTCCGTTCGCGGAGAGAGGCAGGACGAAGATGGCATCGGGACCGCGCGCGGCGACGAAGATCTCGCCGCGATCGACGTCGACCGCCACCGACGACGCGAGATCCATCGCCGACGGCGTCGAGGTGATCTGCTGGAGTGGCGCTTCGGGACCGCTCCCCGCTGCGTTGTAGACCAGCACCGAGTCGGCGTTGGCATTGGCGACGTAGATCTGCCCCGCGATCGGCGGCGCCAGCGTCAGCAGCAGAAGGAACGAACGGACCGGCGGACGAAGTCGCGACATGAAGGCCTCCTGCGACCTTCCCGCGGAAGAAATCGCCACCGGGGGACAGCGGACCGACGCCACACACTCCCGGCGCCGGTACACCTCCCGCCCGCCGCACTGATGGGCGGCCCGCGGACCGGCTCGGCTACCTCACTTCCGGTTCGTGGCGGATCGGAAAGTTGCAGGAGGCGGCGATGAAGCAGAGCTCGTGGGCGCGCTCGTGGAGGGCGAGGGCGCGGGCCAGGTTCGCGTCGCTGGTGCCTGGAGCGAGAGCGACTCTCGGCCGCAGCACGACCTCGGTGAAGCGGCCGCCGCCGCGGTGGTCCTCCTGCATCGTGCCGCTCGCGTGGTCCTCGTAGGCGACGACCGAGATCCGGTGCTTCGCGCACAGCGCGAGGTAGCTCAGCAGGTGACACGAGGAGAGCGCGGCGAGGAGCAGGTCCTCGGGATCGTGCCTCGCCGGGTCGCCGCGGAAGGCGGGATCGGCGGTCAGGTCGAGGGTCGGCTTCCCCGGGACCATCACCCGGTGCTGCCGGCCGTACGTCCGGTAGTCGGAGGTGCCGTCGCCGCCGTTTCCGTCCCAGACGAGACGCGCTTCGTAGCCGTGTTTCCCCTTGCTCATCGGCGCATCGTAACGGCGAACGGCCCGCGGACGCTTCGTCGCGGGCCGGACCGTTCCTCCCGCTACTCCTGCCAGTACTGCTTCGGCGGTTCGGCGATCGACGGCCAGACGCGCTTCATGGTGGCCGCTTCGTAGACCTCGCCGTTCTTGATCACCCAGCGGATCTTCTCGCTGTTGTGGATGTCGGCGAGGGGATCGGCGTCGAGGACCAGGAGATCGGCGAGCTTGCCGCTCTCGACGGTGCCGAGGTCGGGCAGGAGCCCGAGCTTGTCCGCCGAGCCGGCCGTCGCGGCGCGCCACGCCGCGTGCGGCGTCATCGCCTTGCCGCGACCGCCGTCGCCGGCCATCATCCAGAGCTCCCAGTGGACGCCGAGTCCCTGCAGCTGGCCGTGCGCACCGAGCGAGACGTTGCCGCCGGCGCGATCCACCGCCGCCACCCCTTCGGCGACCAGCGGGAACTGGTACTCGACCGGATCGACCCAGGGATGCCGTCGCCCCCAGTTGTCGAGGGCGAAGTGCGGCACGAAGCGGTTGAGCTTGGGATCGTCGTGCGGGTTGCGCGTCTGCCAGTAGTAGAGCTCGCCCCACGGCCCGCCGTACGAGACGATCAGCGTCGGCGTGTAGAACGTCTTCGACGCGGCGAGGAAGCGCACCGCGTCGTCGCCCAGCTCGACCGGCAGCGAGTGCTCGAAGGCCGTGTAGCCGTCGAGCGCCATCGACAGATCGGTGAAGAGCTCGCCTCCCCCTTCGGCCGTCAGCAGCATGTGCTCCTGGCGGGCGGCCTCGGCGAACCAGATGCGCTGCGCGCGGCGCGGCTGCTGGTACACCTTGATCATCAGCGCGCCCCAGGCCTTCATCCGCTCGACCTGCCGGCGGGCGTCCTCGAGACTGTCGACCGCCGCCCAGATGTCGGTCTGCTGACCGCCGTAGAGCACCATGCCCGAGGAGTAGATGCGCGGACCGACCATCCTTCCCGCTTCGACCATCTCGCCCTGGGCGAAGACGTCGATCGTCGGCGCCGACGGATCGTAGGTCGTCGTGACTCCGTAGGCGAGATTCGCGAGGTACTCCCACTTGGTCTCGGGGAAGATCTCGAACGCCGAGTAATGAAGGTGCGCGTGGGTGTCGATGAGGCCCGGAACGACGGTCGTGCCGGCGGCGTCGAACGACGCCGCCCCGGCGGGAACCGCGACCGTTCCCGGAGCGCCGATCGCGGCGATCCGGTTGCCGGTGACGACGAGGTCCGCGGCGGGGAGAATCTCGTCCCCCTTCATCGTCACGACGCGCGCATTGCGCAGTACGAAAGAACCCGACGGCTCGGCGCGCGGCGCCTCGAGATGGATGGCGATCTCGTCCGCAGCCGGCAGCTTGAGATCGGGCTCCGGCTTCTCGTCACCCTTCTTCTTGCCGCCCTTCTTCGCATTCTTCTCGTCCTCGGCGTCGTCCTTCTTCGCCGCCTTGCGCTTCTCCTCCGCGGCGAAGGCGAGCGCACGCTCGACCGGGAGGCGATGGAACCGGTTGCCGATCGTCCAGGTGATCGACCTGCCGCCATCGGCCCAGGCGATGAACGCGCCGGCCGGCGCCGAGAGACGGAAGACCGGCAGCACGCCGTCGCTGATCGAGACCTCGGCCGGCTCCTCGGCGCGGAACGGCGGCCAGGCGGTGAGATAGACGTTGTCGCGCGAGGTGAACGCCACCCAGCGGTGGTCGGGTGAGGGCGCCACCTCGGAGGTCACCGGCAGCCGGAGATGCGTCTGGCGGTCGCTTCCGTCGAGGCGCACCGAGACGAGATCGGTCTTGACCTCGTCCTGCGGCTTCTTGCCCGGCACCGCTTCGCTGAAGAGGAGGCGCGAGTCGTCCTCGAGGAACGAGGCGTACGGATGGAAGATCTGGCCGGCGCCAAGCGAGACCGAGGTGACGAACTGCGGCTCGCCGCCGCTGCCGTCGGCAGCCAGGACGAGGAGATCGAACGCCTGTTCCTCCTCCGGCTGGCGGCCGCGCCGTTCGAGCCCGGAACCGCGGAAGATCGCGAGCCGGTCGCCCTTCGCCGACCAGACCGGATTCGCGTAGTGCGCTCCGCGGGTGGTCAGGCGCCGCGGCTCGCCGCCGGCGAGCGGCACCCGCCAGACGGCGCCGAGCTCCTCGTCGCTCCAGCTCACGTAGGCGACCGAGAGGCCGTCGGGCGAGATCGCCGGGGCGTACTCCCGGGCCGGGCGCGAGCCTTCGCCCGCGGCCGGCGTCAGGCGCTGCGGGTCACCCACCGCCTTGCCGTTCTCCACCGCCTGCCGCCAGAGACGACCGAGCGCCTCGAAGACGATCGCGCGACCGTCCGGAGCGAGCGCGGGACGCCGCAGCACCTTGACCTCGACCGGACCACGCGTGACGCCGTCCTGCCAGGCGACGCGCGGCGCCGCCCACTGCTCCACCTTCGCCGAGAACGGCACCTCCGTGCGGGTGCCGGAATCGAGCGCGATCCGCGCCAGGCGTCCGCGGTCGGCGAGGACGACGGCGCTGTCGTCCGGCAGGAAGTCGTAGCCCGGGTAGAGATCGGACTGCGCGAAGCCCTCCATCTCGTCGCGCCCGAGGTCGCGCACGAGAATGCGCTCCGCGCCGCTCTCGAGATCGCGCACCACGAGGACGGTGTCGGCGTCGCGTCGGCTGATGTACGCGAGCCGCTTGCCGTCGTGCGAGATCGCCGGCCGCGCGCCGCCGCCGTACCCTTCGGTGACCTGCGACACGGTTCCGTTGACCCGGTCGAAGCGCGCCACCTGCCAGAGTCCGTCCTGGAGATTGGGAATGTAGCTGAAGCCGCGCTGCCGGCGCGAGAAGTAGATGAACCGGCCATCGGCGGAGGCCACCGGGCCCGATCCGTTGTTGAGACTGTCCGAGCTCGTGAGCTGGACACCCGACCCGCCGTCGCGGTGATAGAGATAGAGCTCGACCGGTGGGATGCCGCCGAGCTTGCCGCTCTCCTTGCGCGCGACGAGATAGACGCCGTCCGGTGTCCAGTCGGCCGAACGCACGTAGTTGTCCTTCTCGGCGGTGAGGGCACGCGGCTCGCTGCCGTCGGCGTTCACGAGCCAGATGTTGTCGATGCCGCTGCGGTCGCTGGTGAAGGCGATCGTCCTGCCGTCGGGCGAGTAGCGCGGCTGGGCGTCCCACGCCGGACCGGAGGTCAGGCGGCGCGCCTCCCCGCCGGCCGCCGGCACGACGTACAGATCGCCCAGCAGGTCGAAGACGAGCGTCGTGCCGTCGGGCGCGACGTCGACCGAGGTCCAGGTCCCCTGGTCGGTCGTGAATTCGATCCGCCGGGAGCCCGCCCGCGGTTCGTTGATCTCCGCGGCCGGATCCTTCGTCTTGGCGTCGGAAACCGGCTCTTTCGCCGGCAGGGCGGTCGGGACGAGGGCAAGCAGCAGGGCGAGATGACGGATCTGGAACATCGTTCTCCTCCGGTTGCGCAGGCGATGCGGGAGATTCCGTTGAACTACGTGAGCGGGCGCCAAAGGTTGTGAGCGGAGCGGGTCAGGGGATGCCGTAGCGTCGACGCTTCTCCCAGAGGCCCTTGCGGCTGATGCCGAGCATCGCCGCGGCTTTCCCCTGGTGTCCGCGGCTCGCCGCCAGCGCGGCCAGGATCGCTCCCCGCTCGACGGCGGCGAGCGAAGGGGCCGTCTCCGGTTCGACCGTCGCATGATCGGCCGGAGGCGGTGGATCGAGCAACGGCCCGGGGGCGAAAAGCATTTGACGCTCGAGCACGTTCCTGAGCTGACGGAGATTGCCGGGCCAGCCGTAGCTCCGCATCCACTCCTCCGCGGAGCCGGAGAGCCGGAGGTCGGGGCGGCCGAACCGCTCGCCGAGATCGTCGAGCATCCGGCGCAGGAGGTGCGGCAGATCGACTGTCCGGTGCCGCAACGGCGGCAGATGGAACGTCAGCACCTCGAGCCGGTGGAAGAGATCGCGGCGGAAGATCCCCTGTTCGACACGCGCCTCGAGGTCGGCGGTGCCGACCGCGACGAAGCGCACGTGGGCCTCGGTGTCGACTCCGCCGAGCGGTGCATAGCGCCGCTCGGCGAGGAGCCGGAGCAGCTTCGGCTGCGCCACGAGCGGCAGGTCCTCGACGTGATCGAGGATCAGGGTGCCGCCTTCGGCGCGGGCAACGCGTCCGGCCTGGGAGCGCTCGGCGCCGGTGAAGGCACCGGCGCGGAAGCCGAAGAGCTCGCTCTCGAAGAGCGACGCCGGGCTGGTCGCGGGATCCATCTCGACCAGGGGAGCCGCCGCCCGCCGGCCGCCGCCGTGCAGCAGACGCGCGAGGGTCGAGCGTCCGGTTCCCGGCTCGCCCAGAACGAGCGCCGGAGAGTCCGAGGAGGCGGCCGCTTCGAGTCCGACGAGGCCGGCGGAGAGCGCCGGCGAGCTCGCGCGGAAGGCCGCGACCGCCGGGTGCTCTCCGTTCACGGAGTGAAGTCCGCCGTCACCTCGGGAGCGTCGCGCCAGAGGCGCTCGAGAGCGTAGTACTGCCGTCGCTCGTCGAGCAGCGCGTGGACGAGGAAGTCTCCGTAGTCGAGCAGCACCCACTGCGCCGCCGGCAGACCTTCGACGTGCAGCGGACGGACGCCCTGTTCGCGCAGACGCTCCTCGACCGCGTCGGCGATCGCCTTCACCTGGCGTTCGTTGGTGCCGCTGGCGATGACGAAGTAGTCGGCGAACGAAGTCACCGGCGCGAGATGCCGCACGCGGACGTCTTCCGCCTTGGTGTCGAGCGCCGCCGCGACCGCTTCACGCACGCGCCCCTGGATGTCGACGGGGCTGGATCGTTCGGTCGGCGTCATCGATAGAGGGAGTACTTCGCCGCGAATGCTAGCACCGCCGGATCCATCCAGCCGTCGGGCACGGGCTCGCCGGCGGCGAGCCGGCGCCGGATCTCCGACGAGCTCGCCGCGATCGGAGCGTTCTCCACGAACCGGACTGTCCCGCGGGCGATCGCACCGCGGAGCTCGGGAGCGAGATCCTCCGCTGCGCTCTCCGCGAGCCCGTAGCCGGGCCGGGTCAGGACGCCGAGCGGAACCGCTTCGAGGAGATCGCCGAAGCGCCGCCAGGTGGGCAGCTCGAGGAACGAGTCGAGCCCGACGAGGAGCACGAGATCATCGGCCGGCCGCTCGGACCGCAGCGCTTCGACCGTATCGATCGTGAAGGCCGGACGACCCGGAGTGAGCTCGCGGCCGGAAACGCGCAGGGCCGGTCGCGAGAGCAGGGCCAGCTCGACCATCGCGTAGCGCGCCAGGGCCGGGGCGAACCGGCGCTCCGGTTTGTGCGGCGGCTGGGCGGTCGGGAGATAGATCACCTGCTCGAGGCCGAGCTCCCGGCGCGCCGCCTCGACCGGCTCGACGTGCCCCCGATGGATCGGATCGAAGCTGCCGCCGAAGAGGCCGACCCTCACGCCGCCACCCCGCCGAGACGCCGCGACAGTTCCGCCACCAGTTGCGGAATGCCGGCGCCGGTCGCCGAGGAGATCTCGAGCAGCTCGAGCCCGCGCTCCGCGGCGGCGGCGGCGAGCTCCTCGCGGCGTTCGTCGCGTGCCGCGTCGAGCTTGCTGCCCACGAGCAGTCGTTCCCGCTCCAGGAGCTCCGGCGAGAACGCCCGGAGCTCGGTCTCGATCGTCTCGAGGTCCTCGCGTGCCGAGCCCTCCGCCGAGAGATCGACCAGATGCGCGAGGACGCGGCAGCGCTCGACGTGCTTGAGGAACTGCGTGCCGAGCCCGGCGCCCTCTGCGGCTCCCGCGATCAGACCCGGGAGGTCGGCGATGACGAACGGCGAGTCGAGCGGCGAGTCGCGATGCACGCCGACCACGCCGAGACTGGGGATGAGGGTCGTGAACGGATAGTCGGCGATCTTCGGACGGGCGGCGGAGACGACGCTCACCAGCGTCGACTTCCCGGCGTTGGGGAGACCGACGAGCCCGACGTCGGCGAGGAGCTTGAGCTCTAGCTTGAGCCGGCGCTCGGTCCCCTCCTCGCCCGGGTCGGCGCGCCGCGGCGCCTGGTTCGTCGGCGTCGCGAAATGCTGGTTGCCCCGTCCGCCACGCCCGCCGCGGGCCACCTCGAGCTTCTGACCGTCGGCGAGGATCTCCCCCAGCTGCTCGCCGCTCCCCTCGTCGAACACCACGGTTCCGAGCGGCACCTGGATCTCGAGGTCCGCACCCGACTTGCCGGTGCGGTTGGCGCCGAGCCCGTGCTGTCCGCGCTCGGCGGGAAAGATCGACTGGAAGCGGAGATGGAAGAGGGTGTTCATCTGGGCGTTGCCGACCAGGAACACCGAACCGCCGTGACCGCCGTCGCCGCCCGAAGGGCCGCCGTGCGGCACGTACTTCTCGCGCCGGAAGGCCGAGCATCCGTTTCCTCCGCGCCCGGCGCGGACGTGAATCAGAGACTCGTCGAGAAAGATCACTGCGAATGGATACGGCGGTGTGCGGAAGGGGCGAACGGGGCGGCGAGGGCCGCCCGTTGCCGCCTACTCTGCGGGGACGATGTGAACGAACTTGCCCTGCCGGCCGCGATCCTGGTACTCCACGGTACCCGCGATCTTGGCGAACAGGGTGTCGTCCTTGCCGAGGCCGACGTTGCGTCCCGGATTGAAGCGCGTGCCGCGCTGCCGGACGAGGATCGAGCCGCCGGTCACCACTTCACCGCCGTACTTCTTCACACCCAGCCGCTGCGCGTTGGAGTCGCGGCCGTTCTTGGTCGAGCCCTGCCCCTTCTTATGTGCCATTGCCCAATGCTCCCGGTTCGAACCGCGACCTAGATCGAGATGCTCTTGACGCGGACCTTGAGGTAGTCCTGACGGTGGCCGCCCTGACGCTTGTAGCCCTTGCGACGGCGCTGCTTGAAGATCCGGACCTTGGGGCCGCGCGTCGAGTGGAGGAGCTCCGCCTCGACCGAGGCGCCCGGGATGACCGGATTGCCGACGCGCGTACCGCCCTCGCCGTAGACCAGGAGGACGCGGTCGAAGGTGACGCTCTGTCCCTTCGTCTCCGACTCGCCCTCTCCGAGCGGCAGCAGTTCGACGTCGAGGACGTCGCCGGGCTGCACACGATACTGTTTCCCACCTGTTTCGATGACCGCGAACATGACCTACCCTCTTTTTTCTGAACTCCGCGGCCTTGGAGGAGTCGGAAGCCGCGCGGGCCGTAGAGAATACCCGTCCGCGGGCCTTCCGTCAACCGGGCCGGGGGCGGACCGGCGCCGGCCGGCGGGTCGCTGACGGCCGTGTCCGCCCGGTTCGCCGCCCTTGCCGCGGCCGCCACGGCGGCGTCGCTGCGCGCCAGGGGCCTCCGGGAGGAGCGCCAGGAGCTCGGGGAGGGCTGGTCGATGCGGCTCTGGAGCCGCACGGGAGACGAGCCCTGGCTTCTCCTCCACGGCCTCGGCGCCACCGCGGCCACCTGGCTCCCGCTCCTCGGCTCGACCCTCTCCGACGCCGAGGTGCTCCTGCCGGAGCTGTCGGCGATGGGCGGAACCCGCGGCCCGCGCCCGGCACTCGGCGTCCGCGAAGCGGTCGACCGGCTCGCCGAGCTCCTCGAGAGGCGCTCGCCCGGCCGTCCGGTCACCGTCGCCGGAGTCAGTCTCGGCGGCTGGATCGCGGTCCGCCTGGCGCTCGCCCGCCCCGACCTGGTCGCCCGCCTGCTGCTCGTCGTGCCCGGCGGATTCCGCGACCAGGACTGGGAACGGATCGGGCGCATGGTCCGCGTCGGACGGTTCGCCGAATCGCGCGAGATCTGGCAGGCGCTGTTCGAACGACCGCCCTGGTATCTGCGCTGGGGACGGCCGTTGCTCTTCCTCGCCTATCGTTCCGAAGCGGTGGCCGCGGCGCTCGCGACCCTGCGCGAGGAGGACGCCTTCGGCGCCGACGAGCTGGCCACGCTCACCCTGCCCGTCGGCCTGGTCTGGGGAGAGAGCGATCTCCTCTTCCGGGTTGAGGACGGCCGCCGGATGGCCGCCGCGATCCCGGGATCGCACTTCTATCCCGTGCCGAAGGCCGGACACGGCGTGCAGTGGGAGCGACCCGCCGAGTTCCGCGCCGCCGTCGAGCGCTTCCGGCGCGAGCTCCCCTTGCCCTGATGCCGCCGATGGCGGAGGATCGTCGCCGTCCGGGGCAACGGAGCCCGGACCGCAGGAGGAACCGATGGCCGCTCCCGACTTCCTGATCTGCCTCAACTGCGAATCGCCCTGCTACGTCTTCGAGTGGACGGACGAAGGGGTCACCGAAGCGCTCTGCCAGGTCTGCGGCAACGACGAACCAGATCAGTTCGTGACCGAGGAGGAGTTCGACGAGATCGCCAGCGATCCGACGACCCGCAAGACCTGAGTCAGGCCCCTTCGTCCCCGAACCCGACGCCGATCGATCGCGCCGTTCCCACCAGCTCCGAACCCGGATCGACCAGCTTCTGTCCGGCCACCGCCTCGGCGAGCGGCGCATCCGCGATCTCTCCGCCGATCAGCCCGACCATCCGGCCGTAGCGGCACCCGGCCGCGAGCTCCGCCGCCCGGCGGCCGAGCCGGGTCGCGAGGATCCGGTCGAACGGGACCGGCGAGCCGCCGCGCTGCACGTGACCCAGGACGGTGACGCGGATCTCGTGTTCGATGCGTGGCGCGAGCGCCTCCGCCAGACGCGACGCGGCGCCGCCGAGCCGCGGATGTCCGTCGCCGGCATCGGCGACGCGGAGCGACGCCGCTCCCCCGGCGGGCTTCGCTCCTTCGGCGATCACCACCAGCGAGAACGCCTGGTTCCGAGCGGCCCGCTCCTCGATCTTCGCCTCCACGGCCTCCACCCGGTACGGGATCTCCGGAATCAGGATCACGTCGGCGGCTCCCGCCAGCCCGGCGTGCAGCGCGATCCAGCCGGCATCGCGCCCCATCACCTCCAGGATCATCACGCGATGGTGGCTCTCGGCCGTGTCGCGCAGCCGGTCGAGGGCGTCGGTCGCGGTCTCGACGGCGGTCCAGAATCCGAAGGTGTAGTCGGTCGCCGCGAGGTCGTTGTCGATCGTCTTGGGGACGCCGACGATCGCCACGCCGAGCTCCGCCAGCCCGAGAGCGATCCGCAGGCTGCCGTCGCCGCCGATCACGATCAGTGACTCGAACCCGGACTCTGCCAGTGTCCGGACCACTTCGCCCGAGCGGTCGACCACCGTGCCGCTGCCGTCGCCGAAAGCGAACGGATTCGAGCGATTGGTCGTGCCCAGGATGGTGCCGCCCTTGCCGATGACGTCGCGCACGGCGGCGCTCGCGAGTGGCAGGAAGCGCCGTTCGAGAAGTCCTTCGAAGCCGTCGCGGATTCCGATCACATCGAGACCGGCCCGTTCGCCCGTGCGCACGACCGCACGCAGCACCGCGTTGAGGCCGGGGGCATCGCCACCTCCGGTCAGCACTCCGACGCGTCGTGATCCCATGGTCGCGGATCCTAGCCGGATCGGGCGCCCGCCGGCGCGCTGGCGAGCGGCAACGCGACCCGGAACGTGGTCCCGGAGCCGAGCTCGCTCTCGAACTGGATCTCGCCGCCGTGCGCGCGCGCCACGCGCTCGGCGATCGCCAGGCCGAGCCCGGTTCCGCCGCGCCGGGTGGAATAGAAGATCTCGAAGATCCGCGCCCGATCCGCCTCGGAGATTCCCGAGCCGTTGTCGGTAACCTCGAAGAGGACCCGCGGACCGTCGCGCAGGGCCGCGATCCGGACCTCCCGGTCCCCGCGGTTCTCCTCGGTCGCGGCGAGCGCGTTCTGGAGCAGGTTCATGAGCAGCTGCTGCATCTGCTCGGCGTCGACGCGGACCGCCGCGCCCTGGCTGCGATCGACTGCTTCGAGCGTCGCCCCGGCGAGCGTGAACTCGCGCGCCACCACGGCACGCGCCCGCTCGACGAGATCCGCGGCGAGCGCGGTCTCGAGCCGCTGCGGCCGTGGGCGTGCGTAGCTCAGGAAGTCGGAGACCAGACGCTCGAGACGCCCGATCTCCGAGCGCGTGATGTCGAAGAGCTTCACCCTGCCGCCGGTCGCCGCGGCGGGCGTTGCCGCCGTCGCGTGGAGATCCTCCTCGAGCATCTGCATGTTGAGGCTGAGCGAGTTCAGCGGGTTGCGGATCTCGTGTGCGAGTCCGGCGGCCAGCGTGCCGAGATAGGCGAGGCGTTCCGCCTCTGCGGCCTGCGCCTGCAACCGCTGGCCGCGGCGTGCGAGCGCCGAGATGAGGACGAAGGCGAGCACGACGATGACCAGCGTCAGACTGCCGATGATCGCCGTCTGCTGGACGAGATCCCGACGGAGCTCCGAGATGCGGCTCTCCATCTCGAGCGACGAGAGCCCGATGCGCAGCGAACCGAATTCGCCGATCGGCACCGTGACGTCGAGCGAGTCGAGGGCGCCGGCGGGAATCGTCACCGGCTGCGTGTCGTGCCGTTCGATCGTCCGCGTCTCGACCCGCGGGGCGGCCGATTTGATCTCGGGATCGGCGGGCGCCGGCACCGGCGTGGGCGAGGCGATCTCGGTCTCGCGCCGCTCCTTCATCACGAGGACGCCGCGGCTGTCGGTGATCTCCACAGTCTGGACGATCTGCCGCTGCCGCATCACCGAGTCGATGTAGGTCTGCGTCTCCTGCTCGAGAGCGACGGCGGTGAAGAGATCGCCGCCGGCGCGTTCCGCGCTGCCGGCGATCCGGCCGGCGAGGCTCTGCGCCTCGGTCCGCGTCTCGAGCAGGACGCGATCGAGCTCGCGCTGCGACAGGCTCTTGAAGATCAGCCAGGAGAAGAGGGCGAAGTCGCTGGCGATGAACAGGCCGAGGACGGCCAGCACGATCCAGAGCCGGCGTGTCGAGCGGACCGGGCGGCTCCTCTTCACCGCTCGATTCTACCACGCCGAACCCGATTGCAAACCCTAACTCATTGATTCTTCGGCCCTTAGCCACATGGTACCGTTTCTTAGTCGAAAACGTGCAGATTTTTCGATTTTCGGAAATATTCGGCCCCGGAGATCGGTTATCGAGGCCAAGAAGGGAATGACTCCCTTCCACTGGAAAGGAGAGAACCATGACCACCGGACTCATCCGCTTCAACCCGGAGGCCGACATCTTCCGGGGCCGATTCGACCGCGTCTTCAACCAGATGCTCAACGATCTCTGGAGCCCGTCGGGCAACGAAGGGGCGCAGCGCGCCTGGATGCCGCTCGTCGACATCCGCGAGACGGCCGACGCCCTGACGATCACCGCCGAGCTGCCCGGCCTCACCAGGGACGACATCCAGATCCACCTCGAGAAGCAGGTCCTGACCCTGACCGGCGAGCGCAAGCTCGAGAAGCAGGTCGAGGGCGAGATGTTCCACCGCGTGGAGCGCGCCTACGGGACGTTCTCCCGCACGTTCACCCTGCCGACCGGAGTCCAGACCGACAAGGTCTCGGCCAAGTTCGACAACGGCGTCCTCTCCATCGTCCTTCCCAAGGTCGAGGAGTCGAAGCCGCGCAAGATCGACATCGGCTGATCGGGCAGGCGCCGTGAGGCGCCGTTCGTTCCCTTCCCTCGGCGGGAGCTCCGGCTCCCGCTTTTCTTTTTCGTTCCGGTTCCTTACGATGCCGGAACGACATGCGCTTCTTCCGGCATCTCCCGGCGCTCGCCCTGGGCGCGCTCCTCCTCGCCTGCGGCCGAGGACCGTCGACGGACGACCGGAGCGCCGGCGTAACGGCCGTCCCGTCGGCGGCGACGGGCGTCACGATCAGCGACCTCTCCGGGGTCAACGAGCTCGTCGCCTCGGACGTCCGCTTCACGACCGACATCCTCGACCAGGTCTTCGCCCAACTCCTCACCGAACAGGCCGACTTCGCCGACCACCCGCCGACGTTCGCCCCGGAGCTGGCGACCTCCTGGGAATGGAGCACCGACCGCCGGATCCTCACTTTCCACCTGCGGAGCGACGCGACCTGGAGCGACGGCGCACCGATCACCGCCGACGACGTCCGCTTCACCTGGGAGGCGCAGACTTCGCCCGAGGTCGCCTGGTCGTACGCGCACCTCAAGGACGGCATCGCCGACGTCGAGGTCGTCGATCCGCTCACCGTACGCTTCCGTTTCGCCGAGCCGTACACCTATGCCCTGGTCGATGCCAACGAAGGGAAGATCCTCCCGCGTCACGTCTGGGGGCAGATCCCGTTCGCCCGCTGGCGCGAGAGCGCCGACTGGTTCCGCGAACATCTCGTCTCGAGCGGCCCGTTTCTCCTCGCCGAGTGGAAGACCGGAGAGCACATCGTTCTGGCGCGCAACGCGCGCTACTTCGACCCCTCGCTCCCCCGCCTCGAGCGGGTGAACTTCCGCGTCGTGCCCGACGCGGCGACCCACGCCGACCTGCTCGCCGCCGGTGCCGTGGACTTCGCCTGCGGCCTGACTCCGGCCGACGCCCGGAGACTCGCCGACGTGCCGTCGGTCCGCCTCGTGCCGTATCCGTTCCGGCAGTACGACTACATCGCCTGGAACACCGGCAGACCGCCATTCGACGATGCGGAAGTCCGCCGCGCCATGACGCTGGCGATCAACCGCCAGGCGCTGGTCGATACCCTGCTTGCCGGCTACGGCCGGGTCGCCGTGTCACCGGTCCCGTCACTCTTCTGGGCCTTCGACCGCTCGCTCGAACCGTGGCCTTACGACCCCGACCAGGCGCGTGCGATCCTCGCCCGCAGGGGGTTCGTCGACCGTGACGGCGACGGCATCGTGGAGCGCGACGGCAAGCCGTTCACCTTCGAGCTCACCACCAACTCCTCCAATCGCACCCGCGCCGACGCCCTGGTCATGATCCAGGCCGACCTGCGCGCGGTCGGCGTCGCGGCGACGCCGCGCACGATGGAGATCCACGCGCTCACCGAACGCAACATCGCCCACGATTTCGACGCCACGATCTCGGGCTGGGCGGTCGACACCACCCTCGACCTCAAGCCGTACTTCCATTCGTCCGAAGCCGACGGCGGCTACAACTTCGGCGACTTCCGGAATCCGGAGGTCGACCGACTGCTCGACGCCACCCGCCGCGCGGCGACACCCGAAGCGTCGCGCCCCGATTTCGAACGCCTGCAGCAGGTCATCCACACCGAGCAGCCCTACACCTTCCTCTGGGAACCGCAGAAGATCTGCGCCGCGCGCCGCGAGCTCCGCGACGTCCGCCCCAACGCGATGGCCACCTACTTCAACCTCCCGGAGTGGCACTTCGAGAACGATCCGGACGGCCGCTGACCGGCGCGCCTTCGTGCCGAAGCCGCCGACGCCTCCGATGGCCGCACAACCACGATCGACGCCGAGGTCGCATCCGGCGGTTCGCCTCGCCTTCCGCCTCCTCGCGACCGTCGCCCTCGCCTGGATCGTCCTGACGGCGGTCTTCTTCCTGCTGCACGCCCTCCCCGGCGAGCCGGGCGCGGCGTTCGAGGATCCGCGCGTTCCGCCCCGGCAGCGCGCCCAGCTGCGCGAGATCTACCGGCTCGATCGCCCGCTCGCCGTGCAGTACGCGAGCTGGCTGGGCGGCGTCGCTCGTGGCGAATGGGGCTATTCGTTCAGCCGCCAACGCCCCGTTTCCGCGATCCTCGGCGAGACCCTGCCGCCGACGCTCCTGCTGTCTTCCGCAGCGCTGGGTGTCGAGCTGGCGCTCGGCCTCGGCCTCGGGGTCTTCGCCGCGGCGCGCGCCCACCGACTCTCGGATCACCTGATCCGGGCCGGTTCGCTCCTCCTCTGGAGCGTGCCCGCCTTCTGGTTCGGGCTGCTTCTCTTCCTTCTCTTCGCGATCCGCTGGCCCCTGTTTCCCGCCGGCGGGATGACCGACCTCGGACCCGGAACGAGCGCCTTCGGCGGGCTTTTCGGCCATCTCGTGCTGCCGGCGCTCGCGCTCGGCGTTCCGGCCGGCGCGGCCACCGCGCGATTCGTCCGCGCCACGCTGCTCGACCAGCTCTCGGAGCCGTACATCACGGCGGCGCGGGCGCGCGGACTCTCGTTCCGTTCCCTGCTCTGGAATCACGCCCTGCGCGCGGGCCTCGGCCCGATCCTCCAGGTCGCCGGTCTCTCGCTCGCCGCGCTCCTCTCCGGGACGCTCGTCGTCGAGGTCGTCTTCGCCTGGCCGGGTCTCGGCCGGGCGACGTACGAAGCACTCGTCGCACGCGACTATCCGCTGCTCCTCGCGGGCACGACCCTGTCGGCCCTCACCGTGCTCGCGGGAAGCCTGGTCGTCGAGAGCGTGCACGCCCTGGTCGATCCTCGGGTGCGAGATGTCTGAGCGGCGCGCGGCCCGGCTCGGCGGCGTGCTGCTCGCCCTGCTCGCCCTCCTCGTCCTCGCCGGCGGCGCCCTCTGGCCGCTCGATCCGGACCGGCCGCTCGATCCGGCAGTCGCCGGCCTGGCCGCTCCCGGCTCCCGCTTCGCCGTGATCGAGTTCGCCGACGGCCACGAGCTCGCCGCGCACACCGTCACCTTCGAGCAGGGAGGGCTGCGGCTCGACCGGCCGATCGGACCGACCTTCGTTCCCGGCGATCAGCTCGCGCGCCCGGGCGCGGAAGCGGTCCGGCAGCAGCGGTTCCTTCTCGGCAGCGATCGCTTCGGGCGCGACGTCGCCGCCCGGCTGCTCGCCGGCGGGCGTGTCTCGCTCGCCGTGGCGGCCCTCGTCGTCGCCTGCATCGTGGCGCTGGGCGTGCCGCTCGGTGCGATGGCGGCGATCGCGCCCACGCGCGTCGATCGGCTCCTCCTCAAGCTCTTCGAAGCGCTGCAGGCGTTCCCCCGCCTCTTCCTGCTGCTCGCGCTCGCCGCCATCGTGCGTCCCGGGTTCGCCATGGTCGCGGTGATCCTCGGCGCGACCGGCTGGGTGCCGATGGCGCGCCTGGTGCGCGCCGAGCTGCGACAGCTGCGCACACGCGACTACGTCCTGGCGGCGCGCGGCGCCGGCGCCTCCCGCTGGCGGATCGCCATCCGCCACCTCCTCCCGAACGCCGCGGCGCCGATCCTGGTCGAGGCCTCGCTCGCCGCGGCAGCCGCCATCGCCAGCGAGGCGGCCCTCTCCTTCCTCGGCTACGGCCTGCAGCCGCCGACCGCCAGCTGGGGGAACATGGTCGCCGACGGCCGTGAAGTGCTCGCCGGCGGCTGGTGGGTGGCGCTCTTTCCGGGCCTCGCGGTGGCGCTCGCGGCGCTCTCCTTCAACCTTCTCGGCGAAGGGATCCGCGACGCGCTCGACCGTCGCTCCACGCCCTCGCGATCCTGAACCGTTGCTCGTCGCCGACTTCGATTTCGACCTCCCCCCGACCGCAATCGCGCAGGAGGCTCGTCCGCGCGGCACGAGCCGCCTGCTGGTCGTCGACGCCGAAGGGGACGCGCGCGACCGCACGGTCGGCGACCTGCCGGCGCTCCTGCGCGCCGGCGATCTGGTGGTGGTCAACGACACCCGGGTGATTCCGGCCCGCCTCTTCGCCCGTCGTGTGTCGCCGCAGGCATCGGCCGCGGAGCCGCCACAGCTCGAGCTGCTGCTGGTCGAGAAGATCGCCCCCCGGCGCTGGGTGGCACTCGCCCGACCGGGCCGACGCGCCCGCCCGGGAACTCGCTGGGAGCTCGCGCCGGGACTTTCGGCGGAGGTGCTCGAGAAACATGCCGACGGGCGGCACACCTTCGAGTTCGACGCCGAGGTCGAGCCTCGTCTCGAGGCGCTCGGGCACGTGCCGCTGCCGCCCTACATCGCCCGGCCCGACCGGCCGGCGGACCGCGAGCGCTACCAGACCGTCTGGGCCGAGCGGCCGGGGGCGATCGCGGCGCCGACGGCCGGCCTGCACTTCACCACCGCGCTCCTCGATGAGCTCGCCGGGGCCGGTATCGCGCGCGCCGCCGTCACGCTGCACGTCGGGATCGGCACGTTCAAGCCGGTGACCGCCGAGCTCGTCCACGAACACCGGATGGAGTCGGAACGGTACGAGGTTCCGGCGGCGACGGCCGAGGCGATCGCACAGACGAGGTCCGCCGGCGGACGGATCGTGGCGATCGGCACGACCGTCGTCCGCACCCTCGAAAGCGCTGCCCGGCCCGACGGCACGGTCGCGGCCGGTGCCGGCCGCACCGAGCTCTTCGTCACACCGGGTTTTCCATTCCGTGTGGTCGACCTGCTGGTGACGAACTTCCACCTGCCGCGGTCGACCCTGCTCATGATGGTCGCGGCCTTCGCGGGACGCGAACGCGTCCTCGCGGCCTATCGCGACGCGATCGCGCGCGGCTACCTCTTCTACTCCTACGGCGACGCGATGCTGCTGGCGCGCCAAGATGCGGACGGAGCCCCGCGCGCATGAGTCCCCGGCGCGGATCGCGACCCGTCTACTCGACCGCGACCGGGTCGCTCTGCCCGCGCTGCGGCTGGCCCGTCACCGACTGCCGCTGCAGCTCGAGCTTCGAGGAGGCGATCCCCGAGTCGATCGTCGCCGTCCTGCGCCTCGAGAAGGCGGGCCGCGGAGGCAAGTCGGTCACCGTCGTCGACGGCCTGCCGAAGAACCGTGCGTTCGTGCGCGCCCTCCAGAGCGAGCTCCAGCGCGCCTGCGCGACGGGCGGCGCCGCGCGCGAGGGCGCCGTCGAGATCCAGGGCGACCACCGCGAGCGCCTGCGGACGTTGCTCGCCGCCAGAGGCTGGAAGACGAAGGGCTGAGACCGGGCTACATCTTCGAGTCGGCGTCCGACCACTTGGCGGGCGGAGGCGACTCGGCGCTGGCGAGGCGGGCGAGGAGGACGGCCGGATCGTCGGAGACCCGGATCAGGCGCCGCTGCGCCGGGGCGACGAAGCCCTCCTCCACCGTGCGGTCGAGAAAAGCGAGCAACGGGTCGAAGTACTCTCCGACCGCGAGCAGTCCGACCGGCTTGGTGTGCAGGCCGAGCAGGATCCAGGTCCAGGCCTCGAAAAGCTCCTCGAGGGTCCCGACGCCCCCCGGCAGCGCGACGAACGCGTCGGCGAGGGCCGCCATGGTCGCCTTGCGCTCGTGCATCGACTCGACGACGTGGAGCTCGGTGAGACCGGAGTGGCCCACCTCGCGCTCCATCAGGAAGCGCGGGATGACGCCGACGACGCGCCCGCCCGCAGCGAGCACCGCGTCGGCGACCACTCCCATCAGGCCGACGTGACCGCCGCCGTAGACCAGCCCGAGCCCGCGACGCGCGAGCACTCCGCCGAACGCCTCGGCCGCGATCCGGTAGCGCTCGCCGCGCCCGGCATGCGAGCCGCAAAAGACGCAGACGTTCTTCAACCCGCTCCGCTCGCCTTCACGGCCGCGCTCCTGCGTCGCGCCGGGCTCTGGCGCGGGCCCCTCGCGGCGGCCTCCGGGGCCCGCCGGATGTCGATGCGATCCGCCTCCGCTCGCTCCGGCTCGAGCCGGCGCTGCAGCAGGACCTCGGGAATCCGGAGCTCGTCGAACGGACCGGCGGCCACCGCCGCGAAGCCGAGCGAACCGGCGTGATTCGTGACGCGGAGGCATTCGGCCTTCCCGAGGATCACTCCACTCTCCTGCCCGAGCTGCCAGCGGGGCTCTTCCTGTGGAAGGGACGGTGAACGGCGACGGCGAACTCGTGCATGCAGTTCTCCGGAACGGTTGCACGGAGCGGGTCGCTCCGCCTCTCCCGGATTGTAGCGCCGGAGGCTGGCGGGCGCAGCGACCGGAGCGCGGCTCCGGCGCGACGATCAGCGGGCCGCGTACTCCTCGACCGGAGGACAGATGCAGACCAGATTGCGATCGCCGTAGACGTTGTCGATCCGCCCGACCGCCGGGAAGAACTTGCCGTCCCGCACCCAGTCGAGCGGGAAGAGCGCCTGCTCGCGGCTGTAGGGGCGATCCCAATCCGCCGCGACCAGAGCGTCGGCCGTATGTGGCGCGTTCTTGAGCGGATTGTTCCTGCGGTCGAGCCGGCCGTCCTCGATCGCGCGGATCTCGTCGCGAATCGCGATCATCGCTTCGCAGAAGCGATCGAGCTCGTGCTTCGATTCGCTCTCCGTCGGCTCGATCATCAGCGTGCCGGCCACCGGGAACGACATCGTCGGGGCGTGGAACCCGAAGTCCATCAGCCGCTTGGCGACATCCTCCGCCTCGATGCCGGCGCTGGCCTTGAACGGCCGCAGGTCGAGAATGAACTCGTGCGCCACCCGCCCGCGGGCTCCGCGATAGAGCAGCGGATAGAAGTCGTCGAGCCGCTGTGCCATGTAGTTGGCGTTGAGGATCGCGAGCTCGGTCGCCTTGCGCAGACCGTCGCCGCCCATCATGGCGATGTACATCCAGGGGATCGCCAGGATCAGCGCGCTGCCCCACGGCGCCGCCGAGACCGGTCCGATCGCCTCGTCGCCGCCGCAGCGGACGAGCGGGTGCCCGGGCAGGTACGGTGCGAGATGCGGGGCGACGCCGATCGGTCCCATGCCCGGTCCGCCGCCGCCGTGCGGGATGCAGAAGGTCTTGTGCAGGTTGAGGTGGCAGACGTCGGCGCCGTAGTCGCCCGGGCGGCAGAGTCCGACCTGGGCGTTCATGTTGGCGCCGTCGAGGTAGACCTGCCCGCCGTGCTCGTGCACCACGGCGCAGATCTCGCGGATCGCCTCCTCGAAAACCCCGTGCGTCGACGGATAGGTGATCATCATCGCTGCGAGATTCGCGGCGTTCGCCTCGGCACGCCGCCGGAGATCGTCGATGTCGATGTTGCCCTTGTCGTCGCACGCCACCGCGACGACTTTCATGCCGGCCATGACCGCCGACGCCGGATTGGTACCGTGCGCCGAAACCGGGATGAGACAGACGTTGCGGTGGGCGTCACCGCGCGCGCGGTGGTAGGCGCGGATCACGAGCAGCCCCGTGTACTCGCCCTGGCTGCCGGCGTTGGGTTGCAGCGACACGGCGGCGAAGCCGGTGATCTCGCACAGCCAGCGCTCGAGCTCGGACAGGATCCGGGCGTAGCCCGCCGTCTGGTCGGCGGGCGCGAACGGATGGATGTCGGCGAGCTCGGGCCAGGAGAGCGGCACCATCTCCGAGGTCGCGTTGAGCTTCATCGTGCAGGAGCCGAGCGCGATCATCGAGTGCGCGAGCGAGAGATCGCGGAGCTCGAGGCGGCGGATGTAGCGCAGCATCTCGTGCTCGGTGTGGTAGCGCTGGAAGACCGGGTGAGTGAGGAACTCGCTGGTGCGCGTGTGCGGCGCCGGGAAAGCGGAGCTTCCCGCGACCTGTGCGAGCTCCTCGAGCTCGCCGCGGCCGGCGCGCCCGCCGAAGAGATCGACCAGCGCCGCGAGATCCTCGCCGCTGGCGGTCTCGTCGAGCGCGACCACGACTTCCCGTTCGCCCTCCGCGCGGACGTTGATGCCACGGCGCGCGGCCTCCGCCTGGAAGTCCGCCGAGCTGCCCTCCTTCAGGAGGACGGCGACGGTGTCGAAGAACGGTTCGTCCGGCAGCTGGTGGCCCGCGCGGCGACAGGCCTCGGCGAGCACGATCGCCATCCGGTGAACGCGATCGGCGATCGCCCGCAGCCCTTCCGGGCCGTGGTAGACGGCGTACATCGAGGCGAGGATCGCCGGCAGGACCTGGGCGGTGCAGATGTTCGAGGTCGCCTTCTCGCGCCGGATGTGCTGTTCCCGCGTCTGCAGCGCCATGCGGTAGGCCGGGCGGCCGGTGACGTCCTTCGAGACGCCGATCAGCCGGCCCGGCATCTGCCGCTTGTACTCGTCGCGCGCCGCGAGGTAGGCGGCGTGCGGCCCGCCGAATCCCATCGGCAGCCCGAAGCGCTGCGTCGAACCGACCGCGATGTCGGCGCCGAACTCACCCGGCGGCCGGAGCAGCGTCAGCGCCAGCGGATCGGCCGCCACCACGAGCAGCGCCTTCGCGGCGTGCAGGCGTTCGGCGAAGGACGCGAAGTCGAAGATCCGCCCGTCGGTCGCCGGGTACTGGACGAGAGCGCCGAAAACGCGCCCGCTCGCCAGGTCCGCCGCATCCGGAGTACCCACCTCGATCTCGATGTCGAGCGCCTCGGCGCGGGTCCGCACCACGGCGATGGTCTGCGGATGACAGTCGGCGGCGACGAAGAAGACCGGGCGCTCGATCTTCTCGAGCTGCGGGAAGACGGCGGCGCACATGTGCATCGCCTCGGCCGCGGCGGTCGCCTCGTCGAGCATCGAGGCGTTGGAGATCGGCAGGCCGGTGAGCTCCGACACCATGGTCTGGAAGTTGATCAGCGCCTCCAGACGGCCCTGCGAGATCTCCGCCTGGTACGGCGTGTACTGCGTGTACCAGCCCGGATTCTCGAGGATGTTGCGCTGCACCACTCCCGGCATGCGCGTTCCGTGGTACCCGAGACCGAGGAACGAGCGCACCCGCCGGTTGCGCGCCGCCTGCTCGCGCAGGCGCTCGAGCGCCTCCGACTCCCCGGGAGTCCCGCTTCCCTCGTCGTGGATCGCCAGCGGCTGATCGATGACGATCGCCTCCGGCACGGTCTGCCGCACGAGACCTTCGATCGTCGAAACGCCGACGACCTCGAGCATCTCCTCGATCTCGGCGGAGCTCGAACCGAGGTGACGACGGGCGAAACTGTCCAGGGATTCGAACAAGTCAGCTCTTCTCCTGCTGCGTGAACTCGAGATAGGCGTCGGCGTCCATCAGCTCGTCGAGACTGGACGAGGCCGAGAACTTGACCCGGACCAGCCAACCGTCGGCGTGCGGATCCTCGTTCACCAGCTCGGGATCGTCGCGCAGCGCCTCGTTGACCTCGACGATCTCGCCGGCCAGCGGCGTGTAGATCTCCGCCACGGCCTTCACCGATTCGATCGTCCCGATCTCGTCACCGGCGTCGAAGACGTGCCCGACCTCGGGGAGCTCGACGAAGACGACCTCGCCGAGCTCCTTCTGGGCGAAGTCGGTCACACCCAGCGTCGCGATGTCGTCCTCGACGCGAATCCATTCGTGCTCGTGGGTGTAGCGGTAGTCGCTCGGATACATTGCGGAATCCTCCTGGTAGTCCCTGACTGCGGCCCGGCTCCGGCGATGCGATTCAGAGCTTCACTTGGACGAACGCTTGTAGAACGGCAGTGCGACGACTCGCGCCGCAACGGGTTTGCCGCGCACGTCGATCTCGAGGCCGGTGCCGACCGCGGAGCTCGCGGTCTCGACATGCGCCATGCCGAGCGCCTTCTCGAGCGTCGGGCTGAACGTCCCGCTGGTGACGACGCCGATCTCGCGGCCGTCGGAAGCGCGGATCAGGTGGCCCTGGCGGGCGATGCCGCGGCCTTCGACCTCGAAGCCGACGAGCCGCCGCCGCGGGCCGCGCTCCTGCGCGGCGACGAGCGCCTCGCGGCCCATGAAGTCGCCCTTCTCGAGTTTGACGATCCAGTCGAGCCCGGCCTCCCACGGCGTTGTCGTGCGGTCGATCTCGTGACCGTAGAGCGCCATGCCGGCTTCGAGCCGCAGTGTGTCGCGCGCCCCGAGCCCGGCGGGAACCGCGCCGCCGGCGACGAGGCGATCCCAGAGCGGCGCCGCATCCGCGGGCGTCACGTAGAGCTCGAAGCCGTCCTCGCCGGTGTAACCGGTGCGCGAGAGGAGCGCCGAACGGCCGTCGACCTCGCCGTGCGCGAAGCGGTAGTAGCGGATCGCCGAGAGGTCGGTCGCCGTGAGCGACTGCAGGAGTGCGGGCGCCTGCGGTCCCTGGAGCGCGAGAAGGGCGTAGCTCGCCGAGAGGTTCTCCAACGTCACCCCTTCGGGCCTCGGCTGCGCCGCGATCCAGGCGAAGTCGCCTTCGATGTTCGAGGCGTTGACCACGATCAGGAACTCGTCCGCCCCCAGCCGGTAGACCAGCAGGTCGTCGACGAAGGTCCCCTCGGGAGTGAGCAGCGCGCTGTAGTGAGCCCGCCCGGGCGTCAGCTTCGCGACATCGTTGGGAGTGAAGCTCTGGACGAACGCCTCGGCGGCTCCCGGCACCGACCCGGCGATGCGGAATTCGCCCATGTGGGAGACGTCGAACAGGCCGACCGCCGTGCGTACCGCCCGGTGCTCGTCCATGACGCCCGCGTACTGGACCGGCATCTCCCAACCGGCGAAATCGACCATCTTCGCGCCCGCGGCGACGTGACGATCGAAGAGCGGAGTGCGTTGCAGTTCCGGCCGTTCCGATCCGTTGGCGCTGGCGTCCGACATGGCGCGGAGACTCTATCGCAACGCCTTCGCGGCGCTCCACCTCGCGCACACCGCCGCACCCCGGCAAAGGCGCCCGATCGGACGCCGTGTCACCAGCCGTCGCGGGCGGCGGAAATCCCGGCGTAGGACGGCAGGCGCAGGTCGAGCTGCAGGTTGCGGTCCGCTCCGCTCGCCGCGTCGTGGAGCTCGAAGACGAAGGTGCTGGTGAATTCGGCGCGGGCGTCGGAGGCGAAGCGCCAGGTCGCGATCTCCTCCAGCGCCGCCGCGGCGAGGATCCGGTCGCCCGAGATCGCGGTCGCACCGGTCACGCTTCCCCGCGCCACCGCTACGCGCACCGTGACGACGTCCTCGATCCCCGCCCTTACAGCGGCCGCCGGATAGCGGGGGATGCCCGCGGCGACGAGCACCGGAACGGACGACTCGGGGCGCTCCCGGCGCCAGGCGTCGAACGCCGGCAGTCCGTCGGCGACCGGGTGCACCGCCTCGAGCCGTTCCACCACCAGGCGCGTCCGGAACTCCCCTCCGGGGCCGTAGCGGCGACCGTCGATGCGCGCCTCCCAGGCCTCGTCCGTCGGCCGGGAACTGTCGTCCTCGCCGGCAGCGCCGGGCCCGTGGAGCCGGCCGGAGATCCGCACCCACACCCGACCGAACATCGCGACCTGGTCGTCGAGGATCGAGCTCGCCTGGAACGAATCGGCGAAATCGATCCAGGTGAACGGCTGGACGTCCACGGCGCAGAGTGCCGTCTCCGGATCGTAGAAGAGCCGTTGTCCGTCGGAGGTGTCGTAGACCCCCTCCAAGGTGACCGCTAGCTCGTCGCCCACTCGCACTGCAGCGAGGTGATCGCAGAGAGCGTTCGCTTCCGCTGCCGCCGGAAGGCCGGGGACCAGCAACGTCGAGGCGAGGAAGAACGGAAGATTTCGTCTCATCGCCGGATCGTGACATGAAAGGAGGCGCGGTTCGAAGCTGCACCCCCGCCCTGTGAGCCGCCTCACTTCGCCGGCGCCGGCGATTGTCTAGAGTCCTGTGTCATGAGCGTCCCATTGAATCCGCCGTCCCGCCGCTGGGCGCCGCGGCAGGCGCCGGCCCCGACGCGCGCCGCCCGCGGCCGTTCGCGCCGCAGCTTCCTCGTGCCGCTCGCCGGCGGCTCACCGTACACGCCCGGCGGTGCCATGCGGCGTCCCGGCGGACCGGTCGTGCCGCCCGGCGACTCGCCGCAGGTCGCGCCGGCCGCGGCGATCGTCGCTCTCGGCCGTCTCGCCTTCGGCCCCCGTCCGGGCGACATCGCGGCGTTCGATGCGCTGGGCGGCAACGACACCGCCCGGCTCACGGCCTGGGTCGACCAGCAACTCGCTCCGGGGTCGATTCCCGACACCGCCTGTTCCGCCCGCATCGCCGCCGCCGGATTCACCACCCTGAACAAGTCGCTCACCCAGCTGTTCATCGACCATCACGTCGCCGACCCCGAGTGGTACGAACGGATCCGGCCGGCGGTGGAGACGGAACTCGCCACCTGGACGCGTGCGGTCTACTCGGAGCGTCAGCTGTTCGAGGTCCTGGTCGATTTCTGGCACAACCATTTCAACGTCTACGGCTGGGAGTTCATCGAGGCGCCGGTCTGGGTGCACTACGACCGCGACGTCATCCGCGCGAACGCCCTCGGAAACTTCCGGCAGATGCTCGAAGCGGTCGCCAAGGCGCCCGCGATGCTCGCCTACCTCGACAACTTCATCAACTTCGCGACCGAGCTCGGCGACGGCTCGCCGGTCGGTTCGAACGAGAACTTCGCCCGCGAGTGCATCGAGCTGCACTGCCTCGGCGCCGAGAACTCGTACGGCGCGACGCCGCGGAATCTCGTGCCCGGCTATCCGAATCCGACCGGATACTGCCAGGAGGACGTGGTGGACATGGCGCGCGCGCTCACCGGCTGGACGTTCGCGATCGACTGGATCCAGTGGCCGTGCAGCGAGGGCGGCGACAACGACGGCCACTTCTTCTACTGCGACAGCGAGCACGACACGCTGCCGAAGGAGGTCCTGGGCCAGGTCATCAACGGCGGCGGGACGGCCGCGAGCGACGGCGCGGCGGCGCTCGACCGCCTCGCTTCGCACGCCGCGACCGGCCGCTTCGTGGCCAAGAAGCTCTGCCGGCGTCTGATCGGCGACTTCCCGCCGCAGTCCCTGGTCGACTCGGCGGGGGCCCTCTTCACTTCGCTCTGGCAGGCCCCCGATCAGATCCGTCAGGTGGTGCGTCACATCGTCCTGGCTCCGGAGTTCCTCGCCACCTGGGGCGAGAAAGTGAAGCGCCCGTTCGAGATCGTCGCCTCCGCCCTGCGCGCCGGAAATGCCGACTTCCCGTTCACGATGCATCCGGCCGACGAGGATTCGGTCAACACCCTGCACTGGATCTACGAGGCCGGCGGCCAGCCGCTGTTCGGCTGGCACCCGCCGAACGGTTATCCGGACGTCCGCGGCGCCTGGCAGAGCGCCAATCCGCGCGTCGCCCTCTGGCGGGTCGTGAACTGGCTGATCGATTCCGACGACGACGGCAACGACCGGTACTTCGACATCGTCGGGACGACCCTCGCATCGCCGGCCCGGAGCGCCACCGAGATCGTCGACTTCTGGGTCCCGCGGATCTTCGGCCGCACGCTGCCGGAAGCCGATCGCCTCGAGCTCATCGACTTCATGGCCGCTGGCCACAACCCCGGATTCGCGCTGCCGATCGAGCAGAACGAGTGGCCCGAATACACCCAGGACCGGCTCCGTTCCCTCGTCGGCCTCCTCTTCATGTCGCCCGAATTCCTCTGGCGCTGACGCCGCCTCCGACCCCGAGAAGGAGAGACCCCCATGTGCCAGCCCACCCGTCGCGGATTCCTGGTCGGATGTTCGGCCGCGATCGCCAGCCTCGCCGGATCGCGCTTCAACTCGTTCGCCTTCGCCGAAGGGGGCGGTGGATACAACGACGAGATCCTGGTCGTCGTCTTCCTGCGCGGCGGACAGGACGGCCTCAACCTGGTCGTTCCCACCGGCGGCGCCTCGAACGACCGCCAGTTCTACGAGATCGCGCGACCGAATCTGCGGGTGCCACCGTCGGGAAGCGGCGGTGCGCTGCCCCTCGGCACGCTCGGCAGCACCAGCTTCGGGCTCCACCCGGCCGCCGGCGGTCTCCACGACCTCTACCAGAGCGGCAAGCTCGCCGTCGTCACCGCGGCGGGGATGGCGGCCAACGAGCGCAGCCACTTCGACTCGATGAACTGGATCGAGCTCGGGACGCCGGGGGTGAGCAACTCTCCCAACGGCTGGCTCACCCGGCATCTCGCGTCGGCCACCAACCTGCCGGACGAGATCATCATGCCTTCGCTCTCGGTCGGCGGGCTGCAGGCGATGTCGCTCCTGGCGAGCTACGACACCATCAACCTCTCCAGCCTCGATTCGTTCTCGCTGCAGATGGGGCCGTGGCCCTGGCGCAGCGCGCAGCGCACCGCGCTCCGCCACCTCTACACCGGCGGCGGGAGCTGGCTCCACCAGACCGGGCTGCAGGCGCTCGACGCGGCCGACATCATCGAGCTCTACGCCGACGACAACTACACGCCGGCGAACGGCGCCGTCTATCCGCAGAGCTGGTTCGGCGAGAACCTGCGCACGATCGCGCAGATGACCAAGCTCGACCTCGGGCTGCGGATCGCGACCCTCGACCTCGGCGGCTGGGACACGCACGAGAACCAGGGCAACAACGGCGGTGGCATGTACTCCGGCCTCGTCGACGAGCTGTCGAGCGGCCTCGCCGCCTTCTATCTCGACCTCGACGGCGTCGGGCCCGCGGCGTACACCCAGCGGCTCACCGTCGTCGTCATGTCGGAGTTCGGCCGGCGATTCGAGGAGAACGGCGACGGCGGCACCGACCACGGCCACGGCAACAACATGCTGGTGCTCTCCGGAAACGCGCTCGGCGGGCTCAAGGGCAGCTGGCCGGGCCTCGCCGACGGACAGCTCGCCGACGGCGACCTCGCGGTCACCACCGACTTCCGTCGCGTCCTCTCCGAGATCCTCATCCGCCGCCTGGGAAATCCGGCTCTGTCGACCATCTTCCCCGGCTATACCGGCTACTCGCCGCTCGGCGTCGTCGCGGGCACCGATCTGCCGGTCGACGCGAGCGTCGTCTTTGCGGACGGCCTGGAGAGCGGCAACTTCGGCGCCTGGTCGAACGTGGTGCCCTGAAGAAACAGCGGGAGCGCGTCGCCGCGCTCCCGCCGTCGCCCCGCCGCTCCGCAGCGCGGCCGGCCCGCGCCCGAATCAGGGACAGGTCTGGAAGGTCGTGGTGTCGAGCACCGGCGCGAAGTCGGTGCCGAGCGGATTCGTGTAGGTGTGCTCGAAACCTCCGGTGTGGGTGTCGACGACGACGATCGAGACTTCGACGTTGGTGAGACCGGCGGCGAACACCCAGTAACCCTGGAGGCCGGGTTCGTCACAGGCGTCGATGACCTTGACCAGGAGCTCGGTGTTCCCGGCTCCGAAGAACCAGAACTCGCCGCTCTGGTCCGAAGGCAGGATGGCGTGCCCGTCGCCGGAGCCGCCGGCGAAGTCGTGCCAGTCGACGGTGACCCGGAAGCGTCCGCCCTGGAGGCAGTGCGTGGTCTCGTCCGGCGTACAGGGCGCCGGCGTGAACTCGACCATCTCCATCACCTCGTCCACGATGTTGCCGACGCCCGGCGCGTAGACCTTGAGATCGGCCGGCCCGCTCGGAGCGAGGGCGTTCGTGTCGAGCACGGTGAGGACGCCCGTGAACTCTCCCGCCGGTACGTTCGCGACACCCTCGACACCGACGATCTCGCTCAGGTCTTCCGCCACTCCGGGCGCGAACTCCTGCTGGAATCGCGATCCCAGGAGCGGCGTGCCGGGGATGAACATTCCCGGCTTCGCACCGTCCACTCCGGCACGCCAGGCGCCGTCGTGGCTGACGATCTCGCCGTCTTCGTAGATGTCGACGTCCTCGCCGAAGTACCAGACGTCGCCGGTCTCGCGACAGAGGGCGAAGAAGTTGCGCGACTCCTCCACCAGCTCGTCGTCCTCCTCCTCGTGTTCGGTCACGACGCGCGTGACCACACCGTCGACGACCTCCGTTTCGTTCGTCACGACGATGCGATTGGTCACCGTGACCAGCTCGCCGTCGTCGTCTTCCTCTCCCTCGAGCAGGACCGACTGACCGGGCCAGAGCGGGAAGAACGGGTTCGACCCGGTGCTCGTGAACGAGCAGCGGGAGCGATCGAAGTTGCCGGTGTAGTCCGGATCATGCGCCGCGAGCGGTGCGACGAGGAAGAGAAGTCCCGTCCACAGTGCGAGCTGGAGTCGTCCGAGTATCTTGATCACTTCGAGTCCGCCTTTCTCCCGGATCGATCCGGGGGTTGTCCGCGGGCCGCGGTCCGACGCACCCGCCTGTTATCTTCCTTGGATGCCGGAGCGAAGGATTTCCTTCGCCGGGCCGCGGGATCTCCTCTCGCGTCGGGCGCCATGACGAAGGCACCGCGTCGTGCCCTGCGAAGCGCGCTGCGGCTCGCGCTGCTGCTCTTCGCCACGGCGACGATTCCGGCGTCGGCCCTCCAGGGCGGGCACGCCGACGGAGAGGTTCGGGACGAATTCGTGGCGTCGGCCGGAAGTCCGGTCGACGGGCTGCTCCGCCGACTCGAGGAGAGCGGGCTCGAAATCGTCTGGAGCAGCCGGCTCGTCCCGCCGGATCTCGAGGTCGTCGAGACCGTCCGCGCCGAAACTCCGGCGGCCCTCCTCGAGCTCGTTCTGCGACCCCACGGACTGGAGCTCGAACGTCAGGCGTCCACCCTCGTCGTGGTCCGGAACACGGGGATCGCCGGACCGCGCCACCTCCACGGCCGCGTGCTGTCGGGCACGACGCGCGATCCGGTCGACGCCGTCCGGCTGCTGCTCCCCGGGACCGGCCGCGAGGCGATCAGCGACGCCGCGGGGCGTTTCGAGATCGAGCTTCCCGCGGAGAACGACCTGCGGCTGCAGGCGCGGCGGATCGGTTTCGTCGTCGAGGAGTTCCGGATCGCGGAGGACGGGTCCGGCTTCTCCGCAGCGGATCCGTTCGAGATCCTGCTCGAGCCGGCACCGCTCGCCGCCGAAACGCTCGACGTCCAGCCGAGCCGGATCTCGCTCCTCGACGACGCTCCGACCTCGCCGCTCGCGCTCGGCCGGCAGGAGATCGAAGCGCTGCCGCATCTCTCCGGCGACATCTTCCACGCCCTCGACCTACTCCCCGGGATCGGCTCGGACGACATCTCCGCGGAGTTCCGGGTGCGTGGCGGCCGCGAGAACGACACGCTGATCGAGATCGACGGGCAGGAGCTCTACGACGCCTATCACCTGAAGGAGTTCGACAACGCGCTCAGTCTCGTCGCCGCCTCGACTCTCTCGGGTCTCAACCTGTCGACGGGCGCGTTCCCGGCCACCTGGGGCGACCGCATGGGAGGCGTGCTGGAGATGACGACTCGCCCGCCGCAGTCCCCGCGACATTGGCGGCTGTCGATCTCGCTCCTCGACCTGCAGGTCGAGACGGCCGGACGGTCGAGTGGTCGTCTGAGCTGGATGCTCTCCCTGCGGCCGGGCTCGGCGAAGCTCGCCGGCAAGCTGTTCGGAGAGCCCGATCCCGACTTCTGGGACGCCTTCGGCAAACTGGAGACGGAGATCGGGGACCGACAGACGCTCGGCCTGCGGCTCCTCGGCGCCGGGGACCGGCTCACCTACCGGGCGGTACGCGACGGTGAGGAGCACCGCTTCGACACCGACTACGCCAGCCGGTACCTCTGGGTCACGCATCAGGCGGCGCTCGGCGACCGCCTCCTCGTCGTCAGCAGGGGCTCGATCTCGCACCTCGACCGGAACCGGCAGGGCGGAGAGACCGAGGAGGAGAAGGATTTCGACGTCCACGACCGCCGCGATCTCGACATCGAGGCGCTCTCCCAGGCCTGGCACTGGCAGGCGGCGAGCACCCACAGTCTCTCCGCCGGAGTCGACCTCCGCCGCTACACCTCCGACTACGACTACCAGAGCGAGCGCACCTTCTACACGCCGCTCACGGTTCTGCGCGCCGAACCGACCGGCGGTCGGTACGATTTCCGGGGCGAGATCGTCGACGACACCCTGGGCTCCTATCTCGTCGAGCACCTGCGGCCCGGCTCGTCGACCTCGCTCGAGCTGGGCCTGCGTTACGACCGTCATTCGGCCGAGCCCGGGAGCCTGTGGAGCCCACGCGTTGCGCTCGCCCGGAGCCTCGGCGAGCGCACCGTGGCCCGCCTCGCCGGGGGGCGCTACTCGCAGGGTCAGCGCGCCTACGAGCTCGGAGTCGAAGACGGCGACCCGTCGCTCTATCCGGCGGCGCGGGCGGTGCAGGGGGGCG
>JBFWYP010000029.1:0-48567 GCA_050186295.1 Thermoanaerobaculia bacterium | reverse complement strand
GGTGATCGATGCCGCCAAGGGGATCGAGACGCAGACCCGGAAGCTGTTCGAGGTCTGCCGCCTGCGCAACGTGCCGATCACGACGTTCATCAACAAGATGGACCGTGAGGGGCGCGATCCGTTCGAGCTCATGGACGAGATCGAGCAGGATCTCCAGCTCCACGTCACCCCGGCCAACTGGCCGATCGGCTCGGGCAAGAGCTTCCACGGCTGCTACGACCTGTTGAAGGACCAGCTGCTCCTGTTCGACCGCGGCAAGGGGGACAAGCTGACGCCGGCCGTGCCGTTCCACGGCCTGTCCGACCCGGCGCTCGAGAAGCACCTGCCGCACGGCACGGTCGAGAAGCTGCGCGAGGACGCCCATCTCGCCTCCTCGCTCTGCCCGCAGTTCGAGCTCCCGGTCTACCGCGAGGGACACCTGACGCCGGTCTTCTTCGGCAGCGCCCTCAACAACTTCGGCGTCCGCGAGCTGCTGCAGGGGCTCGCCGACTTCGCCCCGACGCCGCAGCCGGCGCCGACGACGACCCGGCTCGTGGAGCCGACGGAGGACCGCGTCTCCGGGTTCGTCTTCAAGATCCAGGCGAACATGGATCCGAAGCACCGCGACCGGATCGCCTTCTTCCGCGTCTGCTCCGGCCGCTTCGAGCGCGGGATGAAGCTGTACCATCCGCGCTCCGGCAAGACGATCAACGTCCACACCCCGGTCCTCTTCCTGGCACGCGACCGCGAGATCGCCGAAGAGGCGTTCCCCGGCGACATCGTCGGCATTCCGAACCACGGTCAGCTCAGGATCGGCGACGCCCTCACCGAGGGAGAGCCGCTCCGCTTCACCGGCATCCCGTCGTTCGCGCCCGAGCTGCTGCAGAAGGTCCGGGCGACCGATCCGCTGAAGGCGAAGCATCTCGGCAAGGCGCTCACCCATCTCGCCGAGGAGGGCGCCGCGCAGGTGTTCCGCGCCCGCATGGGCGGCGACTGGATCGTCGGCGTCGCCGGCTCGCTCCAGTTCGACGTCCTCGCCGACCGGATCCGCACCGAGTACGACCTGCCGATCGCCTTCCAGCCGACCTCTCTCTTCACCGCCCGCTGGCTCGAGGCCGACGACGACAAGGAGCTCAAGCGGTTCGTCGATCAGCACGAGTCGACCATCGGCGACGACATCCACGGCCTGCCCGTCTTCCTCGCCGCCAACGCCTACCGCATGAAGGTTGCCGAGGAAGACTGGCCGAAGATCCGCTTCCTCAAGACCCGCGAACAGGTCCTCTAGAAGATCCGGCTGCTTGCGGGTGGCCTAGCAGTTCGACGAAGACGCGCAGGTGCAGTTCGAGCCCAGCGAACCGGCCGCTCCGCTGCCGCCGCTGTTGCCCGGTGAGGCCCCGCCACTACCGCCCGCGCCGGCGTTTCCGCCGGAATGGGTGCTGCTCCCCACGGAGACGGTCGAGGCGAGGGCCAGCGTCGAGCAGACCCGCCCGCCCGTTCCCCCTCCGCCACCTCCCGAGTGCCCGCCGTGGGCGCCCGCACCGCCCGCGGCTCCGTCCAGCGTGTCCGGAGAAGCGGTGCCGCCCTGACCCGGCGAGCCACCCGGCTGCCCCGCGGCACCGGCGCCGCCGGTACCCCCTGTACCGCCGGTACCGCGCAAGAAGGTCGATTCGTTCACCGTGACCGAGCTCGCAACGGCGACGATCCCGAAGCTGCCACCTCCTCCGCCACCACCCGTGCCGGCCACCGGCGCGCGACAGCCGCCCGCGCCTCCGCTGCCGCCGCCGGCGCCGCGATCATCGAAGGCGCCCAGGTCACAGCCGCCCGCACCGCCACCGCCGCCACCGCCCGTGCCGGCCGAGCCCAGAGAGCCGGACGATCCGGCGCGCGCCCGCCACTGACTGGCCGCATCGAAGAGACCACCCGCGGTGCCTCCGCTCCCGCCGGCGCCGTTCGACACGGCGCCCGGAGTACCGCTGACGGGAGCGGTGCCCGTGCAGATCGCCCCACCCGCGCCGCCTCCGGCACCGCCGGGAGAAGGGTCTCCCGGGAGGCCGGCCGTGGGGTTGCACTGCGAGCCACTGCAGGTGCCACCGATCCCGGGGCAGGAGGTATCCGTGCTGCCACCGCTTCCGCCCTTGCCGCTGCCGGTGTTCGCGCAGGAGGCGTTCGTCACCGCCGGTCCGCCGGCGCGACGCGTCGTGCTGCAGACGACCACCACCTCTTCGCCGCTTTCCCCGTCCATCCCCGACGGTGCTGCGGTCTGTGTCGCCGGCGTTCCGGCCGCCCCGCCCGATCCGGTAGCGCCGTTTCCCTGGGCGAACGTGACGCGCGTGAACGTCAGAGCCGACTGGACGGCGTGGACCACCTGGCTGGTATCTCCACCCGACAGAGCGTTCGGGCCGGCGAGGACGAGATCGAGGAAGGTCCCGCTGACCGACCGTGCACGCACCGTCAGATAGGCGTCGTCGCCAGCGAAATAGCCCCCTGTCACCGTAGCCGTGTGCCCGGAAACCGTCCGATCCGCTCGCACCCAGGCGGCGTCGAACCCGCCCACGATCTCGAGACCGTTGAGAGGCTCGATGATCTGCAGATAGTTCCCGGCGCGCAGATTGACCTGGTGACGACCGAGAGCCACGGCTCGGCCCATCGCGAAGGCCACCGTCGCGCAGGGTCCGATCATCGCGCAGTCGCCGGTGTCGACACCCGTCGGACTGACGAAAACCGAATCGGTGAGATCGCCGTCGATTCCGTCGCAGTTCTCGTCAGCGAAAAGGCCGTCGACCGGGTCATTCGCGCCAGGGTGAGTACCCGGCGCTCCGTCATCACAATCGCCCCCGCACGTCGTCCAGCCGTCGTTGTCGAGGTCGAATCCTTCGTCGATCCCGTCGGTGCAGTTGTCGTCGATTCCGTTGCAGATTTCCGCCAGGCCGGGATGAACGTCGAACATGCCGTCGTCGCAGTCCGTGCCGACACCGACTCCGGCAGGCGGCATGACGTCGCCAAACTCGTCGCTGTCGACGTCACGCAGGCACAGTGAGGGAGAGTCGAGCGGCGCGGCCCCGGGAAAAGTGTCGGCCGAACCGTCGTCACAGTCCTCGTCGTTGTCGACAAAGCCCACCGGTTGGTTGCAGGCAATGGTCGAGACGAGTGCGTCGCCGAAGCCGTCATGGTCGTCATCGGCGAACCAGGTACTGCCGGTCGGCGGCATCGAAGAGGACCAGTTGCACAGATCGCCGAGCTCGAATCCGTCGGCGAAGATCGGATCCCCTTCGAGGGCGAATCCGGGCGATCCGGTGAGGGAAACGAACACGACCGCGACGGACACAGGTCCGGACAAGCGGGAAGTTCGAATCATGGAGGCCCTCTCGAAGCAGGGTCCCGGACCGCACGAGGTCGGGAGAAATCCGTTCGTTGCGGATCTGGTCTCCGGCTGGATCGAGCCTACACCCGGACCCATGCAGCCGCCAGTTCCCGTGCCGAGGGCCGACTCAGGCAGTCCGGTCCGGTGCCCGCTCAGCAGTTCGGATCGCCCGGATTGGACTCGCTCCACCGGCAGCGCTCTCCGGTCTCGAAGCCGTCGGCGAACAGACTTCCGTAGAAGATCGAAACCGCACCCTGCTGCAGGAAGCTCGACGTCTCGTGCGGCACGCCGACGGCGAGGTCGTCGTGGCCGTCGCCGTTGAAGTCGCCGGTCGCCAGCGTGCGGCCGAACCAGTCGCCGTTCTCGGCAGTGTCGGGCACCCCGGGGCTGTCCTGGTGCCAGCGCTCCCCGGATGCGAACGGTCCCGGCGGGCCCGAGAGGATGATCACCTCTCCCTGTCCGTTCTGACCCGTCACGTTCTCGGTCCACGAGCCGACCGCGAGGTCGGCACGTCCGTCGGCATCGAAGTCGCCCGCCGCGAGCGACCAACCCCAGAGATCGCCCGCCTCGCTCGTTTCGACGTGCGTTCCGTCCTGGTCCCAGTAGAAGGCGTTCGCGGTCCCGAGCCCGTCGCTCTGGCTCAGGAGAATGTGCGCGACGCCGGCTGCGGCCGCGCCCGGAAGACCTTCGAACGGGACTCCGATCGCCAGATCGTCGCCGCCGAAATCGTTGAAGTCGCCGGCGGCGAGAGAGGAACCGAACTCGTCTCCCGCTTCGGCCCGATCCGCGAGGCTACCCGTGTCCTGACTGAAGATCTGGTCCCCTACGGCCGTGAGACCCGTCGACGAGCCGTAGACGACCGCCACGATGCCGGCGTCCTCGATCTGCGCCCCTGACGTCTCCTCCGGAAGGCTCTCTCCCGGAACGCCGATCGCGAGGTCGTCGTAGATGTCGTCGTTGAATCGTCCCGTCGCCAGCGCGAAGCCGAACTGGTCGTCCGCTTCCGGTGTGCCGCGGATCGGAAAGGCCGCGTGATTCCCCTGCACCACGAACTGCCACCCGGAGATCGAGAGACCCGCTCCGGAGCCTTTCAGGATCAGAACGTAGCCGCAGTCGGCGGTCGGCGATCCGTACTCGCCGTAGGGAACGCCGATGGCCAGGTCGTCCTTGGCGTCGCCGTCGAAGTCGCCGGCGGCGAGCGCCGCGCCGAAGCGGTCTCCGGCATGCCGGCTTCCCAGGAAGCCTTCGTCGAACATCGAGAACGAGTTGTCATCCAGTCCACCGAAACCGCCATAGTGGATCTGTACCGCTCCGGTCTGCGCCTGCCCGCCACCGTTCTCACCCGGGACGCCGATCGCCAGATCGTCGCACCCGTCGCCGTTGAAGTCGCCGGCGGCGACGGCGTATCCGAGCTCGTCGCCGGCCTCCGCATCGTCCGGCGCCAGTCCGAAGAGCTGGCTCAGGAACAGAGCGACGTTGCCCGGATCGACCCCCGTTCCCGCGAAGCCGTAGCGGATCTGGACGACTCCGGCGTCGACGATCCCGTTCGGATCGTCGAGCGGCACGCCGATCGCCAGATCGTCGCGTCCGTCGCAGTTGAAGTCCCCGACGGCGAGCGCCGAGGCATACTCGTCGCTCGTCGCGGGACCGAACGGGAAGACGTCGTTCTCGAAATAGCGCTGGGAGCCGACGGAAGAGAGTCCCGCCCGCACTGCGACCGCACCCGCGAGCATCGGGAGCAAGAGCAGGGCGGCCGCCCTTCGAAATCGATTCCGGCTCGAGAAAGTCGTGGTCTTCATGGAGTCTCCTCGCCTGGAACCCGCGGAAGAATCCGCCGACGGGGGCCACGGGCAGGTCGGATCAGCTCCTCCGTGGCATCGGCTCCCTCTTCTGGCCCGGCCCGGCCGGCGGGCGTCTCCCGGTCCCGGAGGTCGGCCGCCATAGAATCCGTCCACGTCATGACGGCAGATCCGAAGGACGACGGCCTCGAGAGCGAGGTCACGGTGCTACTGCGCAGCTGGAAAGCCGGTGATCCCGGGCTCTCGGGGCGTCTGATCGAGCTCCTCTACGGCGAGCTCAAGCGAATCGCCCGCCGCCAGCTCGCCCGCGAGCGGCGGGCGCAGACGCTGCAGACGACCGCGCTGGTGCACGAGGCCTACCTGCGGATGTCCGAACAGATCCGCGCCAGCTTCCGCGACCGCAATCATTTCCTCGCCGTCGCCACGACACTGATGCGCCGGATCCTGGTCGATCACGCACGCACCCGACTCGCCGGGAAACGGGCGCACGAACGCGTCTCGCTCACCGCGATCGAGGAGCTCGGCGCCCCGGAGGCCGCTTTCGAGGTCCTCGACCTCGATCGCGCCCTCGATCGCCTCGCCGCCGAGTTTCCGCGACCGGCGCGGGTCGTCGAGCTGCGCTACTTCGGTGGCCTCGAGCTCCAGGAGATCGCGCCACTGCTTTCCGTCTCCGAACGCACCGTCAAGCGGGACTGGGCGTTCGGCCGCGCCTGGCTGGTGCGCGAGCTGGCGCTCTCGAGCCCGGTCCGTTGAGCTCGGACCCGCGGCTGCCCGAGCTTTTCGCCGATCTCGCGGAGCTCGACGAAATCGGGCGCGATCGACAGCTCTCCGCCATCGCCACCGAAGAGCCGGAGCTCGCGAGGGAGCTTCGAGAACTGCTCGCCGCAGACGCAGGCGCCAGCGAATCCCTCGAGCGTCCGGCAATGGAGCGGCTCGGCGAAGAGAACGCAGCGGCAGGAGCCTCCGAGCCGTTCCCGGCGCGGATCGGCCCGTTTCGACTTCTGCGCGAGATCGGTCGCGGCGGAATGGGACGCGTCTTCCTCGCCGAACAGGCGACCGAGAGCTTTCGCCGGCGAGTCGCGCTCAAGATCCTCGACTCCCCCGGCCTGGGCAGCGAAGCGCTGCGGCGCTTTCGCGACGAAGTGCGGATTCTCGCCGCGCTCGAGCACCCCGGAATCGCCCGCTTTCTCGACGGCGGGCGGTCGCCGGAGGGGATCTGGTTCCTGGCCCTAGAGTTCGTCGAGGGGGACAGCCTGATCGAAGCGGCTCGTCGCCTCGACCTCGAAGGGCGGTTGCGACTCTTCGTGCAGGTTCTGGACGCGCTCGCCTACGCGCACGAACGCCAGGTCGTGCACCGCGACGTCAAGCCGGGAAACCTCCTGGTCGCGAAGGACGGGACGCCGAAGATCGTCGACTTCGGCATCTCGAAGCTGCTCGACGTCGAGTCCGACGAGGCGCAGCCGGTGACACGGACCGAGCTGCGCGCCTTCACCCCGCAGTACGCGAGTCCCGAGCAGTTCCGCGGCGAACCGGCGCACCCCGCGTCGGACATCTACTCGGCGGGTGCGGTCCTCTACGAGCTCGTCGCCGGAGTGCGACCCCATGGCACCAGCGCCACGGCCCGGCAGGCGATCGAACGTGCCGTGCTCGAGCTCGAACCGGACCCGCCGTCGACCGCCGCCCGCAAGTCGGAGGACGCGACGACGCAACCGGCGCGTCCCGTCCGCGGCCGCGCGATGCGCGATCTCGACGCCGTCTGTCTCAAGGCGCTCGCCAAGCGACCCGAAGATCGCTATGCGACCGCTTCGGATTTCGCGGCCGACCTGCGGCGACATCTCGCCGGCGAGCCGGTGCTCGCTCGACGCAGCCGCTGGCGGGGGAAGGTGAGTCGCATCCTCCGGCGACGCCGCGCGGCTCTCCTCGTGCTCGCAGCACTGCTCGCCCTCGCGGTCCTCTATTTCGGCCGCTCTTCGGAGGTTCGTCCTGGAGTCGATGCCACCGTCACCGGGACCCCGGTCGTGCCGAAACCGTTTCCGTTCTCGGCGGCGGGCACTGCGCCGCTGGAGGAGCTGCGGCAGCGGTTCGAACGGGAGCCGGGAAATCTCGAAGCCGGCAGTGCGCTCGCCATCTCGCTCAACCGGGAGAACCGCAGCCGCGAGGCCGCCCTCATCGTCGCGCGGATGCGGCAGATCCCGGAGGCGGCAACCGATCCGCTGGTCGACTACGTCGACGGTGCGGTCGCCACGGCGCTCGGCGAGCCGCAGCGTGCCCTCCTGTTGTACACGCGCGCCCTCTCGACGTCACGGGACACGGGACGCGGCGAGCTCATCGGCCAGATCCGCGCCACACGCGGCCGCCTCCTGGCGACACTCGGGAGACACGAGGAGGGGACGAAGGAGATGGAAGCGGCGCGCGACGAATTCACCGCCGCCGGAGACCCGGCCTCGCTCGCGCGCGTGATGAACGACCTCGCGCTCGAAGCCGTGGAGGCGGGCGATCTCGAGCGCGGGGAGGAGTATCTCGAGGCCGCACTGTCAGCCACGCGGGCTGCATCGCCCGCCAACTCCGGGGCGACGATCCTCGGCAATCTCGCGAACCTCGCCCTCCTGCGAGGCCACCCGGATGTCGCGGAGAAGCGGTATCGCGAGACGGTGGCGATCTTCCGGAAACTCGAGCGCCCGAGCCGCGAGGCCCTCCATCGCGAAGGGCTGGCCAATGCGCTGTGGGAGCTCGGGCGCGCGGACGAGGCACTGGCGGAGCTCGACCAGGCCCTCGACCTCGCACGCACCCAGCCCGACGGCGCCGGTCTCGTCGAACGGATCTTCACTCGCGCCAGCATCCGGCTCGGAACCGGAATCACGACGGAAGCGGAAGAGGCCGCGACGGAGATCGACCACGTGACCGGTTCGACCGGGCTGCCCTACGGACTGGCGTTCTCCGACTCCCTCCGCGGCCGGCTCGCCCTGCTCCGCGGCGAGCTCACGACAGGGCTAACCCACCTCGAGGAGTGCCGTCGGCTGGTGCACGAAGCGGGGGCCGAGTCGATCCTTCCCGAGCTCGACCTGGTCATCGCCGAAGCCCTCACGGACGCCGGAAAGCTCGTCGAGGCCCGCGCCCTTCTCGACGCTTTCGCCGATCCCCTGCGGGAGCGCGGCGACCGGATCGAAGTCCCCCTCGCGGACTCCCTCCTCGCCCGGATCGACCTGCTCGACGGCGCCTCGGAGGCCGCCTCGGAACGCCTCGTGCGCCTCACGCCCGCTGCCGCGACGACGACCTCCGTCCGTCTGCGCCTCGCCGTGCGCCGTGCCGAAGTCGCCGTCCGGCGCGCCCAGGGACGGTCCGACGAGGCTCGCGAGCTCCTCGACAGCGCCATCCGCGAGGCCACCGCGGCTGGCCGTCGCGTGCTCGCGGCAGAGCTTCGCCTCGAGCGAGCGACTCTGGATCTCGATGGCGCGAAGCGCGGCGAGGCGATCGCCGCGCTGCACTCGATCGAGAGCGAGGCCCGGAGCGCCGGCTGGCTGGCGCTCGCGCAGCGCGCCCGACACGAAGTCGCCGCAGGAGCTCCGGGAGGGTCGAGCTAGAATCGCCCGAGAGTCCGCGAGGAGCGGCAGGAGGGCAGCTCGACATGGCGAATGGCGCGATCCGGGAGTTCATCCGGCACCACTACCGGCACTTCAATGCCGCGGCGCTGGTGCGCGCGGCGGACGACTACGAGAAGCACATCGACTCGGGCGGCCGGATGATGGTGACGCTCGCCGGGGCGATGTCGACGGCGGAGCTCGGCCTCTCGCTCGCCGAGATGATCCGCCGGGACAAGGTGCACGCGATCTCCTGCACCGGCGCCAACCTCGAGGAGGACGTCTTCAACCTCGTGGCGCACGACCACTACGTCATGGTGCCGAACTACCGCGACCTGACGCCGCAGGAGGAGCGCGACCTCCTCGACCGGCACTTGAACCGCGTCACCGACACATGCATCCCGGAGGAGGAGGCGATGCGCCGCATCGAGCGCGCCGTGCTCGAGGAGTGGCAGGCCGCCGACGCGAAGGGGGAGCGCCTCTTTCCGCACGAGTTCATGTACCGCATCCTGCTTTCGGGCAAGCTCGACTCGCAGTTCCAGATCGACCCGGCGGACTCCTGGCTCATGGCGGCGGCGAAGAAGAATCTGCCGATGGTCGTTCCCGGCTGGGAGGACGCGACGCTCGGCAACATGTACACCGGCCACGTGCTCAAGGGAAACGTCAGGAACGTCCATACCGTGAAGACCGGGATCGAGTACATGGCGAGCCTCGCCAACTGGTACAAGGAGGAGAGCGCGAAGAGCTCGATCGGCTTCTTCCAGATCGGCGGCGGCATCGCCGGCGACTTCCCGATCTGCGTCGTGCCCATGCTCTACCAGGACATGGGGATCCACGACATCCCGTTCTGGGGCTACTTCTGCCAGATCAGCGACTCGACGACGAGCTTCGGCTCCTACTCCGGCGCCGTCCCCAACGAGAAGATCACCTGGGGCAAGCTCGACGTCCCCACACCCAAGCACGTGATCGAGAGCGACGCCACGATCGTCGCGCCGCTTCTCTTCGCCTACCTGCTCGGCTGGTAGGCGGAAGAGACTCCGTCGCCGCCGGCGAGCGGCAGGCGGCAGATCGCCCGCAGGCCGCCCTGCCGGCGCGGTTCGAGGCGCAGCGAGCCGCCGTGCGCCTCGAGGATCTCGCGGCAGATCGCGAGACCGAGCCCTCCCCCGTCGGCCTTGGTGGAGAAGAACGGCAGGAGCGCGCGCGACAGCGTCTCCTCGTCCATGCCGCTCCCGCGGTCGACGACTTCGAGCTCGAGATCGGCGCCACCGAGCCGGGCAGCGAGCATCACCTCTTCGGGCGGCCCGCCGGCTTCGCGCGCATTCTTCAGCAGGTTGGTCAGCACCTGCTGGATCTGGCCGGGATCGATCGACAGCACGATGGCCGGAACCTCGCCGTCGACCCGAAACGGTTCGGCGCGGGCGAGATGGGCGAGGAAGCTCCGCAATTCGACCTCCTCGCGCCGCGGCTCGGGGAGCTTGGCGAAGCGGCCGTAGCCGTCGATGAAGCGCTGCAGCGCTTCGCCCGCCTGGTCGATGTCGTCGAGGAGCTCCGGGATCCTCGCCCGGTCGCCGCGCAGCTCGAGCTGCTTGGCCGAGCGCGAGAGGGAGCGGATCGCCGACAGGTGACTCCGTACCTCGTGGCCGATGATCCGGATCCCCTTCTTCCAGCCCGCCACCTCCTGGCGGCGCAGCTCCGCGGTCAGCCGCCGCACCAGGACCAGCCGCTGGCGCCGGCTGTCGAGCTCGAACTGGCGCTGGTGGATCTGGAACGTCTCCTCGCCCTCGGCGAACGGCGCGGTGACGAGCGCGTCCCCGCCCTCGGCGAGCGCCACGCGGAGCGCCTCCGGCCCGTCGGCGCCGAGCTCCTCGAAGGCGTGCCCTTCCAGGCGCCGGCCACCGTGGAACAGGATGCGCGCCGCTCGGTTGGCGTAGAGGATCCGCTCGTTCGAACCGATCAGCAGGACCGCCGCCGGCGACGCCTCGAGGGCGCCGTCGAGGAGCAGCTCGCGGCGCCGGATGGCGCCGCGCTCGTTGGCGAGGGCATCGGCGAGCTCGTTGTGCACGCGCACCAGATCGGCCAGCGCCGCCTCCTCCGGAATCACCAGACGCGAGCTGAAGTCGCCGGCGCGCAGACTCTTGACCCCGTCCGAGAGCGCCGCGGTGGCGCGGCTCCAGTGGGACGCGAGCCGCGAAGTCGAAGCGACCGCGCCGACGAGCCCCGCGGCGAGCGCCACGAGGCCGACGACCCACGCCGGCTGTCCGAGAACCGAGGTGAGCGCGGCTCCCGTCGCGCCGAGGACGACGGGAAGAACAAGCCAGGGCAGCCAGCGCCGCACCAGAAGAGCGGTCGCCACCGTCAGCTCCGCGGACGCCGTTCGAGGACGATGCCGAGCCGCTCCATCCGGCGGTAGAGCGCTTGGCGCGACAGCCCGAGGCTCTCGGCGGCGCGCGAAACGATGCCGCCGTGTTCGAGCAGCAGCCCTTCGATCTCGGCCCGCTCCGCCGCCTCGCTGCCGCCCGCCAGCGGCGCGTCTCCGGCGCGGGACTCGCGGTCCCCGGTCGCCAGTCCGAGATCCCCGACCTCGATGAGCGGCCCCCGTGCCAGCAGGCGCGCCCTGCGGATCCGGTTCTGGAGCTCGCGCACGTTGCCCGGCCAGTCGTGCGCCGTGAGCGCTTCGCGGGCGGCTCGGGAGAGCTCACGGCGGCCCCCGGCAGCGGTGCCCGGCTCCTCCCCGTCCTCGCCGGCGAGAAATCTCTCGGCGAGCGGGAGGACGTCGTCGCGCCGCGCTGCGAGCGGCGGCAGCTCGATCTCGATCACCGCGAGGCGATAGAAGAGGTCTTCGCGGAATGTCCCGGCGGCGATCGCCCGGTGGAGGTCGATGTTCGTGGCGGCGATGATCCGCACGTCGACCCGCCGGGTCTCCGAGCTGCCGAGTCGTTCGAACTCCCCGGTCTGGAGGACGCGCAGCAGCGCCGCCTGCCCGGCGAGGGAAAGGTTGCCGATCTCGTCGAGCAGCAGCGTACCGCCGTGCGCGGCCTCGAATCGCCCGGCACGCCGGCGCACCGAGCCGGTGTAGGCGCCGGCTTCGGCGCCGAACAGCTCGGCCTCGAGGAGCGTCTCCGGCAGCGCCCCGGCGTCCACCTTGAGGAACGGACGCTGACGGCGGCGCGAGTTGGCGTGGACGATCTCGGCGAGCTTCTCCTTGCCGGTGCCACTCGGCCCGGAGATCAGCACCGGAACCTCGGCGCCGGCGACGCGCACCGCCAGCCCGACGACGTCGTGCATCACCGCGCTCGCGTAAACCAGGCCGCAGAGATCGCGTCCGGCCGCCAACTCCCGGCGTTCGGCGGGGGACGCGGCACCGCCCCGCCCGCCGCTGCCGGTCGCACCTCCGGCCGCGAGCTGCTCGCGAACCGCGGCGAGGAGCTTGCCGTCGTCCCACGGTTTCTCGAGGTAGTTCGCGGCGCCCGAGCGGACCAGCTCGACCGCGGTCTCGAGCTGCGCCCAGGCGGTCAGCAGGAGCACCGGCAGGCCGGGGTGGCGGGCACGGATCTCGCGGAAGAGCGCCACTCCCTCGTCGCCCGAGGTCGCCCCGGCGGTGAAGTTCATGTCCTGCAGGACGAGGTCGAAGCCGCCGGCCTCGAGGCAGGCGAGCGCCGCCTGCGGTGCCCGCGCCACGACGCTCGCGATCCCGTCGAGATCGAGCAGCACCGAGAGCGCCTTGGCGACGCGGTCCTGATCCTCGACGATCAACACCCGGCTCATGGCAGCCGCACGGTACCCGCTCGCGTGCCGTCAGGCAAGCGGGAGGGCACCACCACCGGGCGGGACCTCAGACGGTGCGCGTCGCGAGCGCCGGCGAGAGGCGCGAGGCCCGACGCGCCGGCACCACCGTCGCCGCGACGCCGACCAGCCAGAGCAGCAGGACCCCGGCGAGCACCAGCACCGGATCGAGCTTGCCGCCGGCGAAGTGGGTCACCAGGAGGATGTTCAGCGCCACCGCGGCGACCAGTCCCAGGGCGATCCCCATCCCCGCGATCAGCGAGTTCTCGACCAGGAAATGCCCGAGGATCTCGCCGCGCGAAGCGCCCAGCGCCCGTCGGGTGCCGATCTGCTTGGTGCGCTGCGTCACCGCGAACGAAGTCGTGCCGTAGATTCCGAGCGCCGTCACCGAGAGCAGAAGCACCGAGATCCATCCCAGCACCTTGGCGAGGACGACGTTCTGGGCGTAGCCGGCGCCCTTGACCTCGGCGAGCGCCTGGACGGTGATTTCCCGTTCGGCGTCCTCCTTGTGCAGCGTCTCGTCGGCCAGTCGCATCGCCGCCGACCGCTGACCGGGCCGGGCGCGCACCAGCAGCGACTGCGACGACTCGGGCGGAGCGCCGCCGGGATAGATGATGATGCGACTCTCCATCGGGCCGCCGCCGTACGGAGTGACCATCCGGGCGACCACGCCGACCACCACGTCCGGGTATTCCGGGCTGCCGCTGTCGACGAGCTTGCCGATCGGACTCTCGCCCGGGAAGACGGCGTCGGCGAAGTCGCGCGTGACGAGACAGTTGAGGATCTGCGGGCCGCTCGTGGTCGGGCGGTCCGCCACCGTGAGGGCCCGCCCCTCGACGAGCTCGAGACCGAGCGTCGGAAGCACGTGCTCGTCGGCGTAGTAGACGGGTGCGCGGACGCGCTCGACGTCCTCCGCTCCCAGCTTCTTGAAGGTCGAGGAGCTGCCGCCCCCCTGGAGCGGCACCGGCGCCATCGCCGTGGCGTCCACGACCTCCGGCAGCGCCTTGAGCGCCGCCACGTCGCGGTCGATCCGGCCACGCCGGAACTGCTCGTCGCCGTACGCCTCTCCCCACGGACGCATGCGCACGACGATCATGTCGGCCTCGTCGATGCCGCTCGGCCGGGAGACGCGCGCCCGCTGGTCGCGGATCATCGCCAGGCAGTTGAGGACCACCGCCGTGGTGAAGGCGATCTCCAGCACGAGCAGCGCCACCTTGGTCTTGCTTCGGGTCATCGCCCGCAGAATCGGTCCGATCGCCATGGGAGGTTCCTCCTACTGCAGCTTCAGTTGCATCGCCGGCGGGATCCGACACGCCCGCCAGGCCGGATAGAGACCCGAGAAGAGGCCGGCCGCGAGCGCCAGCCCGAAGCCGACGGCGAGCGTGAACCAGCTCGCCTGGAACAGGTTGTCGCGGCCGAGGCCGCCGGGGAGCGCGTGGTTCAGCATCACCAGCGCGGCCGCCGCGAGCGCGACGCCGAGCAGTCCGCCGGCGAGTCCGATGAGCTCGCACTCGAGCAGACGCTGCAGGAAGATCGCCGAGCGCGGCGCCCCGAGCGCGCGGTGGACTCCGAGCACCCCGGACTTCGAGAGGAACTTGCCGAGCAGGATGCCGGTCAGGTTGAGGCAGCAGACGACGAGGAAGAGCAGCGAGATGATCACCAGCCCGACCGTCGCCGGCGGGACGACGTTGCGCACGCGCAGCCACTCCATCAGCGGCGTCACGCGGTTGTTGAGCGGCCGCGGGAAACGCCCCAGCGCCTTCTGCTCCTGCGCGTAGGCGTCGGTGAACTGCTCGTACTCCGCCCGCTTCGCCGGATCGAGCTCGATCCAGTACTGGATCCAGGTCGCTTCCGAGGCGTCGAAGAAGGCGTCGGGATCGTTCGAGTCCATGCTGCCCCACGAATCGCTGTCGCCGGTGCGCGTGAACGGCAGGCTCGCATCGCGGATCAGGTCGAACGGCACGAAGAACTCACGCGGCTTGCCGGTGGCATTGTTGATCGCGTCGTAGTACTGCGGCGTCGGCAGCCAGTGATCGAGCACGCCGACGACCGTGAACGGCTGGTCGCCGAGGCGGACGAGCCTGCCGACGCTGTCGGCGCCTCCGAAGAGGCGCTGATTCGACTCTTCCGACAGGACCACCACCCGCTCGCGCGTCTCGTCGGCGTCGCGGCTCCAGCCGCGACCGTAGCGGAACGGCACGTCGAACATCGGGAAGAAGTCGGCGTGACAGAGGCGCACCGTCGTGCGGTACGGGCGCGCCCCCTTCTCCTCCGGAAACACGAAGGTGCTGGCCGCGGCGACCCCGGTCTCGTGGACGGGAAGGTCGGAGCGCATCAGGCCGCGCATGTCGCGGTAGGTGACGTGCTTGGGCGGATCGCCCGGCAGGACGTTGAAGAACTCGCTCTCGAGTCCCCAGCTCTCGAGGCGGACATTGAAGAGCCGGTCGCTCTTCTCCGGGATCGGATTCTGCGCGTAGACGTGGTGCACGGAGATCAGGGTCGCCGGCACGGCGATGCCGAGCGCGATCGCTCCCACGGTGAGCAGCGAGAGCCCGGGCGTCGCGAGCACGCTCTTGGCGGCGAGGCGGAGGTAGTAGGCGAACATGGCGATGGCTCCTCTCGGGTCCCGGCCCCGTTCAGGGATTGGCGGCGGCGCGCGAGCTCAGCCGGACGGGCGGAATGGTCGGCATCTCCTCGCGCACGTCGATCAGCCGGCCGTCGAGGATGTGGACCTGCCGGGCGGCGTGGGCGGCGCTCGCCGGATCGTGCGTGACCATGACGATCGTCGTGCCGCGGTCGTTGACCTCGTGGAGCAGCCCCATGATCTCCTGCGCGGTCGCCGAGTCGAGGTTGCCGGTCGGCTCGTCGGCGAGGATCAGCCGCGGCGACACCGCGAGCGCCCGGGCGATGGCGACGCGCTGCTGCTGTCCGCCGGAGAGCTGGGACGGCAGATGATGCATGCGCGCCGTGAGGCCGACACTGCCGATCGCGTCCTCGATCCGCCGGCGGCGGTCGGCGGCGCCGAACCCCCGGTAGCGCAGCGGCACGTCGACGTTGTCGAAGACGTCGAGGTCCGGAATCAGGTTGAAGCTCTGGAAGACGAAGCCGATCTTCTCGTTGCGGATCCTCGCCTGGGCGCGATCGCCTAGCTTCGAGACGTCCTCGCCGTCGAGGAAGTAGGTTCCCGCCTCGAACGTGTCGAGCAGACCGACGACGTTGAGGAAGGTCGTCTTCCCGGAGCCGGACGGCCCGCTGACGGCGACGAACTCCCCCTCCTCCACCGTGAGCGAGATCTTGTGCAGGGCCCTCGTCTCGACGAGGTCGGTGCGATAGCTCTTCGTCACGTCGGTCATCTTCAGTGTCGGCATCGTGATCCCTCCCCGACCCGCCGTCGCGGGTCCGTATTCGTCATCTGTCGATCCGGATCGTTTCGGCCCCGTTGGCTGCGCCGACGTCCGAGAGCACGATCTCTTCCCCTTCGTCGAGCCCGTCGACGATCTCGACCTCGGTCACGCTGACCGCGCCGATCGTCACGTTGCGGCGCCGGGCCAGACCGTCGGCCACGACGTAGACCTGGCGGCCGCCGCCGGCCTCGAGGAACGGCCCGCGCGGCACCTTGAGCACGTTCTCGCGCCGGTCGAGGATCAGCCGCGCGCTCACGCGCTGGTTCTGGCGCAGCCCGGGGGGCGTGCCGTCGCGGAAGTCGATCCGCCCCTGGACCTGCGCGTTGCGGACCTCGGGAGCCACCGAAGTCAGAATCCCGTCGATGTCCGCCGAGTCGATCCGCACGACGGCGGGGACGCCGGGAGCGACATCGTCGGCGTAGGTCTCGGGAATGTTGACCTCGACCTCGAGCTTCGAGAGATCGACGACTCCGACGATCGGCTGACCGCGCAGCACGGCGTCCGAGTCCTCGACGCTGATCGTCGCCACCTGGCCGGCAAACGGCGCGCGGATCTCGAGCTCGGCGACCTGGCGCTCCACGTCGCGCACGACGAGCAGCTGACGGTCCGCCCGCGAGCGCGCGTCGCGCAGCTGGAACTCGAGCATCTCCTTCTCGATCGACGTGCTCTGCTTCGCCTGCTCGATCTCGAGCCGGGCGACGGCGAGGGCGTCGACCGCCTTCTCGCGTTCGATCTGGTTGAGAAGCCCCTCGGCGGCGAGCTTCTCGTTGCGGGCGACGTTGCGTTCGGCCGCGGCGAGCTCGACCTCCGCCAACGCGAGCTTCTGCTCGTTGGCGAGGTTCTGCTGCCGGATCGAGAGCTCGAGGCGGCTGCCGTCCGAGCGCAGCGCGTCGAGGGTGGCACGCTCCTGCTGCAGCCGGTTCTCGAGCTCCGGGCTCGCCACCACGGCGAGGAGCTCACCCAGCTCGACGGCGTTCCCCTCGCGGGTGCGCAGGGTGACGATTCCGGTCGCCGGACTGAACATCGTCGGTCGCGACGCGGCGACGACGCGCCCCTGCGCCGCGACATCGTGCAGGAGCTCGCCCCGGGTGACGGTGCCGAGCCGCAGGCGCGCGAAGTCGACCGACTGGTCGGTCGCCCACCAGCGGCGAATCGCCGGCACGGCGAGGAGGAGGAGAGCGACCAGGACCGCCGCTCCCCCCGCGATCCAGGGCAGCCGCCGCCGGGGCTCGCGGGAGATCGGAGTGTCCATCGCCGAGACGTCGCGCAGGTTCGAAGCCACGCCGGCTCTTGAGCAAGGCCGAAGCCAACTTTGCCGGGTCGGGGAAGATGTCGCCAACTACCTGAAGAATCAATCTGTTGCCGGACCGGGTCCCGGCGGTCGTCCAGCGACCGTCCGGCGTTTGCCCGGACAGCTGTCCGGCCGCCCGCGACAGTTGTCCGGGTCCGGAAGCCGTCTCTGTGCCGCGCAGGCGACCTGACCGGCGCGTACTCCCGCCGCATCAACATCCGGCACCGCCTGGTCTACGACCTCCACCCCGAAGCCCGCACCGTCCGCGTCCTCCGGATGTGGACGCGCGACGCATGACGATGCGGATGCACTTTTCTGTGTTGATCTCCAAGATCAACTTTTTCAATGGTTTAGAATGACGATGATCATCGCCGTGCCGGACTGGACCATCTTGCGGAAGCGGCTGATCCGGACGAGCGGCCCCGCCACAGCGGCTCGACATCCCGAACAGGTCTCGTGACGCACCTCCGTACCGCTCCGAATTGCGGAACAATTCACCCCGCTCTGCGTAGAACGTTCAAGCAGTTGAATTCCCTGGGAGAGTTCCTATGACTGGAAAGAAGAAGATCGTCGCGATCGGGATTCCGCTCCTGATCGTTCTCGCAATCGTCGGCAAGGGGGTCGCCGGCAAGGACAAGAAGCTCCCTCAGGTCACCGTGCAGAAGGTCAAGCGCTCGGACCTCAAGAGCCTGGTCACCGCGATCGGCAAGACCGAGGCGCAGCGCAAGGTCGACCTCTCGGCCAACGTCATGGGCCAGGTCGTCAACCTCGCCGTGCGCGAGGGTGAGGTCGTCAAGAAGGGCGACTTCCTGCTGCAGATCGATCAGACCCAGCGGCGTGCCACCGCCCTCTCGGCCGAGGAGTCGCTCAAGGCGCTCTTCTTCGACCGGGACGGCGCCCGGGCGCAGGCGGAAGAAGCCAAGAAGAACCTCGAGCGCGCCGAGCGCTCGTTCGCCGACCAGATCATCCCCCAGGCCGACGTCGATCGCGCCCGCGCCGCCTACGAGTCGGCCGCTGCCAACGTCAGCGGCTTCGAGCGTCGCATCGAGCAGGCGCGCGCGAATCTCGCCGGCGCCCGCGACGAGCTTTCCAAGACCAAGATGGTTTCGCCGATCGACGGCGTGATCACCGCGCTGCCGATCGAGGAGGGCGAAATTGCCGTCATCGGGACCATGAACAACCCCGGCACCGCCCTCATGACCATCTCCGACATGAACACCGTCGAGGCGGTCATGGAGGTCGACGAGACCGACATCCCGAACGTCCGCGTCGGCCAGACCGCCGAGGTCCGCATCGACGCCTACTCCGACCAGAAGTTCGAGGGGATCGTCACCGAGGTCGCCTCGAGCCCGATCCAGAGTCTCTCCGGTGCGAGCGACGCGGCCGTCAATTTCGAAGTGCGGATCCAGCTCAAGGATCCGCCCGAGGGGATTCGCCCCGGCTTCTCCTGCTCGGCCGACATCCTGACCGGCACCGCCGACCAGGTCATCGCCGTGCCGATCCAGGCGCTCGTCGTCCGCGACAAGGACGGCGGCGAGGAGGAGGGCGTCTACCTGCTCGAGAGCGACGGCAAGAAGAAGACGGCGAAGTTCGCCGCCGTGACGCCCGGCCTGATGGGCGAGATGGAAGTCGAGATCGAGAGCGGCGTCGACGACGAGGCCGAGGTGATCACCGGCCCCTTCAAGGCACTGCGCGAAATCAAGGACGGCGACCGCGTGCGGGTCGAAGAGAAGAAGGACGACAAGAAGGACGAGAAGAAGGGCTGAGCCCGGCATGGAAACCCTCCGCATCGCCCTGACCGCCATCCGCACGAACACGCTGCGGAGCATCCTGACGCTCCTCGGCGTGATCATCGGCGTGATGACGGTGATCGCGGTGGTCTCGATCGTCTCGGGACTCAACTCGTTCGTGACCGAGAAGCTGTTCTCGCTCTCGCCCGACGTCTTCGTGGTGACGCAGTTCGGGATCATCCGCAGCCAGGAGGAGTTCCTGCAGGCGCTCAAGCGCAAGCGGATCACCACCAACGACGCCCACGCCGTCGAACGGCTCTGCGGCAAGTGCGCCGACGTCGGCATCTCGGCGCAGTCGAACCAGACCGTCAAGCGCAACGCCCAGCGCCTCCCGGGAACCCAGATCAGCGGCGTCACCGCCAACATGGGCGAGCTGTCCAATCTCGACCTCGAGGCCGGGCGCTTCTTCGTCCCCGCCGAGGACGAGCGCGCGGTGCCGTACATCGTGATCGGCTCCGACGTCCGCGACGAGCTGTTCGGGGCGCAGGATCCGATCGGCCGCAACGTCTGGATCGAGAGCACTCCGTACCGGGTGGTCGGTCTCCTGCGCAAGCAGGGGACGGTCCTCGGGCGCAACCAGGACAATCAGGCCTACATCCCGATCAACTCGTTCCGCAAGCAGTTCGGGGTCCGGCGGAGCCTCACTCTGTTCGTACGTCCGGAAGGCGGAATGGCGGGGATCGATGCCGCCCAGGACGAGATGCGGTCCATCCTCCGGGCGCGGCGCCACACGCCCTACGGCGACCCCGATCCGTTCGGCATCGTCTCGGCGGGCGCGGTGCAGACGGTCTGGAAGCAGATCTCCGCCGGCGCCTTCGCCTTGGTCATCTTCATCTCCGGAATCTCGCTCCTCGTCGGCGGCATCGTGATCGCCAACATCATGCTCGTCTCGGTGGTCGAGCGGACGCGAGAGATCGGCATCCGCCGCGCACTCGGGGCGCGCAAGCGCGACATCAACCTGCAGTTCCTGAGCGAGGCGGTGATGCTGTCGATGTCCGGCGGCAGCGTCGGCGTGCTGCTCGGAGCGGCGATCGCCTGGGGGCTCTCGGCGGCGTTTCCCCTGCCGACGCGGGTGACACCGGGACTCGTCTTCACCGGCCTCCTGCTCTCGGTGATCACCGGACTGTTCGCCGGCTTCTTCCCCGCACGCAAGGCGGCGAATCTCCTGCCGATCGAGGCGCTGCGCTATGAGTAAGGTTCTGATGGCCGCGTTCCGCCGCGGCTTCGTCGAGAACGTACGCTTCGCTCGCACGGCGATCCTGGCGCACAAGCTGCGCGCCGCGCTGACCGTCCTCGGCATCGTCATCGGAGTCGCCACCGTGATCAGCATGGTGTCGCTGATCCAGGGCTTCAACAACAACGTCACGGCGAGCTTCGAGTCGTTCGGCGCGACCCTGGTCCAGTTCCAGCGCTTCGATCCGCAGTTCGGTCCGGGCGGCAATCGGCGCGACGAGGAGCAGCGTCTGCGCAAGGTCCTGACCTACGAGGACGCGGTGGCGATCAAGGAGCAGAGCAAGTCGATCCGCGCCGTCTCGCCCGAACGCTACTGGTTCCCTGGCGGCGGGCAGCAGCGTGCGCCGGAGGTGAAGTACGCCGGCCGCGAGGCGAATGCCGACACGATCGCCGGCGTCGTTCCCGACTACCTCGACGCCAACTCGAAGCAAGTCGGCGAAGGACGCTTCATCACCGCCCAGGACGTCCGTCGCTCGGCGCAGGTCTGCGTGATCGGCTTCGCCATCGCCGACACGCTCTTCCCGTTCGTCGACCCGATCGGCAAGTGGATCGAGTTCGACGGCCGTCGCTACGAGGTCGTGGGGGTGATGGAAGAGCAGGGTTCGACCTTCTTCGAGTCGACCGACTCCCACTTCTTCCTCCCCTTCTCCACTTTCGACGCCGCGTTCCCGTGGGTCAAGACCTCGTTCGGGGTCAACATCGCGACGGTGCCGAAGAGCCCCGAGCTCGTACCCGACGTCATCGAGGAGGGCACGAACATCCTGCGCCTCCGCCGCGGGGTGCCGTTCAACAAGCCGAACGACTTCGGGATCATGACGCCGGACAAGCTGATCGGGAACTTCCGGGCGGTGACCGGCGGCATCTCGCTGACGATGATCCTGATCGCCTCCATCTCGCTTCTGGTGGGCGGGGTCGGGGTGATGAACATCATGCTCGTCTCGGTCACCGAGCGGACGCGGGAGATCGGCCTGCGCAAGGCGCTGGGCGCCGTGCGGCAGGACATCCTCACGCAGTTCCTGATCGAAGCGATGACGCTGTCGGCGCTCGGGGGCGCCATCGGCGTCGGACTCGGGCTCGGGATCTCGACCCTGGTGCGCAACGTCTCGCCGCTCGCCACGGCGACGCCGCTCTGGGCGATCGTGGTCGGGCTGGTCGTTTCGATCTCGGTCGGGCTGATCTTCGGGATCTTCCCGGCGGCTCGTGCGGCGCGGCTCGATCCGATCGACGCCTTGCGGTACGAGTAGAACGCTCCCGTTTCGCTCGCTGGCGGATTGGCGGTCGGCCCGGGGCGGTTCGGTCTCCCAATTCCTCGGCTGAAGAACTCGCACTCTGGATTGGCGGTCAGCCCGGGCCAGATCGGTCTCCAAATTCCTCGCCTGAAGAACTCGCACTCTGGATTGGCGGTCGGCCCGGGCCAGATCGGTCTCCAAATTCCTCGCCTGAAGAACTCGCCCCTGCGGGGCTCAGACAGCTTCAGTCGAGGAATTTGGAGACCGATCCGTCCCGGGCTGCGGCGGACCGATGTCGCTTCAAGGGTGGCGAGGGGGGTGGAGAAAAACGGCGGCTGGATTGTCTGAGCCCCGCAGGGGCGAGTTGTCCAGACGTCGTTTTTCTTCACCGCCCTCGCCGCCCCGGCCACCCGGGCAACCGTCAGTTGGAAGTCCCGCGCCCCCGCTGGTGATACGAGTCGAAGTCGGCGTCGGCGAGGCTGGTGAGCTCGACGAAGCCGGGATCGGCGTGGAGGCTGGCGAAGGCGATGTCGTCGCGCGCCTCGCGCATCTCGCGTGCGCGCACCGGATCGAACCGCTCGTACTCGTAGAAGTGCCGCGCCAGGTACTCGAGCGCCTTCTCGCGGTTGCCGAGCTGGGCCCAGATCGCCGCCAGGTTGTAGGAGGCTTCGAGCACCGGCGCCTGCTCGGTCGCGACCCGTTCGGCGGCCGCGCGGTCACCCCGGCCGACGAAGTAGGTGGCGGCGAAGATCCGGTTGTAGAGATCGTCCGGCGCGAGGGCGAGCGCCTTCTCGACGTAGGTCCAGGCCTTGTCGAACCGCCCCTCGGAGTTCCAGTAGACCGCCAGATTGCGGTAGGCGAGCGGCAGCGGGTAGGTCTCGATCGAGGCTTCGATCGCGGCGACGCCACCGGCGAAGTCGCCGGCGTGGATCGTCATCTTGCCCAGTCCGTGCAGCGCCACGGCGCGCGAGAGCGCGTCGGCCGGCCGCGACAGGAGCTCCTCGAAGAGCTGGCGCGAGACTTCCCAGTCGCCCGAGTGGTGGCGATGGAACTCGGCCAGGAACCGCAGCGCGACGGCGTCGTAGGGATCGGTCTCGTGGGCGCGCTCGTAGGCGTGCCGTGCGTCGTCGAGACGGAGCTCGAATTCGGCGGCGAGTCCGGCGCCGAGGAGAGCCAGCATCTCCGCGCCCGTTTCCGGCGAGAGATCGGGATCTCCGGGCGCGATCGCGGCGCTGCCCGGATCGACACCGAGCTTGCGCAGCGCTTTCTCCGCCTTGCGGGCCGAGCCCGGCAGCAGACAGCGCTCGGCGAGGATCTCGCGATAGAGGCCCGCGGCCTCCGTCGTCGCGCCGCTCTTCGCCCGCTCCTCGGCGTCCGCGAGCCTGGACTCGACTGCGGTGCGGCGCTTGTCGATCTCGCCCTTCACCAGCTTCTCGACGTCGGCGAGCCGGAGCTTCCCCTTCTCCGGCTGGGCGCGCGAAATCTCGGCGCCGTCCGCGCCGGTGAGCACCGCCACCTCGCGGTCGACCGCGCCGTACTTCAGGCGCAGCGCCGCGTCGTCACTCGGTACGATGAAGAGGCCGCCGCAGGGGGCGAAGGAGAGGGTCAGCGCCCGTGAGTCGAGAAGCTGCGAGCTCCGCGCCTCCTCCCGCGAGAGCGGAAACCAGAGGAGCGCCAGGCCGGAGTCGCCCGGCTGCGGCGCGGAACCGCCTTCGAGGACCTTCCACGGGACGCGATAGATCTCGGCGTCGGCCATCCCGCCGGGATTGACTCCGCCGGTCCCGCCACCGCCGCCGCCGCCGCAGGTGGCCGTCGCCGGAAGTGCGGCGATCTGGGACAGGAGCAATGTCAGGACGGCAGATGCGGTCGTTCGGCGCATGAATCCCCCGACAGGTCGTTGCGGAGTATACGTTCCGGCAGTGCGGCCGGAGGCGGGTGCACGCGATCGTCAGCGGACGATCGGGCTGCCGGCCTCCGGGTCGATCCCGAGATCCTTCGGCGCGTTCGCGGCGACGCTCTTCGGAATCTGCGAGCGCTGGGCGAGCTCGGCGAGCGCCGCCAGCGCCACGTGCTCGGCATCGATCTCGAAGAAGCGCCGGAGCGCCTTGCGCGTGTCGCTGCGACCGAAGCCGTCGGTTCCGAGCGGCGTCAACCCCTGCGGCACCCAGCGGGCGATCTGGTCCGGAACCAGCTTCATCCAGTCGGAGACCGCGATCACCGGTCCCTTCGCCGGCGCCAGAGCGCGGGTGACGTACGGAATGCGCGGCGCCTCGCCGGGGTGGAGCCGGTTCCAGCGTTCGCACTCGAGCGCGTCGCGACGCAGCTCCTTGTAGGAGGTGGCGCTCCAGACGTCGGCCGCCACGCCGTACTTGTCGGCCAGGATCTCCTGGGCGCGGAGCGCCTCGTTGAGGATCGGTCCCGATCCGAGGAGCTGCACTCGCGGCCGCTCGGCGGGAAGCTCCGAGGGCTTCAGCCGGTAGAGGCCGGCGAGGATTCCGTCGGCGTCGCCGGCCGGCATCGCCGGCATCGGATAGTTCTCGTTGTAGAGAGTGACGTAGTAGAAGACGTCCTCGTTGTCGCGGTACATCCGCTCCAGTCCGCGCTCGAGGATCACCGCCAGCTCGTAGGCGTAGGCCGGGTCGTAGCAGACCAGGTTCGGCACCGTCGCGGCGAGGATCTGGCTGTGCCCGTCCTCGTGCTGCAGGCCCTCGCCGTTGAGCGTCGTCCGTCCCGCCGTCGCTCCGAGCAGGAAGCCGCGGCCGCGCTGATCGCCGAACGCCCAGATCAGGTCGCCGATCCGCTGGAAGCCGAACATCGAGTAGTAGATGAAGAACGGAATCATCGGCAGCCCGTGGGTGGCGTACGAGGTCCCGGCGGCGGTGAACGAACACATCGAACCCGCTTCGGTGATCCCCTCCTCGAGGATCTGTCCGTTCTTCGACTCGTGGTAGTAGAGCAGCGTCCCCGCGTCCACCGGCTCGTAGAGCTGCCCGCCCGCGGCGTAGATGCCGTGCTGGCGGAAGAGCGACTCCATGCCGAAAGTCCGTGCCTCGTCCGGCACGATGGGCACGATCCGCGGGCCGATCTCGGGATCCTTGAGCAGCGAGCGCAGCACCTGGACGAACGCCATCGTCGTCGAGACGCCGCGCTCGGACCCGCCGTGGAACTCCGCGAACGCCTGGCGCTCCGGCGTCGGCAGGGAGCCCGAGAAGGCACGCCGCGCCGGTACGAAGCCGCCCAGCGCACGCCGCCGCTCGAGCAGGTACTGCATCTCCACGCTCGACTCGTCGGGGCGGTAGTACGGCGCCTCCTCGATGTCGGCGTCCGAGACCGGGATCTCGAAGCGGTCGCGGAACGCCTTGAGCTCCTCCGTCTTGAGCTTCTTCTGCTGGTGGGTGACGTTCTTCCCTTCGCCGGCGTGACCGAGACCGTACCCCTTGATCGTCTTGGCGAGGATCACCGTCGGCGTCCCTTCCGCCTTCGTCGCCAGGTCGTAGGCCGCGTAGACCTTCTCCGGGTCGAGCCCGCCGCGCCGCAGGTACGGCATCTGGTCCTCGGGAATGTCGGCGACCATCGCGGCGAGCTCCGGGTACTTGCCGAAGAAGTGTTCGCGGATGTACGCGCCGCCCTCGACCGAGTACTTCTGGTATTCACCGTCGACCGTTTCGTTCATCACCCGCACGAGCCAGCCGTCGGTGTCGCGCTCGAGGAGCGGATCCCAGGAGGAGCCCCAGATCGTCTTGATGACGTTCCAGCCCGCGCCGCGGAACGCTGCTTCGAGCTCCTGGATGATCTTGCCGTTGCCGCGCACCGGTCCGTCGAGTCGCTGCAGGTTGCAGTTGACGACGAAGATCAGATTGTCGAGCTTCTCCCGCGAGGCGAGCGTGAGGGCACCGAGCGTCTCCGGCTCGTCGCACTCGCCGTCCCCGAGATAGGCCCAGACCCGGCGGCCGGCGGTCTTCGCCAGCCCGCGGTTCTCCAGGTACTTCATGAAGCGCGCCTGGTAGATCGCGGTGATCGGGCCGAGGCCCATCGACACCGTCGGGAACTCCCAGTAGTCGGGCATCAGCCAGGGATGAGGATAGGAGGAGAGTCCGCCGCCGGGAGCGAGCTCCTCGCGGAAGTTCTCCAGTTGGGCGACCGAGAGGCGCCCCTCGAGGAAGCTCCGGGCGTAGATCCCCGGCGACGCGTGCCCCTGGAAGAAGACCAGATCGCCCTCGAACCCGCTCTCGCCGCGGCCGCGGAAGAAATGGTTGAAGGCAACCTCGTAGAGCGTCGCCGCCGACTGGTAGGTCGAAATGTGCCCGCCGATGCCGTCGTCCTCGCGGTTGGCGCGCACCACCATCGCCATCGCGTTCCAGCGGATGAAGCTCTTGATCCGCCGCTCGATCTTGCGGTCCCCGGGATAGGCCGGCTGCTCGTGGACCGGAATGGTGTTGATGTAGGGCGTGGTCGGCGCCGGGAGCGGCACGGTGCGCCGGTAGGCGTGGTCCTGCAGGCGCTGCATCAGGAACTGCGCGCGCCCCTCGCCCTGGGTCGCGATGACTTCGTCGAGCGCCTCGACCCATTCCCGGGTCTCGTCGCGATCGCTGTCGAGAAACTGACTCATCGGTCCTCCTCAGGACCGAAGGATATCGGAGGGAGCTAGATCGTCGGAGCGAACGAAGCCGCGATCCGTGCGATGCGGGCCTCGACCGACTCCTTCGGGGCGTTGTCGGCTTGGAGCCTCGGACCCTCGTCCGGGTCGCTCTGGGCTTCGGCCACGCGACCGTTGCCCTCCTCCGGACGTCTCCCGTTGCGACGCCGGCCACCACGACGACGGCGCTTGCGCGGCGCCGAACCGCCGTTCGGGCTCTCCGCCCCGCCGGCACCGTTGGCGCCTGCCTGAGTCACGGGCTCGCGGCCGTCCTCGGGCGTGTCCGGCGCATCCTGCCCGCCGGCATCCTCCAGATCGCCCTCGGCGAAGAGCACCGAGACCTCCGAGGAGAGCACCGGCGAACCCTTGTCGTCGCGCTTGCCGCGCCGGTTCTTGCCGCCGCGGCGACGCTTCTTGCCGTTCTTCCGTCCTTCGCCGTTCGCCCCCCGGGCGCTGGCGTCTCCGGCTTCGCCGTCGGTCGCCGCCTCGAAGACGATCGGCGCGGTTCCGGATGCCGACTCCGCCCGGCGCTCGCGGATCTGCGCCGGCCGGAGCGGCGCGACGCCGTTCGCCGACGGACGGTCGCGCCATTCGATCTGCTCTTCGGGTCCGTGCAGCCGGTGCGAGGCGACGATCTCGATCTCGATGTCGTACTCCGCCTCGAGCCGGGCGAACTCCCGACGCCTTCCGTTCTGCACCGCCTCGGCGAGCTCCGGATGCATCTCGATCCGCGCCTTGAGCAGGCGGCCGGTAGCGGCACGCCCCTCGATGCGCCGCAAGAGATTGAGTCCGACCGACTCGAGCGACGGCACGCGTCCGGTCCCCTGGCAGGTCGGGCAGGGCCGCTGGGCGCGGACCCGGAGCGCCTGCTGGATGCGCTGGCGGTTGATCTCCAGGAGGCCGTTCGGCGAGAGCCGGCCGACCGTCGAGCGTGCGCGGTCGATCTTGAGCGCGTCCTTCATCGCCTTCTCGAGCGCGCGCTTGCTCTTCATCGACCGCAGGTCGATGAAGTCGACCACGACGAGGCCGCCGAGATCGCGCAGGCGGAGCTGGCGCGCCACTTCCCGCGCCGCTTCGAGGTTGGTGTCGAGCGCCATCTCCTCGTGGCTGCCGCCGTTCGAGCCGCGGCCCGAGTTGACGTCGATCGCGGTGAGCGCCTCGGTCGAGTCGATGACGATCGAGCCGCCCGAGGGCAGCGCCACCTGGCGGCGGAAGATCTGCTCGATCTGGCTCTCGAGACTGTACTTGGAGAAGAGCGGTACGCGGTCGACGTAGTGCGTGAGCGCGACCCGCGTCCGCGGCATGAAGGCCTGCATGTACTCGGAGGCCTGCTGGAAGGCGTTCTCGTCGTCGACGAGGATCTCTTCGACGTTGGCGTCGAGATGGTCGCGCAGGGCGCGCAGGATCAGGTCCTGGTCGCTGTAGAGCAGGCGCGGTCCGGAGCCGTTGCGCGCTTCGGTCTGGATCCGCTTCCAGACCCTGAGCAGCGCCGCGAGGTCGCGCTGCAGCTCGGCCCGCGTCTCGCCGAGCGCATTGGTGCGGACGATGACGCCGCCGCCGTCCGGAAGCTCGAGCTTGCCGGCGATCGACCGCAGCTCGGCGCGCGTTTCTTCGTCCTCGACCTTGCGCGACACCCCGCGGGTGTCGTCGAACGGGGTGAAGACCAGGTAGCGGCCGGCGAGCGAGAGGTTCGTGGTGATCGCGGCACCCTTCGATCCTTCGGGTTCGCGGGTGATCTGCACGACGATCGGCTTGCCCTGCTGCAGGATGTCGTCGATCTGCGGCCGGCTCCCCGGTTCGGGATCCTTGTAGCGCGCCTCGTCGACGACGTCCTGGATGGCGAGGAAGCCGTTCTTGCCGCTGCCGAAGTCGACGAAGGCGGCGTTCAGGGCGGGTTGGAGGTTGGAGATGACACCGCGGTAGATGTTGCCCCGCGTCAGACCGCCCTCTCCCACTTCGACCTGGTAGTTTTCGAGCCCGAGATCGGAGACGACCGCGATACGCAGCTCCTCCGCGCTTCGGGCGTTGATCAGCATCTTTCGAGACAAGCGAACTCCTGGATGATTCGTAGCGTGCGTTTGGGGGCGGGCGCAAAGGCGGCGGCAAAAGCGCCCGCGGAAAGTAGCGCCAGTTTAGCCGTTCGGCCCCCGCTCGGCAAGCGATCCGGTACGATCCGGGGCCATGTCTTCCGGCACCCGCAAGGCTCCGCCGCCCTCGGATCCGCCCGCCGGAATCTACCAGGGACGGAAGATCGCCCGCCCCTTCCGGACGCCGGACGGATTCGTCATCCTGGTCGGTAAGTCCTCTGAAGACAACGACTTGCTCTCGATTCGCCTGGCCGCTCCGGACGATTTCTGGTTCCATCTCGCCGGCGACTCGGGTTCCCACGTGGTGGTCCTCAATCCCGACCGCCTGGACCGTCTGCCGCGGGAGGTGGAGCGCCTCGCCGCCGGACTCGCGGCCGGCTACTCGAAAGCCCGGAACGCCGGCACCGTCACCGTCCACGCCGCGCTCGCCGGCGACGTCTCCAAACGGCGTGGCCAGCCGCCCGGCCAGGTGACGCTGGCGCGGTACCGCTCGATCCAGGTCCGGCCGCAGCGGGAGATCGAGCCCGGGCCGTCCAGCGAAGGCCGCTGACCGTGCGCAAGATCGTCCACGTCGACATGGACGCCTTCTACGCCTCGGTCGAACAGCGCGACCGCCCCGAGCTCCGCGGCCGGCCGGTGGTCGTCGCCTGGAAGGGCCCGCGTTCGGTGGTCTGCGCCGCCTCGTACGAAGCGCGGCGGTTCGGCGTGCGTTCGGCCATGCCGGCGACCCGGGCCGAACGCCTCTGTCCCCAGGCGATCTTCGTCCCGCCCGACTTCCCGCGCTATCGCGAGGTCTCGCGCGCCGTGCGCGCGATCTTCCTCCGCCACACCCCCCTGGTCGAGCCGCTGTCGCTCGACGAGGCCTACCTCGACGTCACCCGCGAGCTCACCGGGCTGCCGACCGCGACCGCCACCGCGCGCGAGATCCGCCGGGCGATCCGCGAAGAGACGTCGCTCACCGCCTCGGCCGGCGTCGCCCCCAACAAGTTCCTCGCCAAGATCGCCTCGGACTGGCGCAAGCCGGACGGCCTGTTCGTCATCCAGCCGCACGAGGTGGAGGCGTTCCTGACTCCCCTTCCCGTCGGCAAGCTCCCCGGCGTCGGCCGCAGCACCGGCGAGGCGCTCGCCGCTCTCGGGATCGCGACGGTGGGCGATCTCCGTGCACGCCCGCTGGTCGAGCTCGAACAGCGGTTCGGAAAGTTCGGCCGCCGCCTGCACGAGCTGGCGCTGGGGCGCGACGAGAGCGCCGTCCGGCCCGACCGGCCGGTGCGCTCGGTTTCGAGCGAGACGACGTTCGACAACGACCTGCCGCTCGCCGCCCTTCCCGAGACGCTCACCCGGCTCGCCCACCGTGTCTGGGAGGCGACCCGCCGGCGCGCGCGCGAAGGCCGCACGGTCACGCTCAAGCTCAAGACCGCCGACTTCCGCACCCTCACCCGGAGGATCACTCCGCCGCACCCGCCCGTATCGGCGGACGAGCTCGCGGGCCACGCCCTGGCGCTGCTCGAAGCGTTCTCGGCGAGCGGAGAGAGCGGCGGACTGCGCTTCCGGCTCGCCGGGGTCGGAGTGTCGAACTTCCCCGACGAAGAAGAGGGTGGCGAGGTCCAGGCGGCTCTTTTCGAGAACCCGACATAGAATCGTCCCCTGGATGCAGAAAGTTTCGATCCCGCAGCACCCCGTTCCCGAGACCAGCCGTTCCTTTGACGACCTCGGCATGACGCCCGAGCTCCGACTCGCGGTGGCGGAGCTCGGCTGGGTCCATCCGACTCCGATCCAGGCGGCGGTGATCGCCGAGGCGATCGCCGGACGCGACATCCTGGGCCTCGCCGAGACCGGCTCCGGCAAGACCGCCGCCTTCGCCATCCCGATGGCGCAACGCCTCGGTCACGGTCGCGCGGTGCGGGCGCTGATCCTGTCGCCGACCCGCGAGATCACGCTGCAGACCAAGGCGTTCCTCGACTACTTCGGTGCGAGTCACCGGCTGCGCACCGTCTCGCTGATCGGCGGGCTCAACATCCGGCACCAGATGGACGCCCTGGCCAAGCGGCCGGACATCGTGGTGGCGACGCCGGGGCGGCTGCTCGACCACCTCGAGCGCGGCACGGTGAAGCTCGACAAGGTCGAGGAGCTGGTCCTCGACGAGGCCGATCACATGCTCGACATGGGCTTCCTGCCGCAGATCCACGCGGTGCTCGAGTGCGTGCCGAAGATCCGTCACACGATGATGTTCTCGGCGACCATGCCGGCGCCGATCGAGCGGCTGACGCAGCGTTTCCTCACCGACCCTCTGCGCGTCGACATCATGCCGCCGGGGCGCGCCGCCTCGGGGATCTCGCACCGCCTCTACCTGGTCGACATCGACAACAAGAAGCCGTGCATCCTCTCTCTCCTCAACCAGGAGCTGGGATCGACGCTGGTCTTCGTGCGCCGGCGGAGCGACGCCGAATGGCTCTACCGCGCGCTCCACCGCGCCGGCCATCCGGTCGAACGGATCCACGCCGACCTGTCGCAGAAGGAGCGGCTGGCGTCGCTCGACGGGTTCCGCGAAGGGCAGCACCGGATCCTGATCGCCACCGACATCGCGTCGCGCGGCATCGACGTGCCCGGGATCCAGCACATCATCAACTACGACCTGCCCGAGACGGTCGAGGACTACGTCCATCGCGCCGGTCGCACGGCGCGCGGCAATGCGACCGGCATGGTCTCTTCGATCGCCTCGTGGATGGAGCTCGAGCGCATCCGCGACATCGAAGCCGCGATCAGCCAGCCGCTACCGCGCTGCACCACGCCGGGCGTCGAGCCGTACGTCGAACGCGCCAGGTCCGCCAACCGGCGGCGCCAGCGCCGCCTGCGCTGAGCCCGCCGTCTTTCCGTTTCAGGCCGCGGCCGGATTGCGGCGCCGCTCGTCGCAGCGTTCGATGCGCCGGCGAATGGCCCCTCCCACCACGAGGCGAAGGGCCCGGCGGCGGAGCTCGCGCACCGGATAGCGGCGGCTGGTGAGCGAGGCGCACTCCTCCGGCAGCATCACCAGGCTCACGTGGACGTTCGGCGCGCAGCCGATCGGCAGCCCCCTTTCCATGCACGCCTCGTAGAGCCGGGCGAAGACCGGGAGCAGATCTTCCGTGGCCGGCGGCGGGGCGTCCGCGAGATCGGTGCCGGCGAGCGGCCGGAAGACGCAGACCGTCGGGATCGCGCCGACCGAGACGATCCAGTCGATGGCGCGGATCGACGACTCCGGCGGCTCGAGTCCGGCGATGATCTCGCCGTTGACCACCCACGGCTCGGTGCGCGGACCCCGGCTGCCGAGCTCCGCGCAGTACCGGATCGCTTCGAGGTAGTGCCCGAGCCCGTATTCGGTGTGTTTGCCGGGACAGATCTCGCGGAACCGTTCCGGATCGAAGATCTCGAAGCAGAACGAGACCCGGTTGACGCCGATCTCGCGCAGATGGTCGTAACGGCGGAGATCGCGATGCGGCGGGGTCTGCACGCCGACCATCAGCCCGAACTCGCGCTTGATCCGCACGATGTACGGCTCGAGCAGGTCGAGGTAGGTGTCGCCCGTGTAGTGACCGGTGTTGAAGTCGACGTAGGTGATGCCGCTCTCGACGCGGGCAGCCCGCACCACCTCGAGGACCTCGTCGACCGACTTCTCGTCCGCGTCGTCGACGCCGAGGTTCAGCCCCACCGAGCAGAACTTGCAGTTGACCTTCTGCGGCTTCTCGGTCCAGTACTCGCAGACCTTCGCCTGATAGATCCCGAGGTAGGTGCCCTGGAGCGTCCCGATCCGTGTCATCGGCTTGCCATCCGCGAGTCTGGCGTCGTACCAGCCCGGCCGCGGCGACAGCGTCACCGGCGCCACGGTCTCGCCGTCGCGGTCGACGAAATAGCGCCCCTTCTCCCGGCGGATCCGGTACGGCGAGTCGGCCGCGAACCGTTCGCTCACCGGAACGTTCGTCCACAGGTTGCCGGGCAGGATGAGCTCGAGCCCGCTGCCGAGTCCCGCCCGGGTCCGCAGCACCTTGCGGCCGCCGTCCTGCTCGATGAAGCAGCTGTCGTCGACTCGCGCCCCTTTGCAGTAGAGGTCGAGCTTGAGCAGCGCGGGATTGGAACGCAGGGCCTCGAGCATCGGTCTCCTCCTCGTGCGCCGGGTTCCGTCCCGGCCTCAGGAGATCGATGTTCCGCCCGCGGACGCCCCGCGTCGCCACCCGGGAGGGTGGGTCAGGATGCCGGCTATTTCGCCGGACCGGCCGTTGCGGTGTTCGCGGCGGCCGCGGCGCAGACTGCCGGGATGCCGTTCTCGGGCGCCGGCCGGAGGCCGATTCCGGCGTAGCGGACCCGGAGCTCCGCCTCGTCGTGGATGGCGTCGAGCTCCGGGGAGCGACGATAGTCGTCGCAGAAGACGAGGAGCGCCTGGCGGATCGCCCGCGCGAGCGCCGGACTCATGAACGAGGGGTGGAGCGCTTCGTCCCAGTAGTCGTTGACGTGATCCGCCCAGTCGAACGTCCGGCGGATCTCGGCACCGCCGTCACGGAAGCGGACGATCGCCGGCTTGTCGCCCACGATGCCATCCTCGAAGAGGCCGCGGTAGAAGAGGTAGCCCTCGTAGTTCGCAACGAGGTCGGCGTTCGAATAGACGCTGGTCGTCAGCTGGCCGAACAGCCAGCGCTCATTGAACCGCCCGCGTCCGAGAATCCGCTCCTCGCTCCAGCCGTCGAGATAGCTGCGGTGGTACTTCATCCCCTGGGAGAAGAAGTGCCCGAGCTTGTCGCTGCCGACGAGCGATCCGGCGAGCCGGATGGTGCGTCCGACACCGAAGACGAAGTTGACCCGGCGGGCCCAGAACGACGCGCCGGCGAACACGCTCTGGTGACGGTACTGCGGCAGGTGCTCCACTGCGGGCGACCTCATCGCGATGCGCTCGATGCGGTCGACCCAGTAGACCCCGCCGAGATCGCGATAGACCGCGTGGGCGAAGGCGCGGGGATCGGCGGGACCGCGCCATTCCGCCGCGATCTTCGCCAGCGATTCGTTGACGATCCGGTTGAGCTCGGGACGGCAGTCGCGGATCGGTATCCCGCGATGCGAGTACTGGTCGGTCTCGTAGGCGCCGGAGCTCGCTCCGACGAGCACGAGCAGGAGGGCGAACGCAGCGGATCGGGGGCGACGGCGCCCCCTTTCTCCGGCCGGCAACGGCGCTCAGAAACGGAAGTCGAGGGTCGCCGACAGGCTGTCGCGCGCGCCGAATCCGCCCTCGACCTCGAGAGTCCAGTGCCTGGTCAGCGCCGCCTGCAGACCGACGAGCGCGTTCCAGTCGTCCTTCTGGATCAGCTCCACTTCGAACGGGACCGGACCGAGGAACGGCAGGGTGACCGTCCCCTTGTGGTTCTCCTCGGTGTCGAGATACATCGCCCCGACCCAGACCGACCCGCGGCGGCCGTGGAGGCCGACCCGCGGCATGACGACGAGCGACTGGGCATCGGACTCGAAGTCCCCCTTGAGATCGGTCTGGGTGAAGACGCCGGTGAGCGAACCGAACCAGACGTCGCCGCCGAAGGCGAGCGTGACGCCGCCGCCGTAGACGTCGCCGTCGTAGTCGATCGTCACCTGTTCGAGCGGGATCGGCAGCATGAGTGGCCGGAAGTCGACGTCGGTGCTGCCGTCGACCTGGCCGAGGACGGCGAAGACGTTGAGGAACGGGAAGAGCCAGACATCGAGCTTGAGGTTGACCTCCTGGATGTCGTTGTCGATCTTCAGCTGATCCACCGGCAGATTGCCGAAGCCGGGGATGCCGAGCGCCAGGCGGGAGACGGCGTAGTCCTGCGACTGGTCGTACCAGGTGAGACCGATCCCCCAGGGCAGCGGCATCTCGCGCCCCGCCGCGAGATCAGCCGCGAACGGCGGCCCTCCCGCTTCGAGCGTCGCCGCGGCAAGGGTCCCCGCGACACAGCACAGCATGAACTTCGCGAACAGGCGTTGCGCTCCGCTCCGCTTCGTCGACATGACACCTCCGTGACAATCGTTCCCGGCAGTGTAGCTCAGGATCCCGAGCGGAAGGTGGCGGGCCGGCCAGCTCAACGTGCGAAACGCAGAAGCGTCCCCGTGGCGAGGTCGAGCCGGTCACCGGCCACCAGAATCCGGCTCACGAGCGCGTCGATCGCGAGCAGGGTCCGATCCCCGGTGACGACGCGGCGAGCCGCGCTCGCCCGCGCATCGAAGATCATCACCTGGCCCTCGCCCACGACCTCGAGAGTGCGGTCCGGCCGGATCCAGACCGTCGTCCGCTCGTCGACGCCGATCCCGAGGAGGGACGGATTCTCGAGCACGACCGAGAGCAGCCGGTTCTGGCGCTGGCGGGCGACGAAGTGCTGGTCGACGATCGCTTCGGTGACGAAGCCCAGGCCCCGGGCGAGCTCCGTGTTGCCGGCGGCGATACGATCCGGCGCCCCTCCGCCGGTCAGCATCTTCGCGCTCATGCAGGCGAGGCCCGCCGAGCTTCCACCCAGCACGCCGCCGGAGTCGTAGACATGCCGGATCGCCCGCTCGGCTTCGGTGTCGAGGATCGCCGCCGTGATCCGGCTCTGGTCGCCGCCGGTGAAGAAAATCCCGGCGGCGCCGGAGAGAGCCGACAGAAAGTCCGCGCGGCCCGCGTCCTCGCGGGTGCGGAGCTCGATCGACTGCACGTTCGTCGCTCCGGCCTCCCGCAACGTCTCGACGTATTCGATGCCCGCCTCCGGACGCTCGGACGCGGTCGGCAGAACGACGATCGGGCGGTCCTTGCCGCCGGCGAGCGCCAGGAACCTCTCCCAGTAGCCTCGTGCTTCGCCGCCGCCGCCGTTGAGCAGCAGGTGCCCCGTCAACGGAGACGCGGAGGGCGCCGCCGGCAGCAGCGCAGCGAAGAAGAGCGCCGCGACGGCGAGGCGCGCGGCGAACGCGAACCGTCGATTCCGCCTGCAAGTGCCGGCCAAGGTCACCGATCCTTCACCGGCGAGAGCCGCAGTCGTTCGACCGTCGCCGCCTCGATGGCGGCATCGGTCCAGGGCACCTCGCGCGCCTCACCGCGCAGGTAGAGCGGCAGCTGATCGTCGTAGTGGGGATCGGAAGGGTGCCCGGACTGGCCGGAGGGAAGGATCGAGAGGGCCCGATCCGGCTCCGCGAGATCGTTCACCAGGCGCATCGACGGACCGTACGAGATGTCGATCGCCTCGCCGACCCACGGACCGCCGAAGGCCAGGATCGTAGTGGCCGAACCGGGGAGCGGGAACGGACCGCGATTCAGCCAGCGGCCGAGGAGCGGCGCCGATCCGAGCGGATGATCGAGCGTGAGGGTGTGAATCGCGCCGTAGTTCCAGGCCGACAGATCGTTCCCCCAGCGGGCGACGCCCGCCTTCCAGGCCGCGCCGAGGGCGCGCTCGACGATCTCTTGGCGCCCTTCGACCGCCGGCGTCGTGACGTCGTCGAACCAGGCCGGATCCATCCGCCCTTCGAACAGGTGCATCAGGCGCCAGCGATCGTCGAACCGGGCGACCTTCGCCCGCCGCGCCTCGTCCTCGAAGATCGCCCGGCGGAGCTCGCGCTCGACGAGCGCGAAAAGCGCCGAAGGTCCGCTCGCGGCCATCTCGAAGTCCCAGCCTCCGAGGCCGTTCCAGGCGGCGGCCGCGTCCCCGGAGTGAACACCGGCCAGCTGACCGACCAGCCACTTCGCCCAGAGCGAGACGTGGTCCGACTCGAGCGCGACGAGCGTCGCGGGAGACCAGTCGCTGCGTTCGGCGAGACGCTCGCGGATCCGGTCGGCGCGATAGGGCGTGTCGAACTCCCCCTGGAACCAGTCGGGCTGCGCGACCGGCAGGAAGCTGTTCGCGGTCGCGAGGAGTCCCGCTTCGGGATCGAACAGCGTGGGGTTCTCCGCCGCCGGACGGAGCCCCGCCCAGCCGTACGCCGGGTTCTCGCCCGGCGCCGCGAAGCGGCCGTCCCAGCCGTAGCGGTCCGGCGCGCTGCCGATCGGTGTCCAGAGGAGGTGCCCCTCCCGGTCGCTGACCACCAGATTCTGGGCGGGAAAGACATAGCTCGCGATCGCCTGCGGCACGTCCGCCACCGACCGCGCCCGCGCCAGGGCGAGAAAGGCCGCGAGCTGATCGGCCGGCAGGTAGCCGGTCCAGGCGACGCTCCGCGGCGGCAGCCCCTTCACCGGATCGGCTTCGAGCAGCGGCCCGCGGTCGGTCTCCCGGAGCTCGACCGCAACGGACTCGCCGTCGTCCAGGCGGATCGACTCGGTCTCGCTTCGGATCGGGACCCACTCCTCTCCGCGCCGGACCTTGGTGTTCGTGGCATCCACCCGCTCGACGTACAGATCGACGTCGTCGACGTACAGATTCGTGAACGCCCAGGCCAGATTCTCGCTGCGGCCGAGGACGACACCCGGGACTCCGGGAATCGTCATCCCCGAGACGTCGTAGTCCGGCGAGCGGATGGCGGCCTGGTACCAGACCCCCGGCACGCCGAGCCCGAGGTGCGGGTCGTTGGCGACCAGCGCCGAGCGATCGGCGCTCCGCGACGGCGCCACCGCCCAGCTGTTGCTGCCGAGCCCCGCCCCTTCCGGGCGCGCCTCCGGATCCTCGCCCGCGGCCCGGCTCTCGCGAGCGGAGCGCACGACCTCCTCGTCGATCGTCGCGTCTTCGTCGCCGGCGAGCTCGCGCGCGCGCTCCTCGCCGAAGGCGCGGAGCAGCACGAACAGCTCCTCCTCGTTGGGTTCGAAGATCGCCGAGAGCTGGCGCGCCATCAGGAAGACGATGCCCATCGAATCAGCCGGCGTCCACGGCTCGGGCTTCACGCGCAGCAGGCGGAGCTCGGGCGGCAGGTCGCCGTGGCGGGTGGCGAGCCAGGCGTTCACCCCCTCCGCATAGGCCGCGAGGGTGGCGCGGCTCTCGTTGGAGGCGCCCAGCACCAGCTTCTCGGCGCTCCGGTGGATGCGCAGCCGGCGCACCTTCTTGTCGAACTCGAGCGCCCGCTCGCCGAAGATCTCCGACAGGCGTCCGGCCGCGGCGCGCCGCGAGAGCTCCATCTGGAACATCCGGTCGTTGGCGTGGAGCCAGCCCAGCGCCCGCGCCCCGTCGAGGCTCGATCCCGCCCGCAGGTACGGCATGCCCCAGCGGTCCCAGCGCACCTCGACCGGAGAGGCGAGTCCCGAGAGGACCGACTCGCCCGATCGCTGCGGCCGGCCGCGGCTCTGGAGCCACCAGAAGGCGGCGACGGCGACGAGAGCGAGCACGAGCAGCGTCCAGGCGGAACGGGCAAGGAGTTTGCGTACGAACATGGCCGCGCAGTTTACTCCCGGAGTTCAACCTCCGGCGCGGATCCTGCGTAGGTAAAGACGATGACCGGCAGACGGCAGATCGCGGGGCGGGCGCGGAGGCTCGCGGCAACGGGTGTCCTCGGACTCCTGGGAACGGCGCTGCCCGGACTGGCGGCGACCGGGCCCTGGAGCATCGAGAACGAAGCCCGGGTCCGCCTGATCTCCGGCTGGCGGGCCGCCCCGGCCGGCGCCGGGGAGCTCGATCTCGGCGTCGAGTTCGAGCTCGCGCCCGATTGGCACGTCTACTGGAAGAACAGCGGCGACGCGGGATACGCCCCCCGGATCGACTTCGGCACCTCCGCCACGATCCGCGACGCCCGGCTCCTCTACCCGGCACCGCATCGCTTCGACCTGCCCGGCGGCCTGGTCAGCTTCGGCTACGAGCGGTCGGTGATCTATCCGGTGGCCGGCGAATGGCTCGGGAGTCCGGACGGAGCGGCGACGATCGCCGGCCGCATCGACTACCTGGTCTGCGCCTCGGAGTGCGTCCCCTACACGGCCGACCTCGAGCTGCCGCTGCCCGCAGCCGGGGCCGAAGCCGGCGTGAACGTGGAACCGCTCGACGCCGGCCGACTCGCCGCCGCCCGCGACCAGGTCCCGAGGGCGCCCGAGTCGGTCGCGGAGGCCCCGGCGATCCGTCTGGTGGCACTCGCGAGCGACGCCCACGGAGCGACTCTCGAGCTTCGCGCCGAGAACGGCAACTTCCTCGCCGCCTCGCCCGAGCTGTTCTTCGAGACCCACCCGTTCTTCGCCCTCGGACGGCCGGAGCTCCGGATCGGCGCTTCGGGGATCCGCTACCGGATCCCGATCCGCGCCCTCGACGAGACCAAACCGCGTCCGTCGCAGAGCGAGTTCGCCTGGACCCTGACCGGGCTCGACGGTCGCAACGGCAAGTATGCTCTCGAAGGACGCTCGACCGTGACGTTTCCGACGGCCGTGCGGATCGGCCGATCCGCCTGGATCGTCGCCGCCCTTCTCGTCGCGTCGGCGGTCGGATTCTGGTTCCGGACGCGCCGCAACTCTTCCCGACAACCCGTACTGGAGGTCTGATGATTCGTCAGCAACTCTCGAAAGTCGCCGCTCCGTTCACCCTGGCACTCGCCCTCGCCTGCACCCCGGCCGCCGCCGATCTCGCCGTCGGTGCCGCCGCTCCGGCGTTCAGTCTCCAGGATCTCGACGGCGGGACCGTCTCTCTCGCCGACTTCGCCGGCAAGCCGGTGGTCCTCGAGTGGATCAATCCGAACTGCCCGTTCTCGCGCAAGCACGCCGAGGCGAAGACGATGATCACCACCGAGGCGAAGCACCCGGAAGCGATCTGGATCGGGATCAACAGCACGAACCTGAACCACGGCGACTTCCTCTCCTCCGCCGACCAGAAGGCGTACGCCGCGAAGCAGGGGATCGACTACCGGATTCTCGTCGATTCGAACGGCGCGGTCGGACGCGCCTACGGCGCCAAGACGACGCCGCACATGATCGTCGTCGACAAGGACGGCAAGGTCGCTTACAACGGGGCGATTGACGCCGGCGCCATGAGCGGAGGGAAGGACAACTACGTCGACGCCGCCCTCACCGCCCTCGCCGCGGGAAGAGCGCCCGATCCGTCGACGACCAAGCCGTACGGCTGCTCGGTCAAGTACTGACGGGCGTCAGAACGGTCCCCCCATCTCGCGGATCGTCGGCTTGCGCTTCACCGCCAGGCCGACGCCGTCGCCGAGCGGCAGCAGCACCGACGCGAGCTGCGGATGGATCGTGAGGTACGGATTGAAGCGCTCGATCTCCGCCGCGTCGCGATCGTCGTCCGGCCGCAGGTCCGGATCGCCGATCCGCCCCTTCCAGAGCAGGTTGTCGACGACGACGAAGCCGCCGACGACGAGCTTGGGGAGCAGCAGGTCGAGCGTCCGCCGGTACTCGCGCTTGTCGCCGTCGAGATAGACGAGGTCGAACGGGCCGGCGAGAGACTCGATCGTCGCCAACGCCTCCCCCTGCAGGAGCTCCACCCGGTCGAGGACTCCCGCCCGGCCGAGGTACTCCTTCGCCAGCGCCAGGCGCTCCGGGTCGCGGTCGACCGTGACCACTCGCCCCTCGCGGGCACCGCGCGCCAGGGCCAGTGCGCCGTAGCCGATCGCCGTCCCGACTTCGAGCAGGCGACCCGCGGGGCGACTCGCGGCGAGCGCTTCGAGGAGCCGCGCGAGCTCCGGCCGCGCGATCGGCACGTCGTGCTCGGCGGCGTAGCTCTCCATCTCGCGGAAGATCCGGTCGCGGGGCGGCAGCAGCCCGGTGAGGTAGCGCGCCTGCCGCGGACGGAGGATCGGCGAGTCGGACGCCTTACTCATCGGCGGCGCCTGCGCGCCAGGCGAGGAGCTCGAGCGCGGTCGACCGCGGACTTCCGTCGGCGCCGACCCGGGCCGTGAAGTTGGCGCCGATCTCGATGTCGCAGGAGACCTCCGTCTCGGTCGCCGGAACCTCCAGCACCGTCTCGACGCCGAGCTCGCCGGAGAGCTCTGCCTCCACGCCACCGCAGCTCGATCGCAGGTGAACGCGGGGCTGGTTCGAGCCACCGAGCAGCTCGGTCCGCGCCAGTGCCACACCGGGCGCCGGTGCGAGCCGGAGCAACAGCTCTCCCGGGCCGCGCAGCGGACCGATCTGGAGTGTCGCCGGACCGGCCCCGGCGAGGCTCCGCCGCACCAGGATCTGCCGATCGGTACCCGGAGTGGCTTCGAGCCAGCCCTCCGAGAAGCGTACGTTCGGCAGCGCTCCGCCGGCGACGGGGACGTGCACCGTCGCCACCTGGTACTCCATACGCGCCACCGCCTTCGCCCGGGTCCGCAGCGGGAAGCGGTCTCCGTCCGGATCGTAGAGCCCGGCGGTGAGAAGGTAATTCCCCGCTTCGAGCGGCTCGGCGAGAGCCGACTGCGCGAGCCGGACCGTGTGCCGGATCTCGCGCCCGACCTCCCACTCCTCCGCCAGCGGCTGATCGAACGTCCGGATCACCGAGCCGGGCTCGTCGAGGAGATGGAGAAAGAGCTGCGGACGGGCGCCGGCCGGCAGCGGCTCGGCCGGCTTCAGGCTGTAGGTCAGGCTGGTGAATCCGGGGAACGGCAGCTCGAGCTCGCTGCTCTCGACGGCGAGCGAAGCGACCGGATCGGCCTGTTTCGAGCACGAGGAGAGGGCGACGAGCGCGAGACCGGCGATTCCGGCCACCGCGCCCAGCCGGCTTCCGAGGCGGGCTCTCGCGATCCTCATCGCAATCCGTCCGCGGAACCGGGGAAGTAGGTCGCGTGGCAGTCCGGCCCTTCCGAGACCGTCGCCGCGACCACCCGCGCCTCCGGAAGACGGCGCTGCATCTCCTCGCAGAACCAGACCGCGAGCTGCTCGGTCGTCGGCGACCGCTCGTCGAACGGCGGCACCGTGTTGACGTCGCGATGATCGAACGGCGCCACGATGGCGAGGAGAGTCGCCCGCGCGGTCACGAAGTCGAATCCGATTCCCTCGTCGTCGAGGCGGTCGGCGGCGAGATCGACCGACACCTTCCAGCTGTGTCCGTGCGAAGGCTCCGGCTTCCCGCGGTAGGAGCGCAGATGATGCGCGGCTTCGAACTGGGCGTCCACGCGCATCCGGAACGGGCTCATCCCGGGAATCGTACGCGGCACGGACAGCTCGCCGCAAACGGTCCGACGTAGACTAGGTCCGGAAGGCCCTCCCAGGAATCCACCTTTGGCCACGATCCTCGTCCTCGCACTGCTGCTCTTCATGCTCGTCGCCTCGTCGCGGGCGTGGCTCGCGGTCGACGTCGTCGCACTCACCATTCTCGCGGTGCTGGCCCTCACCGGTGTCGTCACCCTCGACGAGGCGACCTCCGGCTTCTCGAACGCCGCTGTCCTGACCGTTCTCCTGATGATGATCCTCTCCCAGGCGATCGCCGACTCCGGCGTGATGGCGAAGATCGGACACGGCCTCGGCCGCTTTTCGGGCGGCGGCCTGCTCCTGACGACATCCCTGCTCCTCCTGGTCTGCGGCGTGCTCTCGATGTTCGTCAACAACACCGCCGCGATCGCCATGTTCCTGCCGGTCGCGGTGCAGATTGCGAAGCTCCACCGGATCAGCCCCTCGAAGCTCCTCCTGCCGCTCAACTACGCGGCCGTGATCGGCGGCACCTGCACGCTCGTCGGCACGTCGACGAACCTGATCGTGTCGTCGATCGTCGAGACGCACGGCGAGAAGCCGATCCGCATGTTCGAGCTCTTCCCGATGGGGATCGTCTTCTTCGCCTGCGGCCTCCTCTACGGACTGCTCGTCATCCGCTTCCTGCCCAACCGCGACGATCCCTCGAGCCTCACCGGCAAGTACCAGCTGACGCCCTACCTCACCGAGCTCCGGGTGCCCGCCGCATCGCGTCTGGTCGGGCGCACGGTCGTCGAAGAGCGGGTCAGCGACCGCCACCGGCTGAACGTCCTCGAGATCGTCCGCGGCACCCAGCGCATCGCCTTCAACCTGCGCCAGACGGCGATCGCCGCCGACGACATCCTGATCGTCCGCGGCGCCATGCCGGACATCGTCGAGTTCAAGGAGCAGAAGCAGCTCCTGCTGCTCTCCGACACCAAGCTCGCGGACAGCGACCTCGCCGACGCCGACAACGTCCTGGTCGAGATGCAGCTCTCGCCCTCGTCGACACTCGAAGGCCAGTCGTTGCGCGAGATCGACTTCCGGCGCCGCTTCGGCGCCTTCGTCCTCGCCCTCTCCCGGACCGGCGAGCTGATCCGCGAGAAGATCGCGCTCATCCGCCTGAAGCGCTGGGACATGCTGCTGGTGTTCGGTCCGCGCCGCAACGTCGAACAGCTGCTCCAGCTCGACGACTTCCTGAGCCTGCAGGAAGTGGACCTCCGGCTGCGCCTCGACCGCCGCTGGATCGTGCGCGTTCTCGCGCTCGTCGGGACGGTCTTCGCCACGTCGGTCTTCGGCGTGCCGATCCTGCTCTCGGCGCTCACCGCGTTCGCCTTCCTGATCGCCAGCCGCTCGGTGAAAATCCAGAAGGTCTACCGTTCGGTCGACTGGTCGGTCTACTTCCTCCTCGCCGCCACCATCCCGCTCGGGATCGCCGTCGAGAAGGTCGGACTCGCGCAGCAGCTCGGCGGCTGGATCGCAGAGCGCGGCGGCGAAGTCGGCCCGTGGGTGGCGCTCTCGCTGCTCTACCTCGTCGGAATGGTCCTGACCGAGTTCCTCTCGAACGCGTCGACGGCGGTGATCCTGGTGCCGGTGGCGATCGCCACCGCCGAATCGCTCGGTACCGACCTGCGGCCGTTCGTCATCGCCGTGACCTTCGCCGCATCGAACGGCTTCGTCACGCCGATCGGCTACCAGACCAACGCCATGATCTACGGCGCCGGCAACTACCGCTACGCCGACTTCGTGAAGGCCGGAATTCCGCTCAATCTGCTGTTCTGGATCCTGGCCAGCATCCTCATCCCGATCCTCTGGCCGTTCTGAGTCGGCCGGCCGGGAGGCTGCCGACCGGAGGGGAGCTCAGGCCGGAACTTCGTCGCGCGACAGCAGCTGCTCGACCCGCGCCATCACCATCTCGAGCGCCACCCGGTTCTCGCCGCCTTCCGGGACGATGACGTCGGCCCAGCGCTTCGAGGGCTCGACGAACTCGAGATGCATCGGTCGCACGGTCGCCATGTACTGGCGCAGGACGTCGTCGACCGCCCGCCCGCGCTCGCTCATGTCGCGCTCGATCCGGCGCACCAGCCGGACGTCGGCGTCGGTGTCGACGAACACCTTGAAGTCGAGGAGTTTCCGCAGCCGGGCGTCGACGAAGAGCAGGATCCCTTCGACCAGGATCACCGGCCGGGCTTCGATCCGCCGGGTTTCAGGGGTGCGCCGGTGGCGCACGAAATCGTAGACCGGAAGGTCGACGGCCCGCCCCGCCTTGAGCTCGGTTAGGTGCTCGAGGAAGAGCTCGATGTCGATCGCGTCGGGATGATCGAAGTTGTGGCGCAGGAGGTCGGCGTCCTGCGACCAGTCGACGTCGCGGTAGTAGTTGTCCTGGGCGAGAAAGGTGATGCGATCGGTGCCGATGCCGGCGAGGATCTCCCGTGCCACCGTCGACTTTCCGGAGCCACTGCCGCCCGCCACCCCCAGGACCATTCCGCTCATGGCGCCGGATTCTACGGAAGGTTCCCGCTCAATAGCCGTCGCCGCCGGAACCGCCGCCGTCCTCCGCCTCCTGGAGAGTGCGTTGCTGCTCCTGCATCAGATCGTTCACCGCCTGCGCCTTTTCCTCGGCGGACATGTCGCTCGCCTGGATTTCGGCGAAGCGGTCGTTGTACTCCGCCGCCTTCTGCTCGAGCTCGTCCGTCCGGGCGGCTTCGCTCACCCGGGACGATTCGGAGGAAGCACCCTGCGAGCCGGTCGACGACTCCTCCGCCGGCGGTTTCGTGCAGGCCGCGAACGGCGCGGTCAGGACGAGCAGGGTCACGAGAGCAGTCGGTATCCGCATCTTCACCTCCGGGACTGTTCCGTCCACTCTACCTCTGGCATCGCGGACAGTAGAAGCTGCTCCTTCCTCCCTGCACGAGGCGGCGGATCGTCGCGCCGCACCGCGGGCAGGGCTCGCCTTCCCTGCCGTAGGCGGAGAGCGCGATCTGGAACTCGCCGGCGAACCCTTCGCCGTCGGTGAAGTCGTTGAGCGTCGTGCCGCCGTCCGCGATCGCCCGTTCGAGGACTTCGACGACGGCCCGGGCGAGGTCGTCCCAGCGCGCCGCTCCGATCCGCGCCACCGAACGGGCGGGGTGGATCGCGGCCCGGAAGAGCGCCTCGGTGGCGTAGATGTTCCCGACCCCGACGACCAGGCGCCCGTCCATCAGAAAGCTCTTGACCGGTCCCCTCCGCCCGCGGGCGAGCGCGGCGAGGGTCGCGCCGTCGAGCTCGCCCGAGAGCGGTTCGAGCCCGAGCCCGCGAAAGCGGCGGTCGCTCCCGATCCTGGAGGTGCGGGCGACGAACGCCAGTCCGAAGCGTCGGGGGTCGCGCAACCGGAGTTTCTCGCCGCCGTCCAGCTGGAGCGTCAGGTGCTCGTGCAGTTCGCGCGGCAGGGCGGACGGGGCGATCGTCAGCCGTCCGCTCATCCCGAGATGGATGACCAGGGTGCGGTCGCCGTCGAGATCGATGCGCAGGTACTTGCTGCGTCGGCCGAGGGCGACGATCCGGCTCCCGGCGAGGTCGCGCAGGCGGCGGCGGTCGAGCGGCTCGCGCAGCGCCGGCGAATGGACCTCGACCGCGAGGATCGATCGCCCGACCAACGGGCGGGTCAGGCTCCGCTTCAGGACCTCGATTTCCGGCAGTTCTGGCATCCCGGCATTCTCCCTCTTGACAGTTCCGCCCGGATGGCGTAAAAAAGGCGTAAATGATCTCACCAGCCGCAGCCAACACGCTCCCGCTCTTCCCTGCGCTTCCGGTCCTCGGGCGTCCGGCCCCCGATGCCGAGCTTCTGCGCCAGCGCGCCGGCGTCGACTACTTCGAGCTCCTGGTTCGCGAAATCCTCAATCGCTCCGAGGCCGCCCGCCTGCCGTTCGACTGGACCATCAACCCCTACCGGGGCTGCGAGTTCGGCTGCGTCTACTGCTACGCGCGCTACACCCACGGCTTCTTCGCCTCCTCCCGCCCGGAGGAGTTCGAGAGCAAGATCTACGTCAAGAGCAACGCCGCCGAGAAATTGCGCCAGCGACTGAGAAAGAGCGACCTCCGCGGCCAGACGATCGCCATCGGAACGGCGACCGATCCGTACCAGGGAGCGGAACGACAGTTCCGCGTCACCCGCTCGCTGCTCGAGGTCTTCGCATCGGTCGAAGGGCTGTCGCTCTCGATCACGACCAAGTCGCCGCTCGTCCTCGACGACCTCGCCCTCCTCGCCGAGCTGGATCGCCGGCACGCGGTCGAAGTTCACATGACGCTCACTACGGTCGATCGCCGCCTGGCGCGACAGCTCGAGCCGGCAGCACCTGATCCCGACGCACGGCTGCGGGCCATCCGCACTCTCGCCGACGCAGGGATCGCGGTGACGGTCAACTGCATGCCGGTGATGCCCGGAATCAACGATGGGGAGGCCGCGCTCGGCAAGCTGTTCGACGCGGCGCTCGCGGCGGGAGCGCGCGACGTCCATCAGCAGGCACTCTTCCTGCGCCCGGCCAGTCGCGCCGTCTTCTTTCCCTGGCTCGAGCGCGAGTTCCCCCACCTCGTCGGCACCTACCAGCGGCTCTACTCGCGGAGCGACTACCTCGACGAACGCGCCAAGGATCAGCTCCTGCTCACCTTTCGTCGCCTCCGGCTCGAGCACGGGCTGCCGCGAGCCCTGCCGGCCCGCGCCTGACGTTTCCGGCGGTGGGCGCCGGCGGCCGGGTACGACGGACCCGGCGGCTTCAGCCGGCCGGTTCAGGCTGGAATGCGGCGAGCGACGGCGGACGGCTGAGCCACAGCGAGGACGAGCTCGGCGAGGGCCGCGTCGGGCTCTCCTGAGTCGCCCTTCAGGCGCCTCTCGGTCTCGAGGACGAGCGCGGGGAGGCGGTCGATCGCGGCGACCGGCAGCCGCATCGCCGTCAGATAGGCGCGATGGAGGCGGAACGGGTGCAGCCCGGCGAGCGGATTGCGCGACAGGCCGGCGACCTCCTTCCCCTGCAGGCGGGGCGCCCACTGGCTCTTGAACTTCGCGTAGTCGCGCACCGACTCCGGCACGCCGGCGAGCGCCACCATGCCGCGCACCGCCACGAGCTGCCGGCAGAGGGCGGCGAGGAGACCGAAGAAGGCGAGCCGCTCCTGCATCGGATCGTCCGCTCCGGCGAGCTTGCGGCCGAGCCGGGAGAGCGCCTCTCCGCCGCGTCCGGCGCCGATGGCGTCGAGAATCGCCCAGACGTCCTCTTCCCCCCGATCCTCGATGTTGTCGCGCACGAGGCCGGCGCCGATCCGGCCGCCGGCGCCGGCGAGAGCGGCGAGTTTCCGGTATTCGCCCGCGAAGCGCTCGGTCGAATCGGGAGCGATCGCGCCCTCGGGACCGCCGCGCCGCCGGTCCGCGCTCTTCAGCGTCCGCTGCGCCAGGAGCTCGAGGGCGGGCCGTTCGATGGCGACGCCGGTCTCCTGCTCGAGCTCGGCGGCCAGAGGGGCGAGGCCGGAGTACTTCCCCCTCTCCACCGTGACCTCTCCCGCTTCGACCACCGCCTCGCGGCGCTCGAGAGCCTCGACCACCGGATGCTTCTCGGCCAGCGCGCTCTCGACCAGGACGAGGGCGTGCCGGTCCGGCAGCCCGTCGCGCAGCAGGTCGGCGACCAGGGAGACGTCCCCCTCGCCGACGCCGCGCAGGCCCGCGTCGAGCGCCGCGCGCAGCAGGGGTGCGAGCTCGTCCCTGGTCTCGTCGGTGCTCCGGTTCTTGCCCGCCCGCCCCGACTTGCCCGCGAATACCGCGGCTGGAAGGGCCGCGAGCGCCCGGTCGACGCCGACGGCAGCCGGATCGACGTCGAACAGCCGCAGGACCTGCAGCAGCCGCAGCGCCGCGTCACGGGCCTTGCCCTGGAGATCGGCCGCCTCGCCGCTCCACGGCAGCTGGCTGCGCACGTCGTCGAACAGTGCTCCGGCGGCGCTCTTGTCGGCGAGCAACCCGCTCTCGACCGCGACCACGACCTTTCCCGAACCGAAGAGGGAGAAGGTCCGGAGGTCGGCCACCACGCCGGCGAGCTCGTCGGGCCGGCGCACGACGGCCGGCTCGCAGTCGAACTGTTTCGCCAGCGCTTCCGCGAGGCGCAGAGCCGCCGGCTCCGCGAGGACACGATCGCCGTGCACGAGATAGATCGGGGCGATGCGACCGGCCGCGATGGCGGCCAGCGTCGATTGCATCTCCTACTTCTCCGGCGGCCCGGACGGTACGCCGAGACCGGCGAGCGAGAACTCGCCCGAGTCCTCGGCCACACCCCAGACCGGGACGTCGAGAACTCCGAGCTCCTCCGAAGAGAGCGACTCCTCCTCGAAATCGAGCTCGATCGAGTTCCACGAGCCACAGCGCGGGCAGGAGTCGCTCCAGTCCCGCGAGCGCGCATGGCAGACACGGCACTGGTACTCGGTGCTGCCGACTTCGCGCTGGCGCATGCAGACGGCGTAGGAGTCGACCGCTCTGGCGAGCTCGCCGCGGCGATGATGGATCCGCCCGACGAGGAAGTGGAAAGTTGGCGACGACTTGATCCGCTCTTCGATCGCCATGAGCTGCTTCAGCGCCTCGTCGAGCATCTCGAGCCGGTAGTAGAGGCGTCCGAGGTAGAAGCGCGGCAGCAGGTCGTTCTCCGCTTCGGCGATCGTCGCGCGCAGCGTCTCGATGGCGCGCATCGGCTCTTCCTGCTCGATGAAGTAGTCCTCGATGCGCTGCAGGAACACCGGGCTGCCGGTCTCTGTGTAGCCCGCCCGCCAGGCGGCGATCGCTGCCTCTTCGCGGTCGGCGACCAGCTCCGCCTCTCCGAGCATGATCCGCGCGGGGATGAAGCGCGGCTCGCGCGCGAGGAGCTCCGAGAACAGCGCCACCGCTTCGGCGGACCGGTCCTCTTCGAGCAGCCGGACGCCCTTCTGGTAAGCGAGCCCCTGGCCGAGACTGCTCTCCCGCGCCAGGCTCTCGGCGTCGCCGACACCGGAGATCATCTCGGAGATCTGCTCGTGGAGCCGCCCCGCCTCGCTGAAGTCGCGCCGCGCGAGCGCGGCTGCCCGGCGCTTCTTCCGCACCTCGAGTCCGAACCCCGGGAACTCGCGCAGGATCCGGTTCTCGATCTCGGTGACGACCTCCGCCTCGCCGCGCTCTCCGTGATCGGCGGCGAGCTCGTGCAGCAGGCTCACCGAGTGCGGGTGCACGCTCGCCGCACGCCGGTGGACCTCGATCGCCTCGGCGGAGCGGCCGAGGCGGCGCAGCGCGACGCCGTAGCGGAGCTGGCCAGAGAAGTCGTCCGGGTTGGCGGCGAGATAGGCCTCGAGCTCGGCCGCGGCCTTGCTCCACTGCCCGTCACTGCCGTAGTCGATCGCCCGCC
>JBFWYP010000028.1:0-49526 GCA_050186295.1 Thermoanaerobaculia bacterium | reverse complement strand
CGGAACCCGCTCCTGCCGACGCCCGAAGCGCTGCGCTCGGCCCGCGCGCACTGGGCGGACCACTGTGCGTCCTGCCACGGCAACGACGGCAAGGGCGACACCAAGATGGGCCGCAACCTCTATCCACGGGCGCCGGACATGACGGCGCCAGCGACCCAGGAGCTCAGCGACGGCGAGCTCTTCTGGATCATCGAGAACGGCATCAAGCTGACCGGCATGCCGGCTTGGGGCTCCGCTTCGCCCGAGGACGACGCCGAGACCTGGGAGCTCGTTCAGCTCATTCGCCTGCTCCCCGCGCTCACCGGAGCGGAGCTCGCCGAGATGAAGCGTCACAACCCGATCTCGCGGGCCGAGCTGGAGCAGGAGCTCGAGATGGAGCGCTTCCTCGCCGGCGAGGATGCGCCGCCTTCCCCCCCGAGCGAGCCGCATCACTGACCGTCATTTCCCCGACAACGCAGCCCTAGAAGCCGTTGAACGCAGCACCTACAAGGAGCCATCAAGATGAGAACGAATCGCAGCATCCTCCGCTGGACCCTCGCCGCCGTTGCCGCCTTCGCCATCAGCGCACCCATGCTCGCCCACGAGGGGCATCACCACAACGCCATGGGAACCGTCCGCGCCGTCGATTCGGCGCAGCTTCAGCTCGAAGACAAGGACGGCAAGCTCGAGACGTTCGTGCTCACCGACACGACCACCTACAAGCGTGGCGACGCCGCGGCCAAGCGTGAGGACGTCCAGGTCGGCGCGCGCGCCGTCGTGATGTACGAGGCGAAGGACGGCAAGAACGTCGCGATCGAGGTGAAGCTGGCCGCTACCGGCCACGAAGGACACGAGGGCCACGGGGCCTCGATGTCGCCGACGACCGCATCCCCGAGCGGCGCCACGCTCACCGCGGACGAGGCCTCGGCCCTGCGCCAGGTCGAGCCCCGCTTCGTCTGCATGGTCAACAACTCGCTCTTCGACCGGCCGCAGATCCCGGTCGAAGTCGGCGGCAAGACCTATTTCGGCTGCTGCCCGATGTGCAAGGAGCGCCTCTCCACCGACGCCGAAGCGCGCCAGGCGATGGACCCGGTGAGTGGACGCATGGTCGACAAGGCGGTGGCCGTGATCGGTGTGCTCCCCACCGGCGCGGTCGTCTACTTCGAGAGCGAGGCCAATCTCGCCGCGCACCGGGCGATGCTCGCCGGGCGGCAGCCGTCATGACGACGGGACCCCGCCGAACGACTCTCGCCGAAATCGTGGGGCGCAATCCCCATTCTGGGGTGCACGAGCGCCGGGTGCGCCTCGGGGTTGCGGCGATCTGCCTGCTGGTATTGACGACCGTCGCGCGTGCCGAGGAGCCTCCGATCGCCGTGGTCGAGCGCTTCGGCAAGGCGCTCGAGTCCGGCGACCGGACCGGTGTGCTCGATTGTCTCGCGCCCGAGGTCGTGATCTTCGAGCACGGCGGCGCCGAGCTATCGCGCGAGGAGTACGCGAGCCATCACCTCGACGGCGATCTCGCCTACCTCGCGGAGATCGACGTGCGCGTCGTCGACCGCAGGGTCCTCGGCGGCGCCGACCGCGCGATCGTGCTGACGCGGACCGAGTCGAGCGGCCAGTCCAACGGAAAACCGGTGGCGTCTCGTGGCACCGAAACCCTCGTTCTCGAGCGCCGCGGCGAGCGTTGGCTCATCGTCCACGTCCACTGGTCCTCGGGTCGATCGAGCTGAGGTGCGCCATGGCCGTGCGAGAGTACGATTCCTACGTCCACGCCCTCCGCTTCCGTTGGCTGACACCGCTCTACGACGGCGTGGTCGCTGCGACCACCCGGGAGCGGACGTTCCGTGCCGCCGTCCTCGAGCAGGCTGGACTGCGACCCGGGCAGCGCGTGCTCGACCTCGGCTGCGGCACCGGAACCTTGGCGATCGAGATGGCGCGACGCTGCCCGGGGCTCCAGATCTTCGGCCTCGACGGCGATCCGGAGGTGCTGGCCAGAGCGGAACGGAAGGCGGCTGGGGCCGGCGTCGAGATCACCTGGCAGCAGGGGCTCGCGACGCGGCTCCCGTATCCCGAAGGCAGCTTCGATCGGGCCGTCTCGACCCTCTTCTTCCACCACCTGGCGAACGAGGACAAGGTCTCGGCCGCGCGCGAGCTGCACCGCGTGCTCCGGCCGGGTGGGCAGCTCCACGTCGCCGACTGGGGCCCGCCGACGAGCCGCCTGCAGCGGCTGCTCTTTCTTCCGGTCCAATGGCTCGACGGGTTCGCCAACACGTCGCCCCAACTCGCTGGGGGCCTGGCCGACGCTTTCCGCCAGGCAGGATTCAATGGAGTTCAGGTCACCCGCCGCATCCCCACGCCGCTCGGCACTATGGCCCTCCACCGGGCGGACAGGGCATAGCTGTGCTGGCAGCCACCCCCACACTCCGGCGACACCCACCTTTTCGGGTATGGCCTCGCCGGTTGCCTGGCTCGTATCGTGTCGGCGAGATGAGAAGTCTCCTCCGCACCCTCGCATCCGCGCTGTCGATCGCGCTGCTGCTGCCGGCCCTGGCCAGCGCGCTCTCGCCGTGCGGGATGCCCGACTGCCCGATGGTCGAGTGCGGGGCCCCGGCGGAGCAAGCCGGACACGACTGCTGTCCGGCCGCCGATACGAGCCTGACGGCGCCGTGCTGCGAGCAGCGCGTCGAAGCGCCGGCGACGCCGACCCGGGTGACCGAGAAGCCGGCCGGCCCCGCGCTCGCGAGCTCCGACGCGCCCGCTCCGGGAGGGTCTCCGGAAGCGGAGATCGCCTGGCCGGCCAAGACCGGCCCCTCCCGCGTCCTCGACTGCCTCAGTCAAAGCTGCGTCCTGCGGATCTGAGCGCCCCGTCGCGCCTGTAGGGCTGCACCATGGTGGTGCGTGCCCGCAGTGTTCGACGAGGTGTCTCATGTTCTGGACGAGCCTGACTCGCAAGACGACGACCGGCGCCACCCGCGCCACCCACCGAGGACCAGGGATCGCACCCCACGGGGAGCGACCGAGAACGCACGCCGTCCGCCCGCTCGCGGAGGAGCTCATCATGACCAAGATCTCGAAGCTCGCATTCGCCGCCTCTCTGCTCGCTGTTTCGACCCTTCTCGCCGTTTCGACCGCCCGCGCCGAGAGCCCGGGCATCCGGCACACCGTCTTCATGGCCGGCAGCGTCATCGAATCATCGGCCGAAGGGATCTACCTCTGCATCGGGACCGCCGAGGGCGCCGCCCCGGGCCAGGTGCTCGACGTCGTCCGGGTAACCCGCGTCCGGAGCGGCAATCCCAAGCAAGGGGTCCGCTTCCATCGCGAGAAGGTCGGCAAGGTGAAGGTCGATGCGATCGTCGACGAGCACTTCGCCCAGGCGACCGTCCTCGACGGCAAGGTCGAGAAGGGCGACATCGTCCGGCTCGCCGACCCCGGCGATTCGATGAACAACTGATCGGCGAGCTCTCTCGCCGTCGCGCCCGCGGAATCCGCGAAGAAAGGACCGATCGTGCACACCAAGCTCCTCACCCTCTCTCTCGTCGCCGGCCTCGCCGTTTCGGCCTGCGATGGTTCGACCCCCACCCAGCCTACGAGCAGCTCGATCGTGCTGCAGAAGGCCACCGTGTCGGTCGCCGGCACGGTCGTCAACGGAACGACCGTCTCGCGCGATCACGGGACGGGGGCCAGCACGCGCTTCGAGGCGCACCTCGTCGACCTCGCGGGTCGGCCCGCGTTGGGCCACACGGCTCGCATCGACTACATGCGGCCCAACGGCCACGGCTCGATGATGAACGGTGGCCGCATGACCCTGTACGACGACGGGACGCACGGTGACCGGATGCCCAACGACGGGATCTACTGCTTCGAAGACTTCGGCGGCGAGTACGGCTGCCACGGTGCGAACGCGCCGACGGGCCGGCACGACTACGACTTTGTCGGCATGGATCACTCCAATGGCGAGACCAACCACATGCTGGTCACCGTGACCGTCGGCTGACACGAACTCGCCACCGAGACCCGCTTCCGGAACCGTCCATGAGGCCGTTCGCCAAGCTCCTCGCCCTCGCCGTGGCCGTGGCCCTGCTCCTGCCGGGCCTCGCGGCGGCGTTCGAGGCATGTGCCATGGCCGACTGCCCGATGATGGACGGCGGCGGAGCGGGTGCGCACGACTGCTGCCCGCCGGCCCCGGCGACGGTCTCGATGGACTGCTGTGAGCACGCACCCACGGCGCGGGCCGCGGCGCCCGTGGTGCCGGAGCGGGACCCATTGACGATCGTGGCAATCGTCGGCGGCTCCACCGCTGCGATCGCCGTGCTGCCGGTCGCCATTCCATTCCTGCCCGACCGGAGGCAACCGCACCCTCCTCTCGACTGCCTGGCGAGGACCTGTGTCCTGAGGAATTGAGGCCCCTCCACGCCTGAGCGGACCCCGCCAATAGAGGCGGGCTCCATCCGGAATGGTCGAGGAGGACCTCATGGACCGCATTCTCCCAGCGCTCACCCTCTTGGTGGCGCTTCAGGCGCCGGCCTTCGGGCAGGCCGAGCCCACGCCCGCCGCAATCCCAACCGAATCTCGGACGGCCGACCTCACTTCGGCGCCGGGGCTCCTCTCCGATGAGCCTGTCGCGGAGCTCGAGGCGCTCGTCGCCGAGGCGCTGTCGCGAGCCCCGGCGCTCGCCGCGAAGCGGGCCGAGATCGAGGCGCGGCGCGAGATGGAGGCGCCCGCCGGCGCCCTGCCCGACCCGATGGTCGAGGCAGAGCTCCAGAACATCGGCTTCGAGCCGACCGTCGGCTCGGAAGAGATGTCGATGCTCGGCGTCCGGGCCCGACAGGGCCTCCCGTACCCCGGCAAACGCGCCGCCGCGCGCGACGTCGCGCGGGCCGAAACCGAGCGGGCGCGGGCCGATCTCGTCGCGCTCGAGCGGCAGGTCGCCGCCGAGGTTCGCTCTCTCTACGCGCGGGTCTGGGCACTCGATCGCGAGCGCGAGGCGCTCGCCGCGGCCGACGAGTTGGTCGACCTGCTCGAAGAGATCGCCCACAGTCGCTACTCCGCTGGCGAGGGAGACCAGGAAGGGGTGCTCAAGATCCAGGTCCAGGAGCTGCGCATCGCTGAGTTGGTGAGCGACCTGGCGAAGGAGCGGCGAACCCTGGTCGCCGAGCTCAACCGCTGGCTCGATCGCCCCGGCGACGCACCCCTCGCGGACACCCGGCTCCTGCCGGGCAGCCGGCCGATCGGCTCCGATGCCGAGCGGCTCGCTCTCGCCGGCTCCGCCGAGGTCCGGCGGGCGCAGGCGACGGTGATCGCCGCCGAGCGTCGGGTCGCGCTCGCCCGACTCGAGCTCAAGCCCAACTTCTCGGCCAATGCCGGGCTCGCCGCGCGCGGGGGCTACGACCCCGTCGTCCTGCTCGGCATCGGCGTCGAGCTGCCGATCTGGCGCCGCCAGAAGCAGCTGCCGATGCTGCGCGCTGCCGAGTACGAGCTCGAGGCCGCGCGCCGCGAGCAGGCGGACGCCGAGGCAATGGTGCGCGGCGAGGCCGCGAGCCTCCTCGCCGCCTGGCAGAACGCCGACGAGCAGGCGAACCGCTATCGCCAGGGCATCCTGCCCCAGACGAGCGCCGCCCTCGCCGCCGCCCGTGCCGGCTACCTCACCGGCCGGGGAGATTTCTCCACCGTCATCGAGGACTTCAATCTCTGGCTCGAAGCCCGGGTCGCGCTCGCGCGGCGCGAGGCCGACCGCTTCATCGCTTCCGTCGCATTCGACCGCATGGCCGGTACCGGGTCACTCCTGGCCGGCGTGAAGGAGTGACCATGTTCCGCAACCTGCTCCGTTCTCTCGCCCGCTCCGCCGCGGCCCGCAGCACGCTACTGGTGTTCGGGCTGCTCCTCATCGCCCTGCCGTTTCTCGGCTGCGGCGCCGAGCACACCGAGGAGGGCGCCGGCTGGCACTGCCCGATGCACCCGACCTACACCTCCGACAAGCCGGGCGACTGCCCGATCTGCGGCATGAAGCTGGTGCCGATTCCTAAGAGCGAGCACGCCGCGGACCGGTCCGGCAGCGCCGCGGGCGCCGAACAGCGTCGCATCCTCTTCTACCGCAGCCCGATGGACCCGTCGGTGACCTCGCCGGTGCCGGCGAAAGACTCGATGGGGATGGAGTACGTGCCGGTCTATGCAGACGAAGCCTCGCGCCCGGCGAGCTCCGTTCCGGGGCTGGCGACCGTCTCCGTAAACGCCAGCGGCATCCAGCTCGCCGGCGTCCGCACCGCGGTCGCGGCGCGCGAGCATCTCGCCAGCTCCACCCGGACGGTGGGCTTGGTGCTGCCGGATGAGCGGCTGGTACGCCACGTCCACACCAAGATCGCCGGTTGGGTGGAGAAACTCCACGTCAACTTCACCGGCCAACTGGTGCGCCGAGGCCAGCCGGTTCTCGCCATCTATTCGCCGGAGTTGCTCGCCTCGCAGGAAGAGTACCTGCGCGCCCGACAGTCGGCCGCCCGCTTCGCGAGCTCCACCATTCCCGAAGTCAGAGAAGGCGGCGAAGATCTCGCCGCATCGTCGCGTCGACGTCTGGAGCTGTTCGACGTGCCACAGAGCTTCCTCGAGACCATCGAGCGCACGGGCAAGGCGCAACGCACGGTCACGCTGGTCGCACCGGCCTCCGGCTTCGTGAGCACCAAGGAGGTTCTCGAGGGCATGGAAGTTCAGCCCGGCATGGAGCTCTTCACGCTCACGGACCTCTCCCATGTCTGGGTGGAGGCCGAGTTCTACGAGAACGAAGCGCGGCTCTTGCGCGTCGGACAGCGGGCGGATGTCCACTTGCCCTACGAGGCCGGACACGTCATGCCTGCCGAGGTCACGTTCATCTACCCCACGCTCTCGGCCGAGAGCCGTACTCTCAAGGTGCGCCTCGAGCTGAGCAATCTCGACGGTCACCTGAAACCCGGCATGTTCGTCGACGTGACGGCCGATCTGGAAGCGGCCGACGGCATCGCCGTCCCCGAAGACGCGGTGATCGACACCGGACTGAGGCAGGTGGTCTTCGTCGAGCTCGAGCCCGGGACCTTCGAGCCGCGCGATGTCCAGGTCGGACTTCGTGGCGCCGGCAGGGTCGTCATCCTGTCGGGGGTTGGTGAAGGGGATCGCGTTGCGACCCGTGCCAACTTCCTTCTCGACTCCGAATCGAAGCTGCGTGCTGCCTTGCAGGCGGCACAGACGCCCGCGCCGCCCGCTGGGGCCGCCGCACCGCTGCCGCCCGCCAACTCTGGCCAGCAGCACTGAGCCGAGGGGAGATCGCCATGATCAAGCGCATCATCCGCTTCTCCGCCGAAAACCGATTCCTCGTGCTCGGGGCCGTCGCGGTCCTGATCGTCCTTGCCGGCTACACCCTGCGGCAGATCCGACTGGACGCTCTGCCGGATCTCTCCGACACCCAGGTCATCGTCTATTCGCGGTGGGACCGTTCTCCCGACATCCTCGAGGACCAGGTCACTTATCCGATCATCGCCAACCTGCTCGGCGCGCCGAAGGTCAAGGCGATCCGCGGCTACTCCGACTTCGGGTTCTCGTACGTCTACGTGATCTTCCAGGACGGCACCGACCTCTACTGGGCACGCTCCAGGGTCCTCGAGTATCTGTCCAAGATCCAGTCGCGGCTCCCCGAGGGCGTCCAGACCGAGCTCGGTCCGGACGCGACCGGCGTCGGTTGGGTCTACCAGTACGCCCTCGTCGACCGCGAGAAGAAGCACTCGCTCGACGAGCTTCGCTCCTACCAGGACTGGACGCTGCGCTACGCCCTGCAGTCCGTACCCGGGGTCGCCGAAGTCGCCTCGATCGGTGGCTACCAGAGGCAGTACCAGGTGACGGTCGATCCCAACCGGCTGGCGGCCTATGGACTTCCGATCGACACGGTCGTCAACGCCGTGCGGCGTTCGAACAACGAAATCGGCGGACGCCTGTTGGAGCTGTCGGGGCGGGAGTTCATGGTGCGCGGCCGTGGCTACGCCAAGAGCACGGACGACCTCGGGCAGATCGTGGTCAAGGTCGCTCCCGGGGGCGTCCCGGTGCTGCTGCGCGACGTAGCGAACATCGAGCTCGGCCCCGAGATTCGTCGTGGCGTTTCGGACCTCGACGGCGAAGGCGACACCGTCGGGGGCATCGTGGTGATGCGTCACGGGGAGAACGCGCTCAACGTCATCCGCCTTGTCGAGGCGAAGCTGGCGGACCTGAAGCAGTCTCTCCCCGCGGGCGTCGAAGTGGTCACCACCTACGACCGCTCGACGCTGATCGAACGCGCGATCGGCACGCTGAAGCACGAGCTGGTGGTCGAGATGATCATCGTCTCGTTGGTGATCCTCTTCTTCCTCTGGCACGTGCCTTCCGCGGTCGTTCCCATTCTGACCATTCCGATCTCGGTGCTGCTCGCCTTCATCCCCATGTACCTCATGGGCCTGACGGTCAACATCATGTCGCTCGCCGGAATCGCCATCTCGATCGGCGTCCTCGTGGATGGAGCGATCGTCGAGGTCGAGAACGCCTACAACAAGATTCACCACTGGCAGGTCGGTGGTCGCAAGGGAAGCTTTCATCAGGTCCGCCTGGAGGCCCTGATGGAGGTCGGTCCATCGGTCTTCTTTTCGCTCCTGGTCATCGCCGTCGCTTTCCTGCCGGTGTTCGCCCTCGTCGACCAGGAGGGGCGCCTCTTCAAGCCCCTCGCGTTCTCGAAGAACCTGGCGATGGCCATTGCCGCGCTCCTCGCCATCACCCTCGACCCTGCGCTGCGCATGATGTTCGCCCGGATCGATCCGTTCAGCTTCCGGCCGCGGTGGCTGGCTCGGCTGGCGACGGGCGCCCTCGTCGGTACCTACCATGCCGAGGAGCGTCATCCGATCAGCCGCTCGATCTTCCGCGTCTACGAGCCGGCCTGTCGCTTCGTCCTCCGCCACCCCAAGAAGGTCATCGGTGCGGCGCTGCTCCTGGTCGCGGTCTCCGTGCCGGCCTACTTCACCCTCGGCTCCGAGTTCATGCCACCGCTCAACGAGGGGACCATTCTCCACATGCCCACGACGCTTCCGGGGATCTCCGTGGCCCAGGCGCAGGAGCTGTTGATTGCCCAGGACAAGGTGCTGCGCGCCTTCCCGGAGGTGGAGAGGGTCTTCGGCAAGGCAGGGCGAGCCGACACGTCCACCGACCCGGCTCCGTTTTCGATGTTCGAGACCACGGTGGTGCTGAAACCCGAGGACGAGTGGCGAGCCAAACCGCGGTGGTACTCGGACTGGCCCGACTGGACGAAGCCTGCCTTCCGCCCCTTCTGGCCTGACCACATCTCCTGGGACGAGCTCGTCGACGAGATGAACCGCGCCCTGGCGAGCCCCGGCGTGACGAGCGCCTGGACGATGCCGATCAAGGCCCGCATCGACATGTTGACGACGGGAGTTCGCACTCCCGTGGGGATCAAGATCTTCGGCGCCGACCTGGCCGAGATCGAACGCCTCGGCGCCGAGATCGAACAGGCCGTCCGCGACGTACCCGGCACGCGGTCGGCCTACGCCGAACGTGTCGCCGGCGGCTACTTCCTCGACATTTCTCCGCGCCGCGACCAGCTCGCTCGCTACGGTCTCGTCATCGACGACCTGCACATGGTGATCGCGGCGGCGATCGGCGGCGAGAACGTCACCACCACCATCGAGGGCCGCGCGCGCTATCCGGTGAATGTCCGGTATCCACGCGAGCTACGGGACGACCCCGAGAGGCTCGGTCGCGTGCTGGTGCCGACCCCCACGATGGCCCAAGTACCTCTCGCCCAGCTCGCCGATGTCCGGCTGCTCCAGGGGCCTTCCATGCTTCGAGACGAAAACGGGTTCCTCGCCGGCTACGTCTACGTGGACATCGCTGGACGCGACGTCGGCAGCTATGTCGAGGAGGCCAAGCGACGGGTCGAAAGCGCAGTCACGCTTCCGGCTGGGTATTCGCTCACTTGGAGCGGGCAGTACGAGAACATGATCCGCGTCCGCGAGCGGCTCAAGGTGGTCGTGCCGGTCACGCTGGTGCTGATCTTCGCCCTCCTCTACGCGAACACCCGCTCCAGCTTCAAGGCCACGGTGGTGATGCTGGCAGTACCGTTCTCCGCAATCGGCGCGATCTGGCTGTTCTGGCTGCTCGACTACAACGTCTCGATCGCCGCCTGGGTCGGCATGATCGCTCTCCTGGGCCTCGACGCCGAGACTGGTGTCTTCATGCTGCTCTTCCTCGACCTCTCCTGGGACGACGCCAAGCGGCGCGGCCTGCTCCGGAACGAGGGCGAGGTCGACGAGGCCATCGTCCACGGCGCCGTCAAGCGGGCCCGACCCAAGATGATGACCGTGGCGGCGGCCTTCATGGGCCTCCTGCCGATCATGTGGTCGACCTCGGCCGGGTCGGATGTCATGAAACGAATCGCCGCCCCGATGATCGGCGGCCTCATCACCTCGTTCGCCCTCGAGCTGTTGGTTTATCCGGCCATCTACAAGCTCTGGCGGCGGCGCGAGATCGAAAAGAACCCCGAGCCGCAGCCCGGTTCGGAACCGGAGCTCGAGCCGAGCGTGGCATGACTCCGATCCCCATTTCACCCCGATGGACGACGAAACCAACGAAACGGAGGCTTCCCTTGATGATCCGCAAGGTCCTGATTCCGGCACTCCTACTCTTCGCGGGCACTGCCGTGCGCGCGGAGGCTGCGCCGCCGCCGACCGCGCCGCTCTTCGCGGCCTACGACGAGATTCACGATGCGCTCGCCGCCGACCGCGTGGCGGGCGTGACCGCGGCGGCGTCCCGCCTCGCCGCGCTCGCGAACGCCGCGGGCGAGGGTGCGGACGGCGCTTATGTCGAGGTGGCCCAGACGGCGAAGAAGCTCGACGGAGGGGAGCTCGAGCTCCTGCGGACGTCGTTCGCCGAGCTGTCGCGCGCGATGGCACGGCTCGCAACGGCGACCGGTTTCACTGGCGCCCAGCTCTATCACTGCCCCATGGTGAAGGCCTACTGGCTGCAGCCGACCTCCGACACGGCGGTCGCGAACCCCTATTACGGATCTTCGATGTCGAAGTGCGGCTCGCGCGTCGACGGCATCGACTGACGCGCAGGGGACCCCAGATCGGGCCGGCCCTCCGCGGCTGGCCCGATCGCGCAGATCCGCGGAGAGTCGAGGAGGCGACAGTGACACCGTATCCGACGAAGCTCACCGAAGCAGCTGACCTCCATCGCACGGACCGCTTGACGGCGCGGCGCACTCTTTCGGCGCGGATCCGGGGCGCCGTCCGCAGAGTCCGGGGACGAAACCTCCGCGCTCCGGAGGACCCCGCATTCTCCGGGCCATCGACGGCCCAGGATCCTGCGCTCGCGGAGGCGAGGGAGCGCACGCTCCGCTGGGCGTGGGCGCTTCTCGGCGCGATCACCCTCCTTCACATCCTGCTCGGCGCACGGGGTACCGGGCTTCGGCACGCGGTCCACGTGGGCCTGGCCGCTCTTTACCTGGCGCCGATCGTGCTGGCGGCGAAGGCGCGCGGCGCGCGCGCGGGTGCCCTGTTCGCCGGCGCGGCGAGCCTCCTCTATCTCGGGCACGTTGCCCTTCGCGATCCGGCACCGTGGGCTTCGCTGCTCGACGAGCTCGCCGTCGTGGCCGGCTTCGTCACTGTTGGACTGCTCGTCGGCTCGCTCACGATGGATGCGGAGAGCCGGCGCGACGAGCGCGACCGCGTGCTCCTCGCCGCTGCCCGAAGCGAGGTGCGCAGTGCCCTCGACGCTCTCGTGACCGCCCTGGGCGCGCGGGACCCCGCTCTCGCCGAGCACTCCCGCCGCGTGGCGGACCTCGCGGAGCTCGTCGCTCACGAGCTCGGCCTCGATCGCTCCCAGAGGGCCGCGGCGCACCTCGCGGGCCGCCTCCACGACGTCGGCAAGATCGGCCTGGGCGACGACGTTCTTCAGTCCGATCAGCAGCTTTCGCTCGAACAGCGGGCCAGGATCCGCGACCATCCACGCATCGCCGCGGAGCTGGTTCGCTCGGTTGGCGGCGACGAAGATCTCGCCGAGACGGTTCTCGCTCACCACGAGAGCCCGGACGGCAGCGGCTATCCCCGAGGCCTTCGAGGCCCAGAAATCCCTCTTCTCGCCGGCGCCCTGAAGGTCGCGGACATCTTCGTCGCGATCACCGAAGCACGACGCTACCGGCCCGCCGCGACGCCGGAGTCCGCCATTGAAGAGCTGCGCGCCATGGCGCCCGATCGGGTCGATCCCGGGGCACTCGCGGCTCTCGAGAGCGTCGTCGCAAAGGGGTGGTGGCCTCCGGGCCATCTCGGAGGGCACTACGAAATTTCCACCGCCACGGCCGCACCCGCGATCGTCGGAGAGAAAGGAGCAAGCCATGAAGCGCAATGAGAAATCGCTTGCCGATTTTCGGCTGGGCTGGCGCGCCGGCTCGGTGTGGTTGATTCTGATCGTGGCCGCCGCTTGGGGGGTACGACCCGGAAAGGCAGCAACAATGAAGCCGGGGGCGCCGGCGATCGCCGCTCCGGCGTCCGAAGGCGAGCCGGCCAATGCCCTGCTCGCCGCCGAGGCCGCGACGATCGACCTCTTCGACACAGCCTCTCGATCGGTGGTCTGCATCCGCACCTTCTCTCGGCATGTCGAGGAATCGGCCGGTGCCGTGCACGAGCTGCCGCTCGGCGCGGGCTCCGGATTCGTCTGGGACCGCCAGGGCCATGTCGTCACGAACTTCCACGTCATCGACGGAGCCGAGCAGGTCGAGGTGGCGCTCGCCGATCACTCGCACTGGCGTGCGCGCCTGGTCGGCATTGCGCCAGAGCTGGACCTCGCCGTGCTGAGAGTCGACGCTCCGGCAGAGCGGCTGGTGCCGCTGCCGGTCGGCGACTCGACCCGCGTCCGGGTGGCCCAGACGGTGCTCGCCGTCGGCAACCCTTTCGGCTTCGATCACACCCTGACCACCGGGATCGTGAGCGCCCTCGGTCGCACCGTCGACTCCCCGTCGGGCGTCCGCATCCACGACGTGATCCAAACCGACGCGGCGATCAACCCCGGGAGCTCGGGCGGCCCGTTGATCGACAGCCGGGGCCGGTTGGTGGGCGTCAACACGGCGATCTACGGCACCTCCGGTTCCTCCGCCGGCGTCGGCTTCGCGATCCCTGCGGCGGCGGTCGCGCGAGCCGTTCCCCAGCTCGTGCGGCACGGGCGCATCGTCCGCCCGAGTCTCGGCTTCGAGCTCGCGCCCGACGCCCTCGTGGAGGCGCTCGGCCTCGCGGGTGCGCTGGTGCTCACGGTCGACGAGGGCAGCGAGGCGGCACATCTCGGCGTGACGGGCACCCAACGGAAAGCTCCCGGAGGGTGGCTTGCCGGCGACCTGATCGAAGCGGTGAATGGCCGCGCGATTCGTTCGTCGGGCGAGCTCCTGGACTGGCTCGAGAGCAGGCAGGCCGGTGAGACCGTGACCCTGGACCTCTACCGCGGCGGCGAGCGCCGCACGCTCTCGTTGGTCCTGGCTCCCGCTGGTCCCGGTCCCGGGACGAGTCTTCCGATGCCGGCGGAGGTCCCGCCTCCGGCCGCCGACAATTGAGGACGGCGGATCGGAATCAGCGGCCGTGATGCGACGAATTGCGCGGGTCGGCGCCTGGCCGGTGGTCGGAGCCCACGTGGCGGTCGGGGGTGCACTCGGAGTGCTCTTGCTCCACCCGGCCACCATGGTCATTTACTGGCTCGAGCACGCCCCCGATACCGCGGGGCTCGGGCCGGCCTGGCGCTTCGCGCTCGACAGCTTGCTCGCGGCCTTCGAGCCGAGCATGCTCGCGATGACCGGCCGCTTCGCGGCGTTCGGCACGGCCCTCGGGCTCTTCTCCGGTCTCTTCACGATGGCGGCTCGGCGCCATGAACGGCAAGTGGAGCGCCTGGCCCGGCTGCTCGATCGCGATCTCGCGACTCTGATTCGCCAGGGAGAAGGACAGAGTCTGGAGTTCAAGGCGTCGATCCGCTGGGACTACCGCAATGGCTGTGTCCTTCGTGAGCTCGAGTCGCCGATCGTCCGCTCGATCGCCGGCTTCCTGAACGGCGGGGGTGGGACGCTGCTGATCGGCGTCGCCGACTCCGGCGAGGTCCTCGGGATCGAGCCCGATCTCGCGACCCTGCGCGGACGGAGCCACGACGCTTTCGAGCGACTGATCCTCGATCTCGTGGCGCAGAAGCTCGGCACGGCGTCCTGTGCCTTCGTCCACGTCCTCTTCCACCGCGTCGGCGACCGCGACGTCTGCCGCGTCACGGTCGAGCCGGCGCCGAGCCCGGTCTTCCTGCGCGACGGCCACGGCTCGCACCTCCTGGTGCGCACCGGCAACGCGACACGCGAGCTCGACGCCGAGGAGACGCTCCGGCACGTCCAGGGACGGTAGAACGCATCGCGCGAACGCAGCCAGCGACGTACGGGGGACTGCGGATATAGGCTTGCCTGGTGTGCCTTCGCATGAGTGTCGAGAGCGACGCCTGGAGACCAGAACTGTGATCGAGGCGCGGTCGAGCGACGCGGCGCTGCGGGCGTTGATCGCCCGCTGGCGCCAGGATCCCCGCAGCACGTTCCAGACCTGGTTTCTCTGGGAAGAGCGACTCAAGAACTTCCGCTCCATCCGCCGTGGGCTCCAATTGGTGGTTGCCGAGATCGAGGCGGGCCGCTTCGGCAACACCTACAAGGGCTCGTCGCTCGAGATCGTGGTCGGTTCCATCGCCGAGCAGCGCCAGATCTTCAAGGGTGCCGACCACGCCTTCCTCTGGAAGCCCAAGCTGCGCATTCCCGACATCTACGAGAACAGCGACCACCAGCGCGCGTTCGGGCGCTTCCTGCACACCTGCTCCTGCTGCGACGGCGAGCCACAGGTCGTGGCGGCGATCCGGCAACTCGACTCCCAACGGATCAAGGGCCTCGGGCCGGCGGCGGCGAACCTGCTCTACTTCCTTCACCCGGTGCTCGTGCCGCCCTTCAACACGGCCATCGTCAACGGCTACAACGCGATCACCGGCGCCAAGGCCAGGCTCGGCCGCTGGGACGACTTCCTCGCGATGCGCGAAGGGATCCTCGCGCTCAACGAGCGCTTCCGCGACCAGCTCTCGAACGATCTCGGGGCCATCGGCGGCTTCCTCTTCGACGTCGGCACCGGCCGCTATCCGGCGCCGCCACGCAGCGGCGACGCCGCGGAGCAGGCCCGATGGGAGGAAGAGCTGGCGCGCGTGCGTGAGGAGACCGCGGCGCAGGCGAGGGCGCGCGAGCGAGCGCGCGAGAGCGATCACACCCACACCGAGGTGCAAGGCTGGCTACGCGACCTCGGGCTCGCCCTCGGCTTCGAGGTCTGGGTCGCTTCCAACGACCGGAGCCGGGCCTACGGCTCCGGTCGGCTGGGGGACGGCTGCCGGGCCGAGCTGCCGGCCGTCTTCGCCTCCTCGCCGGCAGCCGAGACCATCCGGCTGATCGACATTCTCTGGCTCGACCGGACGAGCGGCCGAGCCGAGGCTGCCTTCGAAGTGGAGCACACCACCAGCATCTATTCGGGCATCGTGCGCATGCTCGATCTCGCCCTGGGCTTCGAGTCGGAGCAGCCGTCGGCCGGCGCCTGCTTTCTCGTCGCACCCGACGAGCGCGAGGAGGAGGTGCGGGCGCAGCTGGCGCGGCCGGCCTTCAGTCGCGTCCGCGACCTCGCCTTGTCCTATCTGCCCTACGGCGAGCTGCGCCAACATCGCGAGGCGATCGCTCGCTTCGGCTCGGGTCTGAAGGCCGTGCGGGCCATCGCCAAGCCACTGAGCTGAAGCTCGCCCCGGCCGGATCCACTCTGGCGGCGGCGAGCTTCGACTCAGCCCGGATCAGAGCACCTCGGCCTCGTTCATTCCGCCACAGCCGTTCTGGCTGATCTTCCGGGCGCAGCCACCGCTGTGACAGGCATCGCCGGAGAACCCGCCCGGGTTCGTCGCGGCGAGCCAGGCGCGGGTCGCTTCGCGGACCTGTTCCGCGCCGAAGCCCTTCTCGGTGATCAGCCAGGCGCTGAGCCCCCACGCCGCCTTGGCCATATTGCACGGGCAGCAGCAGGTCGAGAGCGGGTTCTCCGCGCAGCAGGGCGCGGGGATGGCGGTCAGGGCTTCGACTTTAGTTCGCTCTTGCTCGGGAGTGAGAGGGATGTTCCGGAAGTACTCGATGAACCGCGTCGTCTCCTCTCGGGTCCCGCTGAAGGCGGGCAGGGCGACACCCGAAGCCGCCGCCGGCACGATCTGACCCGGTGCCGCCTGCCCCATGGCGGCGGTGGTGACGGTGGAACCGTGCCCTGCGTGGGATGGGGACCGCTGGTCGACCGCGGGGGCCGACACGTGCGTCGCAGGGGATGCCGACGGGGCGGAGCCCTGCACGGATCCCTCGCTGCGCGCGCAGCCAGTGAGGGCCAAGCCGATGGCGAGGGCGACGATGGCGGGAACGATGTGGAATCTCATGGCTTCACTCCTTCGAAGTGATCGAGCCCGGCCCGGCCGCGGCGGTCGCGGTACGGTCCTGGCTCAGGGTCAACAGGTAGGCAAGGACGGAGTCGATGTCCCGGCCGGTCAGGCGGGCCCCCCACGCCGGCATCTCGAGCGGCGGAGGGGGGCTCGTGGGGTTCATCGGCGCGGCGACGCGCCCGGAGGCGACGAGCTGGTGCTTCGCCAGGTACTGCTTCTTCACGACGGCGTAGAGCGGGATCTCCGGTGCCTGGTCGCGCACGGTGAGCGGCCCATGCTCCAGCGCACGCACCAGCGACGCCGCGTCGGCCGACGTGAACAGGAAGGTGCGACGGGCGAAGTCCGCCAGCGCCGGAACGGTGGCGTTCATCGCCCCGGGATTGGCGACGCCCCCGGCCGCCCCCTCCCCGTGGCAGGTGACACACCCCTGCCGCCGGAAGATCCAGGCTCCCCGCGCCACCATTCCCGCATCGTCGGCGGGTGCCTCGGCGCGCCAGTAGTCGCGACCGGGCGTCGCGGGGATCGAAACCGCGGCGGCACCGGGCGACTCGGCGACCTGGACACCGGGCGACTCGACCACCTGGACGACACCGCGCATCCCGAAGTGGGCGTCGCCGCAGACCGTCGTGCAGTAGAACGGGAAGACTCCCGCCTCGCGCGGCACGACGACGACCTCCACCGGCCGCCCCGGATAGACCTCGACCGGCGCGACCCCGAGCTCGGGCAGCGCAAAGGCGTGCACGACGTCGGCGCTCGCGAGACGCAGCCTCACCGGCTCGCCGACGACGAGCACCGGGCGCGCAGGTCGGAAATCGTCGCGCCAAGCGTTGGCCGCCGTCACGCGCTCGTCGGTCCAGACGCCCTGACGCATCAGCCCGGTGAGCTCCAGCGTTCGGATCGACCTCTCGCGCGCGGCGTGCCGCGCGGCCTCGATGCGCAGCGGTACGACCACGGCCGCCACCAGCGCCGCGACCACCGCCAGGACCGCGACCTTCTCGCCGATCGATGCGGTCATCGCCTCACCCCGCATAGAGCACCAGCAGCACATGTGTGATCGCCGTCAGCAACAGCGCCGACGGCGCGAACGCGATCGCCGCGACACGGCGATCGCCCAAGAAATCACGGTGCGAGAGCCAGCCCGTGCGGAGCCCGGCGCCCTGGCCAACCAGGACGAGACCGGCCTGGAGCCAGGGTGTCCAGTGCGGCCGGAGCGGGCTCCAGGGCATCGCGGCGCCGCCGAACAGGTCCCACCCCCAGCCAAAGGGGTCCGACAAAGCGCTCGGCACATAGCTGCCGTTGGCCAGGATCAGCGGCACGCTGAAGGCGATCCAGGCCAGCAGTCCGAAGGGGACCAGCGCGCTCGCCGAAGCGAGTGCCGCATCGCGCAATGCGAGCCGCGCGCCGGTGAGCCGGCGACCGGCCCAGGCCGCCGCCACGAAAGCGCCGGGCAAGACGACCAGAGCCAGGATCCACAAGGCGCCGGCGTAGAGACCGAAGGCGCTCCAGCCGCTCGCCTCGCCGACGTTCGCCGCGGCCTTGAGCTCACCCCAGGGCCCGAGGTAGACCACCGAGTAGGCGATCGCCAAAGCGACCATGAGGTACGCCTTGAACGCCTCGTCCCAGCCGAGGAGCCGCCGCTCGGCGAAGGGCCGGCGGAGAAAGATCGTCATGTTGCCGTGCGAGCAGCTCTTCACGCACTCGAGACAGAAGCCGCAGGCGTTGTTCCGGTCGAGCCGGCTCGGGTACTGGAGCCACGGACAGCCCCAGCCTCCGGCGCTGCCGGCGAGACAGCTCTTCTCCCGGCACGCCGCGCAGACGCTCGCGTCCCTGGCGCGCACGGCGAGCGTCGAGCTCATCGAGTAGAGGCCGAGGAAGCCACCGACCGGACAGAGGTAGCGGCAGAAGGTCCGCTGCCGAAAGATCCAGGCGACGGCGGTCGCGGCGAGCACCATGCCGGCGACGGCGACCGCGCTCGCGAGCGGGCTGGTGAGCAGCACGACACTGAACGTGGCGAGCAGGAGGAACCCCAGGTTCTGCAGCCACAGGTTCGACAGCGCGCGCGGCCACCGCCGGGCGAGACCGAAGTAGCGGTTGCGGCCGATCAGCTTGCCGGGTTCTCCCGACGCGGCGCGCGGGTCTTCGTCGGCGACGCTCGTGAGCCGCCGACGCTGGACCCAGTCGCCGATCACCGGAACCGGACAGACCCCGCACCAGGCCCGCGCGCCGAACGGCAGCAGCACGGCGATCAGCAGGAACCACCAGAGGATCCAGACCGCCACCACGATGCCGCTCTGATTGCCCACGGGAGTGCCGGTGAATCCGCCCACGACGAGGACCGCTCCGAGGACGAGCAGGAAGAGAGCACCGGCGAGCGGAAACCACCGCTGCAACGAGAGTCGGCGCAGGAGCGGAAGGCGCGCCAGGAGGTCGATCCCTCGCGACGGGCGGTCCGTGACGATCGGGAGGCTCATCGCGATCCTCCCCGGCCGGGCGAGGCGAGGGCCCACACCAGCCCGACCGCGAGCAGAGCGACCGATGCGATCGAGGAGCCGACGAGGAGGAGATTCGGCCCCACGATCAGCTCCCCCTGCATGAACGGGTGCATCGCACCGCAGGTCTTCGAGCAGCGGAAGCGGAATTTGCCGGAGCGCTCCAGCACCAGCACCACCTCCTCGGTAGTCTCCGACCGGCCGGCGCGCGCGACGAGAACGCGGCGTGACAGCGGCGGGATCGTCACGTCGAGGTCGTGGCCCTCGAGATAGAAACCGTGGACCACGTCGGTGGAGGCAAAGCGCAGCCGCAGCGTGTCGCCGCGCCGCGCCCGGATCACCGGCGGCTCGAACGCGTAGGACCGTGCAACGACCAGGATCTCTCGCTCCACTGGCCCCGGCGCCGCATCCGCTTCACCGGAGAACCCGAGCAAGCCGGCAAGGACGACGGCTAGCGCCGCGAGAACGACGATCGAACCGAGGCCGAATCGAGACATCGACTTTCTCCCCCGTGGATCCGCTGGCGCTCGGCGGGAAAACGCAGAGCGCACGCGAGCGCGAAGCGACGGTCGAGCAGCACCTCCCACGCGGAGGGCTGTTCTGCCGCCGCGGCGGCTACCGCGGGCGGATCAAATGAGGAAGGAGGAGAAGAGGGTACAGCGATCGAGCGTGCGGAGAACCTGACAGGACGCGCGCTGGCCGACCAACACGTCGCCGTCGACGCGCGGAAGCGTGGCGGCGACCCCAGGAAGCGGCGCCACGACCTTGGCCGCGAGCTGGCTCGCCGCATCGGCAGCGGCTACCGGACCGGCCGACGCGCAGCACGACGGGCCATCCAGCCACGTCGCCGTCTCGTGGCAGGCGTCGCGACCCGGGCACGCCGAGCCGCACGATCCGCAGTCGCCACAGAGCGGGAGGACTCCGGCAAACGCCAAGGCGGCGAGTGCCGCCAACCACGCGAGCCTGTGCTGGAGCCGCCGCATGCCAGCACGCTACGACGCCCTCCGGCTCCGCGCACCACCTTTCGGGTCGGGGCCGGGACCTTCTCCGAGGCAAGCTCCACCCGGTGGGCCAACCACCCGTTCGGGCAGGGAAGCCGGGCCCGTGTCGATGGGCACCTCGCTCTGGGGCCGCCCCGCGCGGGGCGGCCCCAGAGCCCGGCGCCTACTCCGCCCGGTGCCGGATCTTGTGGCGCTCGACCTTGAGGTCCTCGACGACGAAGTCGCGCACGGTCTTCGTCTCGCCGTCCTTCTGGTAAGTGCGCTCGCGGAAGTGGCCCTTGACCTTCACGCGGTCGCCCTTGCCGACCAGGCGGGAGAGGCGGTTCCAGTCGTCGCAGCGAATCCAGCGGGTGACGTCCTTGCCCTCGGCGTCCTTCTTGCTGACGGCGATCGAGAAGGTCCGGACCTCGCGTTCGCGGGTGGTGAACTCGCGCTCGACCATGTCGTCGATGATCGGGTCGTAGAACTGCTTCGTGACCTGCTTGCCGGGAATGGTGCGGGTCTCCGGGTCTCCGCCGACGTTGCCGTAGAGGGTGATTGCGGTCTGGCTGGTCATCTGCTTTCTCCTTTGGTTGTGGTTTCCGTCCAACACGGACCGGTGGAAGCCCGGGGTGAACGAAGCCCGGCCGACAAGGCAGCGCCGCTTGACGTCAGTCGGCGCTCCGCAGGCTTGGCCTTGCGGCCGGGCGCACCGCGGCACGGTTTACGGGACGTTGGGCGGGGACCGCGACCGAAGGAGACAGATGACGGGACCGCGCCTCGCACTCTTGACGTCGGTGGAGGCTCGAGGACGAAGAGGAACGGGCCGCTCCAGGGTGGGTGGCTGGGCGAGCACGACGCCCCGGAGGAGACGAGGGGCTCGCGCGCAGCCCGGGTGGGGGCACCCTGGAGCGTGGGGCGAGAGGCGTGACAGCGGTCTTTGGCTGGCGCGGCGCTCGCCTGCCCGGGCCTCGGTAGCAGGCTCGCCTCCCGGCAGGCAGGTCATGAAGCAGTGGCCGATCTCAGCGCGAGTCTCCGGTCCAGCGCTCCCCCGGATGCGAGGTCCCTCCTTTAGCCGTCAGCTCGAATGCCGAGGGCAGTCACCGGTTCGCTGCGCCGGCTGGACACCGCTTCGTCCTCGGACGCTGGCAAGGGTGACCGCATGAAGGTCCAGGGTGAGAGCGCGCCTGCCGATTCTCGCGAGACGACGTGCGGCCTTGCTTCGTGGACCTGACTCGAGCGCCTCCGGCAGCGGACGGAGTAGGACCCACGCGGGGCCTCAGGGGCCGACCGCCTTCGCGGGCGGCCGGTAGTAGCCGCTGGCAGGATCTCGGAAGTCGTTCCAGGAGACCGCGCCGCAGGAGGCACAGAATCCGGCGCCCCACCGCGTGTAGTGAGACATTGGATTGACGGGACCGAGCCCCGGGACGTCGACCACGGTGAGCCCGTAGCAGCGACGCCCGGCCGCCTCCTCCGCCTCGAAGGCAGCCGCAACGCGGGAGTCGCTCCAGCCGCACCAGCCGGGGCCACCCCAGCCTCCGCCGCTCTGCTCGCCGCAGTGCGGGCAGCGGCCCGCCAGGCGTCTCCGGTCGATCTCGAGGAAGCCCGGCGGCGGGAGCAGCTTCGGGCCATGGCGGTCGGCACCGTCGCCACGCGGATCAAGGGAGAACGGCGGAACGGCGTAGTCGATCCGCCAGCCCGGAACCAGCGGGTTCCATTCCCATGCGCCGCCCAACACGGCGGGCGGCGCGGGCGACGTCGGCTCGGGGTTGCGGTACTCGACCGAGTGCCCTGGACCGAACCTCCAGGTGCGATGCGGCCAGGCGTCGTCGGCCGCCGCGCGTTCCCTGGTGAGGCAAGGATCGGCAGCCGGCGATGCCGAGCTGAAGAGTCCAAGTTGCTCCGGCATTGGTCCCTCCTTCCGAGCTGCGGCAGTCATCGCGACCCACCAGTCGCCGCGCGGTACAGCGCCTGGCCGATCGCGAGCGCCGCGGTGGCGTGCAGCCGGTCTTCCTCCGAGAGGGCGCCGGCAGCCTCGAGCGCGCCGGCCAGCGAGAGCCCGTCGACCTGCAGCGACGCGGTGATCTTCCGCGCGACGAGATCGAGGGCGGCCTTCTGGAGCGTGTCGACGTAGTAGGGGTAGATGAGCCGCACCGGCTCCGTCTGTCCGATCCGGTGCGGACGGCCGTTCGCCTGCCGCGTAACCCGGGCGTCGTAGTCCGGACCCTCGAACCAGATCGCGGTGTGGAACGCGGTGAGGTTGTTGAGGCCCGTCTGGACCGCCTTCGGGTGAACCAGGAGCACGCGGCAACCGCCGTCGATGACCTCGTTGAGCCAGCGCTCGCGCACGCCGGTCGGGACCCTTGCGGGATCGAGGAAGGTGGGCGCCTGCTCGAGGTCCTCGGCGATGAGGCGGTGAAGCCGCCGCAGGAAGCCCCGATTGCCGGTGTGACGGAGGAAGACGATCGCTCGCCGGCCAGCATTGAGCCCGGTGCGGAGCTCGGCGCGAAGCTCGGCCAACAGCCAGCGCTCCTTGGGCGAGCGCCAACTCGCGGGGAAGGCGACTCCGGTGGCAACCTCCTCTCCCCCGGCCTCGTCCGGATACCGGATGATGAATGGGCCGCACTCCTCGTTCGCGAGGTCGAGGTACGACGGCAGCTCGGACATCGCACCCCAGAGGAGCCCGGCACGCTCGGTGCCCCGATCGGCGTGGATCCGAGAGACCAACGCGGCACGCAGACGGCTGAACTCGGCCAAGAGCTTCGCGTCGAGGAAGTCGTCGGGCGACGTGCGCACTGGAGTCGGCTCCTCGCTGCACGGCGGAAGCTCCTCGTCGAGATCGCCCTTGTGCATCACCAGGCCGGTCGGGAGGATGTGCTCCAGGATGTAGAGAGGAAGGACGCCCGGCGCCTCGCCGAGCTGGCGAATCTCGAAGCCGTCGCCGTCGGTGCGGTCGCTCTGGCGACCGTAGCTCCGGGTGCCCGGAAGCGGCTTGGCCGCCGTCGGCGTGACGAGGAGCTTTCGATACCCGTACCGGGTCACGAACGAGGGCTTCTCGTCGAGGTCGAACTGCGACCGGAACCGTCGCGAGAGCGCCCAGGCGTTGGCGAACAGCGAGCTCGCGTAGCCACCCATCAGACTCCCGGTCAGGGCGATCACCGGCACGCGCGGAAGCTGCACCAGGCGGTGCGCCGCCTTCTGCTGCGCGCTGCCGCTGGTCGAGAACTCGTGCGCCTCGTCCAGGATGACCAGATCGAAGAGCCGGCGCTTCTTGCTCAGGATGTAGCGCGCCAGCGGGTAACGTCGCGGCTCGGGCGTCGTCGTGTGCAGCGCGGCGCCGCACCCCGACCTCGTCGTCCAGGTCGCGCCCGAAAGGAGCATTTCGAGCGCGCGGCCGAGAATCTCGCTGCGGAGGTCCTCGCCGGAGTCAGCGTCGTGCAGGCGCTCGGCCAATGGTGCGAGCTCCGCGAGCTGCTTCTCCAGCAGCTCGTCGATCGACTGAAGGTAGAGGCGCGGTTCCGCCTCGGCGACGCGGCGAGCAGCCAGCTCGCGACAGCGAGCGGCGAACGGCTCGAACGCATCGAGCACCAGAGCCAGGTGCGAGGCAACGCGGAACGGCTCCCAGAACCGGTGCTCCCAGTTCGACAGGCGGAGGAAGTTGGTCTCGACGAGCCCGGCCACTTGGTCGAGCGCGGTCTTCAGCGCGGCTCGTCCGGACGGCGAGATCGGATTCGTCGGTGAATCCTGGCGGTGGAGCTGAAGCGCTCGACGGTGCGCCGCGGGGTGAGCTTCCAGGTACGGCAGGAGCCGCTCGCGAAGGGAGTCCGATAGCGAGCGCTGCAGGACGAGGCCCAGGTCTCGCACCAGGCGCGCGAACGGATTCGAGGGCACGACCACCTCTCCCTGACAGCGGAGGCGTTGCGCGGCGAAGCTCTCGGGGCTTCCTTCCGGCAGCGGGTGCCCACAGTCGGGGCAGTGCGTGCCGGCCACGCCGGCGATGCTCGATCCGAGCTTGGCGGTCTCGCGGTTCAAGATGTAGATCGCGGCCGGCCGGTCGAGGTCCGAGGGCGCCTGAACGATCTGCACCGGGCCATCCGGAAGAACGGCGCGGGCCTGATCGGTCCAGCTCTGGAGCAGGTGCGGTGGGCAGACGACCAGCATCCTGGACACAGGACGGAGGCCACGTGGGGTGATGCCGACTCGCACGAGCTCCGCCCTCGTCGCGGCGAAGCGACTGGGCGCGAGGGCACCGGCGATCGAAAGCGCCACGGTCGACTTCCCGGTGCCGACCTCGGCCAGGAGCTGAGGGTTCTCGCCGAGAGCGAGGAGCTTGAGACCCGCTTGGATCAGCGCCGCCTGCCGCCGGTACGGACGGCGTGCGAGGCTGGGCAGCGCGATCTGGTGCTCGGCGTCGTCGGGATCGTGCATCGCCGGGAGTTGCTCGCGGACAAGCCGCACGAGCGACTCGCTGTAGTGCTCCAGGAGGTCGGCGGTGTTGAACTCGTCGAGGGACGGTGCCCCGGAGGGCTCGGTCCCCAGCGCCAGCTGGTGGAACGTCAGGGTGTCCAGCCGGAGGATGTGGAGGTCGAGACGGGGCTGCTGCACGCAGACCTCGCCGGTCACCTCCCCCTTCTTGTTGCGCCGCTGGTCGACGGCCTGGAGAGTGCGGGTGAACGTGCCTTTGGCCAGGAGGTAGGGCAACCAGCTCGAGTCGTTCGGTGCGAGCCGGCGACCGTTGAGGAGCCCCGCCGCGAGCGCGAGCGCGATGTGCGCGGGGCGCGGCGGCAGCGCGACCGGAAGCGGCGAGCCCAGGAGCTGGCGGGCCTCGCGATCGAAGCCCATCAGAGCGGCGCTCGGCGCGAATGGCTGGGCGTGTGAGAGCAGGTCTTCGACGTCGAGAGCTTGCGCGTGGAGGGTGAGATGCGCATGCGGCAGGCGCACCGCGACTGCGGGTGACCCCTCTCTGCCCTGAAGCACCGGGAGTGCGCTCGCGGTCTCGGCCGCAGCGCGGAGTCTCTGGAGAGTCATGCGATCCGGCGGGACCGGCTCGCCCCGACGCTCGGCCACGACGACGACCTGCTTGAAGGCAGCGTACTCGGGATCCGGGAATCGCCAGGCTTGGACATTGGTGTAGCGCGAGGCGAGATGCTCGGCCGATGCCGCGAGCGCGGTGTGGGGAACGACGAAGAGGAGCGCCCCGCCTGGGGCGAGCGCGTCGGTGAAGCGCGCGAGAAAGCGTTGCTCGAGCCGCCGGTGCTCGCGGTCGGTGTCGTACGGTGGATTGAGAAAGAGGACGGATGCCCCTGGGCTCGCAGCGATGCCGAAGGTCAGCGCGTCGCCGCTCCGGGCGCCGCCGTGCGGCAGGCGCCGGCTCAGGGCCTCGGCGCGGGTCGCTTCGAGCTCGATCGCCTGGCAGTAGCGGGCTGCCTCGGCGGGCGCGAGGTCGAGGACCGCGGCGGTAAGCGCCACGAGCGCGGAGCCGGTCCCCGCGCAGGGGTCGAAGAAGACCGGTCGGTCGTACCGTTCGCGCTCGAGCGCGACGAGGGACGCGATCGCCGGAACGAGGTGATCCGGGGTGGGAAAGTAGCCAGCGATGGCCTGGGACTCGGGGCGTGCCATGAAGCGGTCTCCTCTCTATGCGGTCAGGAAGTTGAAAACGAGCTGGGACGCAAAGCTCGGGATAGGTGGTCGGAGAGCGGGAGCCAGATGCCTCGGCAGGAGCTTCGCGGTAGCGGCGGCGAGGAAGTCGGCGAAGACCCTCTTCGGCACGTCGCAGAGGACCGGTGCGGCGAGGCCGAGCGCTTCGATCCCGTCGAACGTGAAGGCCTGGCGGTTCTCGCCGGTCTCAGTCCAGGTCTCCTCCAGCGCCATCCCGAACAGGCGGTGGTGGAACTCCGGGTCGTTCGCGATCGGAAGTGGAGTGCGCGCGTCCAAGCGCGCGACGAAGGCCATCGCGAGAGCGTGGTCGCGTGCGAGCGAGCCGAACTCGGGAGCCAGCAGCTCCTCCTGGCGGTCGAGCCACCAACGGGGCGGCGCGCTGACGAACCGCAGGGCGTCGTGCTCCTGGACCCCTGGCTGGAGGTGGAAGAAGTCGGGCAGGTAGGCGACGGCGAGTGCCTGACCGGTCGTCGGTGAGGTCAGCTGGTACTTGTAGCCGAGCGAGCGCAGCAGCTCGAAGCGTCGGTCGGTGGTCGCCGCGGCAAGGCCGGCCCGTAGGTTGGCGGTGAAGGCCCGCACCGCGCTCGAGCTCCCGGCGTAGGCCAGGAGCACCGGTCGCACCGTCCCATTCCCGGCGGGCGGGCACAGCCCCGTCGCCTGGATCGAGGCCACGTAGTGGACGGTGAACGTCCTCCCCTTCGGGTCGTCCTTCTTGCCAATCGTGAGATATGGAAAGTGCATCGCGCCTCCCGGTGTCGCTGTCGCCGTCGAGCGCCAAGACGCGCGGCCGTGAGGCGCGAGGCGCAAGGCCAGCGCATCGCGCTGCCCGCAGGGTTGCCTTGCGCCTCGCGCAGGCCGTGCGACGCTGCGCGCGCTGACGGGGGCGGCGATGCCGGGAGGTGGGGTGGGACTAGGGTGCTTCTACCGTGAACAGCCCTGGTGAGCACGACGCCCCGGAGGGAACGAGGGGCTCGCGCGGAGCGAGGGCACGAGGAAGCAGTCTGTTGAGTGTTGACGGCCGAATTTCATTTCGATACCCTTACGAACGTGGGATCAATCGTCGACGCTCCGGCTGGCGCTCAGCAGGGCGAGTGCGAAGTCTTCCTCTTCGACGAGGAGCGAGTCCGCCGCGCACGACTGGCGCTCCTCCCCGACGCCACTGCCCAGGATGTCGCCGAGCTGTTCAAGATGCTCGCGCACCCGACCCGCCTGCAGATCCTCAGGGCGCTCGCGCGCGAGGAGTTGTGCGTGTGCGATCTGGCGCAGGTGGTGGGGCTCTCCGTTTCGACGATCTCGTACCAACTCCAGGCCATGAGGCGCGCTCAGCTCGTGCGCCATCGCGCCGAGGGCAAGCTCGCCTACTACAGGGTCACGGACGCCTTCGTGCTGGCGCTGCTGGAGGACGCCCTGCGTCACTTGGAGCAGGAGGCCGCCGCGCGATGACGAGCGCGCGCCCCTTCGCCTGGCTTCTCCTGGTCGCCGTCGCGCTTTCAGCGATGCCGTGGGAAGCGACCGCTTCGCCTCTGGGCAGCCTCGCCGGCGCTCCCATCGTGCTGGATCAGGCTTCGACGCCCGAAGGCGGCGGGGCCGAGGAGGATTGCTGCGTCTGCCTCTGCTTCTGCAGCTGCAGCACACTCCTGCCGGCGGCGCCGCCGGCGGCGCTGCTCGCGACGCGAGTTGCTGGAACCGCCGTCGTCGTTGCCGGCTCGGATCGCGCCCCTGCCCAGCAGCCCCGCCTGGTGTTTCACCCTCCGCGCCGCGCCTGACGGCGCCTCGTCAAGTCCAGCGAGACCCTTGCCCGTGGAGCCCCACGGGCACAACTGCAACGCCCACGCGCTCCCGGAGGGAGAGATCCGATGTTTCGACGCGCAATCATCATGGCGCTCGCCGGCGCGAGCGTCTGGGGAATGGGGCCTGTCCCCGCGCACGCAGAGCGACCTCGCGTGACGCTCCTCGAAGCCCTGGAGCTCGCCCGCGCTCGCAACCCGGGCGTGGAGGCCGCCCGGCAGTCCGCTGGGGAAGCTCGTGGCGAGCTCACCGCGGCTCGACTTCCGCTCCAGGACAACCCGGAGCTCGAAGCGAGCGCTGGTCCCAGGAGCGCGGCCGAGGGCGACCCCTCGTCCACGGACCGGGAAGTGGGGCTCGAACAACGGCTGGAGATCGGCGGGCAGCGGCGCCACCGCATCGAGCGGGCGAACGCGTCCGTCGGCTCCGCGCAAGCCGCGGCGGACGACGCCGCCCGCCAGCTCGACCTCGCGGTGACCGAGGTCTTCTACGAGGCCCTCGCCGCGCGCCAGGGCGTCGAGCTCCTCGAACAGAACGAGACGCTGGCTGCCGGACTCGAAGAGCTGGCCCGCCGGCGGCTCGAGCTGGGCGAGGGGACGCAGCTCGAGCTCAACACGGTCCGCATCCGCAAAGCCGAGGCCGCCCGCCGGCTGGCCGCTGCCAAGGCATCATTGGGCTCCGCGGTGGTGAGCCTCGCAGAGCTCCTCGCGGCCCCGCCCGGGGAGGCTCCTGAGCCCGCAGGTGCCCTGCCGCTGTCCGCCGCCGTCGCTGGCGAGGCGGAGTTGATCGAACGCGCCGCGCAATCGCGTCCCGACCTGCTGTCGGAGCGACAGATCGTGGAGCGCTCGCGCGCGGCGGTCGCGCTCGCCGACGCCGAAGCGATCCCCGACCTCACCCTGGCCTTCTCGTACGGCCGCGAGGGGAGTCAGAACGTCGCTCTCGGCGGCGTGCGCATCCCGCTGCCATTCGTGCAGCGCAACCAGGGCGAGCGCGAGGCGGCGCGGGCGGCCCTGCGCCGCAGCGAGGCAGAGCTCGAGCAGCGCCGGCTCGGAGTCGATGCCGAGGTGCGCCGCGCCTTTCAGGCCTACGACGCGGCGCTCGCCGCGAGCCGGCTTTACGACGCGGACGTCCTCGCCGCGCAGGTGGAAAGCCTGGAGCTCCTCGAGAAAGGTTACGCGGCGGGCGAGGTGGACTACACCGAGCTCGTGGTGATCCAGCGCGAGCTCCTCGACGGCCGCCTCGGCGCGCTCGAAGCACGCCGCGATCTCGCCCTCGCGACGGCGAGACTGCTCGCCGCCGCCCATTTGCCACAGACCCAGGCCCGCACGGGAGGTACAGAGTGAAGGCTTCCAGGAATTGGTACAGCCAGGCTTTTCTGCTCGCAGCGATCGGGCTGCTGGCGATTTCCTGTTCCGACAGGCCTGTCCCGCCGCAAGAGAGCGGCGAGGGCGAGGAGTCGGAGCAGATTCCGGAGCGGGTGGAGCTTGCCGCAGAGGCCGCCGAGGCGCTCGATATCAGCCTGGCGAAGGCCGAGGTCCGGCACCTCGCGCCGGCGCTCGAGGTCTCCGCCGAGCTGTCCGCGGTACCCGACCTCCAGGCCACGGTTGGCCCACGGGTCGCCGGCCGCGTCCTGCGCGTGTTCGTCAACGTCGGCGACATCGTCGGAGCCGGCACCCCCCTCCTCGCCCTGGAGAGCGCCGAGGTCGGCGACGCGCACGCGGACTGGCTCGCCGCCCAGGCGCGCGCGGCGGTTGCCCGGCGCGCTGCCCAGCGGGCGCGAGAGCTCCTCGCGGCGCGCGTGACCTCGCAGCGCGCCGTCGAGGAGGCGGAAGGCGAGCTGAGCGTCGCCGAGGCCGAGGTCGAGGCGGCTCGTTCTCGAGTCCTCGCCTACGGTCTCGATCCGGCGTCGCCCGCCGAGCCGGGTCGCGTCGTCGTCAGGAGCCCCATCCGCGGCAGTGTCGTCGAGCGCAAGGTGCACGTCGGGCAATGGATCGAGCCCGGCGACGCCGTGCTCGAAGTCGTGGACGTCGATGAGCTCTGGCTCGTGGGGGCGGTCTTCGAGCGCGACCTGCGGCACGCCCGCGTCGGGCAGCGTGCCGAGATCGAGGTGCGGGCGCTCCCGGGCGAGCGCTTCTCGGGGCAGGTCACACACGTCGGCCAGACGCTCGCCCACACCGACCGAACCGCGGCGTTGCGCGTCGTGCTGGCGAACCCCGGACACCGGCTGCGCCCTGGCATGTTCGCCAACGCTCGGCTCGAAGCTCCGCCGGATGGCCCCGGCGTGCTCGCAGTTCCTGCCGTTGCGGTGCAGGAGCTCGAGGAGCGCCAGTTCGTTTTCGTCCCCGCAGGCGAGGGCATCTTCGACGTGCGCTGGGTGCGTCCGGGTGCGCGTGAGGGCGACTGGATCGAGATCGTCGACGGGTTGGCCGCAGGCGAGCAGGTGGTCGCCGGCGGCAGCCTCCTGCTTCGCGGCCAGCTCCTGCGCTCGACACTCGGCGAGGAAGAAGGGGAAGAGTAATGGCCGGGAAGATCGTCGAATGGGCGCTGCGCAACCGCGTCCTCGTCCTCGTCCTGACGCTTCTCCTCGTGGCGGTGGGGGTCGAGCACATGCTGCGGCTGCCGATCGACGCGGTGCCCGACGTGACGAACGTCCAGGTCCAGGTGATGACCAAGGCGCCGGCGCTCGCACCGCTCGAGGTCGAGCGCCTGATCACCTTCCCCGTGGAAGCCGCGATGGCCGGCCTGCCCGCCCTCGAGGAGGTGCGCTCGATCTCCAAGTTCGGCCTCTCCGTGGTGACGGTGGTGTTCGAGGAGAGCACCGACATCTATCGCGCCCGCCAGCTCGTCGCCGAGCGTCTCACCGAGGCGCGCGAGGCGATTCCCGAGGGTTACGGCGAGCCCGAGATGGGCCCGATCGCCACCGGGCTGGGCGAGATCTACCAGTTCGAAGTGCGCGGCGAGCCGGCGTGCCCACCGGGCGAGGACACTCCCCAGTGCTACTCGCCGATGGAGCTACGCACGATCCTCGACTGGTTCGTCGCCTACCAGCTCAAGAGCGTGCCGGGTGTCGTCGAGATCAACACCTTCGGCGGCGAGCTGAAGACCTACGAGGTGGCTCCGGACCCTGACGCTCTGCGCAGCCACGGGCTCGCTCTGTCTACCCTCTTCGAGGCCCTCGAGGAGGGCAACCGCAACGTCGGCGGCGCCTATCTGGTACGCGACCGCGAGCAGGTGGTCATCCGGGGCGAAGGCTTGCTCGCCGGTCTCGACGACATCGGAGAGGTGGTCGTGCGCACGGGCGAAGAGGGCGTGCCCCTGCGCGTGCGCGACGTCGCCGATGTGCGGCTGGCGCCGATGGTGCGCCAGGGCGTCGTCACCCGGGACGGTCGCGGCGAGGCGGTTCTCGGCATCGTCATGATGCTCATGGGCGAGAACTCCCGCGAGGTCGTCGATCGCGTCAAGGCCAAGGTCGCGACCCTCGAGGGAAGCCTGCCGCCCGGGGTGACCATCGAGACCTACTACGACCGCACCGACCTCGTGCGTCGCACCATTCGGACCGTCGAGAAGAACCTGCTCGAGGGCGGGCTGCTCGTGATCGCCGTGCTCTTCTTGATGCTCGGCAGCCTGCGTGGCGGTCTGATCGTCGCCTCCGCGATTCCCCTCTCGATGCTCTTCGCCTTCATCGGCATGGTCCGCGCCGGGGTGTCGGGCAATCTGATGAGCCTGGGCGCCATCGACTTCGGGCTCATCGTCGACGGCGCGGTGGTGATGATCGAGAACGTCTTCCGGGCGAGGGGGGGACGGCGCGCCGAGGGCGAGACCATGCTCGAGACGGTGCGCCGTGCGTGCCTGGAGGTTGCCCGGCCCGTCACCTTCGCGGTGGGGATCATCATGATCGTCTACCTGCCGATCCTCACCTTGACCGGCGTCGAAGGAAAGATGTTCCGGCCGATGGCGGTCACGGTGCTCTTCGCCTTGGCGGGCTCTCTGGTTCTCGCCCTGACCCTCGTGCCCGTCCTCGCTTCTTTGCTGCTGCGCAAGGCGGAGGCAGACCACGAAACACGGTTGGTGCGCGCGTTGCGACGGGCCTACGAGCCAGCGCTCGACCTCGTTCTGCGGCGCCGGCTCGCCACCGTCGGGGCGGCGGCCCTGGTCTTCGCGACGGGCCTGGGCCTCTCCACCACCATGGGAGCCGAGTTCATCCCGCGCCTCGACGAGGGGGCGATTGCCCTCGAGATGTGGCGCCTGCCCTCGGTTTCGATCGACGAAGCCGCTCGTCAGTCGACGCTACTCGAGCGGGTCCTGCGGCGCGAGTTTCCGGACGATGTCGAGACGGTGGTGACCAAGACCGGGCGGCCGGAGATCGCCACCGACCCCATGGGTGTCGAGATGAGCGACGTGTTCGTGATGCTGAAGCCGCGCCAGGACTGGCGCTTCGACAGCAAAGAGGAGCTGGTCGAGGCGATGGAAGAGGTGCTCGCCAAGTCCGTGCCCGGCGCCGCCTTCGGCTTCTCGCAGCCCATCGAGCTGCGCGTCAGCGAGCTCATCGCCGGCGTCCGCTCGGACGTCGCGATCCAGGTTTACGGCGAGGACCTCGAGGAGCTCCGCCGGCTGGGAGAGCGAATCGCACGCGTGGTGTCCGAAGTCCGCGGCGCCGACGACGTCAAGGTCGAGCAGATCTCGGGCCTGCCGATCCTGACCGTGCGCGTCGACCGCAAGGCAGCAGGGCGTTATGGCGTCGCGGCGGGCGACATTCTCGCGGCGATCGAGACGCTGGGCGGCAAGCAGGTGGGGGTCATCCTCGACGGCGAGAAGCGTTTCGCCTTGCAGGTGCGGTTCCCGGCGGAAGTGCGCAATGACGAGGCCGCGATTGCCCGCATCCCGATCGCCGCGGCCGGTGGCGCGCTGCTGCCCCTCGGCGAGGTGGCGACCTTCACCACCGCCCCTTCGGCAGCACAAGTGAGCCGCGAACGCATCCAGCGGCGGATCAGCGTGGAGATGAACGTCCGCGGGCGCGACATCGCATCCGTGGTGGCCGATGCGCGTTCGGCAATCGCCCGCGAAGTGAAGCTCCCTCCCGGCTATGTCGTCGAGTGGGGCGGGCAGTTCGAGAACCTGGAGCGTGCCTCGCGACGCCTCGCGGTCGTGGTGCCGCTCGCCCTGCTTCTCATCTTCATGCTGCTCTACGGAGCCTTCGGCGCCGCGCGGCCGGCGCTGCTCATCTTCCTCAACGTGCCCTTCGCCGCCGTGGGAGGCGTCTTCGCCCTTGCCGCCCGCGGGCTGCCGTTCTCGATCTCGGCGGGGGTCGGATTCATCGCGCTCTTCGGCGTCGCCGTGCTCAACGGCGTCGTTCTGGTCGCCTACATCCGCAAGCTGCAGCAGGAGACCGGGCTCGAACCGCGCGCCGCCGCGCGAGAGGCGGCCCTCGTCCGCATGCGGCCGGTGCTGACGACGGCGCTCGTCGCGGCCCTGGGATTCGTGCCCATGGCCCTCGCCACCGGCGCCGGCGCCGAGGTGCAGCGGCCCCTCGCCACGGTCGTCATCGGCGGCCTCTTCACCGCCACCCTGCTGACGCTGCTCGTGCTCCCCACCATCTACGGCTGGTTCGAGCCCAAGCGAACCGAGGTCGAGATCTGACAGGAGGCTGCCCGATGAAAGAGATCAAGGCGATCATCCAGCCCTTCATGCTCGAGCGGGTGTGTGCCGCGTTGCGAGAGATCGAGGGCCTGCCCGGGGTCACCGTGTCCCAGGTCATGGGATGGGGAAAGACGCGCGCATCCGATGCGCGCGACACGGTGCTGGAGGGCGGCGTCGCGTTCGCCCGCAAGACGAAGGTGGAGCTGGTCGTGCCCGCGGCGCTCGTGTCCAGGGTCGTGGCTGCCATCGAGACCGCAGCCCGCACGGGCCACGTCGGCGACGGCAAGATCTTCGTTTACGAGGTCGAGCAAGTCGTGAAGATCCGCACCGGAGAGCGCGGAGAGGAGGCGACATGACCAGTAGACCCCACTGGGTTTCGTGGCTGTGTTCGAGCGCGATTCTCGCCGTGACGCTCGCGGGCTGCGCCACCATTCCTGCGTCATCCAGCGAACCCCTCCTCGGCGCCCTGGAGGTCGATGAAGTCGCGGTTGAGTCCAGTGCCGGGGGCGATCTGAGCGCCGCTGAAAGGGAGTGGTTCCGAGCACTCCTCGGCAATCAAGCCACAGCGCGCGCGCGCCGCGCGGCCTTCGAACAGCGGCTTGCCGGGGTCGTCGGTCGCGCTCCCGCCGGCGCCGGCGAGAGCTACCGTCTAGTCGGCCAGGTGTCGCTTCCTGTCGCTCTGCCCAGCGAAGTTCGAGGGAGCCGCGCGGCCTTCACCAAGGGCAACCTCGCGACCGCGCGAGTCGAACTGCTCGATGGAAGGGGTCGATTGGTTGCGACCGCCGAGTCCTTCGTGGATTGGGGCGAGGTGCGATGGACGACGGGAGGACCCAAGATGAGACGTGCGAAGGACCCCGATCTGGCGCTGGTCGACGCGGCGGAGTTGGCCATCGACCGAGCTGTGAAGGACTTGATCGACGACATGACGAGCCGCGCGGCGAACCCGAAGCCCTCGGCCGGACAGATCCATTGAACGAGAGCAATCTGTCGCGGGTGGCAGCACGCGCTGCTCCGCGAGCTCGTCGGCGCGTGCCGCTTCGCTCTCTCCGGCCAACGAGCGTCCGCGCAGTGCCTTCGCTGCGCTCGAGCCGGTCGGCGCCCGCGGCGAGTAGCGGCGACGGCAGCGAGCGAGGAAAGCGATGAAAGAAACTCCGAGTGAGGAGCGGTGGAAGGTTTCTGTTGCGAATCTCGACTGCGAGCACGATGCGGCCTCGCTCCGAAGAGGACTCGCGGCGGCTCCCGGAGTGCGCGAAGTCGACGTGCGGCCTAGATCGGGCCGGCTCATTCTCGTCTTCGACGGGGCGCGGACGAGCCAGAACGAGCTGCGGTCTCGACTGACCGAGCTCGGCTTTCCCCCGCAAGAGGCGAATGCGCCCTCCGGTCCGCCCCCGCCGTGGCGGAACCCGAAGGTCCTCACCTCGGTGACCTCTGGAGTGCTGCTTCTCGCAGGCTGGCTCGTCGCGCTTGCCGGCGCGCCCCCGCCCTTCTCTGCCGCCCTCTATGCGGCGGCCATTCTCGTAGGCGGCTACTACTTCGGGAGGGAGGCCCTCGAGGAGCTCCTGTTCGAGCGCGAGATCGGAATCGAGCTCCTGATGAGCACGGCCGCCGTGGTCACCGCGCTGATGGGCCAGGTCGGCGAGGGGGCGATGCTCGCCTTCCTCTACTCGATCTCCGAAGCCGCCGAGGGGTACACGACGGAGAAGACACGGGCCGCCGTTCGTGCCCTGATGAAGCTCGTGCCCAAGACGGCCTTCGTTCGCCGGGGTGAAAGCGAGGCGGAGATCCCGGTGGAGGAGGTCGTTCCTGGCGACATCTTCCTCGTCCGCCCGGGCCAGTCCGTCGCCACGGACGGCGTCATCGAGACCGGGTCCTCGGGCGTGAACGAAGCTCCGGTGACCGGGGAGAGCATGCCGGTCGAGAAGGGCCCGGGCGCCACGGTGCTCGCCGGGACGATCAACGGCGAGGGGGCGCTCGAGGTGCGTGCCACCAAGGCGTTCGCCGAGAACACGCTGTCGCGGATCATCCGCATGGTCGAGGAGGCCCAGGAGCGCAAGGGCAAGAGCCAGCGCTTCGTCGAGCGCTTCGGCAGCGTCTACAGCCCGGCCGTGCTCGCGCTCGGCGCCGCCGTGGCCATGCTTCCGCCGCTCCTCGCGGCGGCCTCCTGGCAGGAGTGGCTCACGCGGGCGACGGTCTTCGTCGTGGCGGCGGCGCCCTGCGCGCTCGCCATCTCCATCCCGATCACGCTCGTCGCCGCTCTCGGGACGGGGGCTCGCCACGGCGTGCTCATCAAGGGGGGCGTCCACCTCGAGGAGCTCGGCCGCGTGCGCGTCGTGGCCCTCGACAAGACGGGGACGCTGACGCGCGGCGAGCCCGAAGTGACGAATGTGGTCGTGTTCGAAACGGCGCCGGAGGCGTACGGTTCCGAGAGCCAACTGCGGGCTGCGGCGGCGGGGGTCGAGCGCTGGAGCGAGCACCCTCTCGCCCGCGCGATCGTCCGCGGAGCCGAGGCTCGCGGCAGCCGGCCCGCCGCCACGACCGAGTTCCGCTCGCACACGGGAGCGGGTGCGGAGGCCGTTCTGGGTGGACGCCGAGTCCTGATCGGCAGTCCGTCGTTTCTCGCGGACGCGCTCAGAGGTGCCGGCCCGGAAGCCGACGCCGCCGTGCAGCGGCTGGAAGGGGAAGGAAAGACCGTCGTACTGGTCGGTGAGCCCGGGCGCGCCTGGGGCCTGCTCGCGCTGCGGGACAACCTGCGGGAGAACGCGAGGGGAGCCATCGCTGCCCTCGCGGGCCTCGGCGTCCAGCGCGTCGTCATGCTGACCGGCGACAACGAGCGCACGGCCAGGGCCATCGCCCGCGAGGCCGGGATCGACGAGGTGCACGCCGGCCTGAAGCCGGAAGACAAGGTGGCGATCGTGCGCGACCTGCAGCGGCAATACGGTCACGTCGCCATGGTCGGCGACGGTGTCAACGACGCCCCGGCGCTCGCCGAGGCCGCTGTGGGTGTCGCCATGGGCGCCGCGGGCACCGACGTGGCGCTCGAAACCGCGGACGTAGCGCTCATGGCCGACGACCTCGAGAAGCTGGTCTATGCGCTTCGCCTCGCCCGGCGCAATGCCAGCATCGTCCGCCAGAACCTCGCCCTCTCCGCGATCGTCATCGGGGCGCTCGTCGTGGGCGCCGTCGCAGGAGCCTTCAATCTGCCGGTTGCGGTGCTCGGCCACGAGCTCTCGGAGTTCGTGGTCATCGCGAACGGCTTGCGAATGCTTCGGGGATAGCCCGCGGCGTCACAACGCGCCGCGTTGGCGGAGCGAGACGAACGCCGGGGCCTCTCCGATGATGGTGTGGTCGACGACCCGGACTCCCACGACCTCCCCCGCCTCCGCCATCCGGCGGGTGATCGAGTGTGGGGCGCCGATCAAACGACACCAGACGCGGGCTCAGAGACCGTGGGTCCAGAGTCCGGAAGCCACTCCCTGGTGTGAGAGGAGTGGCCTCATCAATCTCTCGATCGCCTGCGCGGATGTCGGGTCGGAAGCGAATGGCAACTTCGGCTGGGCGGTGTGTGACGTGCCAGGAGCCGTCGAGGAGGTGCCGCTTCGAGAAGAAGCCGACTACGACGTCGTAAGCCGGGCCCAGGCCGTATAGCGGATCCAGTTCCACCTGGTGGCGAGGTTCACTCTCGCGGCACCGGCGGCTTATCCGATGATCCCAGCAGCCGCAAGGCATTCGCAATCACGATCAGGGTCGCCCCCATGTCCGCCGCGATGGCGGCCCAGAGCGAGGCGAAGCCGGCGAAGGTGAGGACGACGAAGAGCGCCTTGACGGCGAGTGAAAAGGCGATGTTCTGACGAATGATGGCGAGGGCCTTGCGCGAGTGGCGGACCAGCCAAGGCAGGCGCGAGAGGTCGTCGGAAAGGAGCGCGATGTCCGCTGTCTCGATAGTGGCGTCGGAGCCGGCGCCTCCCATCGCGATGCCAAGGCTCGCGCTCGCGAGCGCGGGGGCGTCGTTGATCCCGTCGCCGACCATCGCCACCTGGCCGTAGCGCTCGACGAGCTCGGCGATCGCGCCCACCTTCTCGTCTGGCAGCAGCTCGGCGCGCACTTCCGTCACGCCCACTTCGCGGGCGATCGTCTCGGCGGTGCCGCGATTGTCGCCACTCAGCATCACGGTCGCTTCGATGCCGAGTCGGCGCAGGTCGTCGAGCGCCCGCCGGGCCTCCGCGCGCACGCCGTCGGCGACCGCAAGGAGGCCGCAGACGTGGGTGTCGTTGCCGAGCACCACCGCCGAGCAGCCCGAGGCGGCGATCGCTTCCAGCTTTTCGTGGACCTCCGGCGTCTCCTGGCCCCGCTCCTCGAGGTAGCGGTGCGAGCCGACCCAGTATTCTTTGCCCCCGACTAGACCCGCGGCCCCTTTGCCCTCGAAGGCCCGGAACTCTTCGGCTGGCGGCACGTCGATGCCACGCTCGGCGGCGTGCTCGCGGATCGCGATCGCAAGCGGGTGCTCGCTCCGCGCCTCGAGCGCCGCCAGACGCTCGAGGACCTCCCGCTCGTCGTGCCCCGAGAGCGGCGTCACCTCCAGCACCCGGGGCCGACCGTGCGTCAGCGTCCCGGTCTTGTCGAAGGCGAAGGCGCGGATCCGCGCCGGAGCCTCGAGGAAGAGCCCACCCTTGATCAGCACGCCGTGGCGGGCCGCGGCGGCCAGGCCGGCGACGATCGCTACCGGCGTCGAGACCACGAGCGCGCAAGGGCAGCCGATGACCAGGAGCACGAGAGCGCGGTAGCCCCATTCACCCCAGCTGGCGTCGGCGACGAGCGGCGGCAAGAGGCCGACGGCGATGGCCAAGCAGAAGACCACCGGCGTGTAGATCGCGGCGAATCGATCGACCCAGCGTTCGGACGGCGAGCGTCGCGCCTGCGCCTCCTCGACCAGCCGCAGGATCTTGGCGAGCATCGTCGCCTCGGCCGCCGCGGTCGTTTCGATCTCGATCGCCCCCGACCCGTTGATCGAGCCGGCGAAGACCTCGTCCCCAGGCGCCTTGTCGATCGGACGGCTCTCGCCGGTGATCGGCGCCTGATTCGCCGTGGACCGTCCGGCGACTACCCGCCCGTCGAGCGGCAGACGCTCCCCCGGGCGCACCGCGATGCGCGAGCCAACCGGCACCAGTGCCGGATCGACCTCCTGTTCCCCGGCCACGGTCACGAGCCGCGCGGTCGGAGGGACGAGGTCGAGCAGCTTGGCAATCGCGCGCCGCGCCCGTCCCACGCTCCAGGATTCGAGCGCCAGCGAGAAAGCGAACAGGAACGACACGGTCGCGGCCTCGAACCACTCGCCGATGACGATCGCCCCGGCGACAGCGATCGTCATCAGCAGGTTCATGTCCGGCCGCAGCCGGCGAATGGCGAGCCAGGCCTTGGGCGCCACCGTGAACAGCCCGGCGACGATACCGAGCGCGTAGACGAGGCGGGCGGCGAGCGGGACCTCGTGACCATCACCCAGGCCCTCGGTACCGACCGCCGCGGCCAGTCCGCCGGCCAGGAGGGCGTGAATCGCGAAGCCGCCGAAAGCGCCCCCGCCGGAGACCGCCGTCGACCAGAATCGCCGCCGCCGCGGGCGCTCCGAGGCCTCTCCGCCTCCCGATTCGGCCCACGGTTCGGCGCCGAGACCGGCTCGCTTCACGGCGGCCACGATCGCCGTGTCGGGCACCGCGGACGGCTCGGCGTCGACGATCATCCGACCGCGCAGCAGGTCGAAGCCGAGCCGGTCGCCGCCGCCGACGACCGGTCCGACCTCGCGTTGAAGGAGGGCGATCTCCTCGGCGCAGTCCATCCCCGTGATCTTGAAAGCACGGGGTCGCTGCACCGGCTCAGAGGACATGATCTCCCTCCTCGCCGGTGCGCACCCGGATCGCCCGCCCGACCTCGTGCACGAACACCTTGCCGTCGCCGGCGCGGCCGGTGCGGGCGGCCTCGACGAGCGTCGCCACGACCCGATCGGCGAGCTCGTCGCGCACCACGACCTCGAGCTTGGTCTTGCGGGCGAAGGCATGCCCGCCTTCGATCACCGGGTCCTCCGCGCCCGCAGCGCGCGACTGCCCCCAACCGAGGACCTGCGACACGGTGAGGCCCGGCAACTCGTCGATCGCGGCGAGGGCGCGCAGGACGTTCTCCAGCATGAAGGGTTGAATGATGGCCTTGATTTCGCGCATGGCGTCTCCTCGTTCGCTCTCAGATCTCGACTTCGGTTCGCCGCGCCGTGAACCAGGAGTACACGGTCGGCAGGACGAGCAGGGTCAACAACGTCGACGTCACCAGCCCGCCGATCACCACCGTCGCCAGGGGGCGCTGCACCTCGGCACCGGCGCTGGTCGCGAGCGCCATCGGCACGAAACCGAACGATGCGACGAGCGCCGTCATCAGCACCGGCCGGAGTCGCACCAGGGCTCCCTCGCGGGCGGCCTCGTCCGCGCCGAGGCCGCGTTCGCGGCGCTCGACAATGTAGGAAACCAGCACGACGCCGTTCAGCACCGCGATGCCGAAGAGGGCGATGAAGCCCACCCCGGCCGAGATCGAGAATGGGTAGCCCCGCAGGGCGAGCGCCGCGATACCACCGCTGATCGCCAGCGGCACGTTGAGGAAGATCAGCACGGCGAGCCTCGCCGAGCTGAACGTGGTGTACAGCAGGAGGAAGATCAGCAGCAGCGAGAGCGGCACGAGCAACGCCAGGCGGCGCGAGGCCGACTGGAGGTTCTCGAACTGCCCGCCCCAATCGAGCGACCATCCGGACGGCAGCTCGACCTCGTCCCGCACCGCCGCCTGGGCGTCGGCGATGAACGATCCCAGGTCCCGTCCGCGCACGTTCGCCTCGACGCTGATCCGCCGGCTGATGTTCTCGCGGCTGATCTGCGCCGGGCCGTCCTCGAGGGTCACGTCAGCGACCTGGGAGAGCGGCACGAGGCGCCGCGGACCGCCCTCGACCGCCGGCGGCGCCGGCACCCGCAGGTCGCGGATGCGATCGAGGCCGGCGCGCGTCTCCTCTCCGAAGCGCGCCTGGAGCAGGAACCGCTTCTGCCCCTCGAAGACCATGCCGGCGGGGATGCCGCCGACAGCCTCGACCACGTCGAGGATCTCCTCGGCGTGGATGCCGAGGCGCGCGGCGGCCTGACGATCGATGCGCACACGGAGAACCGGCAGACCGGTCGTCTGCTCCGCCTTGACGTCGGCCGCGCCCGGCACCTTCTGGACAGCCCGGACGACCTCGTCCGCCTTCTTCTTGAGCATCGCCAAATCGTCGCCATAGATCTGGATGGCGACGTCCGAGCGCACGCCGGAGATCAGCTCGGAGACCCGCAGCTCGATCGGCTGCGAGAAGCTGAAGATGGCGCCGGGAACCCGTTTGGTGACCGTCGCCTCGATCGCCTCGATGAGCTCCTCTCTGCTGCCGAACCGCCACGTCTCCGGAGGGTTCAGCATGATGTAGGTGTCGCTGATCTCGACCCCCATCGGATCGGTCGCGATCTCGGCGCGACCGGTCCGCGAGACGACGGTGTCGATCTCCTCGGCGAACTCTTCACGCAGCACCTTCTCGGCCTGGAGCGAGATCCGGTTCGACTGCTCGAGCGAAATCGACGGCAGCCGCCAGATCTGCATCGCGATCGCGCCCTCGTCGAGCCTCGGGATGAACTCCGTCCCCAGGAAAGGGGTGATCGCAAGGCTGACGAGAAATACCAGCACCGCGACCCCGACCGTGATCTTGCGGCGGACCAGGGCGCCATCGAGAAGCGGTACGTAGATCCGCTTCGCCCAGCGGAAGAGCCACGGCTCCTTCTCGGAGACCTTGCGGAGGAAGAGACTCGCCAGCACCGGCATCAGGGTGAGCGCCGCGACGAGCGACGCGGCGAGAGCGAAGACCACGGTCAGCGCCATCGGCCGGAACATCTTCCCCTCGACCCCGCGCAGCGCCAGAATCGGCAGGTAGACCAGGATGATGATGCCGACCGCGAACACCACCGGGCGGGCCACCTGGTGAGCCGCCGAGCGGACCTTTTCGACGTGCGAGACGCCATGGTCGCCGCGGCGCTCGTGGAGCACCCGCACGATGTTCTCGATCATCACCACCGAACCGTCGACGATCAGGCCGAAGTCGATCGCGCCGAGGCTCATCAGGTTGCCCGAGATCCCGACTTGCTTCATGGCGATGAACGCCGCCAGCATCGACAGTGGGATCGCCGAGGCGACGATCAGGCCGCCGCGCAGGTTGCCGAGGAGGAGCAGCAGCACGACGATGACGAGGAGACCACCTTCCGACAGGTTCTTCGCCACGGTTCGGATCGTCCGCCGGATCAGGTCGGTGCGGTCGTAGAAGGTGTCGATCGTGACTCCGGCGGGCAGCGTCTCTTGGATCTCGATGATCTTTTCCTTCACCCGGTCGACGACCACGCGCGAGTTCTCACCCATCAACATCATGACGATGCCGACGACCGCCTCGCCCCTCCCGTCGCGAGTGACCGCGCCCTGGCGAATCATCGGCGCCAGCTCGACCGCGGCGACGTCGGCGATCGTCACCGGCGTCCCGGCCGCATCGTTCGCGAGAACCACCGAACGGATATCGGCAAAGTCGTCGAGCAACGCCTCGCCGCGGATCAGGTACTGCTCGCCCTGGTGCTCGATGTAGCCGCCGCCGACCGACCGGTTGCTCGCCCGGAGGGCGTCGAGGATGTCCCCCACGGCCAGGCCGTGCGCGGTCAGGCGCTCGGCGTCGAGGGTCACCTGGTAGGTCTTGAGCTGTCCACCGAACGAGTTGACCTCGACGATGCCCGGCACCGACCGAAGCTGGTAGTTGACGTTCCAGTCCAGGATGGTGCGCAGCTCCATCGCCGTGTAGCAGTTGTCCGTATTGGGACCTTCTGCTGGGCACGGAGACTCGGCTTTGACCTCGAACTGATAGATCTCGCCGAGGCCGGTCGAGATCGGGCCCATCTCGGGCTCGCCGTAGCCCTCGGCGATCGCCTCGCGCGCCGCAGTGAGCCGCTCACCCACCATCTGGCGGCTCCAGTAGATGTCGGTACCCTCCTCGAAGACGACGGTGACGACCGAGAGTCCGAATTTCGAGACCGAGCGGATCTCTTCGACCTTCGGCAGGCCGCTCATCGCGGTCTCGACCGGGAAGGTCACGAAGCGCTCGACCTCCTCAGGTGCGAGACCCGGGCTGTTGGTCAGAACCTGGACCTGCACGTTGGTGACATCAGGCACCGCGTCGATCGGCAGCCCAAGGAGGGAGTAGACGCCGGCCGCGGCGACCAATAACCAGAGCGCGACGACGAGGAGGCGGTTGTCGAGCGAGAAGTCGATGATTCGTCGGATCATGGCGGCCTCAGTGACCGTGTCCGCCGCCCAGCTCTTCGCGGGCGAGCTCTGACTTGACGAAGAAGGCGCCTTCGACGACCACCGGCTCGCCGGCGGCGACGCCTTCGAGCACTTCGACGAACCCTTCGCCGCGCCGCCCCAGCTTCACTGTCCGCGGCTCGAAACGGCCTTCGCCGAGCGCCACGAAGACGACCGAGCGATCGCCGTCTCGTTGGACCGCCGCCTCGGGGACGGCGATCACTTCGGCGGTACCTGGCGTGTCGGCGGAGCTGTGAGGATCGAAGATGCGCACCCGCGCGAACATTCCGGGTCGCAAGCGCCCTTCCGGATTCGGCACTTCGATCCGCGCCCGCGTCGTTCGCGTTTCGCTCTGGACGCTGCTGCCGAGATAGATGACCTCCCCGGTGAAGGGGGTGCCGGGATAAGCGTCGACCTCGACCGTGACCCCGTCACCCAGGTGCACGCGGGAGAGGTCGCGCTCGTAGACGTCGATCCAGACCCAGAGCCGCGACAGGTCCGCGATCTGGAAGAGCTGGCTCTGGGGCTCGACCATCTCGCCGCGAGTGACCTCCTTCGCGACGATCGTGCCGGCGAACGGGGCGCGGACCTCGAAGATCGAGACCCGCGGCTGGTCGTAGCCGAGCTTCGCGACCTCCTGGTTCGACATGCCGAGCAGGTGCAGCCGCTCCTCGGCGCCGCGCAGGGCCGCGTCCGCCTCGCGGGAGGCGGCCCGGGCGGTCAGCATCTCCTGCTCCGACGAGACCCGCTCGCGGAAGAGGCGCTCCTCGCGCTCAAGCGTTTCGCGCGTCAGCTCGGCCCGCGCGCGGCTCTGCAGGTAATCGCCGACCGCCTGCCCGAGCTCGATCGAGTCGATACGCGCGAGCACCTGCCCGGCGCGCACCCCCTCACCGAGCTCGACGGGCACGCTTTCGACCCGACCGCCGACGCGGGGGCTCACGTGCGCGAAACGGCGCTGGTCGAAATCAACCGAGCCGGTGGTCTCGAGCTCGGCGCGAAGCCGCCGAGATGCCGCCGGGGCGGTAACGATGCCGGCGGTGGCGAGGGCCTCCGCCGACAGCTCGATGGACTCACCCTCTTCGTGGCCCTCCTCGCCGTGACCTTCCTCCTCGTGCGCCGCCTCTCCAGGCGCGTGTTCCTCCTCGCCGGCCTTTTCTCCGGCTGCGGTGGGGGCGGGCGACGGACCCGGCCTGCCACACGCGACGAGCGCCAGTCCGAGCAGCAGCGAAAGCACCGAAACTATGTAGCGAATCGAGAGAGTCATCGTGAGGTCTCCGAGGAAGGGGAAGGTTCCGAAATCGGGGGGACGGTCGTCGAGCCGGTCGCGAGATCGAGCTCGATCTGCGCCAGCCAGGCCTCAGCGGCGGCTTCGATCAGCTCGCGCCGGCTGTCGATCAGCTCGCGCCGGAAAACCAGCACTTCGCTGCCTCGCAGCTTCCCGGCCGCGAGACCACGCTGGACGAGGTCGAGGTTCTCCTCGAGCGTTCCGGCGACCGTCTGCCGAAAGACCGCGAGCGCGCGGGAAGTCGCCTCTGCCCGGCTCCACGCGGCGACGACTTCGCGCCGCACGGCGAGCTCGGCTGAAGCAAGCTGGGCGGACAACACCCCTTCCTCGGCCCGAGCGGTGGCGATGCCGCCCTGGTTACGTTGGAAGAGCGGAATCGTGAATCCGGCACGCAGGGTGTCGAGGTCATCGCGATCGGCCTCGCGCCCCTTCGCAACTCCGATCACCAGGTTCGGGGTCGCCAGCGAGCGTTCGAGACGGATCCTGGCCGTCGCCGCCTCGGCCTCGGAGCGCAAGGCGAGCAGGTCGCTTCGCCGGTCGAGCGCGAGGCGCTCGAGCTCGGCGAGCGCGGCCGGCGCCGGCCAGGCGTCCGGGAGCGCGCCGGCGGCGGCGGGGAGCTCCGCCACGGGGAGCGCGACGATCTCGGCGAGCGACGCACGGGCCGCCGCCTCCTCGCCCGAGGCTAGGGCGACCCGCCGCGCCGCGCGACCTTCCGCGGCGCGCGTGACGTTGAGGTCGATCAGGGTGCCGGCGCCATTGTCCAGGCGACGCTGCTCGAACGCGGCGAGCTCCGCGGCAACCTCGCGCTCGAAGGAGGCGAGCACCGTGAGCTCGCGGGCGCGCAACACGGCCGCGAAGGCCGATGCCACGCGGGCTGCCAGCTCCTGGCGCGATCGGGTAAACGCTGCCCGTGCCGCCTCGGCTGACGCGCTGGCGGTCGCCACCCGCTTGCCGCGTTGGCCGGCGATCTCGATCTCCTGCGAGAGGGCGATCTCGCGGTCGGAGGTGCGCTCGTTCCCATCGTCCCGAGAAGCGCGCTCGGCCTCGAGGACCGGGTTGAACGGATAGGTACGAGCGCCCACGAGGACGCCTTCCGCGAGCGCCACGCGCGCAGCGCTTTCCTGTACCTGGGGACTGCGCTCGAAGGCCAAGGCGACAGCCTGCTCGAGCGTGATCGATCCGCCGCTCGGAAGCGACGGATCAGGCGTTTGGGCCATCAGCGGTGCCGCGAGCGACACCACAGTAAAGGCGCAAACGCGGCGCCACCGGCGAAGCCGGTTCAATCGGACGACTGGGAACAAGGTTGGATCTCCGGGAAACGGGGCCACGCGCGCGGCCGGGGCACACGCGCAGCGCTGCCGGCAGGGGCAAGGGCTCGGCGCACAACGCGCTGACACCCCGGCCTGGGGGGATCCCTCAGGCCCCTGCTTGGCGGCTACCGGAAATCAGGCGCGGGGAGGGCGTTCGGCGCTTTGGAGATCGACATCGAGCGGCTGGGGCGAGCTGGCGCCGGTCGCCAGGGCGCAGTCGGCGCCGTCACCCAGTCGAGCGGCCACCGCGAGGACACCCGAGACCTGCGTGCAGCAGGAGCAAAGGTGAAACATCCCGCCACAACCGTGCTCGGATCCTGAGGGCTCGTGCTGGTCGGAAGTCCCGGCTGCGTGCGCTGTGTGCCCGAAGCCGACCAAGTGCACCGCGTTCTCGATGGCTTCGCCCGCGCCCGGGAAGAGCACGAGAAGAAGCACGAGTGCGGCGATGCGGCGAACCCAGGTCACGGGGCGCATGATAGCAGCCTCCACATCCGGGCCAGCGCGAGCAGGGATCAGAACCGACACGCGCGCACCCTGTCGCCTTGCTTCAGATCAGAAGGCTCCGCGCTGACGGAGCGAGACGAAGGCTGGCGCCTCTCCGATGATGATGTGGTCGACGACCCGGACTCCCACGACCTCCCCCGCCTCCGACATCCGGCGGGTGAAGGCGAGATCCTCGGCACTCGGCGAGGGATCGCCGCTCGGGTGGTTGTGGAACAGGAGGATGCCGGCGGCGTTCGAGAGCAGCGCGGCGGTCAGGATGCCGCGAGGCTCGACGGCGGCGCGGGTCAGTGTCCCGATGTACGCGAGCTGGTGCCCGATCGCGCGGTTGCGCGTGTCGAGGAACAGCGCACCCATGACCTCGCGGTCCCAGGACGACAGGATGGTGTGGAGGAATCTGGCGGCTGCTGCGGGGTCGCCGCAGTGCTCGGGCGACTCGTACGGAGTGGCCTCTTCTCGAACCAGGGCCACGCGGTAGCGGGCGATGGTCTCCGGCTCGAAGCCCGGCTCACCGGGTTCGACGAAGTTGAGGCGGTTCTGGGGCTGGGGATCTCGGCTCTCGCGGTTGGGTGTCGTTCGGCGCATGCCCACCCGAGATGTAGCCGCGCAGCGGCGCGACAAGGCTGGCCACAGGCCACCCGGAGGGCTCGGCCTTGCGCGCCGCGAGCAGCGAAATCGAATGTGGGGCGCCGATGGACGACACCGGAAGCGGGGCCGAGGTACCTCGTCCGTGAGCCATGGGCTTCCTTCGGGCAGTCGCTTGACTCTGGACCCAGCTCCAGGGTTTAGGCTTCCTACATGAGGAAGCCATCTCCCGAAGACCAGCTCTCGATTGGTCAGCTCGCACTCCGGGCCGGGGTCGGCGTGGATACCGTCCGCTACTACGAGCGTCGCGGGCTGCTACCGACCGCCGATCGCCTGCCCAGCGGATACCGAGTCTACTCGGCCGACAGCGCGCGCCGCTTGGGGTTCGTTCGCCACGCGCAGGAGTTGGGATTCACACTCGAGGAGATTCGCGAGCTGCTCGCACTTCGCGTAGACCGGCGTCGAAGCTGCGCCGACGTACGGGAGCTCGCCGTGGCCAAGCTCGCCACGATCGACGCAAAGCTCGAGAGCCTGCGGCGGATCCGCGGGGCGCTCGCGACTCTGGCCGAGCGCTGTACGGGGCGCGGACCGACGAGCCAGTGTCCGCTGCTCGATTCGCTCAGCGAACGGGATCCCGTCAGCGAGCTATGAGCCACCCAGACAGATTCCGCGGCTGGGTCGTGGCCGGCGCCGTCCTCTCGGCCCTCGGCGCGTCGGCCTGCTGCATTCTGCCCGTTGCGGTGGCCCTGCTCGGAGTTGGCTCGGCAGCCCTGGGTACTAGGCTCGAACCATTGCGGCCGTATCTGCTGGCGACCACTGTCCTACTGCTCGGGCTCGCCGTCTACAAGGCCTACCGACCGCTCGAGTGCGCCCCGGGTGAGGTTTGTGCCGTTCCACCGACACGTCGGCGCTTCCGCATCGTGCTCTGGTTGGTCACCGCGGTCGCCCTCGCCCTGGTCACGTTCCCTTACTACGCGTCCTGGCTCTTCTGAGTCCGACCAAGGAGAGGTGGCAACCATGAAGAGGCAGCATTCTGTCGCAGGCATCGCACTCGTCTTCTTGCTGGCAGCGCTCCACCTGGGCGACGTTCGGGCGATGTCGGCCTCTGAAGGCGACAAGCGCACCGTCACCTCGACCTTCGCCGTCGAGGGCATGACCTGCGGCGGATGTGAAGCCGCCATCGAGATCAAGCTCCGCAACATTGATGGTGTCGAGTCGGCCGAAGCCTCGCACGAGAAGGGCTCCGCAGTCGTTCGCTACGACCCGACGAAAGTAACCCCAGACAGGATCGTTTCGGCGATCGAGGACCTGGGTTACAAGGTCAAGCTCGTCGAGACGAAATCAGGAGGCCGCCGATGAGTGGGGACTGTTGCGCCGTTCCCAGGCAACCCGCGGACGCCGCCGACGACCGCTGTCCGGCGGACGGGGCGCTCGGAGTTGCGGTCGAATTCGCGACGGTCGCGGCCCAGACCCATGGGCCGCTCCCCGAGCCGCAGGACTTCCGAACCTGCAGGTCCAAAGACTGTGAGGTGGTCTACTTCGGATCGCGCGGCACCCTGATTCGCACGGCTGACTTGTGGGTCGCGCCGGGGTTCAAGGCGGACGGATCGGACCTGGTTTGCTACTGCTTTCGATTGACCCGCGGCGATCTTGCCGAAGACCTCCGCACACGGGGCGAGAGCACGCTCTTCGCCTGGATCAAGGACCGTGTCGCGGCAGGCGGATGCGCGTGCGGGGTTCGCAATCCGAGCGGCCGCTGTTGCCTGGCCGACGTGCGCAAGGAGCTCGCCGGCTACGCGCCGGTGGCCCCCCGTGTGCTCGAGGCCAATCCTGGAGCCGAGCAACCCCGCTAGTCGCTCGCCCGGAACGCCAGCAAGGCCAGGAAAGCGTCGACCAAGCTGTGCTCGTCGTCGACGGCACCACCGAGCCTCACGATCAGGTCGCGAAGCTGGGCCGAGGTGAGCTTCAAGACGAACTCCTCCGGTTCAGTTCGTCGCGACGCCTCGGCGGAAGGGATGTCACCATTCGCGCTCCCAGAAGTCCCACTGGCCGTGGCCACGTTCAGCGAGGATGGCGCTTGGTCCGCTTCCCGAGCGCGGTCGAGTCTGGCGACCTCGGAATGACCGATCGGCTCGTTCGCCTTGCGAGCGCGGCGCAACAGTCGCTCCTGTTGGCCTCTTGCGAGCCGCCCAAACATCCGGGCGGTCTCCGGATTTCCCAGAAGGCTTTCGTCGAGTGCCGCACGGAAGGGCCCCTCGGCCTTCAGGAGTGCCAGGTACTTCGACACCCACGACTTCGACTTGCCGAGCTCCTTTGCCAGCTCCGCCTGGCCGAGACCGGTCTCGTCGAGGCAACGCCTGAGCGCGTTAGCGACGTCGAGGAGCTTGAGGTTGGAGCGCTGGAGGTTCTCAGAGAGCTGGGTCAGGGTGTTGCGGCCCGTGTTGAGCTCGCCCTCGGCGGCGACGAGGCAGGGGACGACTTCGAGACCGGCGATTCCGGCGGCGCGCCACCGGCGCTCGCCCGAGATGATGACGTAGCCGCCTTCGGCGTCGAGCCGGACGTGGATCGGGTTGTGGATGCCGATCGCGGCGATGTTGCGCGCGAGACCTTCGAGATCTTCCTGATCCTCGGCGCTCAGGACATCGGCGACGAAGTCGCTGCGGACCTGACGCGGATCGGGGTGAACCTCGCCGATCGGCAGGTCGACCACGCGCCGCTTGCCGCCAGCCTGACGACGCTCGGTCTCCTCTTTGAGCTCGCGCAACCGGTCGAGCGAGCTCATGCCCAGACTTGCCTCTGCTCTCTCAGCCACCGATCAGCCCTCCGCACAGTTCCATCCAGGTCTCCCGGGTCTCGCGGTCGGCACGGCGGAAGCGCCAGACCGGAACGCCTTCGTCGAGCGCGTCAGAAACGGCGACGCGCAGGGTCAGAAACGGCCGCGTCAGCGGCACGTGCTCGCCGAGCAGCGCGATGTAGCGGTTCTGCTGGCCCGACGAGCGCGTGAAGCGGTTGATGAGGACCCGGTTCTCGAGGCCCGGCCGAATGGCGCGGATCTCCTCGATCGTTGCCAGCGTCTGACCGAGCGCCAGGAGCGAGAAGCTGTTCGGCTCGAGCGGCGTCACCACGAGGTCGGCCCAGACCTGCGGACCGAGATGGCGAACCCCGATCGCCGGCGGCGTGTCGATCACCACCAGGTCGTAGGGCAGCGCCCGCAGGCGGTCGCGCACGCGCCTCGAGTCGGCCAGGCCCACCCGCTGGTCGACCTCGTCGAGGTGCTGGTGGCCGTGCAGGAGGTGAAGGCCACTCGCGGTAACTGTCGGGGCGAGCGGCGCGTCCGCGAAGAGCGCCGCGGCGCCGCCGGGTTGGCCGGCGACCGCGGCGTCTCGCGCCAGCATGGTGCTGGCATTGCCCTGCGTGTCGAGGTCGACCACCAGCGTTCGGA
>JBFWYP010000027.1:0-50667 GCA_050186295.1 Thermoanaerobaculia bacterium | reverse complement strand
GGTTCGGGCGATCCGCCTGCACGTCGGCGACGCCAGGATCGAGCTTCCCGACCGCGAAGCGACCGTACAGAAGGAGACCCCGCCCGGCCGTCAGGCGCCGTCGCGGCAACGCTCGGGAGATCCGTTCGAAGACCTCTTCTCGCGCGCCTTTCCGGAGCGACGCACCGTCCCGCGACAGGCCGCCACTCCGAAGCTCTTCCTGCGCGCCGAGCTCTCCGACCCGGAGCCCTACGTCGGCGAGCAGACCGTCTACACGCTCTGGCTCTACACCCAGAGCGACATCGGCGCCTTCCAGCCCACCAAAGTGCCCGATTTCCGCGGCTTCTGGGTGCGCGAGATCGCTCAGCCCGCCGAGCTCAAGCCGGAGTGGGTCCAGGAACGCGGCGAGCGGTACGGTCGCGTTCCGATGCTGCGCCGGGCGCTGTTCCCGCTGAAGCCCGGCGAGACGACCCTCGAACCGCTCGAGGCCGACATCGTCGCCACCGTCGCCGACTTCGGTCCGTTCGGCTCCCCCTTCGGCCGCAACGAGAGCTTCCACCTCAAGAGCGATCCGGTGCGCGTTCGCGCCCGCGCCCTGCCGCCGCCGCAGGGTGGCGAGAACTTCCAGGGACCGGTCGGCGAGATCGCCCTCTCGGCCCGTCTCGATCGCAACCAGCTCGACGCCGGGCAGGCTGCGACGCTCAACGTGAGATGCACCGGGCGCGGCAACCTCCAGAGCCTCTCCCCGCCGGTCCTGCAGCTCCCCGACGGACTGCGCGGCTACCCTCCCCGCCAGTCGATGGTCGAACGTCAGAGTGACGGCGCACTCGTCTCGAGTGCGGAGTGGTCGTACGTCCTGGTACCCGATGCCGGCGGCGAGTTCGAGATCGCCGGGCTCGAGATCCCGTACTTCGACCCACGGAAGCAGGAGTACGGCAGAGCGACCACGCCGCCGCTCGAGCTCGCGGTTCGAGGTCCCGCAGCGATCGCACCGGGGCACGAGGCGGCGATCGCGGACGCCGGCGCCACGCCTCGCGACGGGGCCGGATCCAGCGGCGGGGAGGGCGCCGCGCCGACGGACGGCGCGCGCCGCGACTGGGCGGAGATGGCTCGCCGGGGAGCGCTGCCCGCCGGCGCGATCGGCTTCGCGCTGCTCGGTTTCTGGTGGTTCCGGCGCGCTTCCACGGGGAGCGCTGACGGACGGATTCTCGCTGCCGCGATCGCCGGCGCCGCCTCGGAACCGACGCCGCGGCAGTCGGCGGCTTCGCTCGAAGAGGCTTGGCGACAGCATCTCCAGCGCCGCTTCGAGATTCCGCCCTCGACTCCGGTCTCCGCCTGGAGCGACCGGCTCGTGGCGCAGGGCGCCGACCCGTCCGCCGCGAAGTCGCTGGCCGACCTCGCGCACGAGCTGCACTACCTGCGCTATGCGCCCGAGCTCGCGGCTGCTGACCAGCTTCTGAGTCACGCCCTCGACAGCTCCCGGCGCCTGGCGCGTCGACTGCGCTGATCCCGGCGGCCCCGGGGTGACCGGTTCCCTTGGGCGATCCGGGGCGGGTTCTGTTATTTTCCAGTCGAATCAGGAGTTTGCGACCGGAGCACGGGCCCGTGGCATGAGCGAAGTCTTCAGCCTCGAACCGCACGCACTCGAGCAGTTCCTCGAGCGAAGGAGGGCTACGCCCCCCCACTTCGAGCCCGAGATGAGCCTCGCCGACAATCTCGTCGAAGTGCTGCGCAAGGCGAACGAGTTCGTCCCCTCCGAAGCGGGATCGATCCTGCTCGACAACCCGCGGATCAAGCACACGGACCGGAGTCGCAACCGCCTCACCTTCCTCGCGGCGTTCGGGGAGAAGGCGCCGCTGCTGATCGGCCAGACGCTGCCCGCCGACAGCGGCATCGCCGGGCACGTCTACCTGAGCGGAACGGCACACTCGACCTCGGACGTCGCCTCCGATCATTTCTTCAACGCAACGATCGACGCCGAGACGCAGTACCGCACCCGCTCGCTGGTCGCCATCCCGATCCGCATCAACGTGGAGGTCTGCGGCGTTCTCGAGCTGATCAATCGCCGCGGCGCCTCGACCTACTCCGATTCGGAACGCGACCTGCTCGAGATCTTCGCCGACTACATCTCGATCTCGATTCAGAACGTCCTCGACGGCCGGCTGGCCCAGGAGGCCGCGAAGCGCGACAACCTCACCGGCCTCTTCAACGATCGCTACCTCCATTCCGCCCTCGAAGAGGCGCTCAGCCGCGCCCGACCGGCGGGACAGGATCTCGCTCTCCTGTTCCTCGACCTCGACTACTTCAAGCTGGTCAACGACCGTCACGGCCATCTCGCCGGATCCCAGGTACTGCGCGAGGCGGGTCAGCTGCTCCGCCACACCGTCGGGCTTTCGCGCGCCCTCGTCGCCCGGTACGGCGGCGACGAGTTCGTCGTCGTTCTTCCGGATGTCGCTGCCGCCGATGCCATGGCCACGGCGGAGCGTCTGCGCGCCGCCATCGAAGAGACCACCTTCTGCCGCGGACCGGGCGAGATCCAGCCGGAGCCGCTCCACCTCGGCGGCCTCTGCTGCTCGATCGGTGTCGCGACACTGCTGCGCCACATCGACCCGGCACAGGACCTCGCCAGTGCCAAGAGCCTCCTCCTCCGTCTGGCGGATACCGCGATGTACCGGGCGAAAGAGGCGGGCCGGAACCGGGTCATGCTGGCCGACTCCGCGCTCGATCTCGATCCCAGCGTGCCGCGCACCGCTGCTCGTTGACCCCCTCCGGGAGCGGTTGATAGGATCCTCCCGTTGACGCCGTCGGCAAGGGCCTCCCGGCCTTTGTTTTCAGAAAGTTCGAGCAACATCCCGAGAGCGAGGCTGCGATGTCCATGACCGTCCACCGTTCGGTTCGCGTGGCGCCCGGAGAGGTGCGAGACGCCCTGTCCCATCACATTCTCGTGGACGGCTACCACCTGGTCCAGGACCTCGAGAAGAGCCACGGCGTATTCCTGTACGACGCCGTCCGCGGCCGCGACGTCCTCGACTTCTTCGGGCACTTCTCGACCTCGCCGATCGGCTTCAACCACCCGAAGGCGACGACCGCCGAATTCGCCGAGCGGATCCTCCCCGCCGCCCTCAACAAGCCGGCCAATTCGGACATCTACACCACCTTCATGGCCGAATTCGTCGAGGCCTTCGCCCGCACCATCCCGCCGGCCTTCCGCAAGAGGCTCTTCTTCATCGAGGGCGGCGCTCTCGCGGTCGAGAACGCGCTCAAGGTGGCGTTCGACTGGAAAGTGCGCAAGAACCAGGCGGCAGGGCGTGACGAAACCGGCTCGCAGATCATCCACTTCCGGCAGGCGTTCCACGGCCGGAGCGGCTACACGCTGTCGCTGACGAACACCTCCGATCCGCGCAAGACGCAGTACTTCCCCAAGTTTCCCTGGCCGCGGGTCTCGAACCCCCGGATCGAGTTCCCGGAGACTCCCGAGGGTCTCGAGCGGACGATCGAGGCCGAGAAGCGTTCGGTCGCCGAGATCGAAGAGGCGGTGCGGCAGCACGGCCACGAGATCGCGGCCCTGATCATCGAGCCGATCCAGGGCGAGGGCGGCGACAACCATTTCCGCCCGGAGTTCCTGCGCCGACTGCGTGCGCTCGCCGACGAGCACGAGTTCCTGCTCATCTTCGACGAGGTCCAGACCGGATTCGGGACGACCGGCAAGTGGTGGTCGTTCGAGCACTTCGGCGTCGAGCCCGACGTCTTCTCCTTCGGCAAGAAGACCCAGGTCTGCGGCATCGCCGGCGGACCCCGCTTGGACGAGGTCGACTCCGTCTTCAAGATCTCGTCGCGCATCAACTCGACCTGGGGCGGCAACCTCGTCGACATGGTCCGCTGCCAGCGGATTGTCGAGATCATCGAGGAAGACGGACTGGTCGAGAACGCGGCCGCGGTCGGAGCGCATCTCCTGGAGGGCTTCGGCGAGCTCGAGCGCCTCTTCCCGGGGAAGGTGAGCAGCCGGCGGGGTCGCGGACTCTTCCTCGCCTTCGACCTGCCCGACGCCGAGACCCGCAATCGCACGCTCGCGGCGCTGAACGAGAGCGACGTTCTCGGTCTCGCCTCGGGCGAGCGTTCGATCCGCATGCGTCCGCCGCTCGTCCTCTCTCAGTCCGAGGCCGACGACGGCCTCCGCCGCATCGAGCGGGCGCTCGCCTCCGTTCTTTCCTGACCTCCGCCCGTCAGGGGGCGCAACGATCGCGCGGGAATGCCGTCGCCGCCGAGGTCGCCAGCGCCGTCGCCGGGACCAGATCGCGCAGCGCCCGGACCCCTTCGCGCTCGAGCCGGATCCGCGCCACGTCCGCCTTCCAGGGGCGCCGGCGGAACGTCAGGAGCGACATGGCGAGCGCCGGTTCGGAATCGATCCGGGCCGCCAGGTCGACCTCGTCGCCGCCCGCCTCCGGCAGTCCGCTCGCCCGTTGCAAGAGCTCCGAGCGCCAGCCGGCGTCGATCCCGGGCCAACTCTCGATACGTCGCAGCAACGCCTCGCGTCGCCCCTCGCGATCGCGCAGGACCGACGCCGCGAGAAGTCGCGGCTCCGCCAGGACGGCGCGCGCCGCGCAAGCCGCCGGGTCGTCGACGAGGGCGGCGAGCTGGAACGGCGCGAACGCCGAGAGCGGATCGAGCGCCAGCGCCCGGGAGAACGCGAGCCGGGCCGGATCCGGCGTACCCGCTTCGAGGGCGAGGGCGCCCGCACGGAGCCAGAGCGTCGCGACGCCGCGACTCTCGTCCGCGGCGCGGAACGCTTCGGCCGCCCGTTCGCTGATCGCGGCCGATGCCGACCAGGCCCAGCGGGCACGATAGAGAGGAAATCGCGGATCGAGGCGCCGTGCGTCCGCGAGCTCCGCCGCGGCCGGGTCCCTGGTCCCGGCCCGCACGGCGCGATCGTACGAGCGCTCGGCGAGCAGCGGCGGGACGAGCAGCACCGCGGCCGCGGCGGCGTAGAGAACGGCCGGCCAGCGCGAGGCGCCGCCGCCGGCCTCCGGTCCCTCCCGCTCGCCGGCGAGCGCCGCTCCGATCCCGACCGCCATCGCCAGCGGAATCGCCGGTACCGAGAGCCAGGCCTCCCCCAGGGAGCTGCCGAGGGCGGCGAACAGGCTGGCCACTCCGGCCTCGACCCAGACCTGGTCCGTCGCACCCGACGGCGCCCACAATCGGCGGATCACGAAGAGGGCGAGGCAGGCGACGACGAGAGCCAATCCCGGTGCTCCCAGCTCCCGCAGCAGCTCGAGCGGCAGCGAATGCGACTGGCCGACGATCTCCCCCGCCGGCGAGATTCCGGGACGGGGGCGCATCGTCTCGGCGATCGTCCACGGCGTCGAACCGGGGCCCCAGCCGGTGATCGGCCGCTCGAGGAAGCCGTCCCAGGCCGCACGCCAGTAGACCGCCCGCGCCTGGCCGGAGCTGTCGCCTCCCGAGACGATCGCGATCGCCCGTGGCACCAGGAGGGCGAGCGCGAGGAGCGCGAGGCCGCACACGGCCTGCCTCGCCCGGGCGAACCGCGCCGAGAACAGGAGTGCGACGGTTGCCAGGACACCCGCGGCGAGGAACGAGCGGGTGGCGAAAAGCGCGCCGCCGCCCGCGATGATCGTCGCGAGCGTCAGCCAGCGCACGGGACCGCGGTCCCGGAGCCCGGGGACGCAGAGCGGCAGCAGGATGACCAGGAAGGCGGCGAGCAGATTGTGATGTCCGAGAGGCATCGCGGCGCGCTCGGAACCGTCGCGCGCCCGCTCGACGAGCGACCAGACCGAGACGGCGCCGACGAGCAGGAGCAGACTGCGCACGCCGGCCGCCCGAGCCCGCGCCGTCGCCCAGCAGTCGGCCACGAACGACGGCAGGAGCAGGAAGGCGGGCAACAGCGCGAGGGCGACGATCCCCGCGCGGGGCACCGGCGAGGCCGCCCGGCTCGCGATCACCGTCAGGAGCAGCGCCCAGGGCAGGAGACGGCCGGCACGCCCGAGACGCAGCGGGTCGATCCGGGCGCCCGCCAGGGTCGCGGCGACGAGCAGGAGCGCCTGACCGATCGCCACGGCCGGGAATTCCGCGGCGCCGGGGAGGGTTCCGCAATGGAAGGCGAAGAGTGCGAGCAGCAGCGCCGGAAGGTGAGGACGAAGCGCGGCCATGGAGGGCTCGCATTGTAGCCGCTGCGATAGAATCTCCGTCGCCGCAGTTCCGGCGGCGCCCTTTCATCCTCTACTTCCGGGAGTTCCCATGACCGTAGCGACCCGTCCCGAAATCTCGTCCCTCCTCTCCCGCCTGGGGCTCGCCGACGAGAACCCCGGCGCCTTCGACGGCAGCTGGATTCCGACCCGCGGCAAGCGCTACGAGTCGCTCAATCCGGCGACGGGTGAAGTCCTGGGCGTCGTTCTCGAGGCGTCCACCGCCGACTACGAGCGGGTCGCCGCCGCGAGCGTTCGCGCCTTCCAGGACTGGCGGCTCTGGCCGGCCCCGAAGCGCGGCGAGGTCGTCCGGCAGCTCGGCGAGGAGCTGCGGCGCCACAAGGAGGATCTCGGCCTGCTGGTCACGCTCGAAGTCGGCAAGGTGCGGTCGGAGGGTCTCGGCGAAGTGCAGGAGATGATCGACATGGCCGACTTCTGCGTCGGCCTCTCGCGCCAGCTGTACGGCCTGTCCATGCATTCGGAGCGCCCGCAGCACCGGATGTACGAGCAGTGGCATCCGCTCGGCCCGGTCGGCGTCATCACCGCCTTCAACTTCCCGGTGGCGGTCTGGGCCTGGAACGCGATGGTCGCCGCCGTCTGCGGCGACCCGGTGCTCTGGAAGCCCTCGGAGCACGCGACCCTCTGCTCGCTGGCCGTGACGAAAATCGCCGAACGGGTCCTCCGGGCGAACGACGCCCCGCCGATCTGGAATCTCGCGGTCGGTGACCGTCACGTCGTCGGACAGCCGCTCGCCGCCGACCCGCGCTTCCCGCTGATCTCGGCCACCGGTTCCGTCGCCATGGGCCGTTCGATCGGCAAGGTGGTCGCGGATCGCCTCGGCCGCTCGCTCCTCGAGCTCGGTGGCAACAACGGCATCATCGTCACCGAGGACGCCGATCTCGATCTCGCGCTCCGCGCCGTTCTCTTCGCCTCGGTCGGCACCGCCGGCCAGCGCTGCACCACGACCCGCCGCCTCTTCCTGCACAAGTCGATCGCCGCCGACATGAAGGAGCGGCTGGTGAAGGCGTTCGGATCGGTGCGCATCGGCGATCCGAGCGAGAGCGCGACGCTGATGGGTCCGCTCATCCACGAGAAGGCGGTGGCGGACTACCAGGCGGCGCTCAAGCTCGCCGTCGAGCAGGGCGGCCGGATCCTCGCCGGCGGCAAGGTCCTCGATCGCCCCGGCTTCTACGTCGAACCGACGCTGGTGGAGGCGGTGCATCACATGCCGATCACCTGCGACGAGACGTTCGCACCGATCCTCTACCTCTTCGAGTACGACACGCTCGACGAGGCGATCGAGCTCCACAACAGCGTGCCGCAAGGCCTCTCCTCGGCGATCTTCACCCTCAACATGCGCTCGGCGGAGCAGTTCCTGACGGCGGCCGGCAGCGACTGCGGCATCGCCAACGTGAACATCGGCACTTCGGGAGCCGAGATCGGCGGCGCGTTCGGCGGTGAGAAAGAGACCGGCGGTGGAAGGGAGGCCGGCTCCGACTCCTGGAAGGCGTACATGCGTCGCCAGACCTGCACGATCAACTACGGCAAGGACCTGCCCCTCGCTCAGGGAGTGACGTTCGAGGTCTGACGCCGGCCCGCCGGCGGGAGAGCGAGCGCGGGAGGGCGATCCGCCAGCGCGGCGGGGATCCAGCCGTGGCTTCCCGCCGGAACCAGCCCGGCTCTGCGGAAGCAGCGCCGGTACTCCGCCGCCGGACGCAGGACGAGACCACTCCGATCCCCTTCGACCTCGTCCTCGAGGCAAAGCGTCTCCAGCCAGGCGAGTCCCGCCGTCCGCGCGACCAGCGTCGGAAGGCCCGCGGAGAGATCGCGGTCGGAGAGGTAGTGGAGGACGTCCGCACAGACGACGAGGTCGAACGGCCCGCCCGTCTCGACCGCCGTGAGCCCGGCGAACGTTCCGAGGCGGAGATCGCGTCGCGCTCCGAAGCGTTCCACCACGTAGGGCGAAGAGTCGACACCGACGTAGCGGACGGACGGCCGCAGCCGGCGGAGCTCGCGGCGCCACCGGCCTTCCCCGCAGCCCACGTCGAGGACGGTCCGCACCGGCCGTTCGAGGAGATGCTCTGTGAGCGCCAGAGCGAGCGCCACACGCCGGCGCAGAGCTGCCGCGGTCTCGATCCGGTGCCGGCGCGAGCGGTACCAGCGGTCGAAATAGGCGCGATCGTAGCTCTTGCCGTCGGCGGAGCGCGTCACCGGTCGAGGAAGACCATCGTCAGCCACGGCAAGTAGGTGATCAGGAGGACTCCGACGACGAGGATGCCGAGGAACGGAAGCACCGAGCGCGTGACCTCGGTCATCGGCTTCTCGAAGCGGTACGAAGCGAGGAACAGATTCACGCCGACCGGCGGCGTGAGGAACCCGAGCTCCAGGTTGGCGATGAAGATGATCCCGAGGTGGATCGGATCGACCCCGAACGCCAGGCCGAGCGGTGCGATCAGCGGCACCACCACAGCGATGGCCGAGAAGATGTCCATCAGGCTGCCGACGACCAGGAGCAGGAGGTTCAAGATCAGCAGGAACGCCCATTTCGAGCCCAGGTTCTCCTGCGCCCAGGCGAGGAGATGCATCGGCACCTGCGCGTCGACGAGGTAGCTGGTGAAGCCGAGCGCCACGCCGAGGATCAGCAGCACGCCACCGACCACGACGGTGCACTCCGCGAGGACCGCTCCGAGGCGCCGCCAGGCGACGTCGCGGTGGACCAGGAGACCGATCACGGCCGCGTAGAGGACCGAGGCGCCCGCCGCTTCGACCGCGGTCGCGCGCCCGGAGAGCATCAGCCCGATGACCAGGACCGGCAGCAGGATCTCCCACTTCGCCGTCCAGGTGGCGCGGGCAAGCTCCCGCCAGGCGAACGGACCTCCGCCGATGCCCGACCTCCGCCCCTGGCGGATCCCCCAGGCCGCGACCGCGCCGACCATCAACAGCCCGGGGAGCAGGCCGGCGAGGAACAGGTCGGGAATCGGAACGTTCGCCACGATGCCGTAGAAGACCAGCGGCACCGCCGGCGCGAACAGCAGTCCGAGCGCGCCGGAGGAGGTCACCAGACCGATCGAAAACCGTTCCGGGTACTTCTCCGTCCGGAGCGCCGTGAGGAGCAGAGCCCCGAGCGCCAGAATCGTGACGCCCGACCCTCCGGTGAAGGTCGTGAAGAAAGCGCAGAGCAACGCCGTCACCACCGCGGTTCCGCCCGGAAGCCAGCCGACCGCCGCCCGGAAGAGCGCCAGCAGCCGCTGCGCGGCCTGCCCTTCGGCGAGCAGGAAACCGGTGAGGGTGAAGAGCGGGACGGAGGGCAGCGTCGGGTGGACAGCCAGGCGGTAGCTCTCGATCGGTACGGCGGCGATCGGCACCCCGTCGGTCAGGAAGAGCCAGACCGCTGAGCCGCCGAGCAGTGCGAAGAGCGGCGAGCCCGAGACGGCGGCAACGAGCAGCAGGGTGATTCCGGTCCACTTCGGCCAGCCCTCGACCGCGGCCGGTTGTGCCGCGAGCACGAGCGCCGCCGCCAGCGCCGCGAAGGCGACCAGGCGGCCACCCCAGTGCGGCGAGGCCCGCCAGGCGAGCCGCAGCGCGAGAACGAGGAATCCGAGCGGCAGGACGATCTGCGCCACCCAGATCGGAATCCCCAGCGCCACTTCGCCGCCCGCCTCGCGGTCGAGCAGCATCATGTTCCAGGCCGCACGCGCGAGGAGCGCCGAGACCGCCGCGCCGACCGCGCCGGCGAGCACCGGCGCCCAGCGCCTGAGGCGCCCCTCGGGAAGGTAGCTCGCCGATCCGATGGCCAGCAGCTTGCCCTCGCGCGCGGCGAGCGCCGCGCCGAAGAGAGCCACCCAGAGCGTCAGGTGCTGGGCGAGCGGCTGGGCGCCCGGCACCGCGCCGTGGCCCACCTGGCGGACGACGAGCTCCGACCCGACGAGCAGCGCCATCGCGGCGAGCGGCAGAACGGCGAGCGCCGACTCCAGTTTCGCTGACGGTCTCAGCCGGCGGCTCCCTTGGCCTTCCCCTGCCCCCGGCGATACTCCGCCACCGCCGCCGCCACCGCCTGCAGGACGTCCGGCGGCACCCGGCCGTCGCGTGCCGCTTCGAGGAACCGCTCGGCCTCGGCCCGCCACGGCTTCTGTTGCTCGGCCGTGAGCTCGTTCACCGTCAGGCCGCGCTGGGTCATCTGCTGGATCGCCTCCTTGTCCTGCCGGGGGACCTCGATCTCGAGCTCGTCCTCGGCGGCCTTCGCGGCGGCGAGCATCACCTCGCGATCGGCGGGCGCGATCTTGTTCCAGGCCGACTTCGAGACGACGACGCCACCGACCAGGGGGGCGAGGCCGAGGCTCATCATGTGCGGCGTCTGGCGGAACCACTGCAGCGACAGCGCCGCGATCGGCGTCGTCGGCACGACGTCGATCATCCTGGTCTGGAACCCGAGCAGGATGTCGGTCGCGGCGAGAGGAACCGGCTGGAAGTCGTTCTTCCGCCACGCCTGCACCGACTCGTCGTCACCCGCCCAGACGAACAGCTTCTGCTTCTTGAGGTCCTCGAGCGTCCGGATCGGCTCGCGCGAGAAGAGATGGATCCAGCCGCCGTGTCCCCAGTGCAGCAGCACGTACCCCTTCGCCTCGAGTCTTTGCTCGAGCATCGGGCGCACCTCGTCGAGCACGTAGTAAAGCTCGCCGAAGCTCTCGAAATACATCGGGATCTGGAAGACGTTGAAGGCCGGATCGATCTCGGTGAGGCCCGCGACCGTGATCGCGAGGCCCTGGAACTGCCCGGCGCGTGTCTTGCGCAGGGCGTCGCTCTCGTCTCCGGCGACGCCGCCCGGATAGACCTTGAGCTGGACCCGACCGCCGGTCTCCTTGGTCCAGCGATCGCCCATGGTGCGGATCGAGCGATCCCAGACCGAGCCCTGGGGCGCCAGGGTCGCCAGCTTCAGTGTCTGCGCTTCGAGCGCGCGCCCGCCGCCGGCGAGAGCCAGCAGGCCGGCGATCGCAAAGGCCATCCGTCGATTCATCTGCACTTCCTCCTCACTCGGTCGCCGCGGGCTCGTCTTCGGCGACGAAGAAGAAATCGTCGATGCGCGAGAGGAGCGTCGTCGCTCGCGCCCTCGAGATCAGGTTGGACAACCGGTCCGCCGGCGTCACCTCGGGATCGATCGCCAGCGCCCTATCCAGCGCTTCGCGGTACTCCCGGCGGTCCTGTCGCGCTACCGCGGATGAGCGCGCCCAGGTGACGAACGGACTGGCGCGCAGACCTCCGGACAGCTCGACCGCACGCTCGAAGTGGGCGCGGGCGCGTTCGTACGAACCACCCATCATGGCCGGCATCGAGTCGAAGACGATCATCGCCTCGTGGAGAGCTCCCCGGTCCCAGTCCGGGCCGAGCGTCAGCGCGCGCTCGAAGATCGCCCGCACGGTCGGGAGGTCGGCCACCAGATCCGGACGATCGAGCGCCAGCGAAATCGCCGATCCCCACGAAGCTCCGGTCCAGTAGAGCAGCTCGAGATCGCCGGCACCGAAGCGTGCGAGGGCCCGGTCCGGATCGCGCAGGAGCTCTTCCCGCGAACCCTCCTGCACGATCTCCATCGCCGCGAAGCAGTGTCCGCGCGCCCGGAGATGCATCTTGGCGGCTCGCCGACGAATCGTCTCCGCGCGGTCGAAATCGGCGGACTCGATGCGCTCGGCGTCCGGTTCGAGAAACCCGGCGGCGTAGCTGGTGAAGCCGCGACAGAGCGCCACCTGCAGGCCGGCGTGCTGCGGAGCCTCGGCCGCCAGACTCTCCATCAGCTTGAGACTGAACGGCAGCGCCTCACGAACCAGCTCCGGATCCTCGTCCGAGCTCCAGCCGCTGCCCCCAGAAGCCATCAGGTCGCCCACCTTCCCCGCCGCGACCCGACGCAGCGAGCATCCCGACGACACGAAGGAGGTCACGAGGAGCAGCAGACACCAACCGCGAAACGACGAACTCACGGCTCTATCTTAAGCGCCGCGAGGGGTTCGCCGTCCACCGGAGCGAATTTCGCCAAAGAAAAAGGGAGGGGCGACTCCGCCCCTCCCTCTCTTGCGGTCCGCCGGACTCGGCGGATCAGAAGTCCCAGCGCGCTCCGAGCTGGATCGTCCGCGGGGTCCCGACACCGGTCTCGGCACCGAAGTTCGAGCTCACCGGCGAGGAACCGGTGGCGCTCCCCCACGACATGTTGTTGCCCGGGACGAAGCGATTAGCCTCGTCCGTGCAGTTGAAGCACTCGACGAACACCGTCACCTCGCCGAGACCCACTCCGAAGCCCTTGCCGAGACGGAGGTCGAGCGACTTGAAGTCCGGCTGACGCTCCCCGTTCCGTTCGACGTGGACTCCGTTGATCGTCGGGCGATCGACGTTGTTGGTGTCGCCGTTGAGGTCGGACCCGGCACTGATGGTCCACGGCGATCCGGTGGAATACCGGATCGATCCCGCGAGTTCGATACCCCAGAGCGGCGTCTTCCACAGACCGTTCACGATTCCCTTCCAGGCCTGGTCACGGTTCGACTTGCCGTAGTTCAGATCGAGATTGTTGATGTCCTCGGCCTGGATTCCGGCGAAATTCCGCTCGTTCGAGTCGTTGTCCTCGTCACGCGACCAGGTCAGCGACGCGTAGTACTGGAAGTCGTTGTGCATCCGGCGACGGAGCAGGACCGTGACCCCCTTGTACTCGGACTCGGCGTCCGAGAGGCTCGTGGTCACGCGACCGTAGTAGCTGTTCGGCCGCGTCCGGCTGTAGTGCGGCAGTCCGTTCGCACTCAGTGTGCCGTCGTACTGCAGGTTGATGTCCGTCAGACGCTGCAGCTGCTTTCCCTTGGCGTAGGTGAGATCGACTCCGACGACCGTGAACGGCAGGATCTCCCGTTCGGCGTTGAGCGTCATCCGGTCCGTGTAGGGATTCTCGAAGTCCGGATCGATCGCGAAGACGCCAGGCGCCCGCGGGTTGGGCACCTGCGTGAAGTCGATGCGCTCGGTTCCCTGGACCGTGAAATTCGCTCCCCAGCCGGGAGAGAGCGGATCGGTCGGCGCCTGCACCTGACCACCGACGTTCGGAGCGTTGATCTGGTACTGCGTGCCGCGGACCCCGTTCGAGGTGAAGAGCTGTGCGAGCAGGATCGCCGGCGTACGCGACCAGTAACGGCCCGCCGAGAACCGCAGCGCGGTCTTGCCGTCCTCGCCGGGGGACCAGGAAAGTCCGATGCGCGGCGAGAGCTGATCCGAAATCGACGCGTCCGGAACCTTGCCCGAGAACCGGTAGGAACCGTTCGCGTTGACGTCGTTCGGATTGAGGATCGGATCGTCCGGGTTGTCGAGGCTCTCGGCCCGCAGTCCGAACGAGAAGGTCAGGTTCGACCGGAGGAACCACTGATCCTGGACGAAGAGGGCCGTCTCCTTCTGGCCGAAGTTCGCGCGGCCCGCCTCGTCCGCGGTCAGGCCGCCGAGGCCGCCGAACTGGTTGTAGGAGGCCCATCGTCCGGCGAGGAAGTCCGCCCGATTGTTGAACCGGAAGACGCCACGCCAGTTGCCCTTGAAGATCTGGTCGATCGAGGTGTCGTTGTACTCGCCACCGAACTTCCAGACGTGCGGACCGGTGAGCCAGGTCACCGTGTCGCCCACCGCCTTGCGCTCGGTCGTCGAGACGATCGGCAGGAAGTCGACCTCGCCGTAGTCACCGAGTCCGTTGACGCGCAGACCCGGGAGATCGAGCCCCTTGTCCTCGCGCGGCGTGTCCTCGGTGATGTAGTTGACGTTGAAGTCGTTGAGCAGATTCGAGCCGAACTGACCGCTCCACGAACCGACGTAGGCCTCGGTGTCCAGACCCTCGATGCCGTTGTAGGTGTCGGCACGCGACGTCGAGTTCGAGGTCCCGTTCTCTCCCGTGTAGTCGGTGAAGTTCGCACGCACCATGACGCGCTGCGTGTCCGAGATCTGGAAGTCGAGTCTCCCGAACAGCACGTCTCCGTCCTGGGTCTGCGCGTAGGTCGGGCTCGAAGTGAGCTGCGGGTACCTGGCGAAGACCGCGGAGTCGAGCGTCCGCGAGTCGATCGGCACCGTCTCGCTGCGCGTCTGCTCGTCGTAGGAGACGAAGTAGAAGAGCCGGTCCTTGAGGATCGCACCGCCCAACGAGCCGCCGAACTGGTCCTTCTCCTGGTCCGCCGGCTCGACGCCGTTGGCGAAGTCGGAGATCAGGCTCTGGGGCTGGTTGTAGTAGAAGAGCGAACCGTGGATGTTGTTCGTACCGCTCTTGGTCACGACGTTGACGAAGCCGCCGCCGGACCGCCCGAACTCGACGGAGGCACCGTTGGTGATGACCGAGAACTCCTTGATCGACTCCTGGGAGATCGACAGGGGCGCGCGGCCTTCGGCACCACCGACGGTGCCGCCGAAGAAGGCGTTGTTGAAGTCGACACCGTCGACCGTGACGTTGGTGTTGATGCCGCGCTGGCCGGAGATCGAGAGGTTGCCGCGCTCGCTGTCGAAACGGGTCGACGGCGTCAGCAGCACGAGATTCCGGAAGTCACGCTGCGACAGCGGGATGTTCTTGATCTGCTCGGTGGTGATGGTCGTCGTCGCCGCCGTGTTGGTCACTTCGACTTCCGGCGCCTCGCTGGTGACGGTGATGGTCTCGGCGATCGCGGAGAGCTCCATCTGCACGTCGATGGTGGGCGTCGATCCGAGAATCATCCGGATCCCGGCCTTCTCGGCCGTCGCGAACCCTTCGAGCTCCACCGTCAGCGTGTAGGTTCCGCTGGGCAGGTTCAGCAGGCGATAGAAGCCGCGCTCGTCGGAGACGGCGCTCGCGACGAGACCGGTCTCGTCGTTGCGGATCGTCACGGTCGCACCGGGAAGGGCGCCGCCCTGCTCGTCGGTGATCGTTCCCGAGGCTCGCGTCGTGGTCACGTCGGTCTGCGCCCAGGCACCCGTGGCGAGCATCAGAGTCGCTAGCGCCAGGGTCCATCGTCGAATGGTGCCGTTCATGAAGTCTCCTCTTTCTGTGAGAAACAGTGTGGTTCAGGCAAACCGCTGGAGTCGTGCCAACTGTATCGACACCGGCACCGCGGAGGGTGACGGAGCAGCAACAGACTCGTGACTTCGCGCCCCGGATCCTACGCGAGGGCGCGAAGCCTGTCAGCTGGCCAGAAATCTGTGCAGTCGGACTGCCGGAATCACCAGACCAGCCGAACTCCGAGCTGGATCTGACGCGGGTCGCCGGCGCCGGAACGGACCGTACCGTCGAAGTTGAAGGCGAGGTTCGTCGTCTCCGGGCGCAGGAAGTTCGCCGAGTCGAAGACGTTGAAGACCTCGACGATCGGCTCCAGCGAAACCGCGCCGAGATCGAACATCTTCGAGACGCGGAGGTCGAGCGAATTGAACTCGTTGTCCTTGCGCAGCGTGTTGCGCAGGATGATGCTGCCGTCCGGAGCGATCCGGTTGTCGACCGACTTCGGCTGCGCCGAGCGGTACGAGTAGCGCAGGTTGAGGTCGATGTCCCAAGGCAGGCGGAAGAGCGCCAGCGCGTTCAGGCGATGACGCTGGTCGCGGTCCGAATAGTTGTACTCGCGGTCGAGCTGGGTCGGATCGACGTAGCGGAAGGTGAACGGATCGCGCTCGTTGTCGTCGTCCGACTTGTCTTCCGAGTAGGTGTAGTACGCCTGGAGCATCCAGTTGTCGGACATCCGCTTGTTGGCACCGACCGTGACTCCCCAGTAGCGGCTCTTGGCGGTCGACTCGACGCTGGTCAGGGTCGAGATGCCGTTCACGCCGCCCGGCGGCAGACCCGAGCTCCACGGGGAACCGAACTGGGAGGCGTTGCGGTTGATGAAGCGGGTGATGTGGTTGGTCCGCGCGTAGTTCCCCTTGACCAGGATCGCGAGCCCAGGCGTGACCTCCCGCTCCCACGACAGCGAGGTCGCCAGCGTGTCCGGAGTCTGCCAGTCCTTGTCGTAGACGAAGACGTCCGGGAAGAAGACCAGCGCATCCGCCGGCAGCTGGATCAGCGTCCGGTAATCAGGGGTGTGGCCGAGGATGTCGTTCAGCGTGCTGTCACGGTAGAGCGTCGCGCCGATCGAGCCGTTGGTCGACCGCGTCGAGGCCAGGTTCAGCGCCGGCAGGCGCGCGTGGAAGATCCCCGCGGTGGCGCGAACGACCGACTTCTCGTCCGGCGTCCAGGCCAGACCGAGACGCGGCTGCCACATCTCCCAGTCGTCCGGAATCTCGCCGTTCGACGGGAACTCCTGACCGTTCCGGGTCTGCCCGATGAAGTCCGCGAAGAAGACGTCGTCCGGCGACGTCTGGACGCTCGGGTTGTCGAGACCCTCCCACCGCAGTCCGGCCTGGATCGTCAGGTTCTCGGTCGGATGCCAGTCGTCCTGGATGTAGATCGCCGGCTCCGTCTGGTCGATGGTCTGGGTGCCCGCCTGCTCCACCGTCCGGCCGTTGACCCCGACCTGCTGCAGATAGAGGAGCACCGGTCCCACCGGGGAGGCGCCCGCCGGGCAGATCCCCGCCTGCGAGCTCGAACCGTCGGAGCACTCGATGTAGTTCGGGTTGTTGTAGTAGTTGATGAAACCGTTGACGCTCGAGAAGATGAACCGCCCGTTGGCGAAGCCGATGAAGGTCTGCGACGACGCCACCTCGTTGTAGTCGAACCCGAGCTTGACGTTGTGATCGGCCGAGAGGATCGAGAAGTTGTCGGTCACCTGCTTGCGGTCGTCGTTGTACTTGACCGGGATGAAGAACGGCATTCCGAAGCGGTTGCCGTTGGCGGCGATCGCGGTGTCGGGGAAGGGACGACCCTGGCCCGGAATGTCCGGACCGTTGTAGGGACGGGGGCGCCACTCCTTGGCGTACTGCCCGCGGAACTCGTTCACCATGTTCGAGGAGAAGGTGCTGACGAGGCTGAACGTGCCGGCGTGCGAGTAGTCCTGCTCCACCGCGTTCGCCGAGCGGCCCCAGGTGTCGACGTCGAAGGTTCCGTTGGCCTGCTCCGAGTTGGTGTAGGAGTAGCGCAGCGTGAGCAGGTTCGACTCCGAGAGCGTCCAGTCGAGCTTGACGAGGGCGACTTCGGCGTCGTTCGAGCGCGAGATCGGGCCGTTGTCGTCCGCGATGCCGATCGAGTTCAGGAAGCTCACCAGGGTCGGGTCCATGCGGCCGCCGTTGGTCTGCTTCGTCTCGTCGCCGCGCTGCACGTCGCCGGCGATGAAGTAGAAGAGGCGGTCGGTCTGGAGGGGGCCACCGAGGGTGAAGCCGAACTGCTCCTGATCGGAGTCGCCCTTCGGCACGCGTCCGCCGTTCGGGGCGTGCGGATCGGAGGAGAGGCTGTCGTCCTTGTAGAAGGCGTGGACGGTGCCGTGGAGGTCGTTGGTACCCGACTTGGTCACCACGTTGACGAAGCCGCCGGCGGAGCGGCCGAACTCGGCCGGTGCGCCGTCGGCCACGACCACGACCTCCTGGACGGCGTCGAGGTTGAAGGTGAATGGCGGCCGCTGTCCGCCGCGCTGCTCGCCGAAGAACGGGTTGTTGAAGTCCGCGCCGTCCACCGAGACGTTGTTCGCGATCCCCTTCTGTCCGTTGATCGACAGCTCCTCGCCGTCCGGGCCCTGGACGATCGTGACGCCGGGGGTGAGCTTCGTGTAGTCGAGGAAGTTGCGGCCGTTGTTCGGCAGCGATTCGATCGCCTGCTCGCCGATCCGCGTCGAACCCTCCGTCCGCGTGGCTTCGACGAGGGGGACCTCGGCGGTGACGACGATCTGTTCCGACGCCCCGGCAACGGTGAGGCCGATGTCGAGCTGGACCGACTGGCCGACCGCGAGCTCGATGCCCTCGACCACCGAGGTCGTGAAGCCGTCGAGCGAGGTCTCCGCCCGGTAGCTGCCGAGCGGGAGCAGAATGGCGCGGAAGCGACCGTTCGCCTCGGTCGTCACCGTGCGGGCGAAGTTGGTGTCCCGATTGGTCAGGACGACCGTCGCCCCCGGCAGCACCGCACCCGATTCGTCCTTGACGATTCCCTCGATCACGCCGGTGGTCGCCTGGGACTGCGACCAGAGCGGAGAACCAGCCACGAGGAGTCCCAACACGAGGAGCCCGAGTCCACGATTGCGCATCTTGTCTTCCTCCCGAAGTGCGACAGTTCTATCACGACGGAGTCACGTTGAGGAGACGAGTCGAGGAACCGCGAGGGCTCCCGGGACGATCTCCAGTTCGACCCCCTGCGGACCGACTCCGGCCAGCCGTTCGCCGTCCCCCCAGCAGGCCATCGGGCGGTCCAGGGAGTAGCGCAGCCGCGCCGCCCGGCGGATCTCGCAGGCGGAGTGGGCGAGGTGGGTCCCGCGGTAGACGCGGGGGAAGATCGTCAGCAGACGGAGGCGGGAGATGCGGCGCACGAGGACGACGTCGAACAGTCCGTCGGCGCGGTCGGCACCGGGTGCGATCTTCATCCCGCCTCCGAAATAGCGGGTGTTGGCGAACGCCGAAAGCATCACGCGGTCCCGGATCGTCTCGTCCGGGAGCTCGAGGCGGAGCTCCGGGGCGGCGAACCGGGCGAGGACCGCGACGACCGACCAGACGTAGACCAGCGGCCCACGGAGGCGGCGGATCGACCGTGAGTACTCGGCGGCCTCGCTGTCGATTCCGGTTCCCGCGACGCCGCAGAAGTAGTTCTCGCCGACCCGGCCGAGGTCCATCCGATCTACGGGCGCTGCGACGCCGAGCTCGACGGCCCGCTCGATCGCGAGCGGCAGTCCGAGCTCGCGCGCCAGATCGTTGCCCGTACCCAGCGCGATCGGCACCAGGGCGCAGTCGCTCCCGGCCAGCCCCTGGACGGCGCAGTGGTAGCTCCCGTCGCCACCGGCGACCAGCAGCTTCGGGCAGCCCTCGGCGGCGCTCTGGCGCGCCCGCGCCGCGAGCTCGGCACCGCTCGCCGGGATCTCGAACTCGAGATCGTGCCGCCGCGCGAGCGCCCGCAGCCGCTCGGCATGGCTTCGACCTTTCCCGCGGCCCGCCTGCGGATTGAGCAGGACCCGCCCCTTCATCGGCTTCTCGAGTCGCTCACGACCCCTCCGACCTCTCGAATGCGGCCGCTGGAGAACCACGCGCCACGCAGTCCCGACCACCCTTCCGATCGCGGGTCTCCCCCCTATCCATCCTACGCGCACGGCCGCTCGGATCAATCGACTACACTCCCGCCGTGCCGCGTCCCGCGATCCAGATCCTCGTCTGCGTCAACGACCGCGGCGCGGACTCGTCCCGCCCCTGCTGCGCTGCGCGCGACGGCCTCGCCGTCTACCAACGACTGAAGGACCTCGTGCGCGAGCGCGGGCTCAAGGACACCGTCCTCGTGACCCGCACCGGCTGCCTCAAACACTGCAGCCGCGGCACTGCTGTCGTCGCCTGGCCGGAGAACCGCTGGTACGGCCACGTGACTCCCGCCGACGCCGCCTCGATCCTCGATACCGAAGTCGACGGCGCCCCGGTGCCGGATGCGCTGCGGATGCCGGAGGGACCCTGGGAGTGACCCCTCCGGAGGCCGACGTCGCGCGTCTCGCGCGGTCCGTCGGAGCGGATCCGCTGGCAGCGTCGCTTCGCAACCGTGCTCCGCTCCCACCGTTCGTCTGCATGCAACCCGGCACGCCGGTCAACTGGCAGACGACGGTGCACCTCGCCTGGGACGAGCGTTTCCTCCACGTCGAGGCGCTGTGCGAGGACGACGACGCCTGGGGAAGATACCGGCGACACGACGATCCGGTCTGGGAGGAGGAGGCGTTCGAGATCTTCCTCGGCGAGGACCGCGATCCGCTCACGAGCTACTGCGAGATCGACGTCAGTCCGCTCGGCACGATCTTCGACGCCCGCGTCCGGAATCCGCACGGCGATCGCCGCGAAATGGAGGTGGAAACCACCTGGAACTGTCCCGGCCTGTGCTGTCGCGTCGAGCGCTCGACCGAACGCCAGAACTGGCAGGCGCGTTTCGCGCTCCCGTGGACCAGTATCGGTTTCGCCGCACGCCCACGGACTCTGCGCGCGAACTTCTACCGTATCGAGCGCCCGCGCGATCGCGTCGTCGAGTTCTCGGGATGGTCCGCGACTCTGACGGATCCCGCCGACTTCCATCGTCCGGCACGATTCGGTCTTCTCCGGTTGATCGAGTAGACTCCGCGCTCACGAAAAAAGTTTCTCCGAAATTGGTCGCACCGGAAGAGAGGGTCTTCACCATTCGCAACACCACTTCCACTCCACCGTTCAATCTCGACGCCGCCGTCGATCATCTGAGTCGCAAGGACCGTACGCTCGGCAGCCTGATCCGCAAGGTCGGACCGTGCGAGCTCGCCATCGCCACAAGACAGAGTCCGTACCAGGCGCTCGCCGAATCGATCGTCTACCAGCAGTTGACAGGCAAGGCCGCGGCGACGATCTTCGCCCGCGTCTGCAAGCTGTTCAACTCGCGCGGCTGCCCGTCGCCGGCAAAGATCTCGGGTGCGTCGATCGAGCTGCTGCGCTCCGCCGGACTGTCGCGCTCGAAGGCGGCGGCGCTCAAGGATCTGGCTGCCAAGGTCGCGGCCGGTGACATACCGACGCGGCGCGCCGCCGAGAAGCTCTCCGACGACGAGCTGGTGGAGCGTCTCACTTCGGTACGCGGAGTCGGGCGCTGGACTGTCGAGATGTTCCTCATCTTCACCCTCGGCCGGCCCGACGTTCTGCCGCTCGACGACTACGGCGTGCGCAAAGGGTTCGCACGCGCCTACGGCCGCGAAGTCCTGCCCCGGCCCAAGGAGCTCGCCCGGCAGGGGGAGCGCTGGCGTCCGTACCGCACCGCGGCGAGCTGGTATCTCTGGCGCGCGACCGAACTCGAAAGTTGAAGATGCGGCGGAGCGTCGCGGCCTTCGCGGGACTCCTCCTCTGCGGCTGCGCCTCCGGTGTCGCTCCGTCGCGCGACGGCGCCGGGACGGGCGGAGCGCCCGGTCCGACCTCGCCTCCGTCGCCGGTCGAGGTCGACGACCTCTACCGGCTCGGGTATGTATCGGAGTTCGCGGTCGCTCCCGGAGAAGAGAGTGCCTGGTACCTGTGGACGCAGGCCGAGCGCAGCAGCGATTCGTTCCGTTCCGAGATCCGCCGGCTCGACTTCGCGGAACCCCGCGCCGTGTTCCGTCCGCTCGTCGGCGCAGCCGGAAATCTCTGGAACCTGCGGGTCTCACCCGACGGGCGCTACCTCGCCTGGCTCGATGCGACGGACGAAGCGTATCGCCTGCGCTGGTCCGAGCTGCGCTCCGGGAGGGCAAGCAAGCCGCACGACGCGCTCACCGTCGCCGACGAGCTCGGCGGATTCGAGTGGTCGCCGGACGGCGACCGCTTCGTCGTCGTGCGACGCGACGCGGCTCCGCGGGACCGGCGGGAGGACAGTCCCCGCGTGATCACGCGCACACTGATCCAGAAGGACGGCGAGGGGTACACCGACGATCGCCACTCCCACCTCTGGATCGTCGAGCGCTCTTCCGGCGCGAGCGCCCGCCAGATCACCCGCGGTGACTGGGACGACGACGGCCCCGCCTGGGCGCCGGACGGACGGACCATCGCCTTCGTCTCCAACCGCGATCCGGATCCGGATCTCAGCGACGACACCGACATCTACCTCGTTCCGGCCACGGGCGGCGAGACGGAGCTCCTCTTCGCCGGTCCCGGGCCGGAGTCCGCCCTTTCCTGGTCGCATCGGGGCGACCGGCTGGCCTTCCACTCCCTGCGCCGGGCCAACGACTACTACCAGCCGCAGCGGGTGATGACGATCTCCGCCCGTGGAGAGACGCCGCTCGACCTGACCGGAGCGCTCGATGCCTGGGTCGCCTCCGACGCGATGCCGGCAGGGGCCGCCCCGGCGCCGCCGCTCTGGTCCGCCGACGACGAACGGCTGACGGTGCTCTTCGAGCGCTCCGGCGCCACCTGGATCGGTGACGTCGACAGCCGGAGCGGAAAGACCACGGAGCTCGCCGGCGGGCGCTTCGTTCACGGCCTGGTCCGGACCCTGCCGCGGAGCGGCGCCCTGCTCTACAGCCGCACCGATCCGGTGCATCCTCCCGAGCTCTACCGCCAGCAGGACGCCGCGAGCGAGCCCGTCCGGCTCACCCATCTCTACGACGACTGGCTCCACGAACGCCGGCTGGCGACGCCCGAGAAGCTGACCGCGCGAAACCCGCAGGGCGATGGAGTCGAGGCGTGGCTCTACCCGCCGCTCGACCTCCCCGCGGGAGGCAAGGCTCCGCTCGTCCTCTACATCCACGGCGGTCCGCAGGGCTTCGACGGCGACTACTTCGACTTCGATCTCGAGAACCAGCTCTTTCCCGCCCGCGGCTGGGCCGTCCTGCGGGTCAACTACCGCGGCTCGACCTCGTACGGAGAGCGGTTCTCGCGCGCGATCTGGGGTGACTGGCACTCGCGCGAGTACGAAGACCTCATGGCCGCGCTCGATCAGGCCCTGGCGACCCACGGCTGGATCGACCCCGACCGGCTGGGCATCGGCGGCTGGTCGTACGGCGGCATCATGACGCTCTGGACGGTGGGGCACACCGAGCGGTTCCGCGTCGGCGTGCCCGAGCGTCTCGCCTTCGACTACCTCTCCTCCTTCGGCGAGGACCAATGGTTCGTCTGGTATCTCGCCGAACTCGGCAGCCCGCTCGAGCACGAGGAGCTCTACCGTCGCCTCTCGCCCGGTACCTATGCCGCCGCCATCCGCACCCCGCTCTACCTGATCGCCAACGAAGAAGACCGGAACTGCCCGCTGCCGCAGGCGATGCAGCTCTATCAGCGTCTCAAGCTGATGGGACAGGAGACCGAGCTCGTGATCTATCCCGGCGAGGCGCACTCGATGTCCTCCCCCGCGCATCTGGCAGATCGGCTGCGCCGCCTCCAGGGCTGGTACGGTAGGCATCTCGGCCCCTGAATCCACCGGGGTTCGCGATGCAGACCCGAATGGAGGCAACATGAATCTCTCCTCGACCCGGCAGGTCCCCTTCGTGCTCGCCGCGACCCTGGTCGTGATCCTCGCCTTTCCGGTCGTCGCCTCGGCGTCCGACAGCTTTCTCAAGAGCGACGACTACAAGGACGGCGAGGAGGTCGTCAAGGTATTCCTCATGGACGACGACTACGCCCGGATGATCGACGACGTCGAGCGCAACGACGTCGACTTCGACTGGGCCTGGGTCAAGACCCCCAACGGCAAGATGAAGGACAAGGTGAAGCAGCTCGGGTTCGATCTCTCCGGCGCCCGGACGATCTCGATTCCCCAGGTGAGAAAGTTCGCCAAGGGAATGGTCCCGGCCGCGGTCCTGACGGCCGTACGCGACAACCTCGCGCAGGGCTTCAGCGAGATGGGACTGGAAACCGTCGCTTCGGGGGGAGATCTGACGTTCGAAGCGGTGCTCGTCGACTACAAGAAAGACTCCACCCAGGTGCTCTTCGCCATGATCCAACCGTTCATCGAGCTCGAAGGACGCCTGACGGACAACCGTTCCAAGGATGTCTGGCTGGTCGTTCGCGACCAGGTCCACGGCGACGACGCAGAAACCGCGGCCTTCAATTTCGCCGACAACCTCACCCGGTTCCTGAAGTAGCCGCAGCTCACTCGGGCGGATCGTCGCCGGCGCTCCGCCCCCGCGCCTCGGCCTCGCGTCCGCGGCGTGCTTCGCGCTCCGCCTCCTGCGGCCGGCCCCGGCGCGACAGGACGTCCGCCAGGACGTAGTGACCGAGAGCCGAGAGCGACGATCGCGAGTCGAGCTCGAGACCGCGCCGGGCGGACTTCTCCGCGCCGTCGAGATCGCCGCTCCGCAGGAGATTCCGGGCAAGATAGAGATGCGCCGGGGCGAGCTCCGCGCGGACCTTCAGGGCTTCGCCGAGCGCCGCGATCGCGCCCTGCAGATCTCCTTTCCGTTCGAGCAGTCGCCCGAGGTTGAACCACGCCTTGAAGCTTTCCGGGTGGTCGGCGATCTCCTGGCGGTACGCGGCCTCGGCCTGCGGCAGCTTTCCCTCGCTCTCGAAGAGCAACGCCCGGTTGTAGCTCGCGTGCTTCGCCTTCGGATCGATCGCCAGGGCACGGTCGATCGCCGCGTGTGCCGCGGCGTTCTCCTTCCGCCGGAAGGCGATCACCGCCCGGCCGACTTCGGCGCGCGCCGTCCCGGGCTCGATCTCGAGGGTGCGGCGGAACGCCTGCTCCGCCTCGTCGTCGCGTCCGGCATCGACCAGGACCTGGGCGAGACGGTACTGGATCTGGGCGTTCGTCGGATCGCGCTCGAGGTACTGGCGATAGCCGAGCACCGCCGCGTCGATCTCGCCGCGGGCGACGAAGGTGTCCGCCAGACCGATCATCGCCCAGTCGTGGTCGGGTCGCCGCTTCAGCGTCTCGCGATAGAGCTCGGCCGCACGGGACCAGTCGCGCCCGCGGAAGTGGACATTCGCCAGCGTGAACCAGGCGTCGACGACCTCGGGATCCTCCGCCAGGACCTCCTCGAGCAACCGCTGCGCTTCCCCGGCGTCCTCGCCCTTGACGAGACTCCGCGCCCGGCTCATCTTGTCGTAGACCGCCAGGCGATCCTTCGGGTCGGCGAGGTCGCGGAACGACTTCGAGTTGTCGATCGCCTGACCGCCCACGTAGCCGAGCGCCGCCAGGGCGCGCATCGTTTCCTCGTCCTCCTCGATCGGCGCCGTTCCCGACGACGCCGGTACGACCGCGGCGTCGAGCGCCGCGAGCGCGTCGCGGAGCTCACGCACGACGCGGCGTTCCTGGTCGGCGAGGTTCCGGCTCTCCCGCGGGTCGGCCTCGAGATCGTAGAGCTCGGCGCGCGGAGCCTCGATGAAGTGCCAGCGGTCCCGCCGCAGGGAGCGCAGCTCCGACCATCCGTAGTGCAGCCGCGGCAGGAACGACTCGCCGTAGGCACGAGGCAGCGAGCCCTCGGGATCCGATCCACCGGCGAGGAGCGGTACGAGGCTCCGCCCCTGCCCAGGCTCGAGACCGGCGCCGCCGGCCGGATCGACTCCCGCCAGAGCGAGCAGGGTCGGCGCGAGGTCCGCCTGGCCGACCGGACTCTTCACGACTCGACCCCGCACCTCCGGGAACGGCGCGTCGACGAGGAACGGCACCCACTGCGTCGACTGGTAGATGAAGTAGCCGTGGTCGCGCTCGCCGTGATCGCCCAGACTCTCGCCGTGGTCGCCGACGACGGCGACGATCGTGCGGTCGCGAAGGCCGCGCTCTTCGAGATGCGAGACGAGCCGTCCGACCAGCGAGTCGGTCCACGAGATCTCGGCGTTGTAGGAATCCTCGCGGTAGCGGCTGCGCCACGGCTCCGGCGCCTCGTGGGGCGAGTGCGGATCGTAGAGGTGCACCCAGGCGAAGAAGCGGCCGCCCCCCGGTCCGGAGACGGAGTCGATCCAGCGCGTCGCCTCGTCGACGGTCTCGTTCCCCGGCCGCTGGATCTCGCCCATCGACAGCGTGCGGATTTTCTCGAGGTCGAAGTCGTCGAAGTAGCGTTCGAACCCCTGGGCGATCCCCCACTTGTGATCGAGGACGTAGGCCGAGACGAAACCGCCGGTGCGGAAGCCGGCATCGGCGAACACCTCGGCCAGCGTCCGGCGCTCGTCGGCGAGGCGGTAGCCGCCGTTGTCGCGCACTCCGTGCGCTGCCGGCAGGAGTCCGGTCATCATCGTGCTGTGCGCCGGCAGCGTCAGCGGAGTGACCGAGGCGGCGTGGAGAAAGGTCGCCCCGCGCGCCGCGAGGCCGTCGAGAACCGGCGTCTCGGCATGGGGAGCGCCCACCGCGCGCCCGTAGACGCCGATCCGGTCGGCCCGCGTGGTGTCGAGAGTGACCAGAACGACGTTCAGATCGGCGACATTCGAGCCCCGCGGCAGCGGGCCCAGCGACCTCTCCACGGACGTGCGCGGCCCGCAGCCCGCCATCGCCAGCACGAGGGCCGGCCCGATCCAAAAAGCCGCAGCGGATCCATCGAATCGGAAGCGAGCGCTCATCCGGCGGCATCCTAAGCGATCCCCGGTGTCGCGGCCGACGGCCCGGACCCTTGTCGGCGCTGGAGTTCGGAGTTATCGTGCCCGCCAGATTCCAGCGCTTTTCGAACTGGCAGATCCTTTGCGGTGACGGCCATGATTCCCGGACGGGCGGCGTGCCCGTGCGGAGAGGGAGCAAGGAGGCTCGAATGATCGACCGTTGGAAGAGAGTGGCAGTGGCAGGAACACTCGCAGTCTTCGCGCTCGCAGGCAGCGCCTGGGCGCAGAGCAAGACGACCTCGGCCCTCACCGGCACGGTTGTCGACGACTCCGGCGCCGCCATCCCGGGCGCGACCGTCCAGATCGCCAGCCCGGCGCTCATCGGCGGTGCGCGCACGACGCTTTCCGACGGGCAGGGACGGTTCCGCTTCCCCGAGATCTCCCCCGGTATCTACACGGTGGACGTGACTCTCGAGGGCTTCGGACCGGTCCGGTTGCAGGGTGTCACGCTCGCGGTCGGCAGCTCGCAGGACCTCACGGTCAAGCTCAGCCTTGCCACCGTCTCCGAGACCCTGGTCATCACGGCCGACGCGGCGAGCGTCGACACCGCGAGCTCGGCGACGACCACCAACCTCGACAACGACTACCTCCAGAACCTCCCGACCACGCGCTTCCAGCCCGATATCCTCGACCTGGCGCCGGGGATCAACCAGAGCGTCGCCTACGGTTCAGCCGACTCGGGTCTCGCCTACCAGCTCGACGGCGTCGACACGTCCGACCCCGAGGGCGGCACGGCCTGGTCGTTCGTCAACTTCAACATCGTCGAAGAGGTCCAGCTCGTCGGACTGGGCGCTCCGGCCGAGTACGGCAGCTTCACCGGCGTGGTGTTCAACAGCGTCACCAAGTCGGGCGGCAACGAGACCAAGGGCCTCGTCGAATCGCTCTACAGCGACGACAGCATGTCGGACGACTTCGGCGACGAGTTCGAGGGTCTGAATTCGCGCCTCGAGAGCTTCACCGACTCGACAGCCCAGATCGGCGGACCGTTCAAGCAGGACACCCTCTGGTACTTCCTCTCCGGCCAGTACTACAAGGAGGAGAACTCGTTCGGCGGACCGATCCGTACCGAAGAATCGCCCCGTCTCTTCGGCAAGCTCTCCTGGCAGGCGAACGAAGCGAACAACATCGAGTCCTGGATCGAATGGGACCGGTACGACATCGTCGGCCGCGGCAGCGACGCGGTGACCCCGCTGGAGGCGACCGTCACCGAGGACGCACCCGAGTACGTCTGGAACTTCTCCTGGTCGTCGGTCCTGTCGCAGAACACGATCTTCAACCTCGCCTACGGCGGGTACGACGGCTACTACTACCTCGATCCGCAGAACGGCTACGACATCGCCGGCCGCTACGACGGCCTCACCGGCCTCTACAACACGAACGCCTACTACTATTACCTCGCCGACCGCTCCCGCAACCAGGTCGTGGCGTCGATCTCGCACTACTCGGACGACTTCATCAAGGGCGACCATGACTTCAAGTTCGGCATGGAGCTCGAGCGCTCGACGGTGCGCAGCCGCTACGGCTATCCGACCGGAGCCTGGTTCTACGACAACTACTACTGGGGCTACGACGACCCGGGAACCTACGACTACGATCCGGCCTACTACGTCACGCTCGGCTACTACAACTACAGCTACGACCTCGACGGCACGGTCGAGCGTGGCACTCTGTTCGCTCAGGACAGCTGGCGGATCACGCCGAACTTCACGGTGAACGCCGGCGTCCGCGCCGAGTTCAACCAGGGCAAGGTCCCCGGGCAGGGCAAGATCTTCGACAACGACGCGATCGCTCCGCGGCTCGGCTTCGCCTGGGATCTCACCCGCGACGGCAAGACCGTCCTCAAGGGCCACTACGGCCGGTACTTCGAGAAGTTCGTCGCCACCGAGTTCTACTACGCCAAGGAGGGCGCCTACACGCCGCAGGAGCAGCGGATCATCTACCCCAGCGGCTACGTCGAGTCGCTCGGTCAGACCTCCGCCGACACCGTGGTCCTGGACCGCGACCTCGACCAGCCGTACATGGATCAGTACATCCTCGGGCTGGACCGCGAGCTCCCCGGCGGCATCACGCTCTCGTTCACCTACATCAATCGCGAGAAGAAGGACTTCATCGAGACGGTGAGCAGGGACGGCGTTTTCGTCCCGGTGACCGGTACGGTGGACGCGACCGGCAGAACAGCGACGCTCTACGACTATCTCAATCCGGGCGAAGACGTCCTCGCCTACCGCAATCCTCCCGAGCTCCACCGCAAGTACGAAGGGTACATGCTGACCCTGAACCGCCGGCTGCGCGACAACTGGCAGTTCCTGATCTCGTACGTCTACTCCGAGGCGACCGGCAACGTCGACAACCGGAGTTTCAGCAGCGTCTACGGCAGTGACAACGCCGGCGGCTGGCTCGACACGCCGAACTCGCTGCTCTTCGCCGAGGGAAAGCTGACCTACGACCCGACCCATCAGCTGAAACTGCAGGGGACCTACATCATTCCGGCGATCAACCTGTCTCTTTCGGGCAACTACACCTACAACAGCGGCGATCGCTACACGCTGCGCGACAACTGCCTGCTGGTCGACGGCGACTGCTACAACTTCAACCAGGGCAGCTTCCGCTTCTTCGGCGAGCCGCGTGGCAGCCGGCGCCTCGACAACCGAAGCGACCTCGACCTCCGGGCCGAGTGGTTCTTCGAACCCGGCGACGGGGACGGTCGCTTCGGCGTCTTCCTCGACGTCTTCAACGTCACCAACGAGGCACGCGTGACGAGCATCGAGTCCCGTACCGGCAGTTCGTTCGAGACTCCGCTGTCGACGAACGCACCACGCAGTTACCGGATCGGCGCCCGTTACAGCTGGTAGCAGCGCGGGATCGCGGCAGGGCCGGGGCCGGCGGGTTGCACCGCCGGCCCTTCGCGTTTCAGACCAGGCGTTCGGCGGTCGCCGGTCCGCGCCGCGCCACCCAGCCGACGGCGAGGATCGCGACGACGAAGAGACCCGCCGCGAGCCCCCACCAGATGCCGGCGAGCCCGAGCCGCTCCGGCCGGCTCAGCCACCAGGCGATCGGGAGGCCGATGCCGTAGTAGCCGATCAGGTTGAATGCCGCCGCCGGCCGGGTCCGGCCCATGCCGCGCAGAATGCCGCTTCCCACGACCTGCAGTCCGTCGAAGAGCTCGAACGCGGCCGCGATCGGCAGCAGGAGCGCCGCCAGGGCGACGACCTCGGCATCGAGGGTGAACCAGGTCGGGATACTGTGCCGCCCGGCGACGAACCCGACGGCGAACAGCGTCATCACGAAGCCGCCGAGCGCGAAGGCGACCCAGGCGGCGCGCTGGGCGTTCCGCGGCTCGCCGGCACCGATGAGATTCCCCACCCGCGTCGTCGCCCCCAGCCCGACACCGAGCGGCACCATGTAGGAGATCGACGCCAGACTGAGGACGATCGAGTGCGCGGCCAGCTGCGACGGGCCCAGCCGTCCTGCCCACAGCGTCGAGATCGCGAACGCCCAGTACTCGAGCGCCAACATCACGGCGAGCGGCAGGCCGAGGCGGAGGATCTCGCCGAGGCCGGCGAGGCGCACGCGGGCGAGCGAGAGGATCGTCTCGGACCCGCGCTGGAGCCGGTAGATACGGAACGCCAGGAGCATCGCCCCGAGCATCAGCAGCTCCGAGATCGCGGTCGAGACACCGGCGCCCACGGCTCCCAGCCGCGGCGCTCCGAGGTGTCCGAAGACGAAGACCCAGTTGAGCGCCGCATGCACCACGTTCGCGCCGAGCGCGATCCACATCTCCGGCCGCACGATGCCGCGCGCCTGCAGGTACTGCTTGAGCGAGACGAAGACCATGAAGAACGGCAGCGCCGGAATCTGCGCCGCGACGTATCGGTGAGCCAGGCGGGCGACGTCCGGAGCCTGGCCGAAAGCGACGAGGATCGGTTCGGTGAAGAGCCAGAGGGCGCCCAGCGGCACGCTCACCAGAAGGCCCAGGATCACCGAGTGCTGCAGCACGCCGCCCAGCCGGCGGCGATTCCGCGCCCCGTGCGCCTGCGCCGCGATGGCGTCCTGCCCGAAGATCAGACCCATCGCGACGATCGCGGTGCCGATGACCCAGAGGCGGCCGAGCGCCACCGCGTTCAGCGACAGGACGTCGATCCTGCCGACCATGAGGAAGTCGACCGTCCAGAGCATCATGGTCGCGAGCTGGGTGACGGCGATCGGCGCCGCGAGGCTTCCCAGGCGGCGGATTTCGAAACGGATCGAGCTCATGGGCGGTCGGCACGCGCGTCGGCTTCGCACCGGAACGGCGAGCGGCGAAGCGTATCCGATAAAGTGCGTCGAACCCGAAGCAGACCAGCGGAAAGCGAGGACGGTGCATGTCGTCGAGCGGAATCCTGGGAGAACGGCCCGAGTCGATCGCCGAATTCACCTTCAAGGCGGTCTTCGCCGGCATCGTTCTCGGTGTGATCTTCGGCGCCGCGAACGCCTACCTCGGCCTGCGGGTCGGCATGACGGTCACCGCGTCGATCCCGGCCGCGGTGATGACGGTGATGGTGTTCCGGGCGCTGCGCCTCAAGTCGACCATCCTCGAGGCCAATCTCTCGCAGACGATCGGCGCCGCCTCGACGTCGCTCGCCACCGGGACGATCTTCACCATCCCGGCGCTCTATCTCTGGGGCGTCGCGCCGATGTACTGGCAGGTCGTGGCACTCGCCTTCCTCGGCGGGCTGCTCGGGCTCTCGGCGATGATTCCGCTCCGCCGACTGCTCATCGTCGACGCCCACGACGAGCTGCCGTTTCCCGAGGGACGCGCCTGCGCCGAGGTGCTGCGCGCCTCCGAGAGCGGCACGTCCGCCGGGATCTGGATCTTCCGCGGGATCGCCGTCGGCGCCGCAGTCAAGCTCCTGATCTCGGTCGCCTTCCTGTTCCCGAACGAGCTCTCGATGATGCTTCCGGTACTGCCCAAGGCGCAGCTCGCGCTCGAGCTCTCCCCGGCGCTCTTCGCCGTGGGCTTCATCCTCGGCTACCGCCAGTCTTCGGTCTGCGTCGCCGGTTCGATCGTCTCGTCGCTCGTGCTCATTCCGCTCATCGCCTGGCTCGGCGGCCGGCTCGGCACGCCGCTCTTCCCGGAAACCACGCGGCTGATCTCCGAGATGGGTGTCTCCGACATCTGGTCGAAGTACGTGCGCTACATCGGCGCCGGGGCTGTCGCCACCGCCGGAATCCTCACTCTGGCGCGCAATCTTCCGGCGATGGTCGGCTCGTTCGCCGCGGTGGCGAAAGGGTTCCGCCGCGGCAGCGAGGCGGGCGTCCAGCGCAAGGCGCCGGGCGTGACGATCGAGAATCCCGACGCCGACCGCGATCTGCCCGGCTTCTTCGTCTTCGGCGGAATCGCCACGGTGGTCCTCGCCTCCTGGCTGGTCCCCGGCATCTTCGCCGGCGGCATGACCCTCACCCAGCGCGCCGTCTGCGCCGCCGGCGTCGGCATCTTCGGGGTCCTCTTCGTCACCGTCGCCGCGCGCATCGTCGGCATCGTCGGCGTCTCGTCGCAGCCGACTTCGGGAATCGCGCTGATCACCCTCCTCGGCACCGCCTCCGCCTTCGTCGCCGCCGGCTGGGTCGACGGCGCCGCGCGGGCCGCGGTGCTCACCGTCGGAACGATCGTCGCCGTCGCGGCCTCCAAGGCCGGCGACATCTCGCAGGACCTCAAGACCGGCTATCTCGTCGGCGCCACACCGGCGAAACAGCAGTTCGGCCAGCTGATCGGAGCGTCGGTCGCCTGCTGGTCGGTGGCCGGCACCGTCATGCTGCTCGGCAGCACCTACGAGTTCGGCTCGAAGGAGCTCGCCGCCCCCCAGGCGACACTGATGAAGACGATCATCGAAGGGGTCCTCTCGGGCAACCTGCCGTGGGATCTCGTCGCGACCGGCGCCGGAGTCTCGATCTCGGCGATGCTCTGCGGCGTCTCCGGACTCTCCTTCGCGATCGGCGTCTACCTGCCGCTCTCGTCGATGGCCTGTCTCTGGGTCGGCGGCCTGGTGCGCAAGCGGTTCGAGAAGCAGGCCGCCGGATCGAGCGAGAGCGACCCCGGAATCCTCGCCGCCTCCGGTCTCGTCGCGGGCGAGGGGCTGGCCGGAGTGGCCATCGCCGGCGCGGCGGCGCTCGACTGGATTCCGAAGAGCGGCGAGCCGCGACTCGGTGGCGTCCCGGGCGAGCTCGCCACGGTCGCCGTCACGCTCGCGGTGCTGGCGTTCCTCCACTTCGCCGGGCGGAGCGGCCAGAGGGCCCGCTGAGCCGCGCCCCCGCGGCGGGCCTAGTCGCCGTCGTCTTCGCGGGAGACGGAGATCGTCCGCTCCCCGACCTCGTCGGCGACGCGGACCGACCACGGGCGGCAGCAGACCTCGCAGTCCTGCACGAAGCGGCCCGAGACGTCGCTCTCGACGAAGAGCTCGACCTCTTCGCCGCAGTACGGACAGATCACCGCGAACAGCTCCTCGGTCGACATGCCGGAAGTCTAGTCTCGGGGCCGACCTCGCGGCACGACTCTTGCGGATCCGGTGGCCCATGCGCCAAATCGACCGCCGGTTCGCGGGCCTCGCCCTCCTCGCCGTGCTGCTCTTCGCCGCCGCCCCGGTCCGCGCCGGCGATCTCACCCGCGCCATCCGCTCGAAACTCTCGGCCGGCGACCTGCGAACCGGCGAGGCGCTCGCCGAGGACTGGAGGGCCAATCACGGCGAGGACGAGGAGTATCTCGACGGCCTCGGCTGGCTGGCGCGCGGTGCCCAGCTGCTCGGGCAGCCGGACAAGGCGATGGAGTACGTCCGGGAGCTCCGCCGGCGGATCCCGGTTGACAGCACCGGGAATCTGACGGCGCTCGGAGCGGCGATCGAAGTCGAAGGCCGCGTGATCCTCGCGCGTCAGGGACGCGGCGCCGCCCTCCTGTTCTACGACCGTGAGCTGGCGAAGGTCAAGGACACGGCGCTGCGCTCACGCATCGGCAAGAACATCTCGCTCATCGCGCTCGAGGGGAATCCGGCGCCGGAGATCGACTTCCGCGACGCCCTGGGGCCGGAAACCCGCTCGCTGGCGGAGTTGCGCGGCCGGCCGGTGCTGCTCTTCTTCTGGGCGCACTGGTGCGGCGACTGCCGCGCCCAGGCGCCGGTGATCGCCCGCCTCGCGGCGAAGTATCGCGACCGTGGCCTCGCTGTCGTCGCGCCGACCCGCTACTACGGCACCGGCAAGGACGACGCCGAGGCGTCGCCCGCCGAGGAACGCGCCCGGATCGCCGAGGTCCTGGCGGCGAACTACAAGGGGTTCGAGGCGATCCCGGTGCCGATCGACGAAGCGGCGATGGTCCGCTACGGTGCCTCCGCGACGCCGACCCTGACGCTGGTCGACAAGAAGGGGATCGTCCGGCTCTACACTCCCACCCGTATGTCGGAGGTGGAGCTCGAGCGATGGATCGAAACCCTGATCGCCGAATAGTCTCCTTCGTCGTCCCGGCCTGGAACGAGGAGCGCTGGCTGCCCGGCGCGTTGACGGCAATCCGCGACGCCGCCGCGGCGCTCGGCCTCGACCACGAGATCGTCGTCGCGGACGACGGGTCGACCGATCGCACCGCCGAGCTGGCTCGCGCCGCCGGGGCGACCGTCATTCCGGTCCTCCATCGCCAGATCGCCGCCACGCGCAACGCCGGCGCGCGCGCCAGCCGGGGCCAGGTCCTCCTGTTCGTCGATGCCGACACGATCGTCAACCCCGCCGTCGTCCGCGCCGCGCTCGCTGCCGTCGATCGCGGCGCCGTGGGCGGCGGCTGCGGCTTCCGTTTCGACGGCCACGTGCCGTTCTGGACCCGGCCGATGCTCCGCTTCATGGTCTTTGCCTTCCGACGCGCCCGCCTCGCCGCCGGCTGCTTCTTCTTCGTGCGGCAGAGCGACTTCCAGGCCGTCGGCGGCTTCGACGAGTCGCTCTACGCCGGCGAAGAGCTGGCGCTCGCCCGCGAGCTCAAACGTCGCGGACCGTTCGTGGTACTGCGCGAGCAGGTCGAAACTTCGGCGAGGAAACTGCGCTCGTACGGCGGCGCCCGACACTTCCGCGACTTCCTGCGACTCGTCTGGAAGGGGGAGAAGGCGCTCCGCAACCGCGATCTGCTCGACCTCTGGTATCGCGACGCCCGCCACGACCCACAGGGCCCCGGCCGACCGGCGCAGCGCGACCCCTGAGAAGCGGCTTCGTCCCCCGCTCAGCAGTCGTCGAAGAGGCCGCCGACCGGAAGACCCCGGGCCCGCTCGATCGACAACAGGCGCCGCTTGAGCGCCGTGCCACCGGAGGCCGAGAAGCCGCCGAATCCGCCGTCCGCGGGCAGCACGCGATGGCAGGGCACGACGAGGACGAACGGATTCCTGCCGAGCGCGCGGCCGACGGCACGCGACGCGCCCGGATCTCCGAGCCGGCCGGCGATCTCGCCGTAGGTCACGGTCTCGCCGGGCGGCACCGTCCGCGTGACCGAGTAGACCGAGCGCTCGAACTCCGGCACCCGATCGAAGTCGAGGGCGACGTAGGCCAGCTCGCTCGCCGGGCCGCGATCGCCGCGCAGGAGCGCGACGATGCCGCCGATCGCCTCGAGAACTGTCGTGGGAGGAGAGATCTCGCGGGCGCGGGGCGTGCGCCGGATCACGCGGCCACGCGTCTCGGCGTCGCTCGCCTCCGGCAACTGCACCGCCGTCACGCCGCGTTCGCTCCAGGCGATGCCGCAGCGGCCGATCGCGGTGTCGAACAGCGCCCAGCCCGGTGCCGCGGGATCGGAGTCGGGCTCGTGGGACATCGCGAGACAATCTATTCCGGGCGGAGGCCGACGGCAACGCATGCCCCCGCCGTCGCCAGCCCATCGCGTTTGCTCCACTCGCGCCGACCGCGTATCGTTCCGCAGCGCTGCACCTCCCCGGAGAACCGCCGCTTGCGTGAACCACTGACGGAACCGATCCAGATTCTCGATCTCGACGGCTGCCCGCTCGCCTATCGTCTCCGCGGCGAAGGCGAGCCGGTGGTCTTCCTCCAGGGAGTCGGGGTCCAGGGCGACGGATGGCGACCGCAGGCCGACGAGTTGCAGGCACGCTTCCGCTGCCTCACGATCGACAACCGCGGGATCGGACGGAGCGTCCCCGCCGGCGGCGAGATCACGGTCGAGCGGATGGCGGCGGACACGCTGGCCCTGCTCGACCACCTCGGCTGGGAGAGCGCCCACGTCGTCGGCCATTCGCTCGGAGGCCAGATCGCCCTGGAGCTCGCGCTCACAGCGCCAGCGCGGGTGCGGTCGCTCTCCCTTCTCTGCACCTTCGCCCGCGGCCGCGATGCGATGGCGCTGGACCTCGGCCGCGTCTGGACCGGCCTGCGAACCTTCGTCGGCACACGCGGCATGCGACGGCGCGCCTTCCTGAACCTGGTCATGCCGCGCACCGAGCTGCGCCACGTCGACCGCGACGATCTCGCCGAGGAGCTGGGCGAGCTCTTCGGACACGACCTTGCGGATCATCCGCCGATCGAGATGAAGCAGCTCGGCGCCCTGCGGCGCTACGATGCCTCGTCGCGGCTGGCGGAGCTCGAAGGCATTCCGACGCTCGTCGTCTCCGGACACGAAGATCGGATCGCGAGCCCGGCTTCCGGGCTGGCGCTTTCGGCCGGGATTCCGGGCTCGCTCTACGTCGAGATTCCCCAGGCCGGCCACGGCCTGCCGATCCAGAAGTCGCGGGAGGTCAACTCGCTGCTCGACCGCCACCTGACGGCGAAGCCGTCCGCGAGCGGGCCCTCCACACTCGCGAGGGAATCGTGAGAAGACCGGAGTTCGCTCCGCTCGTGTCGCTCGTCGCGCTGCTCGCCCTCGGGCCCGTCGCCGCCGTTGCCGTCTGCGGTGAGGCGCAGGCGCCGCCACGGGACCCCGCCCTCGACCGGATTCTCGGGGAGTGGCGAGGCAACTCCGTCTGTGTCGATCTCGAGAAGGCCCCTTTCTGCCACGACGAGGTGGTGATCTACGACTTCACACGCGGCGACGGCTGGCACGCCGACCGGACGCACCTCAAGGCCTACAAGGTGGTCGATGGTCGGCGCGAGCTCATGGGGGAGCTCGATTTCGACTATGACCGCGCCGCTGGGACGTGGAAGTGCGAGTTCGAGGCGCCGCGGGTCCACGGCCGCTGGAGCTTCCAGGTCGAGGAGGACCGACTGACGGGGATGCTGGTCGAGCTTCCGTCGGAGGCGGTGCTGCGCAAGGTTTCGGCGACCCGCTGAGGCGGCCGCCGCGAAGCGGCTCAGCGGGCGCGAAGCAGATCAGGGAACGGCGAGACTCCACTCCACGAAATCGTCCGATTCGAACCCGTCGGCGAAGACGAGACCTCCCTCGACGATCCGGAAGTGGTCTCCCACCAGACCGTCGCTGTCGATGAACCGGACGTCGAGGCGGTCGTCTTCGGCGACGATGTCGAGCGATCCCGCCACCACCAGGCCGACCGCCATTGCCGGGTGGACGCCGATCTTGCCGGTGGCGCCACCGCTCGATCCGCCGACGACGTAGACGGTCCCGCCGTGCGCTCCGTCGGACTTCGAATAGGCCCCATCGCCGTCGGGGTCGCCGTCGCCGCCGTCGAGGAGCATCGACGGCTGGAAGCTGTCCGACGTTCCGTAGTGCCCGTCGATCAGGTACGACCGTTCGTATCCGTGGCTGTGTCCGGAAAGGACGAGGTCCACTCCGTGCGCCTCGAGAATCGGCAGAACGTTCTCCCGCATGGTCGTCATCCTGCCGTCCGAGTCGGCCGGATCGTCGCTGTCGTGGGTCCCCTTCGTGTAGGGCGGATGGTGGAAGTAGACGACCGTCCAGGGCCGCGTGTTGGCGGCGAGGTCCGCCGCGAGCCAGAGGAGCATCGGCGATCCCGGAGCGCAGTCCGAATCGGCCGAGTCGAGGGCGACGAGGTGGATCTGCCCGGCGTCGAAGGAGTACCAGGCTTCGGTACCGCTCGAAATGCCTCCCGCCTCGGCGCCTCGCGGGAGCGAGAAACTGTCGAAGAACGGACCGCTCTGCGTCGGCGAGTCGGACGAGACCGCGTCGTGATTGCCGAGTGCGGGCCAGAGCGCCGAACCCGCGAGCGTCACGGGGTAGAAATCGAACACTGCAGCCTGGTACTGCTCGTCGGTGCCTTCGAGATAGGCGTTGTCACCCAGCATCACCAGAAAGTCGGGCAACTCCCCTCCGGTGTAGAGCGAGTAGCCGTCGCGCACCGCCGCGGCGTCGGCGTTCGCGCGACCCGAGTCGCCCAGTGCCCAGAGCCGGACCGGGCGCCAGTCGCCGGCGGCACGCAGCGTCCGGAATCGGGATACCGGTCCGCCGAAAAGCCCGGCACCCCAGCCGATCTTGTAGTAGACGGTCTGGCGTGGCTGGAACGGTCCGATCTCGACCCGGTGCTCCGTGACCGGGTCCGGCAGGAGCCGATGGTGGACGAGCGCCTCCGGGCTGTCGCCCCACCAGACCTGGCTGCCGGTGGCGACGTCGGTCCGCCACCGCACGATCGCCTGCGACCGGGACACTCGCTGCAGGTAGGGACCACGTATGACGTCGGCCGCCTCCGCGCTCGTTCCGGAGAGCAGGATCGCGAGCAGCAGGCAGCCCGCGATCTCCGGCATCGGACGCCCCCACGTTCTCCGTTCGCGGCGCACGTGGGCGATGTTAGACCCCTTCCGGAGCCGATGCACGAGGCCCGCTCCTGAACCGGCATCCCGCCTTGCCGTCGGCCGCGCGCCGGATAGGATCGGACCCGGACCAGACGGCCGGCAAGGAGGCACCATGGCACGCATCCGGACGATTCCGCCCCATCAGGCATCGGGCCAGCTCAAGGAGGCCTACGATCGCCTCGCACCGCTCTTCCCGCCGGAGTACTCGCACGGCGACGAGGACCCGGACAGCGCCCCCGAGCTCAACCCCGACGGAGTCGTGGCGGCGCACAGCCTCCTGCCGGAAGTCATGGAGCCCGTATTCCAGGCGTTCGTCCGCCTCATGGCGCCCGAGCTGCCGCTCTCGCGGCGGCAGCACGAGATGATCAACACGGTCGTTTCGAGCGTCAACCGCTGCCAGTATTGAACGGACTCTCACGCAGAGTTTCTGCGTGTCGTGACTCTCGATCAGGACCTCGTCGACGCGCTCCGCACCGACTACCGCGAGGCGCAGCTGTCCACCGCGGACCGGGCGATGCTCGACTACGTCGCCCGGCTGACACGCGATGCGACGACGCTCGGCACCGCCGACCTCGATCTCCTGCGGCGCGAGGGCTTCGACGACCGGGCGATCCTCCAGATCACCGCTCTCGCGAGCTGGTTCAACTACATCAATCGGATCGCCGACGCGCTCGGAGTCGGAACGACCGGCGTGCCGGACGCGCCGCCGGGTTAGCATCGGTCCGATGAAGCCCCGGTTCTTCGCCGCACCGGCCGACTTCCGCCGCTGGCTCGACGAGCATCACGCGACGGCGACCGAGCTCGTCGTCGGCTTCCACAAGCGCGGCTCCGGGAGGCCGAGCCTCACCTGGCCCGAGTCGGTGGACGAGGCGCTCTGCTTCGGCTGGATCGACGGCGTCCGACATTCGCACGACGACCAGAGCTACACCATCCGATTCACTCCTCGTCGGAGCACCAGCACCTGGAGCGCGGTCAACATCGCCAAGATCGAGGCGCTCGAGGCGGCGGGTCGCATGACGGCCGCCGGGCGCGAGGCGTTCGCCAGGAGGCGGGAGGATCGATCGGTCACCTATTCGTACGAGCAGCGCCCGCAGGAGCTGCCTGCGGTCTATCGCCGTCAGCTCGAGTCGGACCTGCGGGCCGCGGAGGACTTCGACCGGCGTCCGCCCTGGTACCGGCGCGCCGCGACCTGGTGGGTGATCAGCGCCAAGGCGGAGCCCACACGCCTGCGTCGTCTGCGGGTAGTGATCGACTCGCACGCACGCGGGGAGACGATTCCGAATCTGACCCGCAAACCGGCGGACGCGAAGCGGACGAAGCGCTCCTAGAATCCGACGCGACGCATCACGGCACGGGGCAGCAGGCGGACCGCCCGCATCACCAGCCACCAGATCGCCGGCGCGTACACCACCGGTCGCGCCCGGTCGAGCGCCCGCACCAGGCGGGGGGCGATCCCGTCGGGATCGGCCGCGAACGGCGGCTCCGCCAGCTGGCTCGTCATGCCGGTGCGGACGAAACCGGGTTTCACCGTGATCACCCGCAGCCCCCGCGAATGGAAGCGGTGATCGAGCCCCTCGAGATAGGCGGCGAGTCCGGCCTTGGCCGCACCGTAGAAGACCACCGGTTTGCGCCCGCGATCCCCGGCCACCGACGAAAAGACCATCAACCGGCCGCCTCCGCGCGCCAGCAGGAGCTCGCGTGCCTCCTCGCAGAACTCGACGGTCCGGGCGAAGTCGACGTCGAGGAGGCGACGCATCCGCTCCCGGTCGCCCTCGAGCTCGTCCTGCGTCCCGAACAGCGCCGCCGTGACGATCACCGCGTCGAGACCCCCGAGTCGCTCGACCGCGAGCGCGAGCGCCGGGGCGAACGACTCCGGACGTTCGAGGTCGCAGGCCGCCTGCCCGATCGCTCCCGCTCCGGCGCCCGTCGACGGCCGGCGAAGCGCAAGATCGGTCGCCATTCCGGCGAGCTCGGTTTCGTTCCGCCCCAGCAGGAAGAGCTCGTCGCCGCGCGCGGCGAGCGCCCGCGCCAGCGCCCGCCCGATCCCCCTAGTCGCTCCCAGCATCGCGATCTTCATGTCCCGACGATCTCACCCTTTCCGAACAGCCGGTGCGAGAGCGCGCTCTCGATCCGTCCGTCGGGATCCCATTTCCGCCGGACGGCGAGGAACTCCGCCAGCCGCGGCTCCATCTGCGCGAAATCGGCAGCGGACGTGAGCAGATCCTTCGCCAGATAGACCCTTCCCCCTTCCGCGACGACGATCTCGTTCAGGCGTGCGACGACATCGGCGGTCCCGGGGTGGAGTGGCAGGTCGACCGTGACCGTGATGCCGCGCCGCGGAAACGAGATCATCCCCTCCCCCTGTTCGCCGAAGTCCTTGAGGACAGAGAGGAACGACGTTCCGCCGAATCGCGTCAGCGCCTCGAGGAAGCGACGCGTCGCTCCCGGTCGCTCCTCCTCCGGCAGGACGCACTGGTGCTGCGTGAAGCCGCGGCTCCCGTACATCCGGTTCCAGTCCTCGATCCGGTCGAGCGGATGAAAGCAGGTTTCCGGAGCCACCACGCGCCGTTTCGGTCGCCGCGGACTGATCGCGAAGAGGGCCGCGTTGAACGTCGCGACGGCGGGCCGGGAGAGGAAGAAGGCCGGAGCATCGAACGGAAAGCGGTGTCGGCGCCGCGGCGCTGGCAGCGCGGCCGGTGCTTCCTCCGCTTCCGCCCAGCGGGCGCGATAGACCACCCCGCGTCCGAGACGGGCTCCGGTCGCCAGCGTGTCGAGCCAGGCCACCGTGTAGGGCCACTCGGTCGCCGACCGTCGCAACGCCGCGATCAGGCCGTCGAGGTCCTCGTAGCGGCAGCGCTCTTCGATCATCCAGGGCGAGGGGATCGGTTGCAGCGCCAGCTCCACCTCGAGAATGTGCCCTGTGAGGCCCATGCCCCCGATCGTGGCGAGGAACAGTTCGCGATGGCTCTCGCGATTGCACTCGACCAGCTCTCCGCTCGCCGTGAGCATGGCGAGAGCCCGCACGTGGCGGCCGAAACTGCCGTCGTGCTGATGCCCCTTGCCGTGCACGTCGGCCGCCACCATGCCGCCGAGAGTGACGAACGCGGTTCCCGGCACCGCCGGCACCCAGAGCCTCCGCGGCAGTGCCCAGGCGAGGAGGGCGCGGAGCGACAGACCGGCTTCGGCGCGCAGAGCGGGGATCGCAGGGTCGAACGTCAGCATCCTGTCGGCGAGTCGTGAGCCGGCGACTTCGACCGTTCCGGGTGCCGGCAGCGAAGCGTCGCCGTACGACCGCGCCAGCCCGCGCGTGAGCGGCCGGCCGGCGGCGACGGCAGCGAGATCCTCCGCGCGCAGCTCGCGCCCCGGAACCGCCACCCTTCCCCAGCCGGAGAGCATCGGCGCGCGCGGGCCGCTCAACGGCCGAACCTCTCTTCGCGGATCTGCACGACCCCGGAAACCTAGCAGAGGTCCGGGCGATAGAGTGATCCCGATGACCGAGCAGGCAACCCGAGACGTTCCCGCCCGGCGGCTGCGGGCTCCGGCACTGCGCGGACTCGGGCTGGCCGCGCTGTTCGCCGTCGCCTCTGCCGCGATCGCGGAGGAGGCGCACGTCGTCGCACCCGGATCCCTGGTCCGCTGGAGCGGTTCCGGAATCACGGAGTGCGAACAGGCGGGCGAGACGTTTCCCCCGCGCGGCGACGCCTGCTGGATCGCGGTCGATCTCGAGGCGACTGGGTCGATCTCCGTCGCCCGCACCACGGCGGCCGGTCGCGAGAGCCGGCACCTCACCGTCGGGAAATACCCGTTCCCGACCGAATCGCTCACCGGCGTCGACGACAAGTACGTTTCGCCCGGCAAGTCGGCGCTCGACAGGATCGCGCGCGAGCGCCGCGAGAGCGGCCACGCCTTCGCCCGCCGCACGCCGTACCTCGACGGGCCGCCCTTCTCTCCGCCACTTGTCGAGATGCCGCAGGGCGGACGCTTCGGGGCGCGCCGGATCTTCAACGGCGAACCGCGGAGCCCTCACGGCGGGACCGACTACCGTGCCGCCGCCGGGACGCCGGTCTTCGCTCCGGCCGACGGCGTCGTGGCGCTCTCCGCCGACCACTACTTCGCCGGCCAGTCGGTCTACCTCGACCACGGCGACGGACTGATCTCGATGGCGTTCCACCTCTCGCGGCGGCTCGTCGCCGACGGCGACCGGGTGAAGCGGGGGCAGAAGATCGGCGAGGTCGGCGCGACCGGCCGCGTCACCGGGCCGCACCTGCACTTCGCCGTGCGCTGGCGCGGCGCACGCATCGATCCCACCCTGCTGTTCGAGGTACCTTCGAAGCTGGCGACGATTCCCTGAACCCGCAGCGGAGCGTCGCCCTCAACAGGGCGGTGCCCCCTGTGCGGATCCCCATCCGCAGACGTCGCCGCTCTCGAATCCGTCGCTGAAGACGTCGGGGTCGACGTCGAACTGCGCGGTGACCGTACGGTCCGCGGACATCGTCACCGTGCAGGTCGCCCCCGTGCAGTCGCCCGCAAAGCCGGCGAAGAGCGAGCCCGGAGCCGGCGTCGCGACGAGCTCCACCATCGTCCCGTCGACGAACTCCGCCGAGCAGACCCCGGGGCAGGAGATCGCCGACGGACTGCTCTCGACCCCTCCGGCCCCGCTGCCCGCCAGAGTGACGTCGAGGGAGAAGAGCTCGACGAACGTCGCGCTCACGCTGCGATCGGCAGTCATCGCGAGGACGCAGGCGCCGCTCCCGGTGCAGTCGCCACCCCAGCCGGCGAAAACGAAGCCGCTCGTGGCCGCGGGGGTGAGCTCGACCATCACGTTGCCGGGATAGCTCTCGGAGCAGTCGGCCGGGCAGGAGATCCCCGCGGGATCGCTGGACACCGATCCGCCCCCCGGTGCGCCGGGCAGTGTCACGACGAGATCGTGCGGCACCGGTGCGATCGCAGCGGCTTCGTACGCCCCGATGTCGCAGTCGGGGAGCGTGTCGCCGTCGCCGTCGGTCGGCCGCGGGAAGCCGCGCTGGTCGGCCGCCATCGCCACGTCACCGCTCCCGTTCCAGGCCAGGCAACCCGCCGGATCGCCGCCGTCGATGGCCGGGCTCGACGAGCCGAGAGCGTGGGTCCGGGTCGGGCCGCCGTTGTCGTCGAGCACACCGAGCAGCGGCTCGAGCGGTGTCCCGATCGTCCCCTCGAGATCGGTGCCGCTGAACGAGCTGTCGCAGCCGTTGTTCACCCGCAGGAGGTTGTGTCCTTCGCTCACGATGCCCGGCATCGCAGCCGTGAAGCAGTCGTCGTTCGATCCCGCGCCGGCGTTGCCCGAGAAGAGCGAGTTGCGCGTCCGGATCGTGCCGCTCGAGCGCGCGATGCCACCGCCGTTGCCGTTCGCCGTGTTGGCGGTCACCGTGACGTTGCGGAGCCGCGTGGTCCCGCCACTGACGGCGATCCCGCCGCCGACGTTCGCGCTCCCTCCGCCGCTCGTTCCGATGCCGTTGCCGGAGATCGTGACGTTGTTGAGCGAACAGTCGCCGACGCACAGGATTCCTCCGCCCGGCCCGTCCTGTCCGAAGAAGCTCATGAAGCTGCCGCCGTCGCCGCTGAGGTTGCCCGAGAGGGTGCTTTCGTCGAGCCGGAGGACGCCGCCACTCAGGTTGGCGATCGCCCCCCCGCCGCCGCCGTTCGCGTTGGGATCTCCTCCGCCGCCCGCACCGGAGTCGCGGATCGTGCAGCGGGTCAGGGTCGCGCTCCCTTCGTTGGCGAGCGAGCCACCCCGTCCTCCCGCCCCGGCGGTGCTTCCCGGCGGCGGCGTGGACGAGAACGATCCCTCTCCTGCCTGATTCGACACGAACTCGTCCAGGTCAGCGACCAGGGTCGCCCCACTCGCGACCTGGATGGCCCCACCGTCCCCTCCCGCCGTCGCGGAGTCGAACGACGCGGTTCGTGCCTGGCAGTTCTGGAACCGGCTCTCGCTGACGTCGAGCAGGCCGAGCACGCGCACACAGCCGCCGTGGCGGTCGGCGTTCGAAGGAGCCCTGCCGTTCAGGAACGTCACCCCCGAGAGAGTCACCTCCGCCGAAGCCTGCACCACCAGAATGCGGACGGCGTTGTTGCCGGAGATGGAAAGGTCCGCAGCGCCGGGCCCGACGATCGTGAGATCGGAAGAGATCGACAGCTGTCCGAGGCCGGCGGACAGCGTGATCGTCCAGGGTCCGGGCCCCGGGAGGCTGAACAGGATCGTGTCCCCGTCCGCGGCGACTCCGATCGCCTCCCGGAGCGAGCAGTCGCCGGCGTCACAGGTCCCGTCGTTCTCGTCCGCCGTGATGTCGACCGTCCGGTCGGTGGCCGGGAGCAGCGACGGGCCTCCCACGAAAGCGGCAGCGAGAATCACGACCAGCGGCAACCGTCTCCGGAACATGGCGCGCCACCTCCGTCGGCGACGGTAGCACGCCCCGCGAAGCCCTCAGTTTTCTTCGTCGAGAAGCTCGGCGAGCGAGTCGACCGCCGCCTCCCGGACGCCGGAGCGCGGATCCCGGAGCAGGCGCCGGATCGCCGGCACGGCAGCCTCGTCTCCGAGCTCGGAGAGCGCTTCGACGGCGGCCTCGCGAACACGCCAATGGCCGTCGGCGAGCGCCCTTTCCAGGATCTCCCGGTCTCCGCTGTGCTGCAGCTCTCCCAGGGCTTCGGCTGCGGCGGCACGCACTCCCGGATGCGGATCGGCGATCGCCGTCCGCAGCGCGGCGCGGCCGCGGGCGTCGCCGCTCCGTCCGAGCGCCTCGACCGCCTCCTCGCGGACCCGGAAGTCGGGATCGCCGGCGAGCGACGAGAGCGTCTCGATCGCGCGGCCGGACGGGTTCCCGCCGAGAATCTGCGCCGCCTCGGCACGCACGTTCGCGTTCTCGTCGTCGGCCGCGGAGATCGCCGCCCGGGCCGCGGACGGTCCGCCGATCTCGCCGAGGGACTCGAGGACCTCCTCGCGCACGCTCCAGCTGGGATCGCCGAGCGCCCGCTCGAGCGCGCCGACCGAGGCGCTCGTCCCGATCTCCTCGAGTGCGTCGGCGGCGCTCTCGCGCACGTCGGCGTCCGGGTCCGACAGGCGCGATTCGATCGCGCTCCGGGCGCTCGACGCGCCGAGCCCGGCGAGCGCCTCGACCGCTGCCTGGCGGACATCGGCGCTCTCGTCTTCGAGCCGGGCGACGAGCTCGGCGGTCGCCGACTCCATCTCGACCTTGCCCAGCGCCTCCGCTGCCTGGCTGCGCACCCGGGCCTCGGAGTCCCCGAGCGACGCGAGGAGAAGCGTCCCGCCGCCGGCGGCATCCCCGCTCTCGCCGAAGGCCCAGGCGGCCCAGGCCCTCGCCACCGGCGAGCTGCCGGTGATCGCCCGGCGCAAGGCGTCCGTCGATGCCGGCGCCAGCTCCGCGAGCGCCGACGCGGCGGCGCCGGCCGGCGAGATCGAGTACGTCCAGACGCCGGGTCCGCCCGTGAACCGGCCGTGACGGCAGCCGTCCGGGCTCTCGACCCGCCGGTCGTCGGTGAGGAGCGCTTCGAGCAGCGGAATCGCCTCGGAGGCGCGATCGCCCAGGGAGTCGATCCGGCAGGCGGCCGCAACGCGCTCGGCGGGCGCCGCGGACCGGAGGCCCGCGAGCACCGTCGGCAGCGCCGCGGAGACCGCGCGCCGGGCGGCCGTCTCGGCGCCACCCGGCGCGCAGCCCAGCAGGGCCAGCAAGGTCGTGCAAACGGCGAGGGGCCTCAGTTTCCGGATCTGCATCCTCTTCTCCTTCCCGCTCCTCGGAGCGCAGCTCATCTCGCTTCCACCGTGATGTCGGCGTCGTGGGTGCGGACGCGGATCTCGAATTCGTCCGGTCCGGTCGAGCATCGCAATTCCCGGAACGGCTCGAACGGTTTGCGGATCACCGGCGTCCCGGCGCAGAACTGGGAGTCGATCTTCGCGCCGAACGTCTGCAGGTCGAACACCGCCCGGGTCGTCGCCGGAAGGTGCAGCGCCACCGGGCTCGAGAAGGTCTCGATGTCGATCTCTCCACTCCGGGCGAGCGATCCGGTGAAATCGACCGGGCCGGTCGTGGTCGAAACTTCGAGGGCCGCCACGCCCTTGCCCCCCACCGAAACCCGTCCGCTGACGGTCTTGATCCGCACCTCGCCGGTCGCTCCTTCGACGACCACCGTGCCGCTGATCGACTCGATCTCCATCGGCGCCGCCAGGGCATGGACCTCGATTGCGCCGGTCATGGTCTCGATCTCGACGGCGGCAGGCGCGCCTGCGACGCGCACCGGCCCGTTGACCGTGCGGATCTCCACCCTGCCCGTCACCCCTTCAACCGCGACGACCGCGTTGACCGACTCGAGATCGATGTGCGATCCGGCCGGTACCATCACCTCGAGCGTCGACCGGAACGCCGGATCCTCGGCGCTCGCCTGCATCCAGGCGTCCGGAACGTCGACCGAGATCGACACTCCCTCCTTGTCGCCGTCGAGGTCGAAGCTCTCCGCGCCGGCGGCAACGGTGCCCCGTACCTGGACTTCGTTGCGCTCCCAGCCGCGCACCGTGATCGCCCCGAAGTCGCTCTCGATCCGGACCTCGCCGCGGGCGGGCGCGGGTCGACGGCGATCGATCTCGACCTGGGCCACCGCCGGAATCGCCATCCCCAACGCGGCGACGATCGCGAGCGCTCCGATCCGATCTCTGAACTTGGTCATCACTTCCTCCTGCCTCTCCTACAAGCGCGAAGCGACACGGTTAGCCTGGCGCAGCAGATCGATCTGCCGCTGACGGTAGGACATCGCGGTACGCGCCAGGTCGGCATCGCCCGGGCTCTCCGCGAGCGCCGCCTCGATCTCCGCAAGGGCGCGGTCGATGGTGCGCAGATTCTCGAAGACCAGTGCCCGGGTCTCCGGCGGCAGCCGATCCTTGTGCGCCTCGATCTCCGCCTCGAGCTGACGCCGGACTCCGTCGAGCGTCGCCTCCGAGGCGCTGTAGACCGTCCGCTCGATCGCCGCCGGGACGATCGCCGCAGCCCGCTCCTCCGCGAGGCGCGGTTCCGTTCCGCCCGCTCCCGTTCTCCCGCGGGCGAGGGTGAGGAGCGCCCCCAGCGCGACGAGCAGGGTCGCTGCGGCAAGGAGCAGCGTCCGGCGGTGGCGTTGCCTCCGACGCGACACCCCGTTCGCGATCCCCGGCCAGAGGTCGCGCTCCGGGGAGATCTCCCGCGGCAGCTCCGCGATCGCTGCGGCGAGGTGAGGATCGAGCCCGGATTCCGGCCCACCGGCCCCGTCGCCATCGACTCCGTTCCGCGCTTCGCTCATCCGAGGACCTCCTTGAGTTTCGTGCGGGCACGGTGCAGCTGCACCTTCGAAGCGCCCGCGGTGATGCCGAGGAGCCCGGCGATCTCCTCGTGATTGTGGCCGTGCAGATCGAAGAGGAGGAAGACCGCTCGGAGCCGCGGCGACAGGGTCGCGATCGCGCGCTCGAGGTCGAGGCGGATTGTCGATCGGCGGACCGGCGGTGCCGGCGGATCGAACGATGGCTCCCCTTCCTCCACCGGCTCGAGGGAGAGCACCCGGGGGCGCCGCAGGCCGTTGATCCAGTCGTTGACGACCACCCGGCGCAGCCAGCGCGAAAGGTGCTCGACGCTCTCGATCCGCCGGCGGTGCTCCCACGCCTTGACGAACACCCCCTGCACGAGATCCGCGGCTTCGTCGGGGCGCTGCGCCAGCCGCAGGGCGAAGGCGTACAGGCGCCCCTCCTCCCGCCGGTAGATCTGTTCGAAAGCGGACTCGTCTCCGCTCCGGAAGCGCTCCATCAAGCGCGGCTCGTCGACGCTCGGGGCGCTTCCGGTCGGCGGACGGACGGCGATGGACAACGGACGGACTCCCCCCAGCAGGTCGATCATCGTACTCCCGGAGATCCTCTACACGGGAGCCCGCCGGAGGTTAGCGTCCGGAGGGATCGACTCCATCGGCGGGCGCGGCGGGCGCGGCGGGCGCGGCGGGCGCGGCGGGCGCGCCGGAAGGCCGGCGCCGCACGAAAGCGAGCCGGTCACGGCCCCGGCTGCCGGGAACGAGGGCGAGGACCTCCGCCCCCGGAAGACCGTCGAGCTCGATCGCGCCCAGAAGCTCGACGTCGTCGAACTCCTCCGCACCGTCCGCGCCCTCCCCGTTCCGGCGACGCTTCGACCCGCCGTTCGCACGCGATTCGAAGGTCGCCGCGACCAGCGGATCGCCGCCGAGTGCCTTGCGGCCGCTTCTCGCGAACGGCAGGAGCTCGAGCCGCCCCCGGCGATAGAGCAGGATCGCCGGCAGGTCTCCGGGTCGGACCGGCGCAACGAGCCGCCAGGTTTCGCCGCCCTCTTCGAGATCGCTCCGCTTCGCGGAGGCTTCGAATCGTCCCTGACCGCGGCCGCGCCACCACTGGACGACGAGATCGGTGCCGGACAGCCCCTCCGGGAAGGCCGCGAGGAGATCGGTGCGGCCGTCGCCGTCGACGTCGCCCAAGGCGACCTCCGTTTCGTGCCAGCGTTTGCTGTCGAGCTCCACCGCCAGCGTCGGCGGGGAGCCGGCGCGCGTCCGGTCCGCCAGAAGCGGCAGGACCCGCAGGCGCTGGCGTTCGAAAATGTTGAGCTCGTCCGCGGCCTGGGTGCGGACGATCAGCACCGGGGTCCCGTCGATCTCCGCTGGCCAGCTCTGGGAAACCTTCTCGGGTCCCGGGAGCGCCGCCCAGAGCTCGGGACGCGGAGCTGCAGGGGCCTCGAGATCCAGCCACTGGCCGCGCAGTCGGGTGCGCCCGACCGCCTCGGGTCCGACGAAGAGCGGCCTGGTCCGGACCGGGCCCGCGGAACCGCCGTCCAGAACGGGCTGCACCGGTGGACTGGTCAGACGGATGCCCCGGGACTCGCGCGCGATCACGAACGGGATCCGCAGCCCGCCCGTGGCGCGAACGCCGCCCTCTCCGTCGGCGACCCAGCGCCGGATCTCGCCCGGCGCGACCGCCAGGAGTGGATCGGTGCTCCTCCAGCGCAGCAGGCCACCTCGCGTCCGTTCGGGCCGGAAGGCAGCGTCGTCGACGAGCGGCCGGGGAACGATGCGGGGACCTGTGGCATCCGGACCTGCCCTCCCGTCGCCGAGCGCGACGCCGAGCGCCGCAAGGCGCCCCTCTCCCGCCGCCACGAGCTCGAGCCCCGCGCCGAGATCGATCGCGCCGAGCGTCTCCATCCAGCCCGGGAGATCCGCCGCGGAGCGCTCGAGCTGCGCCGTCGGCGCGATGTCGAATCGCCAGAGGCTGCGAGCTCCGTTCTCGTCGCGCGGCGGCCGCGTCAGGAGCCAGAGCGCCGATGGCACTCCGTTGCCGGCGGGCACGGCGAGCGCCGAGAGCACCATGCCGTCGATCTCCGCGAGCCCACCGTCGAACCCGCCGTCGCGGAAGGTGGCGACCGGGCGCTCCGCCTCCTGCGCCGGGAGCCGTCCGGGCAGCGCCGTCGCCGACAGCAGAAGGATCGATCCCACGATCTGGCGCGCCGCACGGTCGCCTGTCACGGGGAGCCTCGCGAGAGGTAGAGCTCGAGGACCGCGCGTGCGCCGATCTCCCCGCTTCCCGCTGGTTGGGTGACGACGAGATCGCTCCGCCCGTCGCCGTCGAGATCGCGCACCTGCGCCAACGCCACATCGGCCGGCTCGCGCTCGAGGGTGACCGAGAGATCGGGCGACGGTGCGTAGCGTGCCCCTTCGTTTCCGCGGTGGATCGTGACCTTGCGCCCTCTGCCGAGCTGCACGAAGTCGGCCTTGCCGTCGCCGTCGAAGTCGCCGGCGAACGACGAGATCTGACCGATCGAGACGTCGTCGAGGCGCAGCTTCAACTCGCCCGCCAGATCGAGACCGGTGACCGGGCGGAAGGTCATCCCCTCCCCCTGACGGTAGACCGCGAAGTCGAGGCCGAGGCGGATCGAATGCGTGGTCATGATCCGCATCGCTTCGAAGAGGGAAAATTCGAGCCGGATGGCGACCAGATCGCGACGCCCGTCGCCGTCCAGATCGTGGACGCCCGAGGGCAGCGTGAACTCGAAGCCGTCTCCTCCGTCGTCGCTGCCGTCGTCTCCTCCACCGCCCTCGAAGACGTAGCCTTCGATTTCGAAGGTCGAGACCGGATCGGGATTCCAGACGCCGCGCCCGTCGAGGCGATGGACGAAGACCCGCGATCGCGGCCGCTTCGCCTCGGCGAGCTCGGCCCGCATCGAGTCCTTCTCGTTCGGGATCTCGGCAGTCGTCACCAGCTCCGCGCCCGGCCTGCCGTCGAGGTCTCCGATCCAGGCGATCTCGCGCTCCTCGGACAGTGCCTTCCCGGCGAGCGGATCGAACGGCGCGCCGAACGAGCCGTCGGCACCTTGCCGCAGGGCACGGAGCCGCGTCCGGCTGTGCTCGGGATCGCGATAGACGAGCTCCGGCCGGCCATCGCCGTCGAGGTCGACGACCTGGGGCAGGGCGATCGAGCGTCGTCCGGCGCGGTCCCGGCTGCGTTCTTCGTCTTCGCGCTGCGAGGCGGCGGACGGGATCTCGCTCTTCTTCTCCGGTCCGCCGCCGGCAGGCTGCGGTGTCGCCTGCGGCGGACCGAAGTCGACGGGCGGTTCGAGCGTGAGCCGTGGTGCGCGTTCGAAGCCGCCGGCGCTGCCGCGATAGAGCGCCAGCCCGCGATCGACGGGAAGCAGGAGATCAGATCGGAAGAGCGTCG
>JBFWYP010000026.1:0-51058 GCA_050186295.1 Thermoanaerobaculia bacterium | reverse complement strand
TCGAGCTGGAAAGCTCGCTCCTGGGCCAGTTCGTCGCCGAGCGGAACGCGGCTCTCGAGCGACGGCAGGAAGCGGACGACGATCACTGCCGCGATCGCCGAAAGTGCGAGCGCGTGCTGCCACCAGGGCAGGCGGGCGGCGCCGCTTTCGGCGGAGAGCGCGCGCTCGTCGACGGGGGGGCGCAAGGGCACCATGCTATCTTTTGGCCTTCCTCGGAATCACCATGGCATTGGAGCGAATCCCAGCGGACCCGATGCGGAGCAGCGACGACCTGGAGCTGCTCCGGCGACTCGTCGACCGCCGTCCGGAGGCGCTGTCCGAGCTCTACGACCGTTTTTCTCCGCTCCTCCTCGCGATCGCCCGCCGGATCCTCGGCTCGACCGCCGACGCTGAAGAGATCCTCCAGGAGACGTTCCTCCAGGCCTGGAATCAGGCCGAGCGCTACGACTCGGGGCGCTCGTCGGTCTCGACCTGGCTGGTCCTGATCGCGCGCAGCCGCGCTCTCGATCGGCTGCGACAGCGACTTTCCCGCGATCGCGTCGCGGCAGCCGTCGAAGCCGAGCCGGCCGCTCCGGATGCGTCCGGTCGTTCGGACGAGCACGTACTGATCCAGGAGCGGAGGAAGCGGGTCCGGTCGGCGTTGGCCGGACTACCGGTCGAGCAGAAGCAGGTGATGGAGCTGGCGTTCTTCGAGGGACTGTCCCAGACCGAGATCGCCGAACGGACGGAGACCCCGCTGGGCACGGTGAAGACCCGGGCCCTGCTGGCGATGAAGAAGCTGCGGCGGGAACTCCGCGACGAGATCAGGGAGCTGATGTGAGCCACGAATACGAGCCCGAAGATCTGGCCGCCTTCGGCGTGCTCGAGGAGCTCGCTCACGGCGGCGGTCGCGAGGACACGGCGCCGGTGAATCCGGTGGCCGGCGAGGGCGAGGACGAAGCGGTCGAAGTGCTGCGTCGCCTCTACCTCGAGAGCCTCGGCCTGCTCGCCTACGATCTCGATCCGGCCACGCCGCGGCCGGAGACCAAAGCGGCACTGCTCGCCGCGATCAGTGGCGACGAAACGCAGGAGGTTCCGCCGCTCGCGCTGCCGGTACGTCCGCCGGCTCCGAAGTCCGCTGCTCCGGCCGCCGCTGCCCCTCCCGGGCGACCCGTCCGCGAGGCGCCGCCGGCACGAGTCGAGACACCGCTGCCGTTCCGTGCCGGGGCGGAGCCGCCCGCGCCGCGACGCTGGCCCGTCGCGCTCGCCGCGATCTTCGCGCTGGCAGCCGTCGGACTCGGGATCTGGGCGGCGAGCCTGGTTTCCGAAGTCGCCTACCGCGACGCGCAGATCCGTCGTCTCGAGATCCGCCTCGCGGACAGCGACAAGCTCTCCGCCGAGCTCGTCGAGACGAAGGAGGAGCTCGCGCGGCTCGAAGACCGGCTCACGTTCGTGACCTCTCCGGCGACGACCGTGTTCGCGCTGCGTCCGCCGGCATCGGGATCGCCGCAGCCGCTGGCGCGCGGCCATCTCTTCGTCGCGTCGAACCGCCACGACTGGCGCCTCGAGGTGCGCGGCCTCAGGCAGGAGCCCGAGGCGCAGGACTACCAGCTCTGGTTCATCGTCGACGGGCTGCCCATGAGCGGCGGCGTCTTCGACGCCAGGACCGGACAGACCGCGCTCCTCGCCGACCATTCGATGCCGGCCGGAGTCGAGGCGATTGCCCTGACTCTCGAGCGCAAGGGCGGGGTCCCCTCGCCGACCTCGCCGATCCTCCTGATCGCCGACCGCTCCGTCCAGCTCTGACGCCGTTCCGCCGGCCGGGTGTGACCGGTCTCACTTCGGTCGGGACGCGCGGGCGATAGCTTGCTTCTGCCACCATGTGCCGGATGCCGCGGACTCTCCGCCCGATCGCGGGCGCTGCCCTCCTGGGAGCGCTCTTCGTCGCCCCGGCGACGGCGCAGGACCTCTGGGTCTACCAGGAGAGCCTCGCCGCCGGCTGGGCGGACTGGAGCTGGGCGACGCACGACCTGGCCGCCACCGGGATCGTCCATTCGGCGCCCAACGCCATCGAATGGCAGCCGGACGGCTGGCAGGGGATCTACTTTCACTCCGGCTCCGTCTTCGACGCCGGGAGCTACCTCTCGTTGCGCTTCTGGGTACGCGGGATCGGCGGGTCGGGTCAGCAGGTGAACGTGGTCGTCCTGTTCCAGGGCGATGCTCGCTTCACCGTCGATCTCGACGACCACGTCACGGGAGGCGCGATCTCGTCGACGCAGTGGCGGGAAGTGGTCATCGATCTCGCTGCGGTCGGATTTCCGGACGGTTCGTTCAACGAGCTCATCCTCCAGGACGCCAGCGGTGGCGACCAGCCGGCGGTGCGGGTGGACGACATCCGATTCGTCTTCGATCCGACGCCTCCGCCTCCGCCTCCGACGATCGCGGTCGCGGTTGACCCGACACTCGATCGGCGGGCCATCTCCGATCTGGTCTACGGCGTGAATTTCGCTTCGGCGGCGCAGCTCGCCGACGTGGGGTATCCGCTCAATCGCTGGGGCGGAAATCGCACGACGCGCTACAACTGGCAGCTCGACGTCGACAACAGTGCGGGCGACTGGTTCTTCACCAACTACACCGGCTCCGGCGACGAGGGACAGCTGCCGGAGACCTCGGGAGCGGATCAGTTCCTGCTCGCCAATCGGGCCGCGGGAGCCGAGAGTCTCCTGACGCTGCCGACGATCGGCCGCGTCGCCGGACCCGATCGGGAGCGGCGCTGGGGATTCTCCGAAGCGCTCTACGGTCCGCAACTCCTCGACGAGTGCAGGTACTTTCCGTCCCCTCCCGAGTGGTGCAATCCCGACGCGGGCAACGGCCGTTGCGATCCGGTACAGAACCCGCTGCACTGCAACCCCGACGGCCGAATCGTCGGCAACGATCCGGACGACACGACGGTAGCGGTGGCGCCGTCGTTCCTCGGCGACTGGGTCGCGTTCGCGGCCAGCCGCGTGGGCCCGGCGGAAGCGGGCGGGCTGCGCTTCGTGGCGCTCGACAACGAGCCGATGCTCTGGAACTCGACCCACGCCGACATCCACCCGGCGCCGCCGACCTACGACGAGGTCTGGAGCAAGGGCCTCGCCGTGGCGAACGCCGCCAAGGCGGCCGATCCGGGCGTCGCGGTCCTGGGTCCCGACACCTGGGGGTGGTGCGATCTCTGGACCTCGGCCGCCGACGCTGCGGCCGGTCCGAGCTGCCTCGACGGACCGGACCGTCAGGCCCACGGCGGGCTGCCGTTCGTCGCCTGGGTCCTCTCCCGGAGCTGCGCCGAGGAGGTCGCGACCGGGGTGCGTCCGATCGACTACGTCGACGTGCACTACTACCCGCAGAGCGGCGAGGCGTTCGGTGGCGAAGGGTTCGCGGCGCTGCGCCTGCAGTCGATCCGTGAGCTCTGGGATCCGACCTACACCTCGCAATCCTGGATCGGCGACGAGGTCTACCTCCTGCCGCGCCTCCAGGCCTGGATCGACAGCTACTGTCCCGGCACCCGGATCGCACTGACCGAGTACTCCTGGGGTGACGATGCGGCACCGTCCGGCGCCCTGGCGCAGGCCGAGGTCCTGGCGATCCTCGGTCGCGAAGGCGTGGGACTCGCCACCCGCTGGGTCGTCCCGGCCTCGGGCTCGAAGACCGAGGAGGCTTTCCGGCTCTTCCTCGATTACGACAGCGCCGGGGGCAGCGTCCTCGGAGACCGCGTCCGCGCCGTCTCGGCCGATCCGCAGACGCTCGGCGCCTACGCGGTGCGTGGTCACTCCGATGAGATCTATCTGCTGCTGTTCAACAAGTCGACTTCGAGCCGCGAGGCGGCGGTGTCGGTCACCCTGCCGGTCGCGGGCAGCTACGCGCTCTACCGCTTCGACGCGGTGAACGCGCTGGGCTCGGCCGGGACGGCGACGCCGTCGGCGGGCGTCCTCTCGCTCACGCTGCCGGGGCGCTCGGCGACGCTGGCGGTCGGGCGCCTCGTCTCGGACCTCATCTTCCAGGACCGCTTCGAGACGGCGACCACGAACGGCTGGTCGCGGCGTCAACCCTGAACCGGGCGGAAGCGCCGTCGCGGGCGGTATCGTTCGTGGCATGAGCGAGTCCCGATTCGTTCCCCTGGAGTTCGCGCGCCGCGAGGAGGGGGAGATGCTCGCGCGGGCGCACGACTTCCGCTCCGAGCTCGCGCGCCGACGGAGCGTCCGCGAGTTCTCCGGCGACCCGGTGCCGCGCGAGCTGATCGAGGCCGCGATCCTCACCGCGGCGAGCGCACCGTCGGGGGCCCACCGCCAGCCGTGGAGGTTCGTCGCGGTCTCCGATCCGGAGATCCAGCGGCAGATCCGCGAGGGAGCCGAGGCGGAGGAGCGCGAGAGCTACGAGGGAAGGATGTCGGACGAATGGCTCGAGGCGCTGCGACCGCTCGGTACCGACTGGCGGAAGCCCTTCCTCGAGGTTGTCCCCTGGATCGTCGTCGTCTTCGCCGAGATCTGGGAGGAGGGCGAAGGCGGCAAGATCCGCAACTACTACGTCAAGGAGAGCGTCGGCATTGCCTGCGGGCTCTTCATCGCGGCGCTCCACCACATGGGGCTGGCGACGCTCACGCACACCCCGAGTCCGATGGCGTTCCTCAATCGGATCCTCGAACGGCCGGCGAACGAGAAGCCGTACATCCTCTTCCCGGTCGGCTATCCGGCCCCGGGCGCCACGGTGCCGGATCTCGAGCGGAAGCGACTGGATCAGGTGGCGGTGTGGAAGGAGTCGCCCCGCGCCGCAGCGCGGCCCGCCGATATACTCCCGCGGTGACACTCTCCGCCATCGTTCTGGCCGGAGGCTCGGGGACCCGTTTCTGGCCCGCGAGCCGGCGCCGGCGCCCGAAGCAGCTGCTGCCGCTCGACGGAGAGCGATCCCTTCTCCAGGCGACGATCGACCGGCTCGCCCCGCTGGTGCCGGTCGAACGGATCTGGATCTCGACCACGGCGGCTCTCGCCGACGAGATCGCGCGCCACCTTCCCGAAATCGATCGTGCGCGGATTCTCGTCGAACCGGCGGGGCGCAACACGGCGCCGGCCATCGGCTGGGCGCTCCTCGGGCTCCCGCCCGAGGCACGCGACCGCGGCGCGGTGGCGGTGCTGCCTTCCGACCACCGGATCGCGGACGCCGCCGCGTTCCGCGAGGCGCTCGCCACGGCCGCAGCCGAAGTCGAGCGCCACGACCGTCTGTTCGCGCTGGGGGTGGTGCCGCGGTTCGCGGAGACCGGGTTCGGCTACCTCGAAATCGGCCCGGCGCTCGCCGGGGATTCGGGGGTACGGCGCGTGGTGCGCTTCACCGAGAAGCCCGACCGCGAGACCGCTGAGCGGTTCGTTCGCGGCGGAGCCCATCTCTGGAACGCCGGAATGTTCGTCTTCCGCGGCGCCCGTCTCCTCGAGCTCCTGCACGTCCACGCTCCGGAGCTCGCACGGGGGCTCGACGCGATCGCCGCGCAGCCGGAACGGGCCGCCGAGCTCTATCTCGAGCTGCCCGCGAGCTCGATCGACTACGCGCTGATGGAGAAGCTGGAGGACCTGGTGACCGTGCCGCTCGACTGCGGCTGGAACGATCTCGGGTCGTGGGACGCCCTCGCCGGCGTGCTCGCGACCGACGCGGACGGCAACGCCGCGCACGGGGACGCCGTCGTCGTCGACGGTTCCGGAAACCTGACCTACGCCGAGGAAGGAACGATCGCCGTGCTCGGGCTCTCGGACATCGTCGTCGTGCGCTCGGGGAAAGCGGTCCTGGTCGCTCCGCGCGCGGCGTCGCAGGAGGTGAGGAAGATCGTCGATCGGCTCGCCGCCGGCGGCCGCGACGAGCTGCTCTGAGGCCGGTCCCGACCCGCCATGCAGTGGAAGATCGCGCGCTCGGGCGCTTTTTCCGAGAAGCTGAACCGCTGGGCGATCGATCGCGGCTTTCCGCTCCTCGCCTGGCTGGCTCCGCGGGCCCCGCGCTGGTTCCTGTTCTTCGGCGCGCGGGCGACGATGGCGGTGGTCTTCTTCTTCCACTCGCAGCCGCTCCTGGCGATCGGACGCAACCTCGCGCGGGTACTCGAGAAGCCCGCGGACTCGCGGGAGGTCCGGCGGGCGGTGCGCGAGATGCTCTGTCACTTCGCCTACTACTGGGTCGACCTTTTCCGCTTCGCGCAGTTGCCGCCCGAGCGTCTGCGGTCGCTCATCGTCGGCGGCGATCTCGCATCGATCGACCCGTTGCGCCGCCTGCGCGACGCCGGCGAGCGGATCCTCCTCCTCACGGCGCATCTGGGAAACTGGGAGCTCGGCGCCGTGATGCTGGGCGGAGCCGAGCTGCCGCTGTCGGTGGTCTACGTGCGCGACGAATTCGAGCAGGCGGAGCGCTTCCGCAGTCTCCTGCGCGGACGCGCCGACGTGCAGGAGATTCCGATCCGTCCGGACGACCGCTTCGCCAGTCTGCCGGTCCTGCGCGCGTTCGCGGAACGGCGGCTGGTGGCGTTGCAGGGCGATCGCGACTTCAACGAGGCGCATCTGGAGATCGAGCTCTTCGGAGCGCCGACCCGCCTGCCGACGGGACCGTTCCAGCTCGCCCGGATGACGCGGGCGCGGCTGCAGCCGGTGTTCATCGCCTACGCCGACGATCATCGATTCGAAGTAGCGCTCGAGCCGCTGATCGACGTCGGCCAGACGGACGATCGCGACGCAGACATCCGCACCGCGATGGAGACCTGGGCGCGGGTCCTCGAACGGAACATCCGGCGATGGCCGACGCAGTGGTACAACTTCCACGACGTCTGGCCGGGCGGTCCCGGAGAAGACGAGTCGTGAAGCGGACCCGCATCGCCGACCGCAGCGGGGTCCGAGAACTTCCGGCGAGCGCTGTGCTCGATCCCGGGACGCTGCTCGCCGGAGACGGGCCGCTCGAGCTCGAGATCGGATTCGGCAAGGGGCGCTATCTGCTGCGACGCGCCGCCGAGGATCCCGGGCGTCGCTTCTGCGGCATCGAGATCGCGAACGAGTATTTCCGCCTCGCCGCCCGCCGGCTGGTCCACCGCAGGCTCGACAATCTCCTTCTCCTGGAAGGCGACGCGGCCTACTTCGCGACCGCGCTCCTCCCGCCGGGCCGCTTCGCCGCGGTCCACGTCTACTTCCCGGATCCGTGGCCGAAGCTCCGTCATCAGAAGAGGCGCCTCTTCTCGCCCGAGGCGATCGACCTGGTGGCCGGACTCGTGGCGCCCGGAGGGCGATTCTGGTTCGCCACCGACTTCCTCGAGTACGGCGCCGGAGTGCGTCGGATCCTCGAGGGCTATCCGGGGGCGCGGGTCGTCGAGCTCGAAGGGGGCTGGCCCGACGGGGCACGCACAAACTACGAGGCGAAGTACGTCGCCGAGGGCCGCCCGATCGTCAGGCTCGAAGTCGCGTTCGATGCTCCCGCGGCGCTGCACCCCGACGGCGCCGTGAAGATCCTCGTCGCCGCCCGCCCAACCGCCGGCTGAGCGGCGGGCCGACGAACCTCATCCTCCGAACCCCGAAGCTCCGTACACTGTAACGATGTCGACTGGAGCGAACGGTTCACGCGTCGTGGTCGCCGGCGGGACGGGTCTCATCGGCCGTCCGCTCGTGGCGCGTCTCGCCGCCGACGGACACGAGGTGGTGGTGCTGACGCGCGGGACCCCCTCGAGAGTCGGGTTGCCGGGCGGAGCGCGGGCGGTCCGCTGGCAGGACGGCTCCGACTCCTGGCGCAACGAGGCCGGCGTCGACGGCGCGGCGGCGGTGATCAATCTCGTCGGCGAGCCGATCGCGGGGAGGCGATGGAGCGCGCGTCGAAAGCGGGAGATCGTCGAGAGCCGGGTGCGATCGGTGGCCGTGCTGGTCGATGCGATTCGTGCCGCCACGAACCGTCCGGCGGTCCTGCTCCAGAGCTCGGCGGTCGGCTTCTACGGTGACCGCGGAGACGAGCGGATCGACGAGGGGTCGGCGCCCGGCGTCGGCTTCCTGGCCGCGACGACCGGAACCTGGGAGGAGGCGAGCGCCGCGGTCGAATCGCTGGGGGTGCGACGGGTGCTGCTGCGCACCGGACTGGTGCTGTCGACGGCGGGCGGGGCTCTCGCCGCCATGGCGCGGCCGTTCCGTCTCGGACTGGGGGCGCGACTCGGCTCGGGCCGACAGTGGATGCCCTGGATCCACATCGAGGACGAAGTCGAAGCGATCGCCCACCTTCTCGGTGCAGCCGACGCGGCCGGACCGTTCAACCTCGGTGCACCGGGGCTGGTGACGAACGCCGGCTTCACCCGCGCCCTGGCGCGGGCGCTGCACCGTCCGGCGCTCTTCGTCGTTCCCGCCTTCGCCCTGCGGTGGGTGCTCGGAGAGATGGCCATTCTCGTGCTCGGCGGGCAGCGCGCCGAACCGCAGCGCCTCCTCGAGAGCGGATTCCGCTTCCGCTATCCCGAGCTCGGCCCGGCTCTCGCCGATCTGTTCGCTCCGCCATCGTCTCGCCGGGAACGTCGGTCGTGAGTCTCGTGCCGCGGTCCGCCGCGATCGTCCTCGGTCACGCTTCCTTCGCGGTCGCTGTCTACCTGTTCCTCGGCTGGCTCTGGAGCCTGCGCCGCCGCGATGCGAGCGTCGTCGACATCCTCTGGGGGCCGGGATTCGCGCTGATCGCCGCTGCGGGGGTCGTCTACGGCGCCGGCGTGCGGTCGCGGAAGTGGCTCGTTCTGATCCTGGTCACGCTCTGGGCGGCGCGACTCGCGCTGCACATCGCGCGTCGCAACCTCGGGCACGGCGAGGACTATCGCTACCGCGCCATGCGCGAGCGGCACGGTGTCCGCTTCGCCTGGGTCTCGCTGGTGACGGTCTTCGCGCTGCAGGGCGCCCTGATGCTCTTCATCGGACAGCCGCTCCTCCTGGCGACGGCGGTGCCGGGTCCGGAGCTCGGCGGCTGGGATCTCGCCGGGATCGCCGTCTTCGTCGCCGGGTTCCTCTTCGAAGCGATCGGCGACGAACAGCTGCGGCGCTTCAAGGCCGATCGAGCGAACGCCGGGAAGGTCATGGACCGCGGACTCTGGCGCTACACCCGGCACCCGAACTATTTCGGCGATGCGCTCCTCTGGTGGGGCTTCTATCTCGTCGCCTGTGCGGTACCGGGCGGCGCCTGGACGATCTCCGGTCCGCTGCTGATGACCTTCTTCCTCCTCAAGGTCTCCGGCGTCGCCCTGCTCGAGAAGGGGCTCGTCCGCAGCAAGCCGCAGTATGCCGCCTACATCGCCCGGACCAGCGCCTTCCTGCCCTGGTTTCCCCGCAGCTGACGGCTCCCCCTCAGTCGGGAAACCGGCCGCGGAGCTCGCTCGCGAGGCGGTCACGGAGCTCCGGCCGGGCGTAGACGCGGTAGCGATCGATCCGCGTCAGGTGGCGGATGAAGTGGCTGGCCTCCTCCATCGACTCGAGGCGGCCACCGGTGCGGCGGACGAGCACGCGTCCTCCGCCGAGCCGGTGCGGATCCTTGGCGGAGCGATCGACGAGGATGGCGTCCTCGCCGAACCGTTCGCGGAGCTCGGGCAGGATCGCCTCGAAGCTCTGCCGGTCCTCCGGCGTCAGGTGTTCGCGGGTCTCGAAAGCGAGCGGGAAGTGGCGGCGGTGGACGACCGCCCGGGCATGCTCGTTCTCCGACGCCCGCATCGCGGCGAACGTCGACATGTCGTCCTCGCGCAGGAAGCGCTCCGGATCGGACGGCCAGAGGTGACCGGTTGCGCGCAGCCAGGCCGACAGATGATGCTCCAGCGCCTTGCCGGTGACGTTGAAGTAGACCTGGGTGAACATGTAGTAGCGCGCGAGGATCAGCGCCTCCACCGCGTGCACGCCGCCTTCGTGCACTCCCATGGTCAGCGCGCCGCTCGTCGGGTCCTCGACCAGAGCCAGCGTATCGAGGAGTCGATCGAGGTCGTAGACGCCGTAGCGTACGCCGCAGTGCAGGCTGTCCCGCAGCAGGTAGTCCATCTTGTCGACGTCGAGCTCGCCCGAGATCAACTGCGACAGGAAGCGTCGTCCGGGTGCGACCTCGCCGGCGAGGATCTCGACCACGTCCGCGGGCGAGATGCCGTCGCCGTGGCGGGCGAAGAGCTCCTCGATCTCGGACGAAGCGAGGATGCGCCGGGTCATTTCCTCGTGATCGATCCCGCCGTCGAAGAGGTCCTCTGCCGAGTGGGAGAACGGCGCGTGTCCGGCGTCGTGGAACAGCGCGGCGAGCCGAACGAGCCGCCGCGACCGCAGCCGCTCCGCGCCGGTAAACAGGTCCGGGCGATCCCGCTGCAGCGAGTCGAAGGCACGACCGGCGAGCGACATCGCGCCCAGTACATGGGCAAAACGGCTGTGTTCCGCTCCGGGATAGACCAGGAACGTGAGGCCCAGCTGGTGGATGAAGCGCAGCCGCTGCAGCGGGCGGCTGTCGATCAGGGCGGCTTCGAGGGCGTCGGTCTCGACGAAGCCGTGGATGGGGTCGCGGAGGGTCAGCATCGGACGGGGCTCGCGCCGGCAGGATAGCTCACCGCTTGCCGTGCCCGGACGGCGTGCAGCCGTCGATCAGGGCTCCGGAAACAGGATGTCGGGAATCTGTTCCGGGTGCTCGAGCACCGCGGAGAGCTCGGCCGTGCGGGCGAAATAGACCGCCGCCAGAGCGACGCCGGCGAGCGCCGCGGGGCGGGCGAGGCGCGCTGCTCGTGTCGGCAGCAGCGGCGCGAGGACGAAGAGCGTCACCGCGGCTCCGAGAGTCCAGAGGTCGGGGCCGGCGGCGTGGCGGAGGGGCGACGGGGCGACGACGAAGCCCAGGACCAGGGCGGCCGCGGCGAGTCCGCTCCAGATTCGCGGCCGACCGGTTAGCGTCTCGCCGGCGGCGAGGGTCACGGCGAGTCGACTCGTGGCCGCGACGCCGAAGGTGGCGTAGGTTCCGGCCGGACCGCCGCCGGCGCGCAGCATCTCGCCGGCGACCGCGCTCGTCGCCGCGAGCAGCAGCGCGACGCCGGCGGCGAGCCGCCAGCCGGCCGGCTCGAGACGGCGACCGCCGACGGCGAGCAGGGTGGCGACGGCGCCGGCGGCGGCGACGGAAACGAGGAGGATGCGGGAAAAGGTCGTCGCGGGGGGCCAGGTCAGACTCCAGGTGAGCGCAGCATCCGCGCGGAGGCTCAGATGCAGCAGCGCCACGATCGCCGAGAAGAGGAGCGCGGGGAGGACGGCGAGGCGGAACGCCTGCCGGCGCTGGCCTGGTGCGTCCGCCAGCCGCCAGGGAAGCCAGACGTTGGCCCCCAGGAGCAGGAGCTGGATCAGGACCAGAGCGGCGATCACCGCGAGACCCCCGAGTGGCGAACGGGGGGATGCGGTGCGCGGCTGTCGAGACGGGCCCACGGCCGGCGCGGCAGCTCCGCCAGCAGTTCCCGGGGCGTACGGCCGTCGGGCGGGAGCCGCAGATCGGGGACCAGGTCGGCGAGCGGCTGGAGAACGAAGCGGCGCTCGCGCAGCCGGGGATGCGGCAGGAGCGGTGAGCGCTGCCGGCGGACCGAGCGGCCGAGGAAGAGCAGGTCGAGATCGAGGGTCCGCGGTCCGCCGGGAAGCTCGCGCCGTCGTCCGAAGCGGCGCTCGAGGCGCATCAACAGGTCGAGCAGCGCCTCGGCACCGAGGCTGGTTCGTCCGACGACCACGCTGTTGAGGAAATCCGGCTGGCTGCGGTCGCCGACCGGCTCGGTACGGTAGATCGGAGCGACCTCGAGGGGTCCGAGTCGCTCTTCGAGGAGATCGATCGCTTCCCGGAGGGTGCGCCGCGACGGGCCCAGGTTGCTGCCCAGAGCGATGCCGAATCGCCGCGTCCGAGGCGCGGCCCTACTCGTCGTCGTCGTCCTCGGGCTCGTCCTCGTCGTCCACTCCTTCGGGCGTCTCGATCTCGTCGTCGCTGAAATCGTCATCACCCGCGGACGGACCGTCGTCGGAGACCTCGTCGACGTGCTTCAGGACCTCTTCGCGCCGCTTGCGCTTGGCGCTCGCCGTCTCGTTGGCGATCTCGGCCTTCTTGGCGTCCTTCTGGTTGGCGCCGCACTTCGGACAGATGGCCTCCGGACGTCCCAGGTCGTAGAACCGGACGCCGCAGTTGTAGCACTCGTACCTCGTTCCCAGATCCGGCATTCCTCGTGCACCCCACTCTTGAGCCGTTCAGTCCGACGAGCGCGGGAAGGTAGCACCGGGGTGGGGTGCTGTCAACCGGCGAGCGGGGCGGGCCGGCAGGCCATAGAATGCGTCGGTGCAACCTCTCCGCTCCCCCGGGAATCGCCCGGAACGTCCCCGATCTGACCGTCGGAAGCCCCGGACCGCGCTGAGCTTGCTGCTCCTCTGTCTCGGGATGTCGGCTGCCGTCCTCGCGGCGCCGGCAGGGAACCCGGCGAAGCTGCCCGATCCGGACCAGCCGGGGCTCTCGACTTCGAAGCGGGCGGCGGCGCTGCTCGACCGGGTCCAGGCCGAGCAGAAGCAGCTCACCTCGCTCGAGGCCGACTTCGTGCAGCGCCGCGAGAGCGAGTTTTTGGCCTCGCCGGAGGAGTCGCGCGGGACCTTCGCCTACCGGGCACCGGACCTCGTGCGCTGGGACTACCTGGCCCCCAGCCCGCTGTCGCTGGTCATCCGCGACGACGAGATGCTCACCTGGTACAAGGACCTCGGCAAGGCCGAGCGGGTCAAGGTCGGCCGCGCGTCGTCGCAGGTGCTGCGTTACCTGAACGCCAGCGGCTCGCTCGACAGCCTGATGAAGTACTTCACGGTGACGATCGCCTTTCCGGACGGCGACGAACCGTACCGGCTCGACCTGACGCCGCGCTATGCGCGGATCCAGAAACGGCTCAAGGGGATGACCCTGTGGATCGCGCGCGACAGCTTCCTTCCGGTCCGCGTGCGCTACGTCGAGGCGTCGGGCGATCTCACCGAGTACCGTTTCGAGGCGATGCGCCGGAATCGGGAGATCCCGCTCGAGCAGTTCGAGCTCGAGATTCCCGCCGGCGTCGAGATCCAGGAAGTCGATCTCGATCGCGACCGCCCGGCCAAGCAGTAAAGAGCTCCCGGAATGAGGTTCGACCTGCTGGCTCGCGACGGCGCGGCGCGGCGCGGCCGCCTGACTACGAGCCACGGAACGATTGAGACACCGGCGTTCATGCCGGTCGGGACGCTCGGGGCAGTCAAGGGCCTCACTCCCGGCGATCTCGAGGAGGCGGGCGCTTCGGTGATGCTCGCCAATCTCTACCACCTCTCGCTGCGCCCCGGAGTCGAAGCGATCGAGCGCCTCGGCGGGCTGCACGCCTTCACCGGCTGGACGCGCCCGCTCCTCACCGACAGCGGAGGGTTCCAGGTTTTCAGCCTCGCGGCCCTGTCGAAGATCACCGACGAAGGAGTGACGTTCCGCAGCCACCTCGACGGGTCCGCTCTCGAACTGACGCCCGAGAGCGTCGTGCGGGCGCAGGAGGCGATGGGAGTGGATCTCGCGATGGTTCTCGACGAGTGTCCGCCCTGGCCGGTGAGCGAGGAGAGGGCGCGGGCAGCGCTCGAGCGGACGCTCCGCTGGGCCGAGCGCTCGCTCGCCGCGCGGCGTGCCCCCGGCGACACGGCGCTCTTCGGCATCGCCCAGGGGAGTCACTTCCGGCCGCTGCGCGAACGGGCGGCGGCGGAACTGTCGCGACTGCCGTTCGACGGCTGTGCGATCGGTGGCGTGAGCGTCGGCGAGCCGCTCCGGGAGCGCCGCGGGGTGGTCGAGTGGACGGCGCCGCTCCTGCCGGAGGAGCGGCCGCGCTACCTGATGGGAGTCGGCACGATCGAAGACCTCCTGCATGCCGTTCTGTGCGGCGTCGATCTGTTCGATTGCGTGCTTCCGGCGCGCAACGGTCGACACGGTGTGCTCTACACCCGCCGGGGGGTCGTCCGGATCCACAACGCGCGCTACCGGGAAGACCCGGGTCCGCTGGATCCGGACTGTTCCTGCCCGGTCTGCCGGCGGCAGTCGCGGGCCTTTCTGCACCACCTCTACCGGGCCGGAGAGCTCACCGCCGCGGTCTACGGGACGCTGCACAATCTGCGCGTTTTCCTTGACTTCATGGGGGAAGTCAGAGAAGCTATCGAGGCTTCCCGCCTGGCGGACCTGGCCCCGAAATGGGTCGGACGCTCCGCGGACGAACTCCGATCCGAGAACTCCCCGACGGTGGACAGCTGAGTTCGGCTGGCCCGCGTCATGACGAGCGCGGTCGAGGAGCGATTTCGCGAAGTGAACCGGCGCCGGGAGCCACCCGGCGGCGGTAGGGAAGGGAAAACGGAATTCCGGCATCGAGGAGTCGATCCATGAATCTGATCTTTCAGCTCGCCCAGGCACAGACCCAGAATCCGCTGGTTTCGTTGGTACCGATCTTCCTGGTCTTCGGAATCTTCTACTTCCTGCTTCTCGCACCGATGCGCAAGCGTCAGAAGGCGTTGCAGAAGCTGGTTGCCGAGCTCAAGAAGGGCGACCGCGTGGTGACCAACGGGGGACTGCTCGGCGAAGTGGCGGCGGTCGACGACCGGATCATCCACCTCAAACTTTCGGACAACGTGAAGGTCCGGGTTCTCAAGTCCGCCGTCGCGGGCCTCGAGGGCAGCCCGGAAGCGGAGGCGACCAAGTGAGGAAGGGGCTGCTGTACAAAGGGCTGCTGATCCTGGGTCTCGGTGCGCTGGCGGTCTTCGCCGCCCTGCCGCCCAAGGAGAAGATCAATCTCGGTCTCGACCTCCAGGGCGGGATCCACCTCGTGCTCAAGGTGCAGACCCAGGACGCCGTCCGCGCCGAGACGGACAAGGACATGGAGATCATGCGCCGCGAGATCGCCGACAAGGGCGTGAGCGGAGTGGCGACCAAGCGGATCTCCGACACCTCGTTCGAAGTGACCGGCGTCCCGGCCGACAAGGAGCCGGTGCTCAACAAGGCGGCCAACGACTATCTGACCTCGCAACGCTGGGACTGGAGCCCGGAGGGCGGCAGGACGGTCTTCCGGATGACCGGCGCCAACGAGCGCAACGTCCGCAATCTGGCCGTCGAGCAGGCCAAGCTCACGATCAACAACCGCGTCAACCAGTACGGCGTGGCCGAGCCGCTCATCGCCCGCCAGGGATCGGAGGGCGATCGCATCGTCGTCCAGCTGCCGGGAGTCGACGACCCCGACCGCGTCAAGCGGCTGATCAAGAGCACGGCGTTCCTCGAGTTCCGTCTGACCGACTTCCCGCACGCGGGCGGCACGGGAACGCAGACCCGCGAAGAGATCCTGCAGCACTACGGCGGCACCCTGCCGAGCGACATCGAGATCTTCGCCGAGGACCAGAAGGACGCTCAGGGCCGGGTCCTGGGGCAGCGTTACTTCGCCGTCCAGCAGCGACGGGTGATCACCGGTCGCGATCTGAAGTCGGCCAACGGTTCGGTGGGGCAGTTCAATCAGCCGGTGGTGGCGTTCCACCTCTCGGCGGACGGTGCGCGGATGTTCGGCGAAGCGACCGGTGCGAACGTCGGCCGCGGACTGGCGATCATCCTCGACAACCGGATCGTCTCGGCGCCGGTGATCAACTCGCGCATCACCGATTCGGGAATCATCGAAGGAAACTTCACGCAGGAACAGGTGCAGGACCTGGTGACGACGCTGCGCTCGGGCGCCCTGCCCGCCGGGATCACGTACCTCGAGGACCGGACGGTCGGCCCCTCGCTCGGTCAGGACTCGATCAACGCGGGACTCAAGGCCGGCCTCGCCGGAGCGATCCTCGTCGTCCTCTGCATGCTCTTCGTCTACCGTCTCTCCGGGTTCAACTCGATCCTGGCGCTGTGCCTCAACGTGGTGATGATCTTCGGTTCGCTGGCCTACTTCGGCGCCACGCTCACGCTGCCCGGAATCGCCGGCATCGTGCTGACGATCGGCATGGCGGTCGACGCTTCGGTGCTGATCTTCGAGCGCATCAAGGAAGAGCTTCGCACCGGCAAGACGGCGCGTGCGGCGATCGACGCCGGGTTCGGGAACGCGCTCTCCTCGATCATGGACGCCAACCTGACGACCCTGATCGCGGCGCTCTTCCTGTTCCAGTTCGGAACCGGTCCGGTGCGCGGCTTCGCCGTGACCCTCTCGATCGGAATCCTCGGGACGCTCTTCTGCGGCGTCTTCGTGAGCCGCTGGCTGTTCGACCTGCAGTACGGCAAGAAGCCCATCACGGCGAAAGTCTCCATCTGACCGGAGCGTAGCGCCCACGAGCGACGTAGGAGAGGGAAATGGATCTGCTGCGCAACACGAATTTCGACTTCATGAAGTACCGCCGCTTCTGGATCGCGATCTCGTTCCTGACGATCGCGGCCGGAATGGTCTTCGTCTTCGTCCACGGCAAGCTCAACGTCGGGATCGATTTCGCCGGCGGTACCCAGCTGACCGTCAAGTTCCGCGAACACACCGACGTCCAGCAGCTCCGCCAGGCTCTGACCTCGAGCTCGATCGAGGATGCGCAGATCCAGCGTTTCGGAGCGGTGGACGACAACGAGTTCATCATCCGTACCCCCATCGTCGAAGGAAGCGAAGAGGGGCGTGCCACCGAGGTCGTCCAGGCGATGTCGGCGAGGTTCAACCAGGGTGCCGCCGGCGTCGACCTCAATCAGGTCGGAACGGCGACCGTCGCCGAGCTCCTCGCGCGACTCGATCCGGACAGCATCGGCGGCGACGAGGCGGAGCTCGCCGGTCACTACGGTGCGATCGCCGAGTCGATTCTGGAGGCGCGCAAGGGCGAGGGTCTGTTCGCGAACTGGGACGCCGTCGCCTCGAGCCCCGGAGTCACCGCCAGGACGCTCGAAGCGCTCAAGGGCGCGGCGTCGGTAGGCAACTTCTCGGTTCTCGCCGTCGAGAACGTCGGGCCGCAGATCGGCTCGGAGCTCCGCACGCGCGGACTCCTCGCGGTCTTCGGTGCCCTGCTGGTGATGCTGCTCTACATCTGGTTCCGCTTCGAGCTGCGCTTCGGAATCGGTGCGACGATGGCCTGCGTCCACGACGTGCTGGTCACGCTCGGTCTCTTCGCCGCCTTCGGCTACGAGTTCAACCTGACGACGATCGCCGCCTTCCTGACCCTGGTCGGCTACTCGGTCAACGACACGGTGGTCGTCTTCGACCGTGTGCGCGAGAACATGGCGAAGAGTCGCAGTGAGGGCCTGATGGCGATCATGAACAAGAGCATCAACCAGACCCTCTCGCGGACGCTCCTCACCGGCGGCACGACGATCCTCGCGTCATTCACCCTCTATCTCTTCGGTGGCGACGTGATCCGCGGTTTCGCATTCGTGATGACGATCGGCGTGATCGTGGGTACCTACTCCTCGATCTACATCGCCAGCCCGTTCGCGCTGCTCTGGGAGAAGTGGTTCGGCTCGAATCGCAAGCGCTGAGCCGGCCCGGACCGGCCGCCGTCGGGGCGACCCGCCGGAGGACGGTCCGCGACTCTCCCTATAATCGCTGAACGGGTCGCCCGGCGGGCGACACGCTCCGACCATGGCAGAGTCCCGAAAGCACACCCCGCCGCCGCCGGTCCTTCCTCCGCGGCCGCCGACGTCGATCGAGCTCGCCGACCGCCTCGCGGCACACGGGCGGTTCGTCGACCGTTCCTTCCTCGAGCGTGTCTTCCAGTTCTCGGCCGAGGCGCACAAGGATCAGGTGCGACGCTCCGGAGAGCCCTACATGACCCACCCGGCGAGCGTGGCCTGGCTGCTCGCTGAGCTGCGCTTCGATCAGACCTGCGTCGCCGTGGGGCTCCTGCACGATGTCCTCGAGGACACGCTCTCGACCCCCGAGGCCCTGGAGCGGGAGTTCGGTGCCGAGATCACCGAGCTCGTCGACGGAGTCACCAAGATCGGGCGCCACTCCTACGTCCGCAAGGACGACGCGCAGGCCGAGACGTTCCGCAAGATGATCCTCGCGTCGGCCAAGGACGTGCGCGTCATCCTGGTCAAGCTCGCCGACCGGCTGCACAACATGATGACCCTGCAGGCCATGTCGCCCGATGCGCGGCGCCGGATCTCGCAGGAGACTCTCGAGATCTACGCCCCGCTCGCCAACCGGCTGGGTATGGCGCGGGTCAAGGGCGAGCTCGAAGACCTCGCGTTCTACTACCTCTATCCGCTCCAGTACGCCTCGCTAGCGAGCAAGCTGGCCGAGAAGGTCAAGCTGGGTCGGAGCGCGACCGAGAAACTGCGCGAGAAGCTCGTCGCCAGCCTCGCCGAAGCCGGTATCGAGGCGGAGATCAGCTACCGGGTCAAGCGGTTCCACTCGATCTACCAGAAGCTGCGGCGGCAGGAGATCGAGATCTCGGAGCTCTACGACTACCTGGCCTTCCGCATCGTGACGACGAACCTGCGCGACACCTACGCCGTGCTCGGCGTAGTGCACCAGAACTGGCGTCCGATTCCCGGCCGGTTCAAGGACTACATCGCGATGCCGAAGCCGAACCTCTACCAGTCGCTGCACACGACGGTGCTGGGGCCGGCCGGGCAGCCGTTCGAGGTCCAGATCCGCACCCGCGAGATGGACCTGGTGGCCGAGGAGGGAATCGCCGCGCACTGGCGCTACAAGGAAGGCAAGCTGGCCCCCGAGGGGGAGGACCAGAAGGTGCTCTGGCTGCGCCAGCTGCTCGAGCTGCAGACCGAGGTCAGCGATCCGCGCCGCTTCCTGTCGGGCCTCAAGCTCGACCTCTACCAGGACGAGGTTTACGTCTTCTCTCCCAAGGGGGAGGTCCTGGCCTTCCCGCGCGACGCCACGCCTCTGGACTTCGCCTACCGCATCCACACCGACCTCGGGCACCAGTGCACCGGGGCGCGCGTCAACGGGCGTCTGGTGCCGCTCAAGACCCCGCTCCGCACCGGGGACATCGTCGAGATCCTGACCAGCCCGAGCCGCAGTCCGAGTCGCGACTGGCTGAACATCGTGGTGACCTCGCGCGCCAAGCACAAGATCCGCCACTGGCTGAACATCCAGCAGACCGCGCAGGCGACCGATTTCGGACGCCGCGTGCTCGAGCGCGAGCTCAAGCGCTACCGCCTGACGCTCAAGAAGGTGACCGAGGGCGCCGAGCTGCGTGCGTACCTCGAGAGCGAAGGGATGTCACGCCCCGAGGATCTCTACGTGCGACTGGGATTCGGCAAGACGACGGTGGCGCAGGTGATGTCCAGGTTGCTGACGGCGGAGAAGCTGGCGCAGCCGCCCGAGCCGCCGGGCAGGATCCGTCAGGCGATCGAGCGCTGGATTCCCGGAGTCGGCGGCCACGGGCCGATCACGGTCCGGGGACACGGCGACCTTCTCGCCGTGCCCGCGAAGTGCTGCCGCCCGGTTCCGGGGGAGGAGATCGTGGGCTACATCACCCGCGGGCGCGGGGTTTCCGTCCACTCCGTCGACTGCCCGAACGTCCGGAATCTGCTCTACAACCACGAGCGTGAGATCGAAGTGGAGTGGTCGACGGCGGATCGCGGCCTCTACTCGATCTCGCTGCTGATCGAGACCGAAGACCGGCCGGGAATGCTCGCGAAGCTCACCGAGGCGATCGCACGCCTCGACACCGACATCCGCCAGATCGACGCGGACACCGATCGTCCGGGACGCGGCAACATCGAGGTGGTGATCGACATCCGGAACCGCCAGCACCTCGAGCGGATCCGTCAGGCGATCCGCAACCTCCCGGGCGTCATCGAAGTGACGCGCCGCATGGCGGGTGCGAGCCGCTCGAACGACAGAGTGAACTGAGGAAGCGGAGGGTCAGCTCTGCTTCGGCGCGGCCGCAGCGAGCTCGGCGAGGATCTTCGCGCGCGCGGGCGGACGCTGGACCTTGCCGTTGCGCTGGCACCGCGTGCAGACGCGGATCCGCCGGACGGTGCCGTCGATGAGTGCCTTCATCGAAACCAGATTCGGCTCCCAGGTGCGGGAGGTGACGTTGTGGGCGTGGCTGACCTTGCGGCCGGTGACCGTACCCTTGCCGCAGATTTCGCATTTCTTGGACATCTCGAAACTCCCCGCCGGAGACCGGCAAAACCGAGGCATTCTATAGCCACGGTCCGGAACGATGCAAACCGTGTTCGCGCCGGACGGGACTGTTCGTGTGCCGCGCCTCATGGTGTCGAGCCATTCTTTGCACAGAGGAGTGGGCGGCGAGCGGTTGTGAACTGCTGCACATGTACTTGGGCACCGAGTCGCACAACCCCTTGACACTGCTTTAGGTTACTGCTACCTTCCCGACACGATTTAAGCGTTCGTGACGAGGTCGGTCCAGCAGGAGAGGGGGTTGACGACGCCGTGCTGTTCTCACGCTCGAAAGGTCTCGTAGGGCTCGATATCGGAAGCTCGGCGATGAAACTGGTCGAGCTCAAGGAGCGCAAGGGAGAGTTCTCCTTGCAGCGCCTCGGCATCGAGCCTCTTTCTCCCGAAGCGATCGTCGACGGGTCGATCATGGACTCGTCGCTGGTGGTCGACGCGATCCACAAGCTGAACGACGCCACCGGGGTGAAGCTGGCGAACTACGCCACGTCGCTTTCCGGCCACTCGGTGATCATCAAGAAGATCCAGATGCCGGCCATGCCGGCGGAGGATCTCGCCGAGCAGATCCAGTGGGAAGCCGAGCAGTACATCCCGTTCGACATCAACGACGTCCGGCTCGACTACGTGGTGCTGTCCGAAGGCGAGCCCGGCCGCGAGAACATGGAAGTCCTCCTGGTCGCGGTCAAGCGCGACAAGGTCAACGACTACGTTTCGGTGATCAGCCAGGCCGGCAAGATCCCGACCATGGTCGACGTCGATGCGTTCGCTCTGCAGAACGCCTACGAGATCAACTACGACGTCGATCCGATCAAGGTCGTGGCGCTGGTCAACATGGGCGCCTCGGTGACCAACATCAACATCCTGGCACGTGCTCAGACCGCGTTCTGGCGCGACATCTCGTTCGGTGGCAACCAGTTCACCGAATCGCTGCAGCGGGAGTTCAACCTGTCGTTCGATCAGGCGGAGCGCCTGAAGCGCGGCCAGGCGGTCGATCGCTATACCGCGGCCGATGCGCGCGGAGTCCTCGATCAGGTGTCGAGCGAAATGGCATCGGAGATCCAGAAGACGTTCGACTTCTTCGCCGCGACTTCCTCGGAAGGGCCGGTCGACGAGATCGTGCTCTCCGGTGGCTGCGCGCTGACGCCCAATCTTCAGCAGGTACTGCGTGAGCGATTCGGAGTGCCGATCGAGGTGCTTGATCCGCTGCGCCGGGTCCACTATCGCGAGGCGGACTTCGACCGCGAGTGGCTGAAGTCGATCTCGCCGATGCTCGCGATCGCAGTCGGTCTGGCGATCCGGCGGGTGGGGGGCTGAGCCCAATGATCAAGATCAACCTGCTCTCCGAAGGCAAGCGTCCGATCGTCACGCGGAAGGCGAAGGCGGCCATGGGCGGCGGCGGTGGCGGCGGCGACGTCGGCAACCTGCTGCTCGTCAGCGGCCTGATCATCGGCCTGCTGGTCGCCGGCGGCTGGTACTTCTGGACCAACTCGAAGCTGACCCAGAAGAAGAAGGAGGTCGCTGCGGCCCAGAAGGAAGTCGAAGAGCTGCAGCAGGTCATCAAGGAGGTCGAGGAGTACAAGGCGAAGAAGGCGGAGCTGGAGCGCAAGATCGACGTCATCAACGCCCTCAAGGCGAACCAGCGTGGACCGGTGCAGATCATGGATCAGGTCTCGCGCGCGCTGCCGGAGCTCCTCTGGCTCACCAACATGGACGTCACCGGTTCGACCATCAACCTGCGCGGTACGGCCTACAACATGTCGGCCGTCGCGAACTTCATCGACAACCTGGACAAGGTGGAAGAGTTCGCCGAGCCGATCCTGAACGACGCCACACAGAAGTCGGCGCGTGGTTCGCGTTCGGAGATCTACGACTTCAAGATCAATCTCGGGTACTCGTTCCTCAAGCCCAAGACGCCCACCCTGACCAAGGGTGAGGGTGGCGAGAATCCGGTCGCCGGTGCGGCGAAGGGTGTCGCGGGCAGTCCGGCGCGACAGTTCGGGGCGGAGTAAGCAGCCATGGCGATGCAGACCGGACTCGAAGGGAAGCCCTGGTACTACGGCGCCGGGGTCGGCGCCGTCATTGCCGCGGCCATCGTCGCGGCGATCTGGTATTTCATGATCGTTCCCAAGAACAAGGAGATCGAGGCGCAGTCGAAGACGCTCGCCCAGCTCCAGATCAAGATCCAGGAAGGGCGCGCCGCGAAGCAGAAGTTGCCGCAGTTCCGCGAAGAAGTCCGGCGGCTCGAGCTCGAGCTCGACAAGCTGCTGCGCATCCTCCCGGCGCGTCGCAACACTCCCGAGCTCCTGCGGCGAATCCGCCAGCTGACCGAGCAGGGCAACTTCGACCTGCTGCGCTTCACGCCCGGCAACTTCGTGGACAAGGATTTCTACAGCGAGTGGCCGATCAACATCCGGTTGAACGGGACGTACCACAACCTGGCGCTCTTCTTCGACCGGGTCGGTCGGTTCTCGCGGATCATCAACATCGAGAACCTGAAGGTCAGCGCGCTGACGCAGCGCGGCAAGGGACACACCATCGCCGCCTCGTTCACCGCCAAGACGTTCATCTATCGCGAGCCTCCGGCGCCCGATCCGTCGGCGCAGGCCGCCAAGGGCAGGGGCAAGAAGCCGGGTGGGCGCTGACATGCGAGAGGAAACTCCGATGAAGCTCCGGCACGCTTCCGTGTTCGTCCTGGCGGCGGTCCTCTGGATGGCGGCGGGTCCGATCCTGGCGCAGGATTCGCCGGAAGGGCCCGATATGGACGCGAGTGCGCCCGCCGCGTCGGAAACCGCCACGACGGCAACCACCAGCGTGGACGAGATTCTCGCCGGCGAGGAAGAGGTTCTCGCCGGTTCGTCGTACTCCTACGATCCGGGCAACCGGCGCGATCCGTTCCGTTCGCTGTTGGCGGCGAAGGACCGGGTCCAGCGCAAGGGTCCACTTCCCGAGGGAATCCCGGGGCTGATGATCGAGGAGATCGACCTGACCGGCATCTTCCACACCAACCGGGGCTTCGTCGCCCAGGTGCTGGCGTCGAACAAGGAAAAGAGCTATCTGATTCGCGAAGGTGACGAGCTCTATGACGGGGACGTCGTGAGCATCACGCAGAACGAAGTGGTCTTCAAGCAGATCGTCAACGACCCGACGGTGATCAAGCCGTTCCGGGAAGTCGTCAAGAAGCTCACCCCGTAGTCGAGCATGAGTGGCCGGCGAGACTGCGCGATGGAGGCGAGCGACATGGGAGACGCGGTGAAGAGCAAGAGAATGGCACTCGAAATCGGGCTCGTACTGGCCCTGATCCTCTCCGTCGCGGGATTGGCGGGCGCTAGTCAGCCCGCGACCACGCCGGCACCCGCGAACGATGGGAGCGCACCGAGTTCCACGGCCATTTCGGCCGACGGCTCGTCGGCGCTGCCGATCCACATCTCGCGCCTCGTGGTGCGGGAGGGCGCACCCGGAGCTTCGCTCGAAGTCGAAGCGGACGCGGCGCTCGTCTGGTCGAGCTATCGCAACGCGGATGGCGAGCTCGTGGTGGAGATCCCCAACTCGCGGCCCGAACCCGCCGTCATGGGACAGGATCTGGACTCCGGCCTCATTTCGTCGGTCCGCGTCGCCGTCGAAGAGTCGGAGGGACGCCCTCTCACCCGGTTCATCGTCTCGACCCGCCAGGAGACGGAGCACACGGTATTCGCCGAGGCCAACGAGCTTCGCGTGAGGATCGCTCCGGTCGGACAGCTCGCGGACCTTCCGGAGTCGCCGGCCGGCGTGCTGGAAGAGAGCGAAGTCGAAGTCGCGACGGCGCCCGAGCTCGATCGCGTACCGCAGGCGCCGCTCGCACCCGCGGCGACGGCCAGCGCTCCGGTCGCTCCGCGGCCGGCGATCCAGCTCGCCGCCGTCGGCACTCCGGACCGTCCCGCCGTCGCTCCTCCCCCGGCCGGGACGCCGGCCACCCGGCTGGACAGCGTGACGGTCGTCGAAGGAGAGGGTGAAACGGTCGTACGGATCGCAGGCGACGGCAGCTTCGCCTACTCGACCTTCCTGCTCTCCAATCCGGACCGCTTCGTGATCGATCTCGACGGCGTCGTCAACCGCGGCGCGAAGAGCAGCCCGCAGCTCACCGACACGCGGCTCGATCGTGTACGCGTCGCGCAGTTCAAGCAGCAGCCGGAACCCGTCTCGCGCGTCGTCTTCGACCTCAAGGGTGCGATGGCACCGGCGATCGAGCGGAGCTCGTCCGGCCTGCTCGTGCGCTTCGGCACAACCTCCGGAGCTGCCGTGCTCCGGGCGGAGGTCGCCGCGCCCGCCTCGGAAGTCGTCGCGACGAAAACCACCTTTGCCGAAGAGGTCGCCTCCGGGACGCTTCCCGCCGTCCGGCCCACGGAGAGTGTGACCGAGTCCGCTGCTCCTGCTGCCATGGAAGCGCCGATGGAAGCACCGGTTGCGCCGGTCGCCGTGGCTGCGCTCGACGCGAACGACGAGTCCGCCACCAGCGACGTCGCCGCCTTCGCGCCCCGGTCCGAAGCGCCTGCCGTCGCCGCGAAGCCGGCAGCCGCAGGGCCGACCGCAGCGGCGAAGGAGACTCCGGTCGTGGCTTTCGCGCCGGCGCCGCGTCCGGCACCGTCGACCCGTGACACGAGCCTCTACGAAGCCGCGAACATGCAGGACTCCGACGTCGCCCCGGCCGCGGCTCCGATCGCCAGTCCGGCGTTTCCGCAACAGACGGTCGGTGGAACGCGCAAGACCTACGTCGGCGATCCGATCTCGTTGTCCCTCAAGGACGCGGACATCAAGGACGTCCTCCGGTCCTTCGCCAAGATCAGCGGACTCAATGTCGTCCTGCAGCCCGGCGTGCGCGGTACGGTGACGGTCGAGCTCGAGAGCGTGCCGTGGGATCAGGCGCTCGATCAGATCCTGAAGATCAACAACCTGGGATACGAGCTCGACGGAAACATCATGCGGATCGCGCCACGCAACGTGCTCGAGGCCGAGGCCAAGCAGCAGCAGGCGCTGGCCCAGGCGCAGGCGCTGTCGATTCCGTTGCGGACCGTGATCAAGCGACTGAGCTACTCGACCGCGCAGGAGGTCTCGCGGATCCTCTCGACCGGCGGCGGTCGTGGCGGCGGAATCCTGTCGCAGCGCGGCTCGGTCACGGTCGACGGACGCACGAACACGCTGATCATCAAGGAGTTGCCGACCTACATCGACACCGTGATCGCGGTGATCGAGACACTCGACATTCCGGAGCCGCAGGTGATGATCGAGGCGCGGATCGTCGAAACGACGAAGCGGTTCTCGCGCACTCTCGGCATCCGCTGGGGCTTCGACGCGGTCGCCGACGCGGCGCACGGCAACACGACCGGGCTCGTCTTCCCCAACAACGTCTCCGCGAACGGAGGAGTCAACCTGCTCTCCGGCGGCGACAACGGACTGCTGAACCTGTCGCTGGGGAACATCCTCGACACCTTCAATCTCGACATCCGGCTGCAGGCCGCGGAGGCCGAGGGTCTGATCAACATCCTCTCGGCTCCCAAGATCGCCACCTTGAACAACCAGGGGGCGAGTATCCAGTCCGGTCTCCAGATCCCGATCCAGACGGTCGCCAACAACACGGTCACCGTGCAGTTCGTGAACGCGACCCTGCGCCTCGACGTCACACCGCACGTCACGGCGGAAGGCACCGTCCTGATGGACGTGAACATCCAGAAGCGGGAGCCCCAGCTCGCCTTCGCGGTCGTGGGTGCCACGAACGCGCCGATCGCCACCAAGGAAGCCCAGACCCGGGTCATCGTCCGGGACGGTGGCACGACGGTGATCGGCGGTATCTACAAGGTCTCCACGGACCAGGGTCAGGACCGCGTCCCCGGCCTCGCGAACATTCCGGTACTCGGTCACCTCTTCAAGAATCGACGACGCGACGACGCCAACGAAGAACTGCTGATCTTCATCACTCCGCGAGTGATCAAGCTCTAAGGACCAGGAGGAATCTGACATGAACCGCATTCAAAAGACCCTGGCTCTGAGCTGCCTGGCGCTCGCTCTCGTCGGCTGCGAGTCCAGCACCGACAAGGTGGATGCCGGCGGCGTGCTGCTCTCCATCAGCGACTTCGACGGACTGCCGATTTCCGTTTCCGCGAGTGGCGGCGGCGGCTTCGCGACGATCGGCAGCCTGACGATCCAGAACATCGCCAAGAACACGTCGCAGCCGACCAGCAGTCTGATGAACGTCGAGCTCCAGAGTCTCGAGTTCACCTACACGCGCGACGACGCGGGAACCCGCGTACCGCCGAAGCTCATCGACTACGGCTTCGGGGTAATCCCCGTGGACGGCACGATCGACATCAACGGCCAGCCGTTCATGAGGCCGGATCAGTTCGATGCGCAGCCGCTGCGCGATCTCGCGCTGCTCGGAAGAGACACCGAAACCAACAGCACCGTCGTTCGGATGCGCGTCACGATGCGAGCCTTCGGCCGGACCCTGTCCGGCGACAACGTCGCGTCGGCGCCTGTTTCGTTCAGCATTGACGTCGTACCCTGAGGTCGAGGAGACAAGTGATGAAGCTCCACTGGACGTATCGACTCGCCACACTTGGCCTGGTCCTTGGCCTGACGGCCGGTTGCAGTACCGACGAACCTAAGTCCCCGACGGCTCCGCCCTCGAATCCTGTGCCGCCTGCAGCCGGCGTGAACGTCGTGGTCTCGGCCTCGAACTCCGTGCTCGAAGTCGAGTCGACGACCCCGTCGATGATCACCGTTCGCGCCAGCCGCGCTGACACCGGTGCGGCGCTGCCGAATCTCACTCCGGTCAACCTGACGACGACGCTCGGCGGCTTCGGCAGCGTCGGCGGTCCGGCCCAGACGACCCTGGAGCTCGTTGGTGGCCAGGCATCGGTTCCGTTCTTCGCCGGCAACGTGGTCGGAAGCGCCAGCATCCGTGCCGCCGTATCCGGAGGGGTCGGATTCGCCGGCGTGACCGTTCGCGAGCCGTCCGATCCGTCGACCTTCTTCCTCTCCTCGGTCAGCCCGAACACCGGCAGCCCGCAGGGTGGTGAGACGGTCACGATCTTCGGCGGTGGCTTCTCCGACCCGATCCGGGTGCTGTTCAACAACACGCCCGCCACGGTCCAGAGCGCCTCGGCCAGTCAGATCCGCGTGACGACGCCGCCGCTCCTGTCCGGCCTCCCGCCGGGAGAGACGCAGCCCGTGACGGTCTCGGTGACGATCAACCTCAACGAGCCGGACCAGCAGACCGACTCGCTGAGCAACGGCTTCACCTACGTCAACGGCGGTGGTGGCGGAGGCACGCTCCAGCCGACCGTGTTCTCCGTGACTCCGGCCTCCGGTCCGAACGAGGGCGGTACGCAGGTGACCATCAACGGCGACGGCTTCGAGGCCCCGGTCCAGGTGAAGTTCGGCACCGGTACCAACGACGCCAACTTCAACGGGGCCGAGGCGCAGGTGCTGTCGGTGACCCGGACCCGCGTCGTCGTCATCGCGCCTCCGACGAGTTGCGGAGGTTGCGCGCCGCCGACCCCGAACCTGCTCGCCAACATCCTGGTGAAGAACCAGAATTCGGGCCGGTTCACGGTCGCCACCTCGGCCTACCGGTACGGCAGCCAGGTGGTCGTGACCTCCATCGCTCCCGGAGAGGGCCCGGCGTCAGGCAACACGCTGGTGACGATCTTCGGCCAGGGCTTCGACGAACCGGTTGCGGTCACCATGGGCAACGCAGCCCAGCAGGTACTCTCGGTGTCGGGCAGCGAGATCGTGGTGCGGACGGTTCCGGTCGTCATCACGAGCTGTAGCGACGTGAGCGGACCGACCGTAGTGGTCAACATCGAAACCGGAGACAGCGACTCCGGCCCGAACTTCACGTACCGGGCCTCCCGCCCGATCGCCACGAGTGTCAGCCCGAACTCCGGCGGTCAGGGCGGTGGAACGAACGTGACCATCTCGGGTCTCAACTTCGTCGCGCCGCTGACCGTGTCGTTCGGTACGAACGCGGGCACGGTCAACTCGGTCACTTCGACCAGCGTCTCGGCGACGACCCCGCCGTTCCCGGATTCGATCTTCGGGTCGGGCACCTCGTGCGACGACGACATGGACGGAACGGTCGGTCATCGCTTCGGGCCGGTCTCGGTGGACGTCAAGCTCACCAGCCCGGTGACGACCTGTACCACGACCCTCGCGGGCGCCTTCCGGGTCAATCCGAGCAACACGGGCTGCCAGGGCGACTGACCGCCCGCTTCATCACCCTCCCGGGCGTCCTCGAGGCGCGGGGGGAGGAGCAGTCAGGGGACAGCCGCAGTCGGCTGTCCCCTCTGCTTTTCTGGACGCTGGGGCGGGCCGCTGCGTATACTCCGTTCGTGAAGAGACTGACGCGCGCGTTCCGTGGGGCTCTGGGCCTCGGAGTTCTGATGCTGGCGGCCTGCAGCGAGGGGACCCCGGTCGCCCCCGCCGGCGCCGTGCTGCGCGTCTCGGCCTATCCCACGCGGATCGCCAAGCAGGGGACTTCCCAGATCACCGTCAACGCCTACCGGTCGAACGGCAATCCGGTCAATCCCGGCACCGAGATCCGGATGAGCTCCAACGTCGGCCAGATCGAACCGGTGGTCTACACGAACGACAGCGGTCAGGCCATCGCGACCCTGCGGGGCGATGGCCAGGTCGGCACGGCCACGGTTTCGGCCTTCTCCGGCGCCGGGGAGGCCGTGACCACCGAAGTCGCCGTCGGCCAGCTGGCGGCTTCGATGACGCTCCAGGTCACGCCCTCCAGTGTCCCCGAGGACGGCGGTCGGCTCGACCTGCTCGCGCTGGTCCGGGACGATCAGTCGCAGCCGCTCGTCGACGCCCAGGTCAACTTCCGCTCCGAGGTCGGTCGGCTCGATTCGGGCGGCCGGTTCGTCGTCACCAACGCGAGCGGCGAAGCGCGCGACCGGCTGACGGTCACGGCGGCCGACCTCGAGGTCGTGGGAACCAACAACTTCGAGGTCACTGCGGAAGTGGGCGGCTCCGGAGGGGGCATCCTCTCCCGCAACTTCCAGGTCGGCATCCAGCGGGCGCCGCTGGCTTCCTTCACCTTCCAGCGGGTCGGGCTCGTCGTGACGTTCAACGACACCTCGACCGGCGGACCCACCACCTGGCTCTGGGATTTCGGCGACGGAACGCCCACCTCGAACCAGCGGAATCCGGTGCACACCTTCGCCGACCCGGGTACCTACGTGGTCTCCCTCACGGTGCGCAACAGCATCGGCTCCGACACCGCGAGCAACCTGGTCCAGATCACGAACTGAGCCGCGGTTCCGGTCCCGGAAATCCGCGATTCCTGGGTGGACGCTGAGCTATACTCTGGGGGCTCATGAACTTGCAGCCCACAGGGAGCGCACGCCCGGGCGGCGCGCGGAGTCGATCTCGTGCCTGACACCTTCTCGAACGAGCGCATCGACCAGTTGAAGGCGCGCCTGGATCGCGATCCCACGTCGCGGGTCTTCCTGCAACTGGCCGAGGAGTACCGGCGTGGCGGAAGGCTCCGCGAGGCGATCGGAATCCTTCGCGTCGGCCTCGAAGCCCATCCCTCCTACATCGCCGCGCGGGTCGTCCTCGGGCGGAGCCTGCTCGAAGCGGGGGAGCCAGCTGCTGCGGTGGCCGAGCTCGAGCGCGCCGTCGACCTCGATCCGACGCAGTTGGTGGCCAACCGCCTCCTGGTCGAAGCGCACCTGGCCGAGGGTCGGCCGGAGAGGGCCCGCGAACGTCTCGAGCTCTATCGTCTGCTGAACGACCGCGACGACGAGATCGCCCGCCTGGACGAACGGATCCTCGAGCTCGGAGGCCCACCCGCGGCGCTGCCGGCCCGACACCGTTACGAGGCCGCCGAGCCGACGGCCGCGGTCGAACCGGAAACTGTCGCCGAGGAGATGGCTCCCGAAGCACCGCGTTCGACAACCGAAAGGGCAGCGCCAGCCACGGGGCGCGCGCGGAGCGAGCAGCCGTTCGGGCCGATCCGCTTCCCGGGCGCCGGCGCACGGATCGTTACGGCGCTCGCCGCCGAGGGCGTTTTCGTCGTACGAACTGCGGTCGCGGAGACGCTCCCCCCGGTCGCCGCCACGCAGCCGGTCGAGCGGCGGCCACCGGATACGACCCGTGTCGAAGCGCCGCCCGTGTTCACCTTCGGTGAGGCCGAGGTGGAGACCACGATGCCTGCCCGAGTCGTTCCCGAGCCCGAAGCGCCGGCCCTCGAGCCCGCGTTCGAGATCGCGGACGATGCCGGGATGGAGACGGAGCCGGTGGAGGCAGCGACTACGCCTTCCGTCTCGCTGGCAGGGGACGAGCCGGAGCCTCGAGAGGGGTCCGCGAGCGAGCCGGAGGCGACCTCGGAACCGGCCGAAGCGGTTCGTTCGACCACGACGCTCGGTGAGCTCTATCTGGCCCAGGGGCACTTGGCGGACGCCGAGGAGAGCTTCGCGGCCGTGCTGCAGACGAGACCCGACGATCGCGCCGCCCTCCTCGGTCTCGAAGAGGTCCGGCGACGCCGACAGGAGGCGGAGGAGGCATTCTTCGACCAGGACGAGCCGGACAGCGAAGTGGTCGCGGCACCCGGGGCTGCGCTCGCCGGTGGGGGCCTCACGTCGCGCAAGATCCTGCTGCTGCGCGACTTCCTGAACCGGATGCGACGGGGATCGGGGCCGCATGTTTCTTGAACAGCTGGGGAGCATCAGCAGCCGGATCGACGGAGCGATCGCCCTCTCCCTCGTCGATCGCGACGGCATTCCGGTCGAATCCGTCAGCGCCTCCGCCGATCTGGATCTCGAGGCGGTGGCGGCCGAGCTCGTCTCCCAGGTACGGGCGATTTCGGTGCAACAGCAGGAGCTCTCCGTCGGCGCCGTGGAACAGTTCACGGTGGTCGCCGAACGGATGACGTTCATCGTCAGTGCGGTGGGTGATGCCTATTATCTCCTGCTGGCGCTGGCACCTTCGGGCAGTGTCGGACGGGCGCGCTTCGAACTGCGGCGCGCCACACTGACCCTCGAAGACGAGCTTTCCTAGAGCGCGAGATGATGACCTACGAGCAGATCAAGGAGCTGATTCACCTGGTCTCCGAGCAGCGCCTGCAAGGGCTGGAGATCGAGCGCAGCGGCTTCCGCCTGAAGATCTCCGGCTTCTCCGCCACTCCGGTAGTGGCGGCCGTTCCAGTGGCAGCGGCTGCCGAATCCACCGTCGCTCCCGCCGTGGCGCCGCCGGCGGTGGCAGCGGCACCACCGCCCGCCGCCCCGTCGCCCGCTGCGGGCGCCGCGGGAGGCGGCCACGTCGTGACCTCGCCGATCGTCGGAACCTTCTACGCGGCGTCGAGCCCCGAGGCCGAACCGTTCGTCCGCGCCGGGGAGCACGTCCGCAAGGGGCAAGTTCTCTGCATCATCGAAGCGATGAAGCTGATGAACGAGATCGAGTGCGACGTCGACGGAGTGGTCTCGGAGATTCTGCCCAAGAACGGCCAGCCGGTCGAGTTCGGCGAGCCGCTCTTCCACATTCAACCGGACTGACTCTCCGAAGCCGCCCGCGATGTTCAAGAAGATCCTGATCGCCAATCGCGGCGAGATCGCCCTGCGCGTGATCCAGGCCTGTCGTGAGCTGGGCGTGGCGACCGTGGCCGTTTACTCGACCGCGGATCGCGACAGCCTGCACGTCACCTACGCCGACGAGGAGGTGTGCGTCGGACCGCCGCAGTCTGCGAAGAGCTACCTCAACATCTCGAGCATCATCTCGGCGGCGGAAATCACCGGGGCGGACGCCGTTCACCCGGGGTACGGCTTCCTCTCCGAGAACGCACACTTCGCCGACGTGCTGCGTGACTGCGGTCTGGCCTGGATCGGTCCACCATCGGACGTCATCCGGAGGATGGGAGACAAGGCGAAAGCCCGACAGACCGCGCTCGCAGCCGGTGTGCCGGTCCTGCCCGGAAGCCAGGAGCCGCTCGCCGATGCCGCAGAGGCCGTGAAGCTGGCCGAAGAGATCGGCCTGCCGGTGATTCTCAAGGCATCCGCCGGAGGTGGCGGTCGCGGGATGCGGATCGTGCGAGACGCATCGGAGGTCGAGGGCCAGTTCGCGACGGCTTCGGCCGAAGCGGAGAAGGCGTTCGGCGACGGATCGGTCTATCTCGAGAAGTACCTGGAGGAGCCACGCCACATCGAGTTCCAGGTCTTCGGCGACAAGCACGGCAACGTCGTGCACCTCGGCGAGCGCGAATGTTCGATCCAGCGCCGTCATCAGAAACTGATCGAGGAGTCGCCGTCGGTGGCGCTCGACGCCGACCTGCGGCGGAGGATGGGAGAGGCCTCGGTGCGGCTGTGCGAGGCGGTCGGGTACGAGAACGCCGGAACGATCGAGTACCTACTCGACCGCGACGGCAGCTTCTACTTCATGGAGATGAACACCCGCATCCAGGTCGAGCATCCGGTCACCGAAATGGTCACCGGCGTCGATCTCGTTCAGCTGCAGATCCGTGTCGCCGCGGGCGAGAAGCTCTCGATCCCGTCGGGGCTCCATCCGCGTGGTCATGCGATCGAGTGCCGGATCAACGCCGAGGATCCGTACACTTTCACGCCGTCACCGGGGCGACTCGAAACCTTCCACCTCCCCGGCGGGCCGGGCGTGCGGGTCGACACCCACGGCTACGAAGACTACGTCGTCCCGCCGCACTACGACTCGCTGGTCGCCAAGCTGATCGTCCATTCCGGCACGCGTGCCGAGGCGATCGCGCGGATGGCGAGAGCGCTCGATTTCTTCGTCGTCGAAGGGATCCGTTCGTCGATTCCTCTGCACCGGGAGATCCTTCGCGACCCGGAGTTCCAGGCCGGACGCATCTCGACCCGTTTCATGGAGGGCTTCCTCGAACGCCGCCGGCTGTCGGGGACCGGCACCTCGTGAGGCCGGGCGCGGCGCCCGGCCCATCGTCGGTCTACGCGATCGCCGATGCCGGTGCGCTTTTGCCGCGGCGGCTCGCCGAAGGTGCCGAGGCGATGGCGCACGCGGGGATCCGTACCATTCAGCTACGCGCCAAGAGTCTCGACGACGGCGAGCTGTTCCGCGAATCCGAAGAGTGCCTGCGCCGCCTCGAGGGTTGGGAGGGAGAGCTCTGGATCGACGACCGCGTCGATCTGGCGGCGCTCCTGCCGTTCGCCGGCGTTCACCTGGGGCAGCGTGACCTGCCGCCGCGAGCGGCGCGGAAGGTCCTCGGACCCGGAAGCAGAAGGATCGGCGCTTCGACACACAACGAGGCGCAGTGGCGGCGAGCGCTGACCGATCCGGACGTCGACTGGATCGCGGTCGGCCCGGTCCTTCCGACGACGAGCAAGGCGGATCCCGACCCCGTCGTCGGCTTCGAGGAGCTCTCCCGTCTGTCCGCGCTCGGCAGGGTATCCGGTGGGGTACGGAAGCCGCTGATCGCGATCGGCGGTATAGACGCCTCGAACGTGGGTCGAGCGCTCCGCAGCGGCGCGGACTCGGCCGCCGTCCTGTCCGCCGTCTGCGTCGGCGACATCGGCGCGAACTGTCGTCGTCTCCTGCAGGCGGCCGAACGGTGAGGCTCGTGCTCACGGGTTTCATGGGCTCCGGCAAGACGACGGTCGGACGTGAGGTCGCGGCACGGCTCGGTTGGCCGTTCGTCGACCTGGACGAGGAGATCGAAGGGGCGACCGGCCGCTCCGTGCGCGAGATCTTCGAGTCGTCCGGAGAGGCGGCGTTCCGCGCCCTCGAACGGGAGGCCCTGCATCGGGCACTCGCGGTCGACCCGCTCGTCCTCGCGGCGGGCGGGGGCACGCTGGCGGACCCGGAGAATTTCCGCGCGGCGTCCGCGGGCGGTCTCGTCGCCTGGCTCCACCCCGCGTTCGACACGATCGTCCGGCGGGTCGGTGGGCGGGGCAAGGAGGATCGACCGATGTTCCGTGACGAAGCGAGCGCCCTCGCTCTCTATCGCGAGCGGCTCCCGGCCTACGCGGCCGCCGACGTCACCTTCGAGATCTCCGCCAGCGAGAGCCCGGCGGAGGTCGCTTCCCGGATCGTCCTCGGGCTGCGGGAGCGCGGATGCACTACCTGATCCTGTCCGACATGCACGGCAACACGGACGCGCTCTCGGCGGTTCTGCGGCGCGTGCGGCGGAAGAAGTTCGACGTGACGCTCGTGCTCGGGGACCTCGTCGGCTACGGTGCGGGACCGAATCAGGTCGTCGAGGCGATCCGCGATCTGCCCGGCGTCGTATACCGGATCCGCGGTAATCACGACAAGGTCGTGGCAGGAATCGAGGACGGCTCGAATTTCAACCATGCCGCGCTGACCGCCGCGCGGTGGACGGCGGACCATCTCACCGCCGCCAATCTGCGCTTCGTCCGGGAGCTGCCGCAGGGTCCGGTGACCGTGCCCGAAGGGTTCTCCATCTGCCACGGCTCGCCGCTCGACGAAGACACGTACGTCTTCTCGATGTACGAAGCCTGGGAGATCTTCGAGCAGTTTCCGGCCGACCTCGTCTTCTTCGGGCACACGCACGTGCCCTCTCTCTTCGTACACCACGGGCGCGAGATCCGTGTCGCCCTGCTCCCCGGCGAGAGCGGGACGATCACGCTCGAACCGGACCGGCGCTACCTGGTGAACCCGGGATCGATCGGACAGCCGCGCGACCGGGATCCCCGGGCCGCCTACATGACCTACGACTCGGTCAAGAAGACGATCCGCTGGCACCGCGTGAGCTATGCCGTGGAGCGTGCCCAGCAGCGGATCCTGAAAGCGGGTCTGCCGAAGATCCTGGCGGACCGCCTGGCGATCGGCACCTGACCGGGAGAGGTCGGGCGGCTCAGGCTGCGGCCGGCGCCGCCGGGCCGCGCACCGCCCGCAGCCGCTGGACGAGGGCCAGCAGGCCGCCAGCCAGGACGACGTAGAGCCCGTACCAGACGAGGCCGATGAGCGGCTTGGCCGTGACGTCGAGCGAGAGCTCCGGAGGCCTTCCGGCGCTCTCTGGGGTCACCCCCTCGAGCAGGAGTCGGACCGAGCCCGAGCTGGCGTTGATGCCGGCGACCGCCACCTGTCCGCCGCCCGGAAGCGGCAGCGCCGGGAAGTTGACCCGGCCGTCCGGATCGAACGTGTAGATCGGTTCGAGCGCCGTCGTTGTTCCGTCGCGCTCGACCTCGAGCTGCGCACCGATGGTCACGGTCGACCCGGCAGCCATTGCCGAGAGCGCGTTCCCCTGACGGTCGAGATTGAATCCGACGAAGCGCACGGTGAGGTCGCCGAGCGACTGTTCGGACCCCTTGGCGATCTCGACCTCGCTCACCCGGCCCGCCGCGTCACCGGGATCGAATTCGAGCGGCGAGAAGTAGAGGTCACCCGAAGCGAAAGTCTCGACGTGCGGATTCACCATCAGCTGCTGGGTGCGCGGATTGAGAAACATCCTGGGGTAGGCCAGGAACGAATTCCCGCCGCGAGTCACTTCGACGGCCATCGCGTCCTTCTCGCCCGGAGTCGTGGCCGGCTGGAAGCCGACGAAGGTCAGGGTCATGTCGCGTACCGCCGTCGGCCGGCCCTGGACGAGCGTGACCTTGGCGCTCTCGTCGTAGGCGGACGAGGCGAGGAAGCCGATCAGCATGACGCCAACGCCGACGTGCGCGAGGTAGCCGCCGGCACGCTTGAGTCCGCCGTCGCGGGCCAGGGTCGCGGTCTTCCACAGATTGTTGAAGATCGCGGTCGAGGCGAGGAACACGAACAGCAGATGGATCGGTTCGGTGACGCTCAGCAGCCCGGCGACGACGGACGCCAGCAGCGCGAAGATCACGCCCGGCCCGACCTTCCGCAGCAGCGCGCGGCGATCGGTCTCGCCTTTCCAGGTGAGGTACGGGACCATCCCGAGCAGGAACGCCACCAGCAGGGCGAGCGGCTGATTGACGCGGTTGTAGAACTCGGGTCCCACCTGACCCTGGTTCTCGAGCACGCGGGTGAGCAGCGGAGCGGACGTGCCGATCGTGATCACCAGCGCCGCCGTCAGGAGCGCGATCGTCGCCAGAACGAGGAACGTTCCACGCGACCAGGGCGGGTCGACGTTGGGTTCGGTCGCGACCTTGCGCAACCGGGTGGCGAAGAGCAGCGCCGTCAGCCCGGCGAAGAAGCCCATCAGAGCGACCAGCCAGCCGGCGATCCCGAGGTCGACGAAGCTGTGGACGGAGAAGTCGGCGAGCACTCCGGAGCGCGTCAGGAAGGTGCCGTAGAGCACCGAGAGGTAGCCGAGCGCCGCGAGCACGAGATTGGCGCGGCGGTAGCGCTTCTTCGAGCGTTCGAGGTAGAGGCCGTGGATCAGCGCCGTGGTGAGGAGCCAGGGGATGAGAGAGGCGTTCTCCACCGGGTCCCAGCCCCAATAGCCGCCCCAGCCGAGGGTCTTGTACGCCCAGTAGCCCCCCATGAGAATCGCGGTACCGAGCACGAGGAAGGCGCCAAGGGCCCAGGGGAAGGCGCGGGTCGCCCAGTCCGAGGTGTCCCGCCGGAGGAGCGCGGCGAGCGCGAAGCAGAAGGGGATCGCCGTGAGCGCGTAGCCGACGAACATGATCGGCGGATGGATCACCATCCAGTTGTTCTGCAGCAGCGGATTGAGCCCCTGGCCGTCGGCCGGCGCTTCGGCCAGCATGCGGAACGGGCTCTCGCGCACCAGGATCATCAGGATGCCAAGTTGCGTCAGTGTGTAGAGGCCCATCACCGGCGCCTCCAGCTTCCCGGCCGAACGCGCGAGCGGTACCCCGAGGAGAGCACCCCAGAGGAGCCAGATGAGGAAGCTGCCCTTCTGGCCGGCCCAGAAGGCGGCGAGCTGGTAGTGCGGCGCGAGATCGGTCCCCGAGTACTGCGAGACGTATTCGATGCGGAAGTCGCGGCGCGCCAGGGCGAGCGCCAGCATCGCCGCGCCGAAGAGGATCGACAGGGCGAAGAATCCGTAGGCGCGACGCGCGAACGCGCGGGAGCTGGCGACCGCCTCCGGGCTCGCGAGCCGGGCCACGTCGGCGTACCCCCAGAGGGCGGCGATCGCGAAGGCCAGCGCGCACCAGAGCGTGAGCGCGCCGGGGAGGTAGATTGACGAGAGGGAGTCCATCGATCAGTAGGTCTTCGTCACTTCGGCGCCCTGGTACTTGCTCGGGCACTTCACCAGGAGCTTCTCGGCGGCGAACTCCGTCGCCCCGCGGTCGTAGCGGCCGATGGCGACGATGCTGATCGCCTCGTCGAGGTTGGCCGGCCGGACCCCGTGGTACCGCACCGGCAAGGTCGCGCCGGTCTTCGGATCGACGAGACGGAAGTGCAGCGCGGAGCTCGCCTCGTCGTAGCTGGCGCTCTCCTTCACCAGTCCACCCGCGATCTGCACGGTTCGGGCGGCGCTCCCGGGACGGGTCGCCTCCTCGAAGGAGACATAGGGGGTCAGACTGGTGCGGAACGCCGCCATGGAGAAGCCGGCGAATCCGACCAGCAGGAGGGCGCCGAGCACGTAGTAGAGCTTGCGGTTCATTCGTCACCGTCCTTCCGGCGGAAGCGACCGTCGAGTCGCAGGAGATAGAGGAAGATTCCCGTCCAGATCACCAGGTTCACCGCGACGACCCAGCCCGGTCCGCCGCTTGCTCCGCCGTCCGCGATCATCGATTCGACTCCTTGGCGGCGGCGATCGCGGCTCGCGCCTCGACCCGGCACCGCAGGCTGTGCATCCAGAAGAAGAGGGCCGTGAAGCCGACCAGAGCCGCCAGCAGCACCTGGAGCATGTGCGACTCGACGGCGACCTTGCCGGTCCGGTTGATCACCGGCTCCGGGTGGAGGGTGAATCCGAGCCGCGGCAGGACGAAGAACAGGAACGGAGAGACCACGAGGCCGAGCGCCGCGTAGGCCGCGCTCAACCGGCTCCGGGTCTGGGAATCCTGCACGGCGTTCCGCAGCGCGAGATAGGCGGCGTAGAAGAGGAGCGCGATGACGATCGACGTCTGGCGCGGATCCCAGTTCCAGTAGGCGCCCCACATCACGCGGGCCCAGATGGCGCCGGTCGCCGTCGCGAGGACGCCGAAGAGCAGCCCGAGCTCGACGGCTGCTGCGGCCTTGAGATCGTCGGAGGGCCGGCGGCCGGCAGCGAGATAGCGCACGCTCCAGACCCCGGCGACGACGAACGCGAGGAAGGCCACCCAGGCCATCGGGACATGGAAGAACAGGATGCGACTCGACTGGCCGAGGAAGCCTTCCGCGAGCGGGGCGTAGTAGAACGCTCCGACGATGACTGCGGAGAGCCACAACCAGAGGGTCCAGGCGAGAATCCGTCTCATGGGTTCCAGACCGCCGGGAAGAGCATGAAACCGGCGACAACCACGGTTCCATCATACAGGACGAGCTGCAGCAGGATGCCGTCCGGCAGGCCTGTCGGCTCGAAGGCGGCGCGTGTGAGGGTGATGGCGAGCAACAGGAGCGGTACGAGGACCGGCAGCGCGAGGACGGAGAAAAGCGTCGTCTTCCCCTCTCCCTGTGCTGCGATCGCCGCGACCAGCGTGCTCGCGGCGGCCAGGCCCGCCCCTCCGAGACCGAGCGCCAGCCCGAAGAGCCCCCAGCGGGCGACCTCGATCTGCAGGGCGGCGAGGAAGAGCGGCGCGACGAGGAGCTCGAGGGCGAAGAGGAGGGTCAGGGTGTAGAGGAGCTTGCCCGCGAAGAGCGCGGAGGGCGTCGCAGCGAGTCGCAGGGCGATCGCCGTGCGTGACTCCTCCTCACGCACGAAGGAGCGGGGAAGGCCGAGCGAGGCGGAAAAGAGAAGCAGGATCCAGAGCACCACCGGAGCGACCCAGGTGCGGTCCTCGCGCGACACGCCGACCGGTCCCAGGGCGAGACTGAGCACGACCAGAGTCGTCACGGCGAAGAGGGCGAGCGTCGAGATCGCGTGACGACCGCGGAGCTCGGTCCGCCACTCCTTGGCGAAGAGCGCGCCCGCTTCAGCGATCCAGGCGGAGCTCATCGCGGATCCGGGGGAGCGGCAGTGGCAGAGATGACGGGGTCGCGACGACGGCGAGCGCGCCGGCAGCGAGGCGCTGGTCGAGGCGGGCGCCGAGAGCCGTCGTCGCCTCCTCGTCGAGATTCTGGAACGGCTCGTCGAGCAGCAGCAGCGACGGGATGGCGAGCTCGAGGAAGGCCCAGCGCAGCCGCTGTCGCATTCCGGACGAGAGGACCCCGGCGAGCCGGGAGAGCGGAAGTCCGAGCTCGTCGGCGAGCGCGAGGGCCGGAGCGGCGGAGACGCGACGGAGGCGGGCGAAGAGCTCCAGGTTCTCGCGCACGGTGAGCTCGTCGTAGAACGAGAGGTCGGGCGCCAGGTAACCGACGGCCCGCCGCCGTTCGTGGATGTCCAGGCGCCGTCCCCCGAGGCAGAGCTCGATCGATCCCCGGTCCGGCGCGAGGAGCCCGGCGAGACAGCGCAGGAGGGTCGACTTGCCGCAACCGTTGCGGCCGGTCACCAGCAGGAGCTCGCCCGGTCCGACTCCGCCGGCGACCCCCTCGAGGACGGCCACTCTGCCGAAGCGCCGCTCGAGCGCGGAAAAGCGGAGGCCGTCGACGGAATCCACCTTCGCATCATAGCGGTCGCCGGGCCGCGGCGGCCCGCCCCGTGGCGTGGGGCGGTATAGCATTCACAGCGATGCGATCGACAGACGACAGCTCGCGAGCAGGGCGTCACGGCGCGGTTTCGCTGGCACTCGGCGTCGTGATCCTGGCTACGGGCTGCGCGAGCGACAAGGCCCCGAGCCGGACCGAATCCCCGGCGGCGGCGCCGCTCTTCGCCCGGAGTTCGGTGGGTGAAGTGCGTGCGCTGCTCCTCTACCTCGCGGACCAGAAGCGATACGAGGCGGTGGCGCTCGAAGCACTCCTCGATGGCTCGGTGGTGACCCGCGAAATGCTGGCCGTCGCCCTCGGTCGGATCGGCGACCCCCGGGGCAGGTCGATGTTGCAGGGTCTGCTCGTCGACGAAGCGCCCACGGTGCGTCGCGCCGCGGCGTTCGCTCTCGGCGAGCTCGAAGGGAGCGACGCGAGCGGCGCCCTCCTGCGCGCCGCCGTCGACGACGATCCGGAGACGGGAGCCCTCGCGGTCGAGGCCTTGGGCAAGCAGAAGGCGGCGCTCGGCGTTGTGCGTCGGGTCCTGACGGCGCTCGAGCCCGAGGAGGCCGACCGGCGGTTGGCGCCGTACCTGTTCCGGTTCCCCGGGGACGGTTTCGTGACCGCGGCCCAGGCACTCCTCGAGAGTCCGGCGAGAGACGTCCGGATCGGTGCCGCCTATGCGCTCGGCCGTGTCCCGGTTCCGGAGGCGCTGGGCCTGCTGCGCGGCCTGGCGGCCGACCCGGAGCCCAGGATCCGTGCGATGGCGGCTCGCGGTCTCGGAGAGGTCGGGGACGTCGCGGATCTGGCGCGGCTCCGTCCGCTGCTCGACGACCGGAACGAATCGGTCCGGATCCAGTCCCTGCGAGCCGGAGCCCGCATCCTCGGCCGGATCGAGGCGCTTCCGCCGCTCGACTGGGGTCCCGCGCTCCTCGCCCGCTTCGAGGAGAGCTCGCCCGGCGTCCGGGCCACCGCGATCGAGTCCTCCGTGCCCTGGCTCGCCAGCCAGGAAGTGCGGGCGGCGGTCGTCCGGTTCTTCGCCGCGGGCGAGCCGCGCGAACAGGAGCTGGCCCTGCTCGCGCTGGCGCGCAGTCCGGCCGATGCCGGAGAAATGCCGGGCCGGGTCGCGGCCTGGGCGGACGACCCGGCGCGACTCCGACGCACCCGTGCCGCGGAGGCCGCCGGCCTGATCGGCGATCGGGAGAGCCTCGAACGGCTCTCCCACGACCCCGAGGCGATGGTGCGCGTCGCCGCGCTCACGGCACGTCTCGCCCTCCTCGAGACGCTCCAGCCGGAGGCCACGGAGGAGGTGGCGCGGCTGTCGAGAGAGTTCTTGGTGGACCCCGACCCGACCGTCCGGGCGACGCTGCTCGACGCCCTGGCGGAACGCCCCGGGCTCGACGTCCGGGAGCTCGAGAAGGCGTGGGAGAACGCCGCCGGCGATCGACTGCTCGACGCGAGACTGGCGGCGATCCGCGCGCTCGTGGCGCGGGGTCAGGCGGCCACCGGCGAGATGCAGGCGGTGATCGCGGCGCTCGATCGGGCGACCCGGGCGCGCGACGGGCTCGAACGGCGGGAGGCTGCGCGAGGAATGGCGGCGCTGGGCGCCGTCCCGCCGGCGGTCGGTCCGTTCGAGACCGGCCTCCAGCGAGCCGACTACGGGCTGGTCGTGGATCAGACCGACCGGCCGCGTTTCGTCGAGCTTGTGACCGAACGCGGCACGCTCGAGCTACGCCTCGACTGCCCGCAGGCGCCGCTCACCTGCGTCTCCTTCCTCAAGCTGGCGAGTCAGGGCTATTTCGAGGGTCTGACGTTCCATCGGGTCGTCCCGGATTTCGTCGTCCAGGGCGGCGACCCGCGGGGCGACGGCTGGGGCGGTCCGGGCTACGCCCTCCGCGACGAGATCAACCGGCTGCGCTACGACCGCGGAGCGCTCGGAATGGCCCTCTCCGGGCCCGACAGCGGCGGCAGCCAGTTCTTCCTCACCCTCTCCCCGCAGCCTCATCTCGACGGCGGCTACACCGTGTTCGGGCACCTGACGGGCGGGGAGGCGGTTCTCGACCGCATCCGCCAGGGGGATCGCCTCCTGGAAGTGAGGGAAGTCTCGAAGAATGAGTAAGTTGGAACCATTCGTCGCGAACTTCGTAAATTCCTGCATGCAACTTTCCGGTAGCTCGGACCGTAGGTAACGATGCCGCAGGAGCCGTTCGACCCCACGGACGACGTGCTGGTGCGGTCGGTCCTCGCCGGGGACCGGGAGCGTTTCGGCGAGATCGTCGAGCGCTACCAGACGCGGGTGGTGAACTATCTCTACCGCATCGTGCGAAATCTGGACGACGCGCACGACCTGGCGCAGGAGGTCTTCATTCGGGTGTACCAGGCTCTGGATCGCTACGACAGCCAGTATCGCTTCTCGACCTGGCTTTTCCGGGTGGCGCAAAACGCGGCGATCGACGTGCTGCGCAAACGCCGGGTCCATCTGGTCCCGATCTCGCGCCGCACCGACGACGGCGGCGACTCGATGCCCGACCTCGATCTGCCGTCGGGCGAACCGTCGGCGCTCGACGGACTCGAGGGGCGGGAGCGGGACGCCACGGTGCGGACGGCGATCGATGCGCTGCCTTGGGAGTACCGGGAACTGATTCTGCTCCGCCACTACGGCGAGCTCGCCTACGACGAGATCGCCGAGGTCAAGGGAATGCCGCTCGGAACAGTGAAGAACAAGCTGTTCCGGGCACGTCAGATGCTGAAGCAGCAGATGTTGACCACCGCCTCCACGGGGACGAAGCCATGAACGCGGATCAGTTGCACGAGGATCTGGATCTCGAGCTCGACGGCGCCCTCGAAGGGCCCGCACGGGAAGCGCTTCTGGCGCGACTCGCGGAAGATCCCGCACTCGCGGAGGAGCGGGAAAGGCTCGTCGCGGTGCACTCCGCGCTCGCCGCTGCGCGGATCACCCCGCGTGCCGGATTCGCCTCCGAGGTCGTGCAGGCGCTCCCCGCGGCGGCTTGGGAAGGGCGGACGATGTCTGCCTGGCGCTGGCCGTTCGCGATGCTCCTGGTGATCGGCGGAGCAGCCGCGGCTCTCTTCGGTGGCGCGGCCGCGGAGCTCGAATCGGCGGCGCCGAGCCTCACCGCCTTCGCGGCACTGGCGCGGCTCTTCTCGAGCGCGCTGCTCGCGGGCGCCGGTCTGCTCGGTGCGACGTGGTCCGGGCTCGGCATCGGGCTCGCTCAGTGGCTGCTGTCCTCCAGGCTGCATCTGCTGGCAGCGGCGCTCGTTCTCGTCGGCCTGAACGTCCTGCTCGTCCGGCTGCTGCGGCCGACCGAACGGCGCGCGGCCGGAGCGATCGGCCGAGGGGCTGGCGAGCGCCGCCGCTGAGGGGCACGGCAAGCCCGCGGACCCTCGATCCGTCGGCCTTTCAGATTTCGAAAAGTGGGCGGCTCCGGAGCTCGATTTCGCCGGCGATGGCGAACGCCGCGGTCGCGGCGGGCGAGGGTGCGTTGGCCACATGCAGCGCGCGCGGTCGCTCGAGCAGCAGGAAGTCGTCGACGAGGCGGCCGCTCCGGGAGAGCGCCTGGGCGCGGACTCCGCTCGCGGCGGGTACGAGATCTCCCGGGACAAGCGCCGGGACGAGCTGTTGCAGGGAGCGCACGAAGGCGGCCCGGGAAAGGGAGCGCCACTCCTCCGCACAGCCGACCCTCCAGTAGAGACGGGCGAGTCGCCAGAATCCGGGAAAGAGCAGGGTTTCCGCGGCGTCGCGCGGGTTCCATGCCGAGCGCCGATACGCTTCGCGCCCCAGCGCCAGGACGGCGTTCGGTCCGGCCTCGACGCCACCCGTGACGCGACGCGTGAAGTGCACTCCGAGGAACGGAAAACGCGGGTCGGGGACGGGATAGATCAGGCCGCGAACGAGGGATGTCCGCTCCGGGACGAGCTCGTAGTACTCGCCGCGGAACGGCACGATGCGCTCGTCGATCGTGGCCCCCTCGAGGCGGGCGATCCGGTCGGACTGCAGACCGCAACAGGTCACGAGGTTCCGGCACCGGAACTCGCCGCCCGTGCTCTCGATCCGGCGCTCCGGGCCGTCGACGTGGATCGCCGTGACCCGCGCTCCCAGCCACACCTCTCCGCCGAGCGCGATGATCCGTCGTCCGAGCTCATCGGCGACCCGTCCGTAGTCGACGATCGCCGCATGCGGGACGTGCAGGGCGAGGATTCCGGCTGCCGCGGGCTCGATCTCGCGCAGAGCCCCCGGTCCGAGGAGACGCAGATCGCGAACACCGTTGTCGTTGCCGCGCTGGAGGAGCTCGCGGACTGCGGCACTTTCGGACTCGGTCGTGGCGACCACGACCTTTCCGCAGCTCTCCACGGGGATGCCGTACTCACTGCAGAACGACTTCATCTGCTCCCCGCCGGCGACCGCGAGACGGGCCTTCATCGATCCGGGTCGGTAGTAGAGCCCGGTGTGGATGACCCCGCTGTTGTGTCCGGTCTGGTGGGCGCCGAGCCGCGACTCCTTCTCGAGAAGCGCGAGCCGGAGGCCCGGGCGCTCTGTCAGGAAGCGATACGCCGTAGCGAGTCCGACGATCCCGCCACCGATGACGACGAGGTCGAACGGGCGGGCGGAGTTGCGGGCGGTCGAAGCGATGGCGGGCTCTTCAGTCGGCGGCGAGCCGGAAGATCTGCGGCAGCTTCCCGGCGTCGAGCTTGCTCCGCAGAGTTTTGAGCCGAATGAAGCGGTCGCCCGTGAGACAGTCCTGCGGCATCTCGTAGCGGCGGAAGTGATCGAGAAGCTCGCGCGCTCCCGATTCGAGGTCGTACCCGAGTCGGAAATCGGGGAAGGCGCCGTTCAGCTTCGAGAAATCGACCTTGTAGTCGCGCGGGTCGCTGGCGCCCGCGCCTTCGCCGAACGTGACGGAAGAGCCCGGCAGAACCCGGCCGACGACGTTCGCCACATCGCGAACCTGGTAGGTCTCGGTGCTCGAGCCGACGTTGTAGACCTCGCCGTGGATCCGGTCGCGCGGCGCCTCGAGAAGATGCACGAAAGCACGGGCGATGTCGCGGCAGTGGATCAGAGGGCGCCAGGGAGATCCGTCCGTGAGCACCTGGATGACTCCGGTCGTATAGGCCGTGGCGAGGAGGTTGTTGAGCACCAGATCGAGGCGCAGGCGCGGCGAGGTGCCGTAGGCGGTCGCATTGCGCAGCGAGACCGGCGAGAACGAATCACTTGCGAGCTCGCGCAGGGCCTCTTCCGCGCGGATCTTCGAGTCGGCGTAGGCGGTCAGCGGTGCCGTGCGACCGGTTTCGGGGATCGGGCGGTCGTCGGTTTTGCCATAGACACTGCACGAGCTCGAGAAGAGGAATCGCGGGACGCCCGCTTCCCGGGCGGCGCGGGCGAGCTCCACCGTACCCTCGAAGTTGATCCGGTAGGTCAGCGCCGGATTCAGCATCCCCATCGCGTCGTTCGAGATCCCGGCGAGATGCAGCACGGCATCGAAGCCGGAGAGATCCTCCGGCGTGAGCTCGAGAAAGTCTCGCTTCCACTCGACGTCGGGCGCGGTGTGCGGATAGATCTCGCTCTCGGGAAACAGGTCGAGATCGACGCCGGTGACGTCGTGGCCACGGGCGCGGAGCAGATCGGTGAGGTGCGGTCCGATGTATCCGAGGTGTCCGGTTACGAGAGTCTTCATCGGCGAGGAGACAAGCGACTGATCATCGTGCGATCCCGGGGTTGGCGGCAGGAATAGCCTATTCCAGGTCGGATCCCGGCGAGCCGTCCCGCGCTAGACTCCGGACGTGCAAGCGCCTGGCCAGATCCGGGGTCGAGCGTGGCGAGTCGGTCCTACGACGCGCCACCGATGGTTCGCGTACGCGCTGCTCCTCGGGATCCCGGGATTCGCGGCCGGCGAGGTCTCCCCGGGAGCCGGAGCCAGTCCCCTCCCGGGCCTGCGGCTGGAGGCGGGTAGCGTTGCTCGACAGCCCGTGGTCGCGGTCGGACGGGATGCCGATATCGCCGGCGAAGCGCTGGCCGGGGTCACCGCGCTCAACGGCTCCGTCAGGATCTCGGGTCGGGTCCGGGGAGACGTCACGGTCCTCGGCGGCGATCTGACCCTCGAGCAGAACGCCCGGGTGGAGGGCGACGCCCTGGTCCTCGGCGGCAAGTTCGTGGCCAGTCGCGACGCACATCTGTCCGGGCGCGCGGTGGCCTATCCGACCGTTTCGCGTGCCTGGCTGACGCTGCTCGAGGGACCGAGCCTCGGCCTCGACGCTCGATCGCCGCTCGTCATCGGCGCGAAGCTCGGCCTGGTGGCCGCCTGGCTGGCGCTGACCCTGCTGCTCTTCGCCACCGCCGGACGTCCGATCGTCCGCACCGCCGAGGAAATCCGCCTGGAGCCGCTGCGCTGCTTCGCCGCCGGCCTCGTCGGCCTCGCGACGATGGTGCTCTCCGCGCTCTTCTTCTCGGCGCTCCTGCCCTCGCTCGTCGCCATGCCGTTGCTCGTCCTGCTGCTCCTCGCGGCGCTGCTCCTCAAGCTCTGGGGCATGGTGGCGCTCTTCCACCGCGTGGGGCGCGTCGTCACCGGCCGCCGGACGGCGCGGACGATCGCCATGCATTCCGCGGTCGTCGGCCTCCTCCTCCTCGGGCTGCTCAAGCTCGTACCGGCTCTCGGCATCTGGGTCTGGACGGCAGCATCGCTGGTCGGGATCGGCGCGGCGCTGCGATCGAAGTTCGGGCGCTACGAGCCCTGGTTCGACGGCGAGGGCGGTTCCTATGCCTGAACGGCCGTCGGACTTGTTAGGCTCCGCGGCGGAGGAACTGCGCGGATGAGCTCAGAGCAGATCAGGTCCGTCGGCGTCGTCGGCGCCGGAACCATGGGCAGCGGGATCGCCCAGGTCGCGGCGCAGGCTGGATTCGCGGTCCGGCTGGTCGACGTGGTCGAGCCCGCGCTCGAGCGCGCCCTGGCGACGATCCGCCGGAGCCTCGACAAGGGGGTCGAGAAGGGCAAGTTGACGGCCGACGACGCGGGCGCGACCCTCGGGAGGCTCGAGACGTCCTCTTCGATCGGGGAGCTCGCCGGGGTCGATCTCGTGGTCGAAGCGGTGGTGGAGAGGCTCGAAGTGAAGAGCGAGCTGCTGCGCCGGCTCGACGAGACCGTTTCGCCGACGGCGATTCTCGCCACCAACACCAGCTCGATCTCGATCACCCGGCTGGCGGCGGGAACCTCCCGCCCGGCACAGGTGATCGGCATGCACTTCATGAATCCGGTACCGATCATGCGGCTCGTCGAGATCATCCGCGGGCTGCAGACCTCCCAGGCGACCTGGGAGACGATCGAAGGCGTGACGCGTGCCATGGGCAAAGTGCCCGTGGAGGTGCACGACGCCCCGGGATTCGTCTCGAACCGCGTTCTGATGCCGATGATCAACGAGGCGATCTTCTGCCTCTACGAAGGGGTGGGGAAGGCCGAGGCGATCGACGAGGTGATGAAGCTCGGGATGAATCATCCGATGGGGCCGCTGGCTCTCGCCGATCTGATCGGTCTCGACGTCTGTCTCGACATTCTCCGCGTGCTGCAGGACGGCTTCGGCGATCCGAAGTACCGGCCCTGTCCGCTGCTCGTCAAGATGGTCGACGCCGGGTATCTGGGACGAAAGAGCGGACATGGGTTCTACTCCTACTCCTGAGAGACCGCCTTCGGTCTACTGCCAGGTCTGCGGGGCCGAGAGCCCGAGCGACCAGGAGTTCTGCGCCCGCTGCCATCAGAAGCTGATGGTGATCTCCGGCGCCGGACCGGGCGTCGGCGACGGGGACAGCTTCGAGACCGACCGCAACAGCGAGTTCTCACTCGACGAACACCTGCTGGAGCGGATCTCGATCCTCGAGGAGGCGGTGAAGCGAACGGCCGAGACCGTCCAGAAACTGGTCCAGGCGGTGCAGAAGCAGGAGAAGAACCTGCTCGTCTCCCAGACCGGCTTCGCGACCCTCCGCGAGCTCCTCGAGCGCCGGCGGCTTGTCGGCCGGGAGGAGTGGAGTGATCTCTGGGAATCGAAGATGGACTATCAGCTGCGGGCGCTGGAGAAGCGTGAGCGCTTCATGGCGATCCGCGACCGCGTCGTGGCCCTCTACCGCGGCAAGCGTGGCAAGCTGTTCGCCCAGCACCTGGACGACGCCGAGTACGCCCTCTTCGCCTTCGATGTCGAGCGGGCGCGCCGCGCCCTCGATCAGGCGTTCAAGCTCGACCGCACCAACCACGAGCTGGCGCTCTTCCTCGGCGAGACCAGCTTCAACGAGGGGGACACCGAGTCGGCTCTTGCGTTCTTCCAGCAGGTGCTCGAGGTCAAGCCGGAGCATTTCGAGGCGCTGGTCTTTTCGGGCGTGATCTGCCACGAGCAAGGCGACTTCGCCGCCGGCGAAGCGCTGCTCAAGAAGGCGGTCGCGGAGTACCCCGACGCGTTCCTGCCGCACTTCAGCCTCGGTGCGATCTACGCATCCCACGGCGACCTGCAGCGGGCGGTGACCTACCTCGAGCAGGCCTGCGCCGTCGACCGGGTACCGCAGGCGCTCTACCTGCTCGGCAACTGCCGCTACGAGATGGGACTCGCGGAGCGCGCCATCACCCATCTGCGGGAGGCGGTGCGGCTCGATCCGGCGTTCGAGGAAGCGCACTACCTGCTGGGGCTCGCTTATCTCGACCGGCACTGGAACAAGAAGGCGCTCGCCTCCTTCCGGGAGGCGCAGCGGCTCAATCCGCGACGCCTGCGCTACCAGGATCTCGTTCACTTCCTTTCCGGGCGCTCCGGGGTTCCGCTGCCGGAAGTCGGCTCGGAGGCCGGGAAGTGGATGGCGAAGGCCGAAGAGCACCGCCTCCTGGGGGAGCGCGAGAAGGCGCTGGTCGCCTACCGCAAAGCCCTGCGGGCCGAGCCCGAGAATCCGACACTCCTCATGTCGTTCGCCATGCTCTGCCTCTCGCTCGACCGCTGGGACGAGCTCGAGGGCGCGGCGCGGCGGGTGCTGGAGCTCAATCCCGGCGAGATGCTCAAAGCCACGGCCTCCGCGGCTCTCATCGCCGCCCTGCGGAGCGAGGGCAAGTTCCGTGAGGGCAACCGGATCGGAAAGATCCTCCTCGAAGAGGGGACTTCCAACTTCACCCGCGCCATCGCCTACTACGAGATGGCGTACAACCTCGCCGAGATGGAAGAGGACCTGGATCAGGCGCTGGAGTTCGCCGAGCGCGCGCTCGACCTCGCACCCGACGAGCTCAAGCAGTTTCCGCTCGCGGCCCTCGGCTGGGTGCGCTACAAGCGGCGCGAGTTCGACCAGGCGGTGGAGTGCCTCGAAAAGTCGAACGAGCTGGGCTCCTCGCCGACGACCCTGACCCACCTCGGCATGGCGCTGCTCGCGGCGGGGGAGGAAGAGCAGGCGCGGGGCGCCTTCGGCCGGGCGCGGAGCCTCGAGCCGCGGGTCGGAGCGCTCGAAGAGAAAATGATGGAGTGCATGCGGGATTCCGCGCGTCTGCTCGAGCGCGTGCAGCGGAGGAAGACGAAATGACGCGCTGGTCCAGGACCTACCTCTTCACCACCCGGGAAGTGCCGAACGATGCCGAGGTCATCTCGCATCAGCTCATGGTGCGCGCGGGGATGATCAAGAAGGTGGCAGCGGGAATCTATTCGTATCTGCCGTACGGATGGCGGAGCCTCTCGAAACTGATGGCGATCGTGCGACGGGAGATGGACGCCGCCGGCGCGGTTGAGCTCTCGATGCCGGCCGTTCAGCCGGCCGAGCTGTGGATCGAATCGGAGCGCTGGAAGAAGTACGGCAAGGAGCTCCTCCGCATCCGCGACCGGCACGACCGCGAGTTCTGCTTCGGCCCGACGCACGAAGAGGTCATCACCGACATCGTGCGACGCGACGTCAAGAGCTACCGCCAGCTGCCCTTCAATCTGTACCAGATCCAGACCAAGTTCCGGGACGAGATCCGTCCGCGGTTCGGACTGATGCGCGGGCGGGAGTTCCTGATGAAGGACGCCTACTCGTTCCACGCTGACGCCGCGAGCCTCGACGAGGCGTACGACGCGATGCGCACCGCCTACCGCCGGATCTTCGAGGCCTGCCGGCTCGAACACACGATGGTCGAAGCGGACAGCGGAACGATCGGCGGCTCCTCGTCGCACGAATTCATGGTGACCGCGGCGACCGGCGAGAGCGCCGTGGCGCACTGCCCGGCCTGCGACTACGGTGCCAATCTCGAGAAGGCGGAGCGCGGCCCCTGGGCGGCGCCGGCGGCCGAGGAGGCCGCGGCGCTCGAGAAGAAGCCGACGCCGGGGATGCGCTCGGTGGCGGAGGCCGGAGGGTTCCTCGGTCTTCCAGCCGAGAAGTTCGTCAAGACGCTGATCTACGAGAGTGACCTCGGATTCGTCGCGGTCGGGATCCGCGGCGACCGGGAGGTCAACGAGACCAAGCTCCTGAACGCTCTCGGTGCCGAGCACCTGCAGCTCGCGAGCGAAGAGAAGGTTCTCGCCCAGGCTGGTGCACCGGTCGGCTCGCTCGGGCCGGTCGGGCTCGCCGGCGCGCTGCGGTTCCTCGCGGATCGCTCGGCAGAGGGCTTGCGGAACTTCGCCGCCGGAGCCAACGAGGCCGAGATGCACTTCGTGAACGCAAACTGGGGACGTGACGTTCCGCGGCCGGAGTTCGTCGATCTCGCGACGGTGGTTGCCGGCGATCCCTGTCCGCGATGCGGAGCGGCGCTGGAGATCTCGCGCGGGATCGAAGTCGGCCACATCTTCAAGCTGGGCGACAAGTACTCGAAGTCGATGCGCTGCGAATTCACCGACGTCGCGGGTACGCAGCAGCCGATGATCATGGGCTGCTACGGCCTGGGAATCGGGCGCACCGTCGCCGCGGCGATCGAGCAGAACCACGACGCCGACGGCATCATCTGGCCGCTGCCGCTCGCGCCGTACCAGGTCCTCGTCCTGGCTCTGGATCCCGCCGTCGAGGAGGTGGCGCGCGCCGCCGAGCACATCGTCGCCGAGCTCGAAGGGCGGGGCATCGACGTCCTTTACGACGATCGCAACGAGCGGCCGGGTGTGAAGTTCAAGGACGCGGACCTCATCGGTGTACCGGTGCGCGTGGTCGTCGGCGGCAGGGGTCTCGCCGGCGGCGAGATCGAGCTCTCGCTGCGCCGCGACAGGCAGAAGGTCATGGTTCCGGTCGTCGACGCGGTGGCCAGGACGCTCGAGCTGCGAGACTCGCTCGCCGCGCGCTGAGCCGAATCCCAAGGGACGCCCCTCGCGGCATTGTCGTCGCCCGGGGACCATTCACCCGCAACCCGCAGATTCCTGAAGGACAGAAGTCCC
>JBFWYP010000025.1:0-52304 GCA_050186295.1 Thermoanaerobaculia bacterium | reverse complement strand
GAGCTACACCGCCGGTTGATCCTGCGATCTCCGGTCCGATTGGACACGGAGCGGCGAATTATAGAGCCGGAGCGAGTCGCCCGATAGCCGGCGGGCGACTCGCTTCCGTGCACCTTCGGCCGCGGGCGCCGCCGAAGCGCTGGGCGACGTTCTCCCAGCGGATGACGTTCCACCAGGCCTTGAGATAGTCGGCGCGGCGGTTCTGGTAGTGCAGGTAGTAGGCGTGCTCCCAGACGTCGACTCCGAGGAGAGGCGTCTTCCCCTCCATGATCGGGCTGTCCTGGTTCGGGCGCGCGATCACCTCGAGCTTGCCGCCGTCGTAGACGAGCCAGCCCCAGCCGGATCCGAACTGTCCCGCGGCGGCCGCGGTGAGCTTCTCCTGCAGGCCCTCGAACGAACCGAAGGCGCCGTCGATGGCTCCGGCGAGGTCGCCCGACGGCTTCCCGCCGCCACCCGGTCCCATCGTCTCCCAGAAGAGCGAGTGGTTCGCGTGACCGCCGCCGTGATTCCGGACCGCGCCGCGGATCGCCTCGGGGATCGAGTCGATCGACCGCAGCAGGTCCTCGACCGACTTGGCGGCCAGATCCGGCGCCTGGGAAAGGGCCTTGTTCAGGTTGTCGACGTAGGCCTGGTGGTGTTTGTCGTGGTGGATCTGCATGGTGCGCGCGTCGATATGGGGCTCGAGGGCGTCGAAGGCGTAGGGGAGTTCGGGAAGCTCGTGCATCGGGTGGTTCCTCCTCGTTCGCAGTATATCTTCCGGCTTTCCGGCGTTGACTCGGAAGCCCTCGATTCCATAAGATCCGTCGGCTCGGCTCGGGGGAGGTTAGCTCAGCGGTGAGAGCACCTGCCTTACACGCAGGGGGTCGCGGGTTCGAATCCCCCACCTCCCACCATGGGAGGCTTCCGGGCAGCAGGATGGAACGGGGTCGTAGTTCAGCTGGTTAGAACGCCTGCCTGTCACGCAGGAGGTCGCGGGTTCGAGTCCCGTCGGCCCCGCCAGTCTTCAAGATCAGGAGCTTCGAATGCGAGACAAGATCAAGTTGGTTTCGTCGGCCGACACCGGTTACTTCTACACGACGACGAAGAACAAGAAGGCTTCGAGCGAGAAGCTGAAGATGAAGAAGTACGATCCGAAGGTGCGCAAGCACGTGCTCTTCGTCGAGGAGAAGCTGCGCTAGCAGTCCGCCTGCCGTAGACCCGTGGCGCCGCCGCTCCCGGAGACTCCGCCCCTCTGCATCACCGGCGGCACGCTCCTCACCCTCGACGAGCGCGCCACTGTCCTTCGCGACAACGATCTGCTGATCCGTGACGGCCGCATCGCGGCCGTCGGGAAGCGGCTCGCCCTCCCTGCCGATGTACGGCGGATCGACGGGCGCGATCACCTCGTCCTTCCCGGGCTCGTCCAGGGACATGTTCACCTCGGGCAGACGCTGTTCCGCGGCCTGGCTGAGGAGCGCCGTCTCCTCGCCTGGCTGCGCGAGCGGATCTGGCCCCTCGAAGCCGCCCACGACGACGGCAGTGCCCGCGCCTCGGCGCTCCTGGGCGCCGCCGAGCTGCTGCTCGGCGGAACCACCACCGTGCAGGAGATCGGTCTCGGACCGGGAGTCGAGGGGCTGCTCGAGGGGATCGCGGAGTCCGGCCTGCGCGCGGTCGCGGGCAAGTGCCTGATGGACACGGGGGAGGGGATGCCTGCAGGGCTCGCCGAGCCTGCATCGCGAACGCTGACCCACGCGGTCCGCCTCGGAGAGGTGCTCGACCGGAGCGGAAACGGACGGTTGCGGCCGGTGCTCAATCCCCGGTTCGCGCTCTCCTGTTCCGAGGGACTCTGGCGGGAGATCGCGACCGTCGCGCGCGACAAGGGGTGGCCCGTCCACACGCACGCCCTGGAGCAGAGGGAAGAGACCCGCGCGGTGCGGGCGCTCTTCGGCGGCCGGGACGAGATCGAAGCCTTCCACGAGTTCGGGATCCTCGAACAGGATCTCCGCGTCGCCCACGGGGTCTGGATCCGCGGGCGCCACCTGCCGCGACTCGCGGCCGGGAGATTCGGTGTCGTCCACTGTCCGAGCTCGAATCTGAAGCTGGGATCGGGGATCGCCCCCGTGGCCCGCCTGCGTCGGGCCGGCATTCCGGTCGGCGTGGGTGCGGACGGCGCTCCGTGCAACAACCGCCTCGACGGCTGGACCGAGATCCGCCTCGCGTCGCAGCTCGCCGCGCTCCGCGGAGGTCCCGGCTCCCTCCCGGGGCTCGAGGCGCTGCGACTGGCCACCAGCGAGGGTGCGCGGGTCCTGGGCCTCGAGCGCGAGATCGGCTCGCTCGAGATCGGCAAGAGGGCGGACGTCGTCGTGCTCGAGCTCGCGGACCCGTCGCTGGTCGCGTCCGAGGCGGCGGATCCACACGACCTCGTCGCCTTCGGCGCATCGCCCGCCGCCGTGCGGCACGTCGCGATCGACGGCGAGCTGCTCGTTGAGGATCGGCGCCTGACCCGCCTGGACCTGCGACGGATCCGATCCGACGCGCAGCTGCAGGCGCGCGTGCTGCTCGACCGCGCCAGGCTCTGAATCGACCCCGGCCGCCCTGGCATTGCGGCGGCGTCTGCGGTATCCTCGATGCGGTTTCGAGGGCCGAGCCGCTGTCGCGGACTCGGCTCTTCGCGTTTCCGGCACTCCCGCTCCCACACCGAAAGGAGCGGTCGATGTCGGAAGTCCCCGGAATCAACGGACAGGAAGCATCGTGGGAGCTGCTGCGGACCTGCACCGCTGGCGGCTCGGAGACGGCGTGGCGGGAGTTCTCCATGCGATACGAGGAGCGGCTGATCCGCCTCCTCCGCTGGCTCAGCTGGCGAGCCGGATCGCGCGACGAGACGATTCGCGTGGAGGATCTGCTGCAGGAGGTCTACTGCCGGCTCCTGGCCGGCCGGGAACGGCCGTCGCGCCGTTTCCGCGGCGGCACCGAAGCCGAAGCCGATGCCTATCTGCGCCGGGTGGCCCGCAGTGTCGTGCTCGACGCGCGGCGGGACGAGGCGGCGGCGAAGCGCGGCGGCGGGAGGGTCGTCCGGCTGTCGGAACACGACTTCGGCCGCCTGCAGCCGATCGCACCCGAGCCGGGGGCGGAGGCGCGCCTCCTCGGGCGCGAGCGGCGCCAGCTCTTCCTGCGCGCCTGTCGTGCGGCGCTGGGCCGGCGGGCGGCGGCGACGTCGCTCCGGATCGTAGAGCTGGCGCTGTGCGAGGGCTGGACGAGCCGCGAGATCGCCGCGACGTTCCCCGACGGCCCGAGTGCGGCGGCGATCGATTCGCTGATCCACCGGCTGCGGCGTCGGTTCGAAGAGAGCGGCAACGGGATCCCACGGCGAGCGCGTCCGCCGCGCACGCCGGGCAGGGTCGCGGTCGGCGCGAGGGGAGGCGCGCTCGGCTAGAGTCCCGCCATGCGGATCTTCGCGGACGAGCGCTGTCTCCTGCATCCCGCTCCGGCCGGATTTCCCGAACGGCCGGAGCGGCTCGCCCGCACCCTGCGCCGGCTCGACGCGGACAGGGATTTGTCGCTCGTCCGGCGGACGCCGGAGGCCGCGGACGACGAACGGACGCTCGCGGCGGTGGAGCGGGTCCACGCCGCGGGCCATGCCGCACGCCTCGAGCGGGCAGCTCGCCGTGGCGACGCCCTGTTCGACACGGCGGACAACCCGCTCGGGACCGCAACGTTCGAGGCTGCGCTGGCGGCCGCAGGTTCGGCGCTCGCGGCGCTCGACGAAACGATGACCGGTGACGAGCGTGCGACGTTCGCCGCCGTCCGGCCACCCGGTCATCACGCGGAGCGTAGCCAGGCGATGGGGTTCTGCTACTTCAACAACGTCGCGATCGCGGCCTCCGAGGCGCGGACGCGACACGGTGTCGAGCGCCTCGCGATCTACGATTTCGACGTCCATCACGGCAACGGCACGCAACACCTGTTCGAGGAGGACCCGGACGTCTTCTACGTCAGCTCTCACCAGTTTCCGTTCTATCCCGGAACCGGTGCCGCGGGGGAGCGCGGAATCGGGGCGGGGGAGGGGGCGACGCTCAACCTCCCGCTACCGGCCGGCAGCGGCGACGCGGTGTACCGCGAGCTGCACCGGACGGCCGTCTTTCCGGCGTTGCGTGCCTTCCGGCCGGAGCTCCTGCTGATCTCGGCCGGATTCGACGCCTGGCGCGGCGATCCATTGGGAGGAATGCAGGTGAGCGGCGACGGTTTCGCGGAGTGGGGGCGGGAGCTTCGCGAGCTCGCCGGTGAGCTCTGCGAAGGGCGGATCGTGTCGATTCTGGAGGGTGGATACGATCTCGAGGCGCTGCCGGGCCTGATCCGGGGCTATCTGACCGGGCATTATGCTGAATTCACTTGACATTTCCCGGGCGGCCTTGCACACTACCTTGGTCAATCGAGGAGATCCAGATGCGGCGCAAACTCAACTCGGTATTGGGCTTGACCCTCTCCGTCCTGTTCGTGGCTTCGGCGCCTTCGATGGCGGCGCAGCCGTTCGGCTATTTGAACGGACTTTCCGGCGGTCAGAACGCCGGCGGCGGGATCCTGCCGTTGACCGGCTGGGCACTCGACGATGACGGCATCGCCAACGTCGACATCTACCTCGACGGGGTGATCGTCGGACGCGCCGACTACGGTCAGAACAACCCGACCGTCGAGCTGATCTTCCCCGGGTATCCGGACGGAGCCCAGAACGGCTTCGGAATCCTGCTCGACACGACGCCCTACTCGAACGACCTGCACGAAATCACCGCGCGGGTCACCAGCAACACGGGCGAGCAGGTGTGGCTCAACCCGTTCGTCGTCCAGATCAACAACACGACGTTCACGCTCAAGCCGTTCGGAGAGATCACCGCGCCGAACGCGAGCGCCGAGCTGTTCGGCACCTGCGACCTGGACGATCCGACGCCGCGCCTCGCGGTGGTCAGCGGCTGGGCTCTCGACGTCGGGATCGAATCGGGTGACACCGGCATCAAGTACGTGGAGCTGCTGATCAACGGCGGGCTCTACGCGAACACGACGACCGACTGCTTCTACAGCGCCTACTACGGCGGACTCAGCAACTGCTACGGCCTGCCGAGCCTGGACATCGAGGACCTCTTCCCGACGGTCGCCAACTCGCCGCACGCGCGTTTCCGCTTCGTGCTCGACGTCGGCCTGCTGGTCGAAGGGTTCGGCTACTCCCAGGGCTTCCACGAGCTCACGGTGCGCGCCGGTGACTACGCCGGGAACTTCGCCAACATCGCCGAGATCCCCGTCGCCTTCTTCTGCGACGAGAACACCGGCAACGAGGGTTCGTTCGGCAACATCGGCGACCCCGAGGCGGGCGAGTTCACCTACGGCATCACCGAGATCTCCGGTTGGGCGCTGGACGCCGAAGGGATCCAGGCGATCCGGATCTCGATCGACGGCGTCTACATCGCCGACGCGAACTACGGCCTGCCGCGCGGCGACGTCACGGCGGCCCATCCCGGCTTCCCCGACAGCCTGTTCCCGGCCTGGAACTATCTGCTCGACACGACGGCATTCTCCGACGGTCACCACCACCTGCAGGTGGAGGCGGTCGACGACTTCTCGGTGCGGACGATCATCGGCGAGCGCTACTTCCAGATCAACAACGAGTTCCCCTGATCGGGCGAGCGGGGCGCGCGGTCGATCCGCCCTCCCCGAATCCGCACACATGACGAACGGCCGGCGATCGCCGGCCGTTTTCTTTTGCGCCGACGCGGTGCGGCCCGTGCGGCGGGCGGGAGCGCCGCAGCGGCCGGACCGGCGCGGCCGTCAGTTCTTGCGGGTGTCGGAGAGGGGCGCCTCGGCCTTGACCACCGGCGCCTGATCGAGCCGGCGACGCTCGGCGAGGAGCGACTCGGCGCGCGGGAAGAGCGAAAGCGCGGTCTGGATCTGGACGTCTCCCTCGGCCAGGACCTGGTGCGCGGCTTCGATTCCGAACCGGGAGGTGAAGACCTCGGCGCGGATCTGGCGCAGGACGTATTCGCGCTGCTTCTCGTCGGCGAGTCCGCTGTCGAGATTCTCCGATGTTTCGATCTTCTGGTCGGTCACCCACTGACGGAACTCGGCGAGCACCGCCGGATCGGGACGCCAGTCGCGCGTGATCTCGGGATGACGCCGGCCGTAGTCGACGCCGAAGGCGAAGAAGGCGGAGCGTCCGAGGAGGAACTGCAGGAACGGCGAGAGCTCGGTCGGCTCCACCTCGACGTCCGGCGTGATGCCGCCGCCGCCGTAGACCTTGCGTCCCAGATCGGTCGCGTACTCTTCGGTCGGCGCCGGCGGCGCCGCGTGCGGGACGTCGTCGCCCGGCTTGAGGCCGTTGCGCGTGTAGTAGTCGAAGTAGGAGCTGTAGTCGCGCTGGATGAGCCGCCCCGAGGGGGTGTAGTACTTCGCGGTCGTCAACGCCAGCCCGGCTCCGTACGAGAGGCTGTAGACGGTCTGAACGAGACCCTTGCCCCAGGTCGGCGTCCCCACGACGAGCCCCGAATCATGGTCCTGGATGCCGCCCGAGAGGATCTCCGCCGCCGAGGCGGTGCCGCTGTTGACCAGGACGACCACCGGGACGTCGAGCGCCGGATGGTTGCCGCTGGCGCCGAACGTCTGCTCGGAATCGCGCGTCCGCCCGCGGGTCTCGACGATCGACGAGCCCTTCGACAGGAACTGGTCCGCCACGTCGATCGCCTGGTCGAGCAGACCGCCGCCGTTGTTGCGCAGGTCGAGGACCAGGCGCTGCATGCCGCTCGCGCGCAGCTTGGCGAGGGCGCGTTCGACCTCGCCCCCGGTGGAGCGGGTGAAGTCGGAGATCGAGATGTAGCCCGTGCCGGGCTCCATCATGTACGCGTAGCGCACCGTGGTCTGCGGGATCTCCGCGCGGGTGACGGTGAGCTCGAGCGGCTCGTCGAGCCCGGCGCGCACGATCGTGATGTGGACCTGGGTGTCCTTCGGTCCCTTGAGGCGCGACACGGCGTCGTCGATGGAGAGCTTCGCGGTCGGCTCGCCCTCGATCCGCTGGATGACGTCGCCCGCCCGGATCCCCAGGCGTGATGCGGGAGTCCCCTCGATCGGCGTGATGACGGTCAGCTGGCCGTTGCGCATGCCGACCAGGATGCCGAGCCCGAAGAAGCTCGCCTGCTGCTTTTCGCGCATCGACGAATAGGCGTTGGGCTGCAGGAAGTTGGTGTGCGGATCGAGCATCCGCAGCATGCCGTGGATCGACGCGTAGACCAGGTCGCGGTAGTTGACGTCGCCACCGTAGCGTGCGCGCGCTGCGGTCAGCAGCTCGGTGTAGAGCCGCAGGTTGTCGCGCGCGGAATCGGAAAGGGCCAGGAGCCGGTCGCCGGCGAACGTGCCGCCCGCGAGCGTGAGGGTGACGAGGAGTGCGGCGGCGATTTTCCACGGACGTCGCATCGTGTGGACTTTAGCATGCGGATTTCGTGCCCGAGTGCTCGCCGGAGCCTTCGCGCTTGACAGCGGACGCACCTCCACCGATGATGCGAAGGCTCCCATGTTCGGTCCTCTCGGCTTTCCGGAAATGATCTTCATCGTCGTCCTGGCGCTTCTGATCTTCGGTCCCAAGCGGCTGCCCGAGGTCGGCAGGACGATCGGCAAGGGGATGGCGCAGTTCCGGCGGGCGACGTCGGATCTGCGGCGTACGATCGAGGAGGAGATCGATCTCGAGGGCGAGCGGGAGCGCAAGGCTGCCGGGCCGCGTCGCGCCTCGTTGGCGCTTCGGGCCGGGCCCGCCGAACCTTCGACCCCCGCCGCGGGCGCCGGGCCGGTCGAACAGGCGCCGCCGGACTCCGGCTCTTGACCGCGGCCGGAGCCGCCCCGCCCGGGGCGCGACCGCGCACCGCGGCCGACCTGGAGCCTCCGGAGCTGCCGCGGATGGCCCTCCTCGACCACCTGGAGGAGCTCCGGAAACGGCTGATCTACGCGCTCGTGGCGCTGCTGGTCGCGGTCTTCGCCTGCTTCGCCTGGGCGCGCGAGATCTGCCTCTACTTCGCCCGGCCGATCTATGAGTTGAAGCTCCTTCCGGAAGGGCAGAAGCTCGCCTTCCTGGGAGTGACCGATCCGTTCCTGCTTTACTTCAAGACCTCCCTCATGGCCGGCGCCTTCGTCGCCGCGCCGGTGATCCTCTACCAGGTCTGGGCGTTCATCTCGCCCGGGCTCTACCCGAAGGAGCGGCGCTGGGCAGCGCCGTTCGTCGGGCTGGGCTGGGCCTTCTTCGTCACCGGCGGCATCTTCGCCTACCGGGTCGCGTTCCCGCTGGCGGTGCAGTTCCTGCTGGAGATGGGCAAGGAGTTCACCCCGCTCCTCACCGCCGATCGCTACTACGGTCTGATGCTGACGATCATGCTCGGACTGGGACTGATGTTCGAGCTGCCGATCCTGATCGTCCTGCTGGCGAAGATCGGTCTGGTGACGCCGCGCTTCCTGATGCGGCACTTCCGCTGGGCGGTGATCATCATCTTCATCGTCGCCGCGATCATCACCCCGACTTCGGACATCGTGAATCTCTGCGTGTTCGCCCTGCCGTCGATCGGCCTCTACCTTCTCGGTACGGGCGCCGCCTGGCTGGTGACGAGGAAGCGTCCCGAGGAAGAGGTCAGCTGACCGCCGCAGCGTCCGTCGCCCGGCCCGCGAAGTAGCTGCGGATCAGCGTCCCGACTTCGGCCAGCGCGGCGGTCGAGGGCGGTGCGGGGAGCGACTCGACGATCCAGGAGACGAGCGTCCAGGTCGGCACGCCGGAGCGCAGCGTCGCGCACCACGAGGCGAGCTGGTCTCCCGGCCGGCGACCGGGAACGAGGCGCCGTGCGAGCTCTTCGACGAGCGGTTCCGGCCGCCACTCGGCCCCCGACCCGACCCGGCCGTCGACCTCGAGCCGGATGCGCGTCGCCTGCGAGCCCCGCTCGTGGAACCAGGTGACCCCCTCCTCGACCAGATCGAGGAGGAGTTCGTAGCGGCCGCTCTCCGACGGTGCCCAGACGTCGTAGGTGAGTTCGATCGTCTCGCCGGCGCCGAGGCCGGGGGGGAGGAGCGGAATCGCCGGCAGCTCCGTCCTCCGTCCGCTGTCCGCGGAGTGCAGATGGGCGCCGAGCCGGAAGGCGCCGGCGCGGTCGCAGGTCCAGTCGGACGGCGAGCGGTTGACCACGGTGAGCGGCAGCGCCAGTCGTTCTCCGGGGTGAGCGCGGACGAGACTCGCCGGACAGTCGATCCGGGCGTGGTAGCGGCCCGCCACGACGCCGCCCTCGCGATCCATCTGCCGGGCGCGCAGGTCGCAGGTCGACGCCTGCCAGGGATCGGCGATCGCCAGGACGTCGCGCAGCTCGGGCGCCCCCTCGCGGAAGCGACGCGACGCCCCGGCGGTGTGGGTCAGGACCCAGTGGATCGGCACGCCGATCCGCTGCGCGAGGTCGCGCGCGCGGGCGAGCTCGGCGTCGCGGTCGTTCCACTCGAACAAAATGTACTGCCAGAGGAGCTCGATCTGCGAACGGCTTCCGGCGGCCTCACAGGCGCGCGCCATCGATTCCAGGGCCTCGAGCGCGCGCTCGAACCGGCCGCCGACCCGGTACTGCGCGTACGTCTCCTGGGAGGAGCCGTCGATCGAGAAGACGATGCGGTCGAGGAGCCGCTCCTCGGCGATGGCACGGATCTTCGTCTCCGTCAGGGCGAGGCCGTTGGTGCTCGTGTGCAGCTCGACGTCCGGCCGGCGGCGGCGCACGGCGCGCAGGAAGTCGATCGCCTGGGGGTGGAGGAACGGCTCGCCGAAGTTGTAGAAGAGGATCTTCCGCAGGTCCGGGAGCTGGTCGACGACGTCGAGCATGACATCCAGGGGGAGCGTGGCGGCGCGGTTCGGGTGGTAGGCGGGATCGACTCCGAACTGCGTGACCGGACAGGCGGGGCAGGTCAGGTTGCAGTGCGAGATCGGCTCGAGCTGCAGCATCCGGACGCTCCGGTTCCCGATCGTGTCGTCCGGGCCCGGTCGCGACACGCGGCCGCCGCACGACTGATCGATGACCGGACACCAGGCGCTCGGCTCGTTCTCCAGCTGCCAGCGGCGCATGCCGCGGTAGCCGTCGCCGTCGTAGATCGCCGAGATCCGGTCGCGGAGGACGTTGCCGTAGACCTTCTTGCCCGAGGGGTCGCCGCACGAGCAGACGATGTCGCCGTTGGCGAGGACGCAGAGCTCGTCGAAGATCATGCGGCAGATCCGCCGCTCCGCCGAAGCGACGACGGGGAGCTTCGGGTGCCGGCCGGGCAACCTCAGGAGGCTCACATCGGCGACTCTACAGGCTGCCGGCGCCAGCGGCGGTGGAGCCAGACCCACTGCTCGGGGACCCTCCGGATCTGCGTTTCGATCGCCTCCGTCATGAGGGCGGTTGCGGCGGTGCTGTCGAGCGGCAGCCGGAGCTCGGGCTCGATGGTGGCGCGGTGGGTCCCGTCGGCCAGCCGCTCGATGAAGGTCGGCAGGACGACGGCGTCGAAGCGCAGCGCCAGCTCGGCCGCGCCGACCGGCGTGTAGGCCGGGCGGCCGAAGAACGGAACGAAGACGCCGTCGACACGGGTGTCCTGATCGATCAGCATGCCGAGCGCACCGCCGGTGCGCAGCTTCGAGAGGAGGAGCCGCGCGGCGCCCGGCGTGCCGCGTACGATCGTGCGGGTGCCGTAGCGCGAGCGCAGGGTGAGCAGCATCTCCTGCAGTCCCGGGTCGTCGAGCTCGCGGGCGACGACCGCCATTTCGAGGCCGCGGCTGTTGAGCGCCGCGGCGAGGAGCTCCCAGTTGCCGCAGTGGCCGGTGAGGATCAGGATCGGCCGGCCGGCGATCCGGGCCGCCTCGATCCGCTCCCAGCCGACGAGTTCGACGACCTGCGCGAGGTCGTCCGCTCCGCGATGTCGGAGCCAGAACGCCTCGCCCAGCATCGTGCCGTAGTGCTCGAAGCTCGCCTGCGCGAGGGCCGTCCGTTCCTCGCCGCTGCGTTCCGGGAAGGCGAGGGCCAGATGATCGAGGGAGCGAGCGCGATCGCGGCGCGAGAGGCGCCAGGCGAGACGCCCGATGCGGCGTCCGGTGCGCTGCGCGGAGCCCCAGCTTCCCGAACGGAAGACGAGATCCAGCAGGGCGCCGAGGGCGGAGAAGAGCGGCCGGCGCCAGCCCTTCCGCGACGGCTCAGGAATCGGCCGTCTCCACCTCGCCGGAGTAGGCGGCGAGGATCGCCTGCCAGTCGCCGCGCGCCGAGAGGATCCTCTCGGCGAGCTCCCGCACCGCGCCGCGGCCGCCCGCGGCGGCCGTGACGTACCGCACCCGCGACCGGACCTCCGCGACCGCGTCCGCCGGGGCCGCGGAGAGGCCGCAGCGTCCGAGGACCCGCAGATCCTGGAGGTCGTCCGCGAGGTACGCCACCTGACCGGCGGCGACGCCCCGCCGCTCGAGGAAGGCGACGAACGCCGCCTCCTTGTCGGCCTCCCCCTGCAGGACTTCGTCGATCCCGAGGCCCGCGGCGCGGGCTGCGACCGTCGGGCTCATGCGCGCCGAGAGGATTCCGACGTCGACACCGTTCTGCCGCAGCAGCTGGATTCCCAGTCCGTCGCGAACGTCGAACGGTTTCAGGACCTCTCCCTGTTCGCCGAACCAGAGCCGGCCGTCCGTGAGCACGCCGTCGACGTCGAGCAGGAGCCAGCGGAGCTCACCGGCCCGCTCGGAGAGCTCCGGTGTCCAGCGGCCGGTCGTGGGAAGGTCGGGCACCGATCCTCAGATGAGCTCGAGGCCCCAGAGATCGTGCAGGTGGACGATGCCGCGCAGCACGCCCGCCGCGTCGCAGACGAAGAGCGACGTGATCCGGTGCGACTCCATCGTGCGCAGTGCGGCGGGAGCGAGCTCGTCGCCGTCGATCGTGCGTGGCGAAGGGCGCATGCAGTCGCCGGCGGTGCGCGTGAGGAGCTCGGTGTCCCGCTCCAGGAGCCGGCGGAGGTCGCCGTCGGAGATGACGCCGACGAGGCGCCCCGCTTCGTCCACGACACCGGTGATCCCGAGCCCCTTCCTGGACATCTCGTAGATCGCCTCGCGCATCGAGGCCGAGGCCGCGACCGAGGGCAGTCTGTCGCCGGTGTGCATCAGCTCGGAGACGCGGAGGAGCTGCTTGCCGAGTCGGCCACCGGGATGGAACCGCGCGAAGTCCTCCGGCCGGAAGCCGCGCGCCTCGAGGAGCGCCATCGCCAGGGCGTCGCCCAACGCCAGCGTCGCCGTGGTGGAGGCGGTCGGAGCCAGGTTGAGCGGACAGGCCTCTTTGTCGATCGCCACCGCCAGGTGCAGATCGGCCACCCGTGCGATGGGGGAAGCGGCGCTGCCGGTGATCGCGATCAGCGGAACGCCGAGGCGCTTGAGGATCTCGACCAGACGGAGGAGCTCTTCGGTGGTCCCCGAGTAGGAGGCGGCGAGCACGAGATCCTCGGCGACGACCATCCCGAGGTCGCCGTGGATCGCCTCGGCGGGGTGGAGGAAGAACGCCGGCGTGCCGGTCGAGGCGAGCGTTGCGGCGACCTTCTGCATCACGATGCCGCTCTTTCCCATGCCGGTGCAGACGATCCGCCCCGTCGTCCGGCGGATCCGCTCGACCGCGAGGTCGAACGATTCGTCGAGCTGCGTCACCACCCCTTCGATGGCGGCGGCTTCGATCCGCAGCACCTCGCGCGCCACTTCGCGCGGCTCTCTCATCGCCCGGCCTCCAGCACCGCGGCGCGGATCGGCAGGAGCGAAGCGAGGAGCGCCTCGGCGCGATCGGGCGCGAGCTGCGTCTCGCGGTCGGACATCGCGTTCGCGGGATCGGGATGGACCTCGAGGAACAGTCCGTCGGCACCGGCTGCGACCGCCGCGCGCGCGAGCGGCTCGGCGAACTCGCGGGCGCCACCGGTCCCCTCGTCGCCGGCGCCGGGAAGCTGCAGCGAGTGCGTGACGTCGTAGATCACCGGAACGCCGTCGCGCTGCATCCAGGCGAAGCTCCGCATGTCGACGACCAGGTTGTGGTAGCCGAAGCTCACGCCCCGTTCGGTCACGGTCACGCGCTCGTTGCCCGCCGAGCGGATCTTCTCCACGACCCGGCGCATGTCGTCGGGCGCCGTGAACTGGCCCTTCTTGACGTTGACGGCGCGGCCCGTGCGGGCGGCCGCGAGGAGCAGATCGGTCTGCCGGCAGAGGAAGGCGGGGATCTGGAGGACGTCGACGACCGCCGCGGCCGCCTCGCACTGCGCCGGCTCGTGCACGTCGGTGAGGAGGTGCAGCCGGTGGTGGCGGCGGATCTCGGCGAGGATCCGGAGACCCTGCTGCAGCCCCGGTCCCCGGAAGCCGCGGATCGAGCTCCGGTTCGCCTTGTCGAACGACGCCTTGAAGATCAGCTGCAGGTTGAGCCGCCGCGCGATCTGCGCGACCGCCTCGGCGGCCTGCATCGCGATCTCTTCGGTCTCGATGACGCACGGTCCGGCGATGACCGGCAGTCCGGCGCCGCCGATCTCGACCCCCGGAGCCAGCTCCCGCGGCACGACCCGGTCGGGACTCACGCCAGGGTGATCTCGCGCGCTTCGACGGGAACCGGTCGGGCTTCGCCCCGGCGCTTCTGCTGTTCGGCGAGCGCCGCGGCGATGTACGAGACGAAGAGCGGGTGCGGATCCGTCGGCTTGGACTTGTATTCGGGGTGGAACTGGCAGCCCAGGTACCACGGGTGTCCGGGGAGCTCGACCATCTCGATGAACTTGCCGTCCGGGCTGCGGCCCGAGATCACCAGGCCGTGCTTCTCGAGCGTCTCGAGGTACTTGTGATTCACCTCGTAGCGGTGGCGATGGCGCTCGGAGATCGAACCGGTGCCGTAGATCGAGCGCGCGAGGGTGCCCTCCTTGAGCTCGCAGGGATAAGCGCCGAGGCGCATGGTGCCGCCCATCTCCTCGACGCCGAGCAGGTCCCGCAGCTTGAAGATCACCGGATTCGCGGTGTCGGGGTCGAACTCCGTCGAGGTCGCGTCCTTGATCCCGCAGACGTTGGCGGCGAACTCGATGGTCATGCACTGCATGCCGAGGCAGATCCCGAAGAACGGAACCTGATGTTCGCGCGCGTAGCGGATGGCGCTGATCTTGCCCGCCGTTCCGCGCTTGCCGAAGCCGATCGGCACCAGCAGGCCGTCGACGTCGAACAGCTCGCGCGGCCAGGCGCCGGCCTCGATCTGTTCGGCCGAGATGTAGACCAGCTCGACCTTCGTCTGGTTGGCGATGCCGCCGTGGGCGAGCGCCTCGTTGAGACTCTTGTAGGCGTCCGGGAGCTCGACGTACTTGCCGACGATCCCGATCCGGACGTGATGCCGCGGGCTCTTGACCCGCGAGACCAGGGCCTCCCAGCGCGCGAGGTCGCGCTCGTAGCGGGGCAGGCTGAGGAGATCGAGCAGGATCTCGTCCAGCCCCTCGCGCGCGAAACGCAGCGGCACCTCGTAGATCGTCTCGACGTCGCGCGCCGCGATGACCTGCTCGGGGGCGACGTTGCAGAAGAGCGCGATCTTGCGGCGCGCGTCGTCGGGCAGCTCGCGGTCCACGCGGCAGAGGAGCACGTCCGCCTGGATGCCGATCGCCCGCAGCTCGCGCACCGAGTGCTGCGTCGGCTTCGACTTCAGCTCCTCGGCGGCGGCGATGTAGGGGACCAGGGTCAGGTGCACGTTGACCGAGTTGTTGCGTCCGAGCTCGAGGCGGAACTGGCGGATCGCCTCGAGGAAGGGGAGCGACTCGATGTCGCCGACGGTGCCGCCGATCTCGACGATCACGACGTCGTTGCCTTCGGCGACACGGCGCATCCCCTGCTTGATCTCGTCGGTGATGTGCGGGATCACCTGGACGGTCTTGCCGAGGTAGTCGCCGCGTCGCTCCTTGCTGATCACCGACTCGTAGATCCTGCCGGTCGTGTAGTTGTGGAGCTTCGTGCTCCGGGTGTGGGTGAAGCGCTCGTAGTGCCCGAGGTCGAGGTCGGTCTCCGCGCCGTCGTCGGTCACGAACACTTCGCCGTGCTGGTACGGCGACATCGTACCGGGGTCGACGTTCACGTACGGGTCGAGCTTCATCAGCGTGACCTTGAAGCCGCGCGACTCGAGGAGCGCGCCGATCGACGCCGAGGCGACCCCCTTGCCCAGCGAGGAGACTACGCCGCCGGTCACGAAGATGTATTTGGTGGTCATCGCGCTCCTCCCTGATCGTTGGATTCGACGGCCGCTTCCTGTCGCAGGCGCCGGTCGACGTGTTCCGCGTCTTCCATCGTGTCGACGCCCCAGGAGGGCCGGGCACCCGTCAGGACGCGGATCCGGATGCCGTTCTCGAGCGCCCGCAGCTGCTCCAGCGATTCTCCCTTCTCGAGCGGAGTCTGCGGCAGGGAGGCGAGCTCGAGGAGGGCCGCCTTCTGGTAGCCGTAGATTCCGAGGTGCCGGAGCGGCGCCGCGCCGCCGGGATGGCGCGGGAACGGGATCGGCGCGCGCGAGAAGTAGAGCGCGTAGCCGGCCCGGTCCAGGACCACCTTGACGACGCTCGCCTGATCGAGGTCGCCCTCGAGGGCGTCGGCGGCGAGGGTCACGATCGGATCTTCGGGGTGTCTTCGCAGGTGCTCGGCGACGCGCCCGATTCCTGCCGGATCGATGAGCGGTTCGTCCCCCTGGATGTTGATGATCCCGGAGGCCCGCCAATGACGCGCTGCCCAGGCGATCCGGTCGGTGCCGCTCGCACATTCGGCGGGGGTCATCTCGAAGTCGCCGCCGAACGCTTCGACGACGCGCGCGATCCGCTCGTCGTCGGTGAGGACGACGACCCGATCGAGCCCGGTAGCCTCGGAGGCGCGGCGATAGACGTGCTCCACCATCGGCTTTCCGGCCAGCGGATGCAGGGCCTTCCCGGGCAGGCGAGTCGAGCCGAAGCGCGCCGGAATCGCCCCGACGATCTGGACGGCGGGCTTCGAAGTCGTGTCCGGCGGGATTTCCGAGGGGTGCACGACTCAATTTACAGCGGCGCCCGTCGGGGAGTCAATCGGCAGCCGGGCGTTCGGAACGGCTGTGCTACCGTTCGCGCGCCGTGCCCGGTGCCCCGCTCCGCCCCGCCCTCCGCCGGCTGTCCGGCCTCCTGTCGCTGCTGCTCGCGATCGTCTCCTGCGGGAGCCCCGGGCAGAGTTCCGCCGGCCGCTCCGGACCCTCCTGGATCTGGCGCGATCACGACCTCCGGCACGTCGAGGCGGCTGCCTTCTACCTCGTCCGCGACTTCGATCTCGGGGCCATGCCTCGCGAGGCCTCGATCCGGATCGTCGGCGACGAAGAGTACATCCTGACCCTCAACGAGCACCGGATCGGCTCGCGGCGCTGGCGCATGGGGGAGCCGGGAGACGAGTTCGACGTCACCCCGGTGCTGACCCAGGGGCGCAATCGGCTGATCGTCGAGATGCGCAGCGCGACCGGCTCCGGCGGCATGTGGCTCGAACTCGTCGTGGATGGCAGGGAGCTCGTGCGCAGCGACTCGAGCTGGTCCTGGTACAAGGACGCCCCACGGGGACTGTTCGGTGGCTTCGGGATACCGGCCGGAGCCCGCCCTCTGGTCTACGGTCCCGGACCGCTCGGTCGCTGGGGTGCGGCCGCTGAGTTCGTCCGTCGACCGGTCTTCGAGTCGGTTCTCGAGGATCCGGAGCCGATTCCGGCGCTCCTCACCCGCGACTGGACCGGGTCCGCACCGTGGCGGCCGGTCGAGTCGCGGTCGCGCCGGCCGCCGAGCCTCGGTCCGCTGGTGGAGGTCGATTTCGGCGAGGAGCGGTTCGGGTACCTGCAGCTCGCCTATCGCGGCGCGACCCGCGGAGTCGACGGGCCGGTGCTGGTCCGCTTCGGCCGCGTGCCGCTCCCTGCGCCGCCGGTCCAGGCCGATCTGATGTTCCGGCCGATTCCCGGCAGGAACCTCTACCAGGACGCGACGCCGCGACATTTCCGCTACGTCGGCATCGCGGCGCTGCCGGGTCTCTTCGAGGCCGACGTACTGACGATCCGCGGCGACGCGGGAGAGGAGCTGGGGAGTCCGGAGTCGTGGCGGCCGGTCCGCGGGATCCTGGGCGTCAGGCCGCCCCGGTCACGCTCGCCGGTGGAGAACGAAGTCTGGCGCGAACTCGAGCGCTCGACGGGTCTCCGAGTCGGGGAACGTCGCTAGCGCTTTCCGAGCCTCGTCCGCCAGCGCCTGCGCCTGGAGCTCGACCTCGCCGATGGTCCCTTCACGTTGCACGAGCTCGAGGATCTCGCTCGCCTCGACCCGCGTGAACGACCGGTCCTCGATGACCATTTCGACCTTCGCCCGCTCTTCCGCCCGGAGGCGGGGGAGGGCGAGGAGGAGCGGCAGGGTCAGCTTGCCCTCCTTGAGGTCGGAGAGGACGGGCTTCCCGACCGTCGCGGCGGTCGCGGTGTAGTCGAGGAGGTCGTCGGCGAGCTGGAAGCAGACGCCGAGGGCCCTGCCGTACCGTTCGAGCGGCTCGATGGCCTCCGGGCGCGCAGGGCGATGGCGGGCCGGCACGGAGCAGGCGGCCGCGAAGAGCTGCGCCGTCTTGCGGTCGATGATCCGGAAGTACTCGTCGACCGAGAGGTCCCGGGCCCCCAGACGCTGCTGCGTCAGGAGCTCCCCTTCGGTCATGCGGAGGGTCGCCTCGCAGAGCCGGTCGATCACCTCGACCGAGCCGTGGGCGAGCGCCATCTTCATCGCCTTGGTGTAGAGCCAGTCGCCGAGGAGCACCGTCTGGTTGTTTCCCCAGAGCTCGTTGATCGTGCGCCGTCCCCGGCGCAGCGCGGCGTGGTCGATGACGTCGTCGTGGATCAGGGTGGCGGTGTGGATCAGCTCGACGACCGCGGCGTAGGTGACCTCCTCCTCGCCGTCGCGTCCCAGGAGTTGAGCGCAGAGCAGCAGGAGAGCCGGCCGCATCCGCTTGCCGCCGCCCGCGAAGATGTATTCGCCGCACTGGTCGATGAACGGAACGTCGGAGGCGAGGCAGTCGCGGAACAGGCGATCCGTCGCTTCGAGCGGCTCGGCCACCAGCGCGAGGAACTGCTCGGCCCGTCCGCTTTCGGCGGGAGTGGCGGCATCGAGGAGGCGGAACGGCAAGGGCGCTCCTAACGGTAGTTCGTGAAGCTCAGCGGGACGTCGAGGTCGAGAGCCTTCAGGGCGGCGATCGTCGTCTGCAGGTCGTCCCGGTTCTTGCCGGACACGCGGACGGTCTCGCCCTGGATGGCCGCCTGCACCTTGAGCTTCAGCTTCTTGATCTCCGCGACCATCTTCTTCGCGGTCTCGATCGGAACCCCCTGTTGGAACGTGAGCTTCTGACGGACGCGTCCGCCGGAGGCGGGTTCGACGTCGCCCTTGCGCATCGATTTGAGGTGGATTCCCCGCTTGACCAGTTTCGCCTCCACGACCTCGCGCGCCTGCCCCAGGGTGAACTCGTCCGACGACTCGAGGATCAGGGTCTCCTTTTCGATCGTCAGTCCGGCGCGGACCCGCTTCAGGTCGTAGCGCGTACCGATCTCCTTCTCGGCCTGGATGGCCGCGTTGCGGACCTCCTGGAGGTCCACTTCGGAAACGATGTCGAAGGAGTTGTCGGCCATGTTCGTGTGCTGTTCCCGGCCGGGAAATCCTACACCGCCCTTCAGGGCTCCTTCCACTCGAGGGTCGGCGGCGGCGTGAAGATCGCCGGATCGTCGAGGAGCCCGAACTCGCCGAAGACGAAGCGGGTCAGATTGCCGTCGCGATCGCGGTACGAGAGCGCAGCGGGGCGCTGGCTCGCGGGATCGAAAAGAAACGTCGCATCGCGGAGCGAAGCGTCGACGGCCACCGGTTCGAGGCGGATCTCGATCCGCCCGGCGTCCGCGATCGACGCGAGGGCGCGGTAGCGCTCGCGCAGGCGCGTGACCGGGAGCAGCAGCAGGTCGAGGCCGGTCTCCTCCTCGGCGTGGACGATCGAGCGCTGTCCCTGCGGTTCGCCGCGGACCCAGGCATGGAGCCGGACGCCGCAGAGCAGGTACGACTTCGGGTACGGATCGTCGTAGTCCCAGCGCAGGCAGTCGGGCAGAGCGAGTGCCAGTCGCCCACGCTCGACGTCGCCGGTGGCGAATCCGGCGGGAACATAGCTCTGCTCGAACGTCGCGGTGAGATCGCCGGAGGCCGCGAGGTGGAGACGCAGCTCCGAGAGCGCCTGCCAGGGGTCGATAGCCGCAGCGCCGGGCTCCCCGGAGGCCGCGAGCGGAGCGGCCAGGGAGGGGGCGAGGAGGGCGATCGCCAGGAACCGGCGCCGGCGGGGGAGCGCGGGCATCAGTGCCGGAAGTGTCGCCGGCCGGTGAAGACCATGGCGATGCCGTGCTCGTCCGCGGCGGCGACGATCTCGTCGTCGCGCCGGCTTCCTCCCGGCTGCGCGATCGCGGTGACGCCGGCTGCGGCGAGCACGTCGACCCCGTCGCGGAAGGGGAAGAAGGCATCGGAAGCCGCGACGCTGCCGGCGAGCGGTGAGCGCGCCTTCTCGATCGCCAGCCGGCAGGAGTCGACGCGGCTCATCTGGCCCGCGCCGACTCCGAGCGTCTGGTCACCCGAGCAGATGACGATCGCGTTCGATTTCGTGTAGCGCGCGACCGACCAGGCGAAGGCGAGCGCGCGACTCTCCTCCGGCGACGGCGACCGCCGCGTCGGCGAGGTCCAGGCCGAAGGATCGTCGGCGAACGCGTCGGGGACCTGGGCGAGGAAGCCGCCGTCGACGCCGCGGAACTCGATCTCCCGGCCGGAAGGTGCGTAGTTGGGGCACTCGAGGACGCGCAGGTTCTTCCGGGTCGCGAGCGCCTCGCGCGCGGCTTCGGTGATGGCGGGCGCGACGAGCACCTCGAGGAAGAGATCGCCGAACTCAGCGACGAGGTCCGCATCGACGGACTGATTGGTCGCCAGGATGCCGCCGAAGGCCGAGACCGGGTCGCTCGCGAGCGCCCGCCGGTACGCGGTCCGGAGCTCCGGTCCGCGACCGACGCCGCACGGATTGTTGTGCTTGACCAGGACCACCGCCGGATCGGAAAAGAGGCCGGCGAGCTTGCGGGCGGCGTCGGCGTCGAGCACGTTGTTCCAGGACATCTCCTTGCCCTGGAGCTGTCGCATCCCGCCGAGGAGCCCGCGTCCGCCGCCGAAACGATAGACGGCGGCCGCCTGGTGTGGGTTCTCGCCGTAGCGCGGAACGAGCTCGCGAACCAGCGGCACGGCCGTACGTTCCGGGAACACGGCTTCGGGTGCGGACTCCTCCGAGGTTTCTTCGAACCAATGCGCGATGGTCGCGTCGTAGCCGGCGCTGTGGGCGAACGCCTTTCCGGCCAGTCGCCGCCGCATGGCCTGCGGTACGGTGCGGTCGCCTGTGGAGAGCGCATCGAGGAGCGCCGGATAGTCGCCCGGGTCGACGACGACGGCGACGCCGGCGAAGTTCTTGGCCGCAGCGCGCAACATGGAGGGCCCACCGATGTCGATCATCTCGATGGCTTCCGCCGGGGCGGCCCCGGGGCGCGAGATGGTCGCTTCGAACGGATAGAGGTTGACGACGACGAGATCGATCCTCCCGATGTCGTGCTCGGCGAGGGCCGCGAGGTGCTCGGGCTTGTCCCGATCGGCGAGGATACCGCCGTGGATCCGCGGGTGCAGCGTCTTGACGCGGCCGTCGAGCATCTCCGGGAAGCCGGTCAGTTCGGCGACCGGCCGGACCGGCAGACCCGCGCTCGTCAGATGCCGCTCCGTGCCGCCGGTCGAAACCAGTTCGACTCCGAGCTCGCTCAGGCCGCGCGCCAGATCGATCAGTCCGGTCTTGTCGGAAACGGAGAGCAGGGCACGGGTCACGGAAAGCATCGCGGCTCCTTTCGATCGCTGGCAGGTGGGGTCAGCGGGCGCCGCCCTGTTCGAGAAGCATGAGTCGTTCGCGGTCCCGCTCGTTGCGGAACCGACCGTCGCCGCCGCCCGCCGCCAGCCAGACGTAGCGGAGGGCGCGGGCGACGTCGGAGATCGAGTGGCTGTAGGCGACGGCGGCGACCGCGAAGGCGGTCGAGTGGTCGTCGAAGCCGCGGACACCGGGCAACATGCCGGTCCGTCGGTACTCCTCGCCGATCGAGCCGTAGAGGCGTCGACCACGGGCCAGCGTCCCCCGGGTCCAGTTCTCGATGTCGCGGCTGCTCCGCCAGTCGTCGCCGAGCGCGTAGAAGACCACGGCGAAGCGCGGCCGGGCCGATTCGGCGTAGTCGAGGAAGTCGCGGAAGTAGACGCGCTCGTTGCGGTCGGTGTTGGCGGTGTTCAGCGGCAGGTTGGCGTCGGCGATGAAGTGCGAGATCCGGCCGAGGCGGTGGACGACGTCGTCGAAAGGGTGGTGCATCTGGATCTCGCGCACCGCGGCGGCGAGCTCCGCGGCGATGACCGTGTCGAGCTCGCCGCTTCCGTCGCCGTTCTTGACGTGCCGCGACGCCGGATCGGCGGAGAGCGGCTCGCGCACGCCGGCGAGATAGGAGCGTTCCCGCCGCGCGATCTGCCGGGCGAGGTCGGGGGGGGCGATCCGGGCTGCTGCGAGGGCGATCGCTTCCTGCGTCTCGGGCTTCCAGGCCTGCGCCGGTGCGGCGACGAGGAGGGTCGACGACACCAGGGCCAGGAGAGAAATCGCGCCCCGAAGCCGTCTCACGGGATGCATTCTACAGTTGACGCGCCCGCGGCGAAGCTGCGAAGATTCGCCGCGCCGCAGCGATCCCGCCTCGCGCCGTGGCAAGGCTTCCCGCCTAGGTAGCTCAGTTGGTAGAGCACGGCACTGAAAATGCCGGTGTCGGTGGTTCGAATCCGCCCCTAGGCACCATCCCCCCACGCAACCGTTCGCTCGTCGCCGCAGGCCGGAAGGCGCGGCCGCCGCTCAGGCGCCGAAGTGGCCGAGCGCGCGCGCTTCGTCGAGTCGGCTTTCCAGATACTCCCAGAGCGCCGGACAGCCCGCCCGGATCTGGCCCTCGATCCGGCGCACGACGCGTTCGTGGCTGATCCCGTTCTCGCGCCAGCTCTGTCCGCGGTTGTGGAGATTCAGCAGGACCGGCATCGCGCGGTCGACCGCCTGCGCGAAGCGCGATTCGGCGGTCTCGCCGGCTTCGAACTCGCGCCAGAGCGCCACGAACCGGTCCCCCTGCGTGCCGGAAAGGATGCCGAAGATGCGCGAAACGGCGGCGAGCTCTTCGGCGCTCCGTGCCGCGGTGTCGCCGCCGGCGAACGCCATGACGTCGCCGGCGTCGATCTCGCCGACATCGTGGACGAGCAGCATGGCGACGACCCGGTCGAGGTCGACCGGCTCTGCCGCGTAGCCGACCAGGGCGGTGGCGAACAGCGCCAGCTGCCAGCTGTGCTCGGCCGAGTTCTCGTAGCGGTCGAGTCCGAGCGGACGCACCTTGCGGGTGACGCCCTTGAGCTTCTCGATTTCCAGCACGAAGTCGACGATCTCCTGCATGGCTCCGATCGATCCTCGCCGGCCGGTCAGCTCGGCAGGACGACCTTCTCGAGGAGCTTGCCGGCGGCGGGTGAGCTCGGAGCGTAGGTGAGAATGCGCTGGATTCGGTCCATCGCCTTCAGCTGGTCGCCGATCCCCTGATAGAGCACGACCTCGCCGTACAGGTTCTCGGCCAGTACGTTGAGCCGCGCCGCGACCGCCTCGACGTGACCCCCCTCCGGGAAGCGCTTGAGGTACGCCGCACCTTCGGCGATGTCCGAGTAGCTCGCGACCTGCTTCTCCAGTCGCCGCGCCGCCAGTTTGCGGAGCTCCGGATCGCGCTCCTGCGCGGCGAGCTCGGCGAGTGCCGTGAGCTCGTGGAGGGCAGGAGCGACGCTCTTCAGGCCGCGCTGCGCCGTTTTGCCCACCTCCTGCTCGGGCGCCTGCTCCCAGGCGGCGAGGAACTGTTCGACGGCGTCGGCCTGACGATCGAGTCGTGAGTACGCCTCGCCGAGGGCGAGATGGACGGCGGCGCTCTCCGGCGCATCGGGATAGTTGGAGAGGAAGGTCTCGAGGAACGGAGTCTCGTAGACGCCGCTCTTCCAGACCTCGATGGCCGCCGGGAGCGCTTCGTCGCGCTCGGCGCGGATCGCCTCGCGCTCGCCGCGGAAGGCGGGCAGGGCCGGGCTCCCCGGAGAGATCCGCGCCAGTTCGCCGATCTCCTCGTCGTAGAGAGCGAGCAGGGCGCCGAAATCGCGCGATGAGGCGACCCGGCTGCGGAGCAGGCGCTCACGCGCCGTGTGCAGGCGGTCTTCGCGGAGTCCGTCGGCGGCCGGCCCTTTCGGCCAGGCGGTGAGCGCCGCTTGGGCGAGGACTTCGCGCGGACGCAGCGGCGGAGCCTCGTCCCGCGGCGGGGCGCCCGGGCGATCGGGCCGCCGCTCGCGGTCGCGCGCTTCGCGCTTGTCGTCCTTTTCCACGTCGAGCGACGCTACGCGGCGCAGCAGGTCGGCCTGGGTCCGCAGCCGGAAGTCGTCCGCCGAGCGCGGCGTACCCGGCTTGAGAAGCACCTTCCGCAGCCCGGCCGCCGCCACCCGTTCGTCGAAGAACGGATGGGTGCGCCAGTAGCCGTACTCGCGCGAGCTGTCGGGGAGGCGGGTTCCGAGGACCTGCATCAGCTTCTCGGTGCTGTCGGCCGAATAGCCGGCGGCCGCCGCCCAGCGCTGCCCCTCCTCGTCCGCCTCGTCTTCGAAATCGCGACTGTAGCTGCGCAGCAGGAGCTCCGACAGGATCAGGCTCGCGGCGTAGCCGCCGTAGATGACGTTGCCGGCGGGCCGCTCACGCGGGTCGTAGTAGCCGTAGGGGTCGGGAACGTTGGGCGGCGCCGAACGGTCGTTGTTGGCGGCGACCGCGAGGCCGATGAGCACGGCTTGCGACAGGACGTTGAACAGCGTCGCCTTCCGTTCGATCCGCATGCCATGGTCGCGGACGACGTGCGCCACCTCGTGCCCGAGAAGTCCGGCGAGCTCGTCGTCGGAGAGCCCGAGCTCGAGCATCCCGCGGGTGACGAAGACGTGGCCGCCGGGGAGCGCGAAGGCGTTCGGCTCGACCATGTCGATGAGATAGAACGAGATGGGGAACTTGTCGTAGTTGGCTTCGCGCGCCACGCGATAACCGATCTCCGCTACCCTCTCGAGCGACGCAGGGTTGTCCCACGGTCCGTAGACGCGGAGCGACGCCGTCGCGGCGTCGAGACTCTTGGCGAACAGGTCGTCGTTTGCGGAACGGGTGGGGGAGGGCGGATCCTCGGCAGCGGCCGGAGTCGACGCCGTTCCGGCGGTCAGCAGGGCGAGGAGGATCGCGGCGACGGAGCGACGGAGGGACGCCATGACTGGGTAGTTGTAGCAGATTGCGTGCCGCCGGCGTTGTGGTACGTTTTCGGGATGAGCGACGTCACGATCGAGGTTCCGACGACCAAGGAAAGCATGCAGGAGATCCGGGCCGCGCTCGATCAGGCGCTCGCCAAGGAGTTCCCCGGCGGCCTGCTCGGCCGCAAGTGGGAGGGCGACGTGCTGCGCCTCTCCGGGCCGGGCGCCCAGGGTTCGATCACCTTCGAGGACGGCAAGCTCGTCGGCAAGGCCCACCTCGGACCGCCGGCCAGCATGATGCGCGGCATGATCGAGCAGAAGGTCGGCAGCGCCATGCGTGTCGCTGCCGGCTGAACGCCGGCCCGCGTGACCGTTCCCGACCGACCGGTCGAACTCCCGCTCCGCGGCCGCCTGGGGCCCGAGGAGCCGTTCCTCTTCTTCCGCGGTCTCCGCGGTCATCTCGAGTGGATCCCCTACCGGGTCATCACAGAGCCTCCCGGCGGGAAGCGACCGCCCCTTCCCGGCGATGTCGAACGGTTCGTCGCCCGCGTCCGGTCGGGGCTTCCTTCCGCTTCCACGGGCGTGACCCGGATCTGCGGCGCTGCGGGCGCCGAGCGGGACATCTGGCTGTCGTGGCGTGGCGAACCGCACCCTGTCGAAGACGCCGTTCTGGCATGGGCCTGGGAGAGCGGCGCCGCGATCCTCTACGAGCCGGCGGAACGGCTGCCCGCCGAGCTGGCGATCTGGGCCCGTCCGACCGTGCTGCAGGGTCCGCCGGCGGACCTCGCCCACTGGCTCGACCGCTTCGAGGAGGAACGGCCGCGCCGCGCCGGTCCCCGCTGGGCTGAGCGGCGGCTGGGTCGTCTCCGTCGACTGCTGGTCGAAGAAGCGGAGGCCGGTGTGGAAAGCGTGCGGCTGGCGGCGCGATTGCGCGCGCTGGCGCCGGCCTGCCCCGCGGTCGTCGTGCCCGTCGAGGGCGACGCTCTGGTATAAACCGGGCGTTCCGTTGCGAGGGGAGACGACGATGCCGGACGCCAGGGGGAAGTCGGGGAAGAAGGAGGAGCGCGAACTCGGTTCGCCGCCCCGGCCACTTCCGTCTCCGAACGACGCCACCGCCTTCGAGGAGGTCTACGAACGCGCTGACACGGTCTGGGTCGGCGGCGGTCCTCCCGCGCCGGCGCTGCTGCGACATTCGCGGCAGCAGCTGCGTGGAGTCACGGGGCGGGTCGCCGTGGTGGCGGCGGCTCGGACGCCGTTCGCGCGCGCCGGCAGCGATCTCGCCCCCCTTTCGGTCGTCGATCTCGCGGGCATTCCCGCCGGGGAGGTCGTGGCGCGCAGCGGCATCGATCCGAACGAAGTCGACATGGCGATCTTCGGGGTCGTGGTGCAGTCGCTGGTGGCGCCGAACCTCGGTCGCGAGATCGTCTTCCGCGCCGGGCTTCCGATGTCGATCCCCGGCACCACGGTCAATCTCGCCTGCGCCTCGTCGAACCGGGCGATCACCAGCGGCGCCGAGGCGATCCTGCGCGGCGACGCGGAGGTCGTCCTCACCGGTGGTGCGGAATCGCTGTCCAACGTCCCGATCACCTTCTCGAAGGCGGCGGCGGAGAAGTTCGTGGCACTCTCCAAGGCGCGGACGACGGGACAGCGGCTGCGCGCGATCGCGGGATTCCGGCCGCGCGATTTCGCTCCGGTTCCGCCGGCGATCGCCGAGTACTCCACCGGAATGACGATGGGGGAGGCGTGCGAGAAGATGGCGAAGGAGAACGACATCTCGCGCGTTTCGCAGGACGAGATCGCCCTCCTCTCCCACCAGCGAGCCGCTGCGGCGCAGGCCGAAGGGCGGTTCGAGGGCCAGATCGTGCCGGTCTTCCCGCCGCCCGGCTACCGCGGTGCGATCTCGTCCGACAACGGCGTGCGCGGAGATTCGAGCCTCGACGCGCTGGCCAAGCTGCGGCCCGTCTTCGATCGCCTGTTCGGCACGCTCACTGCGGGGAACTCGTCGCCGATCACCGACGGCGGCGCCGCCGTGCTCCTGATGAGCGAGAAGCGCGCCCGCAGCCTGGCGCGCAAGCCGCTCGGCTACCTGCGCTCCTGGGCGTACGCCGCGGTCGACCCAGGCAAGCAGCTGCTCCAGGGTCCGGCCTACGCGGCGCCACTGGCGCTCGAACGTGCCGGGCTGCGGCTCTCCGAGATCGACCTGGTCGAGATGCACGAGGCGTTCGCCGCCCAGCTCCTGTCGAACCTCAAGGCGTTCGCGAGCCCGAAGTTCGCCCGCGAGGAGCTCGGGCGGAGCGCGCCTCTGGGGACGATCGACTTCGACCGCCTCAACGTCAACGGCGGATCGATCGCGCTCGGACATCCGTTCGGTGCGACCGGCGCGCGCGTCACGATGCAGCTCCTCCGCGAGCTCGAACGTCGCGGCCTGCAGTACGGACTGCTCACGGTCTGCGCTGCGGGCGGGCACGGTTTCGCGATGGTGGTGGAGCGCGAATAACCGGCGGGCCCGCTGGGCGCGGGCCCGGGTGCCGACGAGTCCACACGGGAGTACCTCGCCGATGCGAATCGTTCACTGTCTCCTCGTCTTCGTTCTCGGCGGCGTGTCCGCGGTTTGCGGCACGACCGCCGTGGGGGTGGCCGGCTCCGGCGCCGCGGAATCCGGGAGTGGCGCTCCGGAGACCCCGGCGGACTGGCTGACGCCGGCCGAGGTCGCGCAGTTCGGAGCGACCCCGTCCTACGCCGAGACGATCGCCTTCCTGCGCCGGATCGAGGCCGCGTCCCCGGCGGTGAAGCTCGACTTCTTCGGCGAATCGGCCTCCGGCAGGCCGTTGCCGCTGGTCGTCGTGTCGACGGCGGGTGCCTTCACCGCCGAATCGGCGCGGGCGCGCAACCAGCCGATCCTGCTGGTGATCAACGGCATCCATGCGGGTGAGATCGACGGCAAGGACGCGACGCTCCTGCTGCTGCGCGAGCTGGCGCTCGGCCGGCTCCCGGTGAGCGTCGAAGGGATGACGATTCTGTTCGTGCCGATCTACAACGTCGACGGCCACGAGCGCGTGTCGCCCTGGAATCGGCCGAACCAGGACGGACCGGCCGCGGGAATGGGCTTCCGCACCACGACCGACGGGCACGATCTCAATCGCGACTTCGTGAAGCTCGAGACCCCGGAAGCGCGGAGTCTCGTGGCGCTCTACAACGCTTGGCAGCCGCACCTGGTGATCGACAACCACGTCACCGACGGCGTCGATCTCGAGTGGGTGCTGACCTGGGCGGTGCCGACGGCGCCGCAGCTTCCCGGGCCGGTCGACCAGTGGATGCAGGCGGCGATGCCGAGGATGCTGTTCGAGCTCGAGCTCGCCGGCCATCCGACGGGCCCCTACGTGAGTCTCGTCGATCCGCTCGACCCGATGAAGGGTTTCGACAGCTTCGCCGCCGAGCCGCGTTTCTCGACCGGCTACTTCCCGCTGCGCAACCGGCCCGTGCTGCTGGTCGAGACGCATTCGCACAAGCCGTATCGTGACCGCGTCCTGGCGACACGCGATCTGATGCTGGCGGCGATCCGCGAGCTCGGCGCGCACGGAGTCGAGCTGCGATCGGCGATCGGCGGCGCCGCTCTCGCCACGGTCGGACGGGGACAGGGGACGGCGCCGCCGAGCGAGATCACGGTCACCTGGGAGAGCGACGCCCCGGGCGATGCGCGGGTGCCGTTCGTCGCCTGGTCGCAGCAGCCGTCGGTCGTCAGTGGCCAGCCGATGACGGTCTGGGACGGCGACAGGGTGCGGGAAGAGCTGGTGCCCTGGTACTTCCGCCTGCGACCGGCGAAGCAGCTGTCGCGTCCCCGCGGCTACCTGCTCGAGCCGGGCTGGCCGGCCATCGAGTCGCGGATCGTCGCCCACGGCCTGCGCTTCGTCCGGCTCGAACGGGAGCTCGAGGCGGAGGTCGAGACGACACGATTCGACGCGCCGCGTTTCGCCGCTTCGACCTACCAGGGACGGACACGGGTCGAGGCGACGCCGGCGCGCGCCCGCGAACGCCGGTCCCTGCCTGCCGGTTCGCTCTGGATTCCGGCCGATCAGCCCGACTTCGAGCTCGCGGTGCAGCTGCTCGAGCCCGAGGCGCCCGACTCGGTCTTCTCCTGGGGCCTGGTGAGCTCGATCTTCGAGGGCAAGGAGTACATCGATCTGCCCAAGCTCGACCGGCTCGCGCGACAGCAGCTCGAGGATCCGGCGGCGCGCGCGGAGTGGGAGCGGGCGCTCACCGATCCGCTCTTCGCCGCCGACCTCACTGCGCGCTATCGCTGGTGGTATCGGCGCACCCCCTACTGGGACGAGCGCATCGGTCTCTACCCGGTCTACCGGGTGATGGAGCGGCTCCCCGCGCTGCGCTGAGCCGGCCTCCGGCTACTGGAAGAGCTTCAGGAAGACCAGATAGACCGAGATCCCGTCATCCGGTCCGGCGATCGGCGTGCCGACATCCAGGTTGACCAGCGTGTTCCAGGGGCCGAGGAAGGTGCCCGAGATCCCGACGCCCGAGAGCAGCTCATTGTCGAGGCCGCTGGTCTCGTCGGTGGCCCACGCCGCGTCCAGCAGGCCGTCGATCCGCAGCAGCTCGCCGAGCTCGAAGCCGTACGAGAGGTGCGCCGCGTAGAGCTCCTCGGCGCGCACCTTGCCGATCTGGTAGCCGTGCACCCGGTTGCCGCCGAAGATGCCGAACTGGTACTTGCTGAAGCGATCGAGATTCCGGCCGCCGGAATAGTTCAGCTCGACGCCGAACTTGCGGAACTTGGCGAGGTACCAGCTCTTGCTGAGCGACACCTGCCAGGTCGAGTACTCCTTCTGATCGGGATCGAAGTCGGTGTTTCCCGGCAGGCCCCAGAAGCTCCAGTTCTGCCGCTGGTGATAGCTGCCCTCGAGCGCCAGCCGGTAGCCGGAGCGGGCGAACGCGTACTGCAGGCCGAGGCGGTGGGTGAGGCCGCTTTCCGGGAGGACGAAGTCGGGAGCCGTGTTGTCGCTCCGGCCGTAATGATCGTAGGCCAGCTGGTAGGTGGCCGTGATCTTTCCGTAGCTGCCGAGCGGATGCCCGGCGTTGATGTTCACGCGCGCCGGGCGGTTCTCGATCTCCTCGTCCACCGACTCCACTTCGTTCCGGTAGAGCTGGTCGCTGGTCGAAATGGCGAAGGCGAAGAGATCGGTCCCGAGGTCGAACTTCGACTCGCCGATCCGCGGATCGGCGAAGTTCACGATGCCGAGAACGCCGCCGAAGAAGGCGTTCAACTGTCGGTCGCCGCCGCGGAAGTTGATGTCGAAGTAGTTGAGGCCGACGAGCGGCAGCGGGTAGTCGAGCGAGTCGTCGTAGAAGGCGCCACCGAGAAGGAACAGCTTGCTGGTGTCGAAACCCTCCTTGACCACGCGACCGCCGGCCTCGTCCTTGACCAGATAGCGCAGGCCCTGCGCCGTGTCGCGGACCATGGTGGCGTCCGAAGCGAGCAGATCTTCACGCTGACGATCGAAATCGGGGCCGTTCAGGATCACGTCGGTGAGAACGACCTCCTTTTCGATCACCGTCGCGGTATTGAGGACCGAGAGGATCTGCTGCGCCCGCACCCGGAGGGGCAGGTAGTAGCTCTCGAGGTTCCAGGCGGAAGCTGCCCCGGCTTCGTCGATCGGCGAGTAGTCGATCGTCTCCTCGTTCGAGAGGATCTCGCCGGTGAGACCGAGCTGCGCCGCACGGGAGCGGACGCGGACGAAGAGCTCGCGATCGATCCAAACCGTGCCGCGATAGAGCGCCCGGCCTTCGACCGGTACCGACGGCGCGAAGTCGACCACCCAGCAGTCGCGCCCTTCGACCACTTCGGTGCCGCGCAGCGAGTAGCGGTACTCCTTCGTGAACAGGATCTCGAGCGGCATCGAAGCCGCCTTCTCCGGCTGGATCAGCGGAATCTCCGGGATCTCCTTGCCGCGCCAGCGGATGCCGTTGATGAAGAAGGTCTGCCAGGCCCAGTCGGGCTCCTCTCCCTGGCGCGAGAAGAAGGCGCCCTCGAAGGAGGCCTCGAGTGTCTGGACCCCAGACGCTGCCTGGAACCGGAGACTCGTCCGGTTGACCGCCTGGTAGTGCCGCAGGCGGCGTGCCTGCCGGTCTTCGGACGACTGCAGGCGCGCCAGGATCTCCTCGACCGGAATCTGCCTCTCCGACGCGACGAGCAGCTTCTCGGCGACGCCACCGTCGAGCTCGTCGGCGGCGACCCGCTCGATCTGAAGCAGGACCGCTGGTCCGGTCTTGCGCAGGGCGAGCTGCATCGGCTGGCCGGTGGGGCGGCTCCCGCCCAGGGAGACGATCTCTCCGTTGGTCAGGTTGACCGCCGCGGGGCTCTTGAGCTGGGTGTCGGCGAAGGTGAGGGAGAGCTCGTTTTCGCCTGCGGCGGGCGCCGCGATGACCCGCAGCGCGAGGTCCTCACCGCGCACGAAGCTCCAGGCCTCTGCGGCCCCGGTGGGTCTGGAGTAGGGATCGAGCGACAGGTCGCCCTGGAACTCGTTGGCGAGGATCTTGAGCGGCGCGAGGCTGCCGAGAGCGGTCGTGGAGCCGTCCGCTGCGGCGGCGGGCTCGGCGAAGATCGTCAGGTCGGCGCCGGCGGCAGCGCTGCGGGCGGCGGCGACGAGGGCGCGCCGCGAGTCTCCCGGCCACGGTTCGCCGTCGACGACGATCGGTCGGCCGGGATCGAGGGTCGAAACAAACGCCAGGACGTCGGCGAGGGTCGCAGGGTCGGCCGGTGCGAGCGTGACGCCGTCGAGGTAGGCCGCAACCTCCTCCGCATACCAGGCTTCCAGCCAGGAGCTGTCGCTGACGAGCGGCTGCGGGTAGATCCCGGCTCCGCTGTTGGCCCCGCCGATCGCGACCGCGGCGCGCTTGAAGAGATAGCCGTACTCCTTCGCCGGCGGAGCCGCAGGGGCTCCGGGTGCGCCGCTCCAGACGATCTCGAACCGCGTGGTCGCGGGAGCGAGACGCGCCAGTTCGGCGGCCGCCTCGAGCTCTCGCTGCAGCGAGTCGGTGTGCTCGAGCAGGGGCGACGGAGTGGTGAAGCGGAGCCGGAGCAGGGGGGTGGCTCCGGTGGCGGCGATCGCGTGCGCTCCGGCCGGGGTCGCGGCGCCGTCGAGGGCGACGTCCCAGGCGATCACCAGGAGCGCGTCGTCGTCGAGGCGCGGTGCGGCGCCGAGCTCCGGGGCGATCGCGAACGGATCGTCCACGGAGATTCCCGCGCACGGCTTGCAGGCGGTGGCCGCCGCGTCAGCGCCGGCGGAAGAGAACAGGAAAAGGGCCGTGGCAACAGCTGCAGCCTGCGACAGCGCGCGCGGCGCTGACAGGAACGGTCGTCGAGAAAGCATCGGGATCTCCCTCCCCGGTCGATTGCATGGTGGGGAAGTGCAGGTAACATACCAGCCCTCCGACCTCCCTATGGAATTCTCCGGACGACTCGCAGCCTTTCCGATCGGCGACATCCTGCAATGGGCGCAGAACGATCGCCGCACCGGCGCGCTGGTCGTCCGGCGCAGCGGTTCGGAGAAGCGGATCTTCCTGCGCGACGGCGCCATCGTCGCGTGCTTCTCGGACGATCCCGCGGAGTTCTTCGGCCAGCATCTGCTGGTCAACGGGCAGCTCCAGGAGCCGGCGCTGATCCGCGCGCTCACGCACTGCCAGAAGAGCGGCCAGCGGCTTGGAGCGGCGCTCGTCGAGCTCGGGCTCCTCGGAGCGGACGAGGTCGAGGCCGCGCTCCGCCAGCAGATCGAGGACCAGGTCTGCGACATCTTCGTCTGGCGCTCGGGGATCTTCTATTTCGCCGCCGAAGCGCTCCCGGCGGAGCAGGAGCTGCGGGAGCCGATCGCCGCCGTGGCAGTGGCGATGGAGGGCAGCCGGTGGGCCGACGAGTTCCAGCGGATCCGGCGCGTCTTCGTGCACGACAACATCGTCCTGCAGAAGGGGCGCAAGGCGCCACAGGGGCTGCTCACCCCGCTCGAGCGGCGCATCTTCCGACTGGTGGACGGCCACCTCACGCTGGCGGAACTCTACAACGAAGTGCGCGGTTCCTATTGCCGGTTCCTGCAGGCGGCCTACCGCCTGGCGGTGGTGGAGGCTCTCGACATCGGCGTCGTCGGCGATCACGCCGATTCGGTCTCGACCGAGCTGCGGCTCGCCGACCTGCTGATCGAGCAGGTGACCGAGGAGGAGTCGGTCCTCCTTCGTCGTCAGCTCGCGGTGCCGTTCGACGTGCTCGAGCGGTTCGTGCCGCTGCGGGTGAGGGCGATTCCGGCAGACGAGCTGCAGCGGATGGGCCCGGAGCTCCGCGAGCTCCAGGCGCAGATCGACGGTGCCCGGACCCTCGGCGACCTCCTCGGCGCCGCGTCGGGCGACGAGCAGGTACGGCGTATGGACTGGATTCTTCTGCAGCTCAGGAAGGGCTCGCTGGCGCTGCTCCCGGCGGCGGTCGAGGAGCTCGAGCGGGAGGTTCCGGAGGGCGGCAGGTGGTGGCGACGGCTGATCCCCGGCCGGAACTGACACCCGGCCGACGGACGGTATCTCCGATTCAGCGGCTGCCGCGCCGGCGTGCGACCAGGATCCCCGCGAGGAGCGCGGCGACCGCCGAGGTCGCGAGCGAGTAGACCGGCGACAGGCGGCGGAAGCCGGCCCTCGACTCGATCGTTCCCGCCTTGACCATCAACTGGTGCTTTCCGGACGGAATCACGAGGTCGTCGATCGTCGCCGAGGTGACGGCGCCGTTGGTCTCGACCCGTCCGACCATGTTGGCGTCGACGAAGACGAAGACGGCCAGCCGCTTCCCGGCGAGAACCCCCTTCTGCTCGAGCGAGAAGCTCAGGCGGGAAGAGGACCAGACGAACGACGGCGCGCGAAGCGTCAGCGGCTCCTCGCGAGGCAACAGCCCGGCCCCCGGTCCGGCCAGAGCGATCGCGGCGAACGCGAGGTTCGCCACGAGCCCCGGGACGTATCGGCGAAGGCGGCGCTCCGGGATCACTTCGCCGGAGCGGCCTCTTCCTGCACCTTCTCAGCCGGGAGGTGGAGTGCCGCCCGCAGCTTCGCTTCCAGCTCGTCGGCGAGATCGGGGTTGTCGCGCAGGAACTGCTTGGCGTTCTCCCGCCCCTGTCCGAGCCGGACGTCGCCGTAGTTGAACCAGGCGCCGCTCTTCTGGACCAGCTTCTGTTCGACGCCCATGTCCACGAGCTCTCCCGGACGGGAGATCCCTTCGCCGTAGTCGATGTCGAACTCCGCCTGCCGGAACGGCGCGGCGACCTTGTTCTTGACGACCTTGATCCGCGCCCTGCTGCCGGTGACCACGTCGCCCTCCTTGATCGCCGAGATGCGCCGGATGTCGACCCGCACCGACGAGTAGAACTTGAGCGCCCGGCCGCCCGTGGTGGTCTCGGGGCTGCCGAACATGACGCCGATCTTCTCGCGGATCTGGTTGATGAAGACGAGGCAGGTCTTCGATTTGGCGACGATGGCGGTCAGCTTGCGCAACGCCTGCGACATGAGTCGCGCCTGCAGACCGACGTGCGAGTCGCCCATCTCGCCCTCGAGCTCGGCGCGCGGGACGAGCGCGGCGACCGAGTCGACGACCACGACATCCACCGCGTTCGAACGGACGAGCATCTCGGCGATTTCGAGCGCCTGTTCGCCGCTGTCGGGCTGCGAGACGAGGAGGTTGTCGATGTCGACGCCGAGCTTGCGGGCGTACTCGGCGTCGAGCGCATGTTCGGCGTCGATGAAGGCGGCGACGCCGCCGCGCTTCTGCGCCTGGCCGACGACGGAGAGCGCCAGGGTGGTCTTGCCCGAGGACTCCGGTCCGAACACTTCGACGACGCGGCCGCGCGGAAAGCCGCCGATGCCGATCGCCGAATCGATCGCCAGCGATCCGGTGGGAATGAAGTCGAGCGCCAGGGTCTCGCGCGCTCCGAGCCGCATGATCGACCCCTTGCCGAACTGGCGCTCGATCTGCGTCAGCGCCCCCTCCACCGCCTTGATCCGCTCTGCCTTTGCATCCGCCATGAATCTCGCTCCTCGTCGAAGGTGGCTGTTTACCGCCGCTTTTGCGCCGCTATACTACACCGGCTCCGGCCGTCGCGGAGCGCTCCGGGGGTCCCTGCAAGGGGAGCATCCCGGTCCGCCTGGAGAAAGGACGCCTGTTGCCCATCGATCCTTCCGCCCGTGAAGAGGCCGGCCGCCGGCTGGCCGGGATTCCCGGCCTCGAGGTCGTTCCCGGGCGCCCGCTCGCCCGCTGGACGACCTTCCGGATCGGCGGGCCCGCCGAGCTCGCGGTGGAGGTCTCCTCGGAGCGGGCGCTGATCGGGTTGCTCGATCTCGTGGACCGGTTCGGGCTGCCGATGCACTGGCTCGGACTGGGATCGAACGTCCTGCTGCCCGACGAAGGCCTCGCCGGGGTCGTCGCCCGGTTCGCGGGGAGTCTGCGCCGGGTCCGCATCCGCGGCCGCCAGGTCAGCGCGGGAGCCGGTGCGCCGCTCGCACAGGTGGCGAGGCGGGCCGCCAAGGCGGGACTCGGCGGGCTCGAAGCGCTGGCCGGCTTCCCGTCGACGGTCGGCGGCGCGGTCTACATGAATGCCGGCTGCTACGGGGTCGAGATCAAGGACGTCCTGCATTCAGCGCGCATCGTCGAGCGGCGAGTGAGTGCCGGCGAAGGTCGCCGGTGGCGCATCACGACCGTCGAGCTCGACGCCGGCTACCGCTCGACCGGGCTCTCGAAGAGCGGGGCGATCGTCACCCGCGCCCTCTTCGACCTCCGGCCAGGCGACCCGGGCGCGCTGCTGGCGCGCATCGAGGAGCTCAACGCGCGGCGCTGGGCGGCGCTCCCTTCGGGACAGGGCAACGCCGGCTCGATCTTCAGGAATCCTCCGGGCGACCACGCCGGTCGTCTGATCGAAGCGGCGGGGCTCAAGGGCTCGACGATCGGCGGGGCGCAGATCAGCCCGAAACACGCAAACGTCATCGTCAATCTGGGAGATGCCAGGGCGGCGGACGTGGTCGCGCTCATGCGCCGTGCGCGGGACGAGGTGGCGCGGCAGTTCGACGTACGGCTCGAGCCCGAGATCGTTCTCGCTGGCGACCTGCGCGAGCGCTTCGAGGGGCCGCCTGCGGCAGGTCCCGGCTGACCCGGTACCGGTCAGGGCAGCGCGCTGCTCCAGTGGAGCAGCCCGCCGCTCTCGAAACCGTCGCTGAAGAGGTGAGGCGTTTCGCCGCTGTCGGGATCGACGATGAGGGAGGTGACGTCGACGACCTCGAAGGCGCTGCCCGGAACGGTTGCCAGCTGGCTCACCAGCTCGTCGTCGTCCCATCGCGGATCGGGAGCTCCCGAGAGGTACCAGTCCGTGCCGTTGTCGGCGACGATCATGCCGTAGGTCTTGAGCGCCCGCAGGATCGTCCGTACCCGCGGTGTGAACCCCGAGAGGTCGAAGCCGGCGTTGAGCCGGAGACGCAGGCCCATCGGTGGCGCGCTGGCATTGGTCGAAGAGCCGGCGTCGTGGCGCGCCGGCCAGACGTGGCTCTCGCGGGAGACTTCGACGGTGAAGCGGAGGGCGTGGCGGATCTCGCCGCTCGCGACTTCGTCGTAGGTCACGAGACCGGGCAGGATCGGCAGGCCCGCGGCGTCCGCCGAAGTCCAGTCGTCCGGCCGCAGCGCATTGGACGCGAGATCGTAGACGGCGCCGGAAAGGCCGCACCAGCCCGGCGGTGACCCGGGCACAGTGCAGCCGTTCTCGCCCTCGCGCCACGAGTGGTAGAGCTCGTACAGGATGCAGGACTGCTGGCGCACGACGAGCACGTGCCGGTCGCCGGTGTTGCCGGCGTCGTCGCCCCCTTCGATCGGTGGATTGGAAGGGATCGGATAGGGCCCCGGGTCGCTTTCTTCCGGCCAGCCGCCGAGGGAGTCGAAATCGATCGGCAGCGGGCTCTGTCCGTCGGGGACGACGACGAACGGAATTCCGATCGGTGCACCCTCCCAGACCGTGCCGAAGTCGGGGTGAAGGGTTCCGCTGCCACCGATGAAGGCGATGATCGCCGTCGAGTTCGCGGCGACCGGCAACTCGGTCACCGGCGTGTTCCAGACGTTGTCGTTCGGCAGCACCCGGCAACCGCCGAGGGTCTGCTGCGCGAAGGCGACGCCACCCGTGGCAAGGAGCGCCGAGGCGACGATCCAGGCGGCACCGGATCCGGTTCTCATCACCGCCAATCTACGCCATTGCCGTCGCGGCGCTGTGCAATGATCCTCTCGCTCGATCTCGCGCACCCTTCTCTCATGACGCGTCCGGATCCGACCCCACGTCGCAGGCTGCTCCTGGCGACGATGATCTGGCTTGCCTTCGCCGCGCTCTACGCCGGGAGCTCGCGCGGGGTCTTCCTCTACGGCGACGACATCCTCTACTTCCAGGTCACCGAAGCGATCGTCGAGCGCGGCGAGGTCGAAGTGACGTCGCCGGCACGTCGGGGTGACGTCGCACGTTCGATTCGCGGCGTCGACGGCGGGCGGTACTCGAAGTACGGGATCGGCCTCTCGGTGCTGGCGATCCCGTTCTACGGCGCGGCACCGTCCCTCTTCGATCGCTTCGAGCTCCCCGAGACGCTCGATCGGAACGGAAACCGGCGCAGCGGCGCGAGAGTCTTCGGAACCGGGCTGGTCAACGCGGCGCTCGGTGGTGCGACGGTGGCCCTGGTCTTTCTCTTCGCCCTGGCTGCCGGCCAGCGGGTCGCGGCGGCCTTCGGCGCTGCGTGCGCGCTCGGCATCGCCACTCCCTGGCTGCACTATGCGGGCACCTTCCTCTCCGAGCCGCTCTCCGGCTGTGGAATCGCGCTCGCCTTCTACGGTGTCGCCCGGTTCGCGACGGCGCCAGCGGACGAGCCGGACACGGGAACGCGCGACGGCTGGCTCCTCCTCTCCGGATTCGCTGCCGGACTCGTCGTGGCCACCAAGGTCGCGCACCTCGTCGTCCTGCTGCCCCTCGCGGTCTGGGTCCTGGTCCTGGCCGCGAGGAGGAACGGGGCGGGCGCCCGGTGGCGGCATCTCGCGAGCTGGGGGATGCCGTTCACGCTCTGGCTCGCAGCGATCGCCCGCTACGACTACGTCCGTTTCGGAAATGTCTTCGAGACCGGCTATCATGGCGAGGCCACCCGCTTCTCGACACCACTCTTCGAGGGTCTCGCCGGCCTCCTGCTCTCGCCGGCCAAGGGTCTCGTCTGGTACTGCCCGCTGATCGTGCTCGCGGCGTTCGGGTGGCCGGCCTTCGCGCGCCGGAATCGCGGGCTCGCGATCACCGTCGCGTGCGGCTCGGTGCTCCACCTGCTGCTCATCGCCAAGTACTACTCCTGGTACGGCGGCGACGCCTGGGGACCGCGGCTGCTCGTACCGTTGCTGCCGCTCTGGGTCCTGCCGCTCGGGGAGGCCGCCGCCGCCCTCCGCAGGGGAAGCCGCTCGCTCCGCGTCGCCTCGCTCGTCCTGGTGGCGGCGAGCTTCGCGGTCAGCGCCGCTTCGGTGCTGTCGCCGTTCGACGCCTATCCCCTGCGCACGGAGACGGGTCCGCGGGGCCGGCTCCTCGCCGCCTGGGAGGTGCCGCGCTCGCCCGTGGTCCACCATCTCTCCAGACTCCCCGAGGCGGTCCGCCGGACGACGGCCGAGCTGGTCGGGGTCCGGCCGGTCGGCATGTCCGAAGGCGAGGGCGAGAAGGAGTCGATTCCGGACTTCGCCTACGCACGCTACGGATCGCACGCGCTGCTCCAGTGGAGCCGGCGGGCGTTCGCGCTTGCGCTGATCCTGCTGGTGTCGGCCGCGATCCTCGCGCGACGGTCACGAAGCGATCAGAAGGCGTTGTTGTCCAGCCCGCCGCAGTAGTTCCCTGGTGCGTTGTGATACGTCCGCACGGCGCCGGAGGCGACGTCGGTGATGCGCAGCGTGTACTCGAGATTCGACAGGGTGCCGTAGAGGACGAGGACGCGATCCGGGAAGTCGAGCACCTTCACCAGCAGCTCCAGGTTCGCCGGGTCGGTGAAGGCGAACGCCGCCGTCAGGTCGGACAGCTTCGTCGCACGGCCGACGCCGGTCGAACCGTCGAACTGGTTCCGCCAGTCGAGATCGACGCGAAAGCGCCCGCCCACCAGACAGGCGGCGGTGGCGCTCGGTTGGCAGGCCGCCATCGGCGACAGCGCCGCGCCCTCGGTGACGGTACCGAGAATGGCGCCCGAGGCCGCCAGGTTCTGGTCGATGGCGCCGCAGTCGCCGGCGGTGTTCTGGTAGGTCTTGGTCGTCCCCGTCACCGTGTCCTGGACGCTGATCGTGAACCGCAGGTTCGTCAGCTGGCCGTAGAAGAAGAGGAAGCGGTCGCCGAAGTCCAGGATCTTGACGATGAGCTCGATGTTGTTGGGATCGGTGAAGTAGAGGAAGCCGGCGAGATCGGTGTTGCGGATGGCGCCGGCGGAGCCGCTCGAGCCGTCGAACTGGTTGCTCCAGGTCGCGGTGACGCGGAAGCGGCCGTCGACCAGGCAGAGCGTACCGGCGGGACAGCTGCCGTTGCCGCCACCGCCGCCTCCGCTTCCGCCGGCGAACGAAGGGTCGTAGAGGGTGCGCAGTGCATCGATGTCGTCGCTCGTGAGGCGCGCTCCGCGGCCGTCATCGTGCACGCGGTAGTACATCAGTGCGTTGCGGAGGGTCGTGTTGGTCTCGGTCCGGTTCTCGCTCGAGTGACTCAGGCCCAGGGTGTGGCCGAGCTCGTGCCCGAACAGCTCTTCGACCGCCCTGGCGGGACTGGCGGAGAACTGGAAGTAGCAGCCGATCCCGGAGTTGATGACGATGTCGCCGCCCTGGATCCGGATGTAGGTCTGGCCGTTGTAGCGCCCGGTGGTGTCGGTGCTGTACCAGGGTCCGCCGATGGCGAGCGTGCCGCCGCTCGAGCAGCTGAAGTCCCCCTCGACTTCGTCGTTCGGGTCGCCGAAGAGCAGGACGTTCTGGCCGTCGAAGTTCTTGAGGCCGGCGGTGAGACCGCTGGTCCCGGAGTAGATGTAGCGGACCGGGGTGTGGGACTCGTTGTTCCAGGCTGCGATCGCCGCCTGGAAGGCGTCGGGGGCGCTGCCGGAGAACCCCTCGAGCGGATCGGGATCGATGCGCCAGCTAACGCTGCGACCGTTGTCGAATTCGAACCAGCGCAGATTCCGGCCGTCGTCCTCGAGCAGCCGGAACATCGGCAAAAGGGTATTCGTGCTCGCCTCGGGGCTGCGGAAGAAATAGTCCGCCGGACGGATCCGCCCCGACGCCTCGCTCTCGATCCAGTCGGTGAAGCGGTCGAAGTCGCGCTGCCGGCGGCCGTCCGGGAGCGCCAGGTCCGCGATCTCCTGGTCGCTCAGGACGTCGACTTCGGAGAGGTCGCGGTAGGCGACCGGACGGTCGCCGATCCTCGTCTCGTGGAACGCACCGAGCACCGTGTGCAGGATGCGGAAGGTGCCGTCGGGATGGCTCCGCAGGAAGAGCAGGACCCGCTCTCCGGGAGCGAACTCCGGAACTCCCCAGAGCCTGAGCCGCATCCCGTTCGCTGCCAGACCGCCGGGACTCCGGACGACGATCGCGCTCGCGGCCACGTCGCCCTTGAGGACCCGCTCGACGTTCACCCAGACGTCCGTCACCGGACGCTCGAGTTCGGTCGGCGGAAGCTCGTCCTGAACGACGCCGACGACGATGATTCCGGCGTCCGCGACCAGACGGCGATCGGTCGGTACGACGACGCTGGTGGCGACGAGCGGCGCGACGGACCAGAGTCCGGCGAGGAGGGCGGTCGAGGCTGCGATGCGGGTCCGAACCATGAAGAGTTTCTCCGACTTTCCGGGTCGAGGCACGGTAAAGAGGATCCGTCGCGTTGTCAATGCAACCTGCGCGCCGGGGGTCCGGGACGCCGGGGGACCGGGCCGCCACCGGCTCGGGATAATCTTCGCCGGTGTCCCGCCTGCTGTCGGTCGTGATCCCGGCTTTCAACGAGAGCCGGACCATCGAGGAGATCCTCCTCCGGGTGAGCCGTGCACCACTTCCCGAGGGGTTCGCGATGGAGATCGTCGTCGTCGACGACGCCTCGACGGACGGCACCCGCGATCTGCTGCGTGGCATCGTCGCCGGACGTGCGTCGCAGGAGCCCCCGCTCCGAGTCTTCGAGCAGGCCCGGAATCAGGGAAAGGGGGCGGCGCTGCGACGCGGATTCGCGGAGGCGACGGGGGAGTGGATCGTCATCCAGGACGCCGATCTCGAGTACGACCCGCGCGACTACGCGAGGCTGCTCGGGCCGGTGATCGAGAACGGGGCCGACGTGGTGTACGGCTCGCGCTTCCTCGGTGGGCCGCACCGCGTCCTCTTCTACTGGCACTACCTGGGCAACCTGTTCCTGACCACGGTCTCGAACATGTTCTCGAACCTGAACATCTCCGACATGGAGACCTGCTACAAGCTGTTCCGCCGCGAGCTCCTCGACGGCGTGACCCTGCGCTCGAACCGGTTCGGCATCGAGCCCGAGCTGACCGCACGGTTCGCCCGCCGGAATCTGATGATCTACGAGGTACCGATCAGCTACCACGGCCGGACCTATGCCGACGGCAAGAAGATCGGCTGGAAGGACGGATTCTCGGCGCTCTGGGCGATCGTTCGTTACAATCTCTTCGATTGAGCTCGTGACCCTTCCGGCCGCCGGCCGTAGAAAGAGCGGATGACCCGACCCGAAACGCTCGCCGCCCCCGAAGCCCCCGGACTCCGCAGCGTCCGTCCCCTCGCCGGAGGGGCGCTCGCGCGCCTGGAGGCGAACGTGCTGTCGATCTTCAAGGGGAACGTCGAGACCGTTCGCCTGGCGATCGTCAGTCTCCTGGCTCGCGGCCACATGCTGATCGAGGACGTGCCCGGAGTCGGCAAGACGACCCTGGCGCAGGCGCTCGCCCGCTCGCTCGGCCTTTCGTTCCAGCGGATCCAGTTCACCAGTGACCTGCTGCCGTCGGACATCCTCGGCGTTTCGGTCTACCAGCAGAAGAACGAGCGCTTCGAGTTCGTTCCGGGGCCGCTCTTCGCCAACGTCGTGCTCGCGGACGAGATCAACCGCTCGACGCCGAAGACGCAGTCGGCGCTGCTCGAGGCGATGAGCGAGCGCAAGGTGTCGATCGAGCGCCAGCGGCTGCCGCTGCCCGATCCGTTCCTCGTTCTCGCGACGCAGAATCCCCACGAGTACCTCGGCACCTTCCCGCTCCCCGAGTCGCAGCTCGACCGGTTCGAGATGTCACTCCGGCTCGGCTACCCCGGACGGGCGGCGGAGAAGCAGCTGCTGCTTTCGGGAGGCGTCGAGCGCCAGCTCGAGGAGCTGCCCGCCGTACTCTCCGGCGACGAGCTCCGGGACCTGCAGCAGCGGGTTCCGCAGATCCGGGTGGCGGAGAAGGTCGCCGACTTCGTGCTCCAGATCGCCGAAGCGACGCGGACCCGCGAGGCGTTCCAGCTCGGCGTCTCGACCCGTGGAGCGCTCGGTCTCTACCGTGCCGCGCAGGCGCTGGCGCTGCTCGAAGGCCGCGACTTCGTCGTGCCCGACGACGTGCAGCGTCTCGTCGGACCGGTGCTCGCCCATCGCGTCGTGCTGCGACGCGGCTCGAGCGGTCTCGAGGCCGCCCGCCGGGCGCTCGACGACGTCCTCCAGGCGACCCCGCCACCGGTGTGATCGCGCCGGTCTCCCTGCCGGCTCGCGCCGGAGGAACCTCCCGCAGCCGTGAGTCCTGGCTCGCCCGCCGCCGCCGGCGCGGCATTCCGGAGGGGATCCGGATCACCAAGGTGGGACTCTGGTACCTGCTGCTGACCGTCATCGTCGTGGTGGCGGCGACGAACACCGGCAACAACGCGCTCTATCTCGTCCTCGCCTGCATGCTGGCGCTCCTCCTCGTCTCCGGCGTGGTCTCGCGGTGGAATCTCCGCCACCTCGAAGTCGCGCTCGATCCGCCCGGCGATCTCTTCGCCAAGCGGCCTTTCCACCTCGGCTTCGCGGTCACCAATCGCAGCCGCCGCATGGCGCGCTGGCTGCTCCTCTTCTCGGTCGAGGCGGGTGGACCTTCGCGCCTGGTGCCGCACCTGCCGGCTGGAAAGACCGCCCGCGGGACGCTCGACATGATCGCGCCGCGCCGCGGCCGGCGGCGATTCGAAGCGGCCCACTTCGCTTCGCTCTTTCCGCTCGGGCTGTTTCGCAAAGGGATGCGCTATCCGCTGGCGCTCGAGGTGCTCGTCTACCCGCAGCTGTTCGCCGCCGGCGGCATCGATTCGCGCCCCGCCGGCCTCACCGGCGACGAGTCGGCGCCACGTAGCGGCTGGGGGCACGAGCTCCACGCCCTCCGCGACTACCGTGCGGGCGACGATCCGCGGAGCATCCACTGGAAGAAGTCGGCCGCGACCGGGGCGCTCGTCTTCATGGAGCGCGAGAGCGAGGAGAGCCGCAGACTCTCGATCCTCTTCGACAACGCCGTCGGGCGGCTCGAGGACGAGACCGCGCGCGAGCGCTTCGAGCAACTGGTGAGCGAGGCGGCGACGGTCGCCGTGGATCACCTGGCGCGTGGCTTCGAGGTCGAACTGGTGAGCCGCGAGCAGGTGATCCCGTTCGGCGCCGGCGCGCGGCAGCGACGTTCGATCCTCGAGCTCCTGGCGCTCGTCGAACCGCTGGAGAGGCGCCCCGACGAGCTGCGCGCGGGCGACTCGCGGGCGCGATCGGTCCACATCTCCTTCAGCGAGCCGGGCGCATGACCTACGGACGCGAGAAGCGGATCCTCCTCGGTGTCGCGGCGTTCGTCGTCGCGCTGCCGCTGCCGTTCAACGAGATGCTGGAGTGGCCGGTGCTGGCGCTCTACCTCGTCGGCGTCGGAGCGTTCCTGCGGCGGGCGGTCACGGGCTCGGAGCGCTGGCTCTCGAATCGGACTCTGAACGTACTCGGGTTGCTCTACCTGCCCGTGCTGGTCTTCGACGTCGGCGCGTCGGGGCGGGTGCAGATCCTCCGGCCCGTGATCCACCTCATCCTCTTCGGCCTCGCCGCCAGGCTCTGGTCCCTCTCGGAGGAAAAGCACAAGTGGCAGGTCTGGATCGGGATCTTCTTCCTCTTCCTGGCGTCGATGGCGACCAGTGTCCATCCTTCCGTGGTCCTGTATCTCGCCTTCTTCCTCGCCCTCACGGTCGTACTGATGCTGCGCTTCGTCTACCTGCATGCACTGACGGCGTTCGGGCACCGCGCCGAGCCAGCGCCCCGCCTCCCGGCGCGTCCGTTCGCGGTGGCGACGGTGGTGGCGACGCTGGTACTCGCCGTGCCGCTCTTCGCGCTCCTGCCGCGGGTCCGCAGCCCCTACATCCTCGGGCCCGGTGGTTCGGGGCAGGGGGAGCTGGCGCGGGCCGGGTTCTCCGACGACATGAGCCTCGATCTCATCGGCCGGATCCGCGACAACCGGCAGGTCGCCATGCGCCTCACCTTCACCGGGGAGTCCGGACCGCCCGGCGCGATGCGATTCAAGGCGGCGACCTACGATGTCTGGGAAGGGCGCACCTGGCGCCGATCGCCACGTGCGCGGATCCTGACGCGTGATCCGCGCGAGGGGGTCTTCCGGCTCGCTCCCGGACGCGGCTCGGGGAGTGCCACGGTCTACCTCGAACCGCTCCGCTCGACCAGCCTCATCGTGCCGATGGAGACGCTGAGCGTCGAGACCCAGCTCGCGGCGATCGACATCGACCGCGGAGGCGCGCTCTCGCTGCGAGGGGTGCCGACCGAGATCTTCGAGTACCACCTGACGCTCGGCAGGCGGGAGCAGTCGGTGGCTCCGCTCCCCGGAGGAGCGAGTGCCGTCGTCGCCGACGCCGCTGCGGAGGGCGGCGAAGACCTCGCGCTCGACCTCGCCGGAGTGACGCCGCGCATCGCGCGACTGGCGGCGGAGTGGGCGGAGAGCGGAACGGCGATGGAGCGTGCGCGCCGGATCGAGCGCCATCTCATCACCGAGTTCGGATACTCGCTCGAGTTCATCGGCCGCGGCGGCGAGCAGCCGATCGAGAACTTCCTCTTCGAAGCCCGCCGTGGTCACTGCGAGTACTTCGCTTCGGCGATGGTCCTCCTGCTCCGGGCGCAGGGAATTCCGGCGCGGCTGGTGACCGGATTCCTCGGCGCCGAGTACAGCGCCTGGGAGCGCTCCTGGCTGGTGCGGCAGTCGAACGCGCACGCCTGGGTCGAGGGATTCGTCGGCGACGACGGTTGGGTGGCGTTCGACCCGACCCCGCCGGCCGGGCGGCCGTTGATCGAGCCGGGGGGCCTGCTCAACGGCATGCGGCAGGCATACGAATTCCTCACCTTCCGCTGGGACCGCTACGTCATCTCGTTCGACTTCTACGATCAGGTGGGGCTGATCTTCAATCTGCGATCGCTCTGGGAGCGCCTCTCGCAGGAGCTCTTCGCCGCGACGTCCCGTTCGCCGACCGTCGCGGCCGCTCCGGAGGGAGGGGCTGCCGCGGTCGAGCCGCGACCGGCTCCGGCGAATCCGGCCGGGTACCTCCGCTGGATCTTCGCCCTCGCTGCCCTGCTGGGGATCGGAGGTGCGATCCTCTACTGGCGCCAGCGTCCGGAGTGGAGTGTCGCGCGCGCCTACGTGGCGCTGGTCTCCACGCTGCGCGCGGGCGGTCTGGCGATCCCCCCCTGGTTCGGACCTCTGGCGGTCGACGATCTCGTCTCGCGCCGGATCCCGGCGGTTGCGCCGGCGGCGGGGCGGATCGTCCGCAGCTACCTCCGCGAGAGCTTCGCCGGCGACGCCGTCGACCTCGCGCAGGTCGCGGCGTCGCGGCGCGATCTGGCCGAGGTGGAGCGGGTCCTGAGCGATCCCGCACGGCGTCGCGCGAGCGCTCACCGGGGCGGCGGAGGGAGCGGTCCGCAGCGGGGAGCTGTGGGATACTCGCCGCGTTCCGGAACGGGAGGGAAGAGGGAATGAAATCGATCGATCGCATCGTCGCCGAGCTCGGTTCCGAAGCCGCCGGGCTGCTCGAGTTCCGTTGCCAGGGGATCCCGCGGGAGCGCATCCGGGTACCCGGACCGGACCAGGTGAGCGCCATGTTCGGCGACTCGGATCGTCCGGCCCAGGTCCTGGTCAACCTCGAGCGGATCCACGCGACGGGACGGCTGGCCGGCACGGGCTACCTGTCGATCCTTCCCGTCGACCAGGGGATCGAGCACTCCGGGGCCGCCTCGTTCGCGCCCAACCCCGACTACTTCGATCCGGCGAACATCGTCGAGCTCGCGATCGAGGGCGGGTGCAATGCCGTCGCGAGCACGCTGGGCGGCCTCGGGCTGGTGGCGCGGAAGTACGCGCACCGCATTCCGTTCATCCTCAAGGTCAACCACAACCAGCTGCTGTCCTATCCGAACGGGGCCCGCCAGACGATGTTCGCGCGCGTCGAGCAGGCCTGGGAGATGGGCTGTGCAGCGATCGGCGCGACGATCTACTTCGGCTCCGACGATTCCGATCGCGAGATCGAGGAGGTCGGCGAGGCGTTCGCGGCGGCGCACGAGATGGGGATGGCGACGATCCTCTGGTGCTACCTGCGCAACCCGGCGTTCGCGAAGGACGGCGTCGACCACCACACCTCGGCCGATCTCACGGCGCAGGCGAACCACCTCGGCGTCACGCTCTCGGCCGACATCATCAAGCAGAAACTGCCGACCCTGAACGGCGGCTACAACTTCCTGCCGAAGTTCGGCAAGACGCACAAGAAGGTCTACGGCGAGCTGGTCGCCGACCATCCCGTGGACTACGTCCGCTGGCAGGTGGCCAACTGCTACATGGGGAAGATCGGCCTGATCAACTCGGGCGGCGCCTCGGCGGGGGAGAGCGATCTCGCGGAAGCGGTGCGGACGGCCGTCGTCAACAAGCGCGGCGGCGGCATGGGGCTGATCTCGGGGCGCAAGGCGTTCCAGCGTCCGCGCAAGGACGGCGTCGCCCTCCTGCATGCCGTCCAGGACGTCTACCTCTGCCCCGAGGTCACCGTCGCCTGACCGGGCGCGCGGCGTCGGCGAACCCGGGGGTCGCCGCCACGTATCCTCTCTGACGACGGGCGTATCGCCCCTCGCGATTCTGGAGATCGGGAACATGCGCCGAGCCCTCGCCATCGGATTCGCCCTCGCCTGCATCACCAGCGCGTCGTTCGCCGCGGACGCTCCGGACCGCGCGGCGCTCGCGGAGGAGGTGCGCGCCACCGAGATCGCCTTCGCCAGGTCGGTGATGGACAACGAGCCGGAGCTCTTCGCGAGCTTCCTCGACGAGGGCGCGATTTTCGTCAGCAACAGGGAGGTCACCCGCGGCAAGGCGGACGTCGTCCGCGCCTGGAAGGGGTTCTTCGAGCCGGACCGGCCCTACTTCGAGTGGCACCCGGAGGTGGTGGAGCTGTCCGCCGACGGCACCCTGGGCCTCTCCCGCGGACCGTGGGTCATGCGCTTCCAGGACAAGGACGGCAAGGAAGTCGAGCTCCGGGGGCTCTACAACTCGATCTGGCAGCGCCAATCCGGCGGCGGCTGGAAGATCCTCTTCGACGCCGGCTGCAGCCCCTGTCCGGTCTGCGAATAGCGCTCACGATCCGCGGATCGCCGAGCTGCGCTCCGATAGACTTCCGGTCTCATGAAAGTCGATCTCGGCAACCTGCGCATCCACGTCGTCTCCGACGGCGGCTTCAAGCTCGACGGCGGGGCGATGTTCGGGGTGGTCCCCAAGCCGCTCTGGAGCAAGGTCACGCCGGCCGACGCGGAGAACCGGATCCGGATGGCGACCAACTGCCTCCTGATCGAGGCCGGCGACGAGCTCGTGCTGATCGATACCGGGCTCGGCGACAAGCACGACGAGAAGTTCCAGGCGATCTACGTCTACGAGGAGGGTGCGACCCGGCTGCCGGAGTCGATCGCGGCGGCCGGCTTCGAGCCCGGCGACGTCACCCACGTCGTCCTCTCGCACCTGCACTTCGACCACTGCGGCTGGAACACCCGTCGCGACGGCGCCGGCAACCTGGTGCCGACCTTCGCCAACGCGCGCCACTGGCTGAACCGCGGCGAAGTCGAACATGCGCGGTCGCCGACGGCACGCGATCGGGCGAGCTATTTTCCCGAGAACTGGGAGCCGCTGTTCGACGCCGGGCTCGTCGAGCTGGTCGGGGACGAAGGCGGTCCGACCGACTCCATCCGCATGGTCAGGGCGCCGGGGCACAACGCCGACATGTGCGTCGTGACACTCGACGGCGCGGGCGACGCGCGCGGCATCTTCCTCGCCGACCTCGTCCCTACCGCCGCGCACCTGCCGCTTCCCTGGATCATGGGCTACGACCTCTATCCGCTGACGACGCTCGCCAACAAGGAGAAGTGGCTGCCGCGGCTGGCGGCGGAAGGCTGGGTCTGCTTCTTCGAGCACGATCCGGTGATGCCGGTGGGGCGAGTCGTCTCCGAGAAGCCCGGCAGGTTCCACGGCGTTCCGCTCGAGCCCTGAACGGGCCGGCGGAACCGGGTCCACCCGGCGATCGGTCCGGCTTTCCCGTGGATACCGGAAACTCACTTCGATAGAGTTGCCGGGACGCTGGCGCGAGGCGCCGGCGTCCCGCCGTTGCCAGCCCCCAGGAACCGGATGGGTCGTGGGTCCTTCGGGATCGCATCCCGACCGGTGCTGGGCCACGACGACGGCGGGACGACGAGAGAACACGAATCTCCGAAACGGGAGTGACGATGGCAACGGAAGTCGTGATGCCGCAGATGGGCGAGTCGATCGCCGAAGGCACGATCACCAAGTGGCTGGTCAAGGTCGGCGACAAGGTCGAACGGGACCAGCCGCTGTTCGAGATCTCGACCGACAAGGTCGATGCCGAGATCCCGTCGCCGGCGGCAGGCGTCATCCTGGCGATCGGTCACCAGGCGGGGGAGACCGTCGCCGTCAACACGGTCGTCGGCCGGATCGGTCAGGAAGGCGAATCCGCTGCAGCTCCACCTGCCGCGGCACCCGCGGCCGTCGCCGCGGCACCGGCTGCTCCGGGCGGGGCCCCGGCTGCGCCGCCGCCCGCGTCGTCGATCCCTTCGCCCACCAAGGTAGCGACCGCATCCGTGGCGCGACTCGCGTCGAGGGGCGTTCCGCCGCCGGCTGAACCGAAGGGCAGTTTCGACTACGACTTGGTGGTGATCGGCAGCGGCCCGGGCGGGTACGTCGCCGCGATCCGCGCCGGTCAGCTCGGACTCAAGGTGGCGTGCGTCGAGAAGGACGAGAAGCTCGGCGGCACCTGCGGGTTGCGCGGTTGCATCCCGACCAAGGCGCTGCTGCACGCGGCCGAAGTGGTCGACCAGATCCGGCACGCGGGCGACTTCGGCATTTCGACCGGAGAGCCGACCGTCGAAATCGGCAAAGTGCACACCTACAAGCGCGGCGTGGTCGACAAGAACGCCGCCGGGGTCGGATCGCTGTTCAAGAAGTACAAGGTCGAGTCGGTGCACGGCCACGGGCGTCTCACCGGCCCGAACGCCGTCGAAGTGACGAGCGAGGAGGGCGCCAAGAAGACGCTCACCGCCCGGTACGTGATCCTCGCCACGGGGTCGATCCCGCGCGAGATCAAGGTTGCGCCGACCAACGGCACTTCGATCGTCAATTCGGATCACCTGCTGGAAATGGAGCGGATCCCGAAGTCGATCGTCGTCCTCGGCGCGGGCGCTGTCGGGACCGAATTCGCCTCCGTCTTCCGCTCGTTCGGGTCCGAGGTCACGCTGGTCGAGATGCTGCCGCGCATCCTCCCGATCGAAGACGAGGAGATCTCGAAGGAGCTTGAACGTCTCCTGCGCCGTCGCGACATCAAGCTGATGACGGGCACCCAGCTCCTCGAAGCGGAGGCGGAACCGGGCGGAGTGCGGATCAAGCTGAAGCAGAAGGAGAAGGAGTCGACGATCGAGGCCGAGGTGCTCCTCGTGGCGGTCGGCAGAGCGCCGGTGACCGGGGACTGCGGGCTGGACAAGGTCGGGATCGCGACGGAAAAGGGGTTCATCCCGGTGAACGGAGTGATGCAGACCTCCGTGCCGAACATCTACGCGGTCGGCGACATCGTGAACACGCCCTGGCTGGCGCACATCGCGTCGGCCGAAGGGATCCTCGCGGTGGAGCACCTGCACGGCGACGAGGTCTGGCCGCTCGACTACGACCAGACTCCGTCCTGCACCTACTGCGATCCCGAGGTCGGCAGCGTGGGTCTCACCGAGACGAAGGCGAAAGAACGCGGGTACGACGTCGCGATCGGCAAGTTCAGCTTCATGGCGAGCGGCAAGGCCAGGATCCTCGGCAAGGCGCAGGGATTCGTGAAGATCGTGCGCGACAAGAAGTACGACGAGATCCTCGGGGTCCACATCGTCGGTCCGCACGCTACCGATCTGATCGCCGAGGCCTGCGTGGCGCTGCGCATGGAAGCCACGGCGGAGGAGTTGGGCCGCACGATCCACGCCCACCCGACTCTCGCCGAAGCGGTCATGGAGGCGGCCCACGCCTCTCACGGCGCCGCGATCCATTCGTGATCCGGTGGCGGACGGCAACGAACGAGGCCGCCTCCGGGCCGGTGCGTCGATGAAGACCAGTCTCGGCCCGCTGGATCCGGGCGCCGCACACGCGCCGGAGGCTCGACTCGCCGGAACGACGCTCCCGCGGGAACGCCAGCTCGAGCTCTATCGCTACCTGAAGCTCAACCGGCTGGTCGAGGACCGGCTGACCAATCTCTACCGTCAGGGCAAGGTCGTCGGAGGGCTCTACTCCTCCCGCGGCCAGGAGGCGATCTCGGTCGGGACCGCGTACGCCCTGGAAGACGGCGACGTCGTCGGACCGCTGATCCGCAACCTCGGGTCGATGCTGGTGCGCGGCGTCTCGCCGCGCGAAGTGTTCATGCAGTACATGGCACGCGGCGGCTCGCCCACCGGCGGCAAGGACTGCAATCTCCACTTCGGAGATCTCGCCCGCGGACTGGTGTCGCCGATCTCGATGCTCGGCGCCCTGATCCCGGTGATGGCCGGATTCGCGCTGGCGGCGAAGATGCGGAAGCTGCCGATCGTCGCCCTCACCTACATCGGCGACGGCGGCACGTCGACCGGCGACTTCCACGAAGGGATGAACCTGGCGGCCGTCCTCGGACTCCCGCTGATCGTGGTGGCGGAGCACAACGGCTACGCCTACTCGACCCCGACTTCGCGCCAGATGAAGATCAAGGACCTCGCCTCCCGCGCCGCGGCCTACGGAATTCCGGCGCGGATCGTCGACGGCAACGACGTGCTGGCGGTGTACGAGGCTTCCCGCGCCGTCTTCGCCGCGGCGCGCGCCGGCGGCGGGCCGCAGCTGCTCGAAGTGAAGACGTTCCGGATGAAAGGGCATGCCGAGCACGACGACGCCGGCTACGTGCCGCCGGAGCTGTTCGAGATCTGGCGTCGCAAGGATCCGATCGACCGCTTCGAGAAGCACCTCCTCGGCGCCGGGCTCGCCACCGAAGCCGACCTGGAAGCGATCGTCGCGGCGATCCAGAAGGAGCTCGACGCCGAAGTCGATCTCGCGCTCGCGTCGCCGATGCCGCCGCCGGAGCGGGCCCTGGAAGGGGTCTACGAAGAGGGGAGCGCGTCGTGAGCGAGGTGACGCTGCTCGAGGCGATCGCGCAGGGACTGCGCGACGAGATGGACGTCGATCCGTCGGTGTTCCTGATCGGCGAGGACATCGGCACCTACGGCGGCGCCTTCCGGCTCACGGCCGGATTCCTCGACGCCTACGGACCGGAGCGGGTCATCGACACGCCGATCTCGGAATCGGGTTTCGTCGGCGCGGCGATCGGCGCCGCGATGATGGGCATGCGCCCGGTCGTCGAGTTCCAGTTCATCGACTTCATCGCCAACGCCTTCAACATGATCGTCAACTTCGCCGGGACCAATCGCTACCGCTGGGGGCAGAAGGTGCCGATGGTGATGCGGGGCCCGTCGGGCGGCAGGGTCTCGGGTTCGGCCTTCCATTCGGCGAATCCGGAGGCCTACTTCAACCGCGCGCCGGGACTGAAGATCGTCTACCCGGCGACGGCCGAGGACGCCTACGGGCTCATCCGCTCGGCCGTGCGGGACGAGAACCCGGTGCTCTTCTTCGAGCACAAGTATCTCTACCGCCGGATCAAGGGGACGATCGATCGCGCGGCGCCGCTCGTCCCGCTCGGCAAGGCGCGGATCGCGCGGAGCGGCAGCGATCTCTCGATCGTGAGCTACGCCGCGATGCTCCACGTCGCGCTCGACGCGGCGGAGAAGCTCGCCGCGGAAGGGATCGACGCCGAAGTTCTCGATCTGCGGACCCTGCGGCCGCTCGACGAGGAGGCGATCCTCGAGACGGCTCGGAAAACGGGGCGGGTGATGGTGCTGACCGAGGAGCCGCTCACCGGCTCGTTCGCGGGCGAAGTCGCGGCGCGCGTCGCCGAGAAGGCGTTCTGGTACCTCGACGCGCCGGTCGCGCGCGTCTGCTGCCTCGACACGCCGGTGCCCTACTCGCCGCCGCTCGAGGACTTCTATCTGCCGAACGCCGACAAGGTGGTCGAGCGGGCGCGCGCGCTCGTGCGCGGCTGAGGAGTATCGGGAAGCGGCACCGTCGCGCGCCGGCCCGGCCCTGCGGTCAGGCGCGGGCGATGGTCCAGAAGTAGAGCGCGATCCCCAGCACCACGAGGCCCGCACCGACGAAGGCAAAGAGCAGGAAGGCGGTCGGGTGGTTCCAGAACAGGGAGAGCGCTTCGACCAGGAGTCCGGCGGCGACCAGCGTTCCGGAACGGCTCAGTCCCTGCGTCAGCTTGGGGGCGATCTCCGTCACGGCAGGCTCTCCTTCCAGGCCTTCTTGGTGGCGACGTTCAG